>NZ_JH594504.1:0-150080 GCF_000243015.1 Segatella maculosa OT 289
GTGCCGTCCACGGTGATGCGTCCCATGATGGGTGCCGTACCGTCTTTCTTTACCTTGTCTTTCTTCAAATAGAAGATGACTGAAAATGTACTTCTCATTGCTTTTGTTCCTTTCGTTTGCAAAATTATTTACTGTGGAGCAGTTGTCCACTAAGCAAATCGAGGGGAACGCGGAATAAGAAACCGAAGGGTAGGAATTTTCAGCCTAACAGCCTATTTCAGAGCGAATTTCCTTGTTTTCCCATTTGTTCATTCTTACCCTTGCAGGGGTTACGAATAGGAGACGGAACGCTGTCACTGTTTGGCATAAAGACCGTACACGGTTGGCATTACACTACTTCCAAAAGCCCTTTTAAGTCTTTGATTGATAACGTTATCGCTGCATTTTTCCGTTTTTCAGATTTTATATGTACTTTCACCGCGCAAAACAGCAATTTTTGATGAAAAACGCACGTTTCTGAACAGAATACGGCAATTTCTGATGAAAAACACGCGTTTCTGAACAGAAAACGGAGAGCCTCCCCCAGCCCCTCCGAAGGAGGGGAGCACGAACTGCACGTAAGCTAATCTGCTCCCGTTTCTGCTCCCCTCCTTCGGAGGGGCCGGGGTGAACTCTTAATTTCTCTCCGGCCCGCGAACGCGGTCCTTCGTCGTCAAGCCCTGCTTAATCTCTATATTGATGCCGTCGCTCAAACCCGTCGTCACTTTACGCCGCTCGTAAGTTTGCTGTTCTCCACGCCCTTTGATAACGTAAACATAAGTACTGCCGCCCGTAAACTCGATAGAACTTTCGGGCACCGTGAGCACGTGGCTGGCCTGCGCGAGCACAATCTCCGCATTCGCGCTGTAGCCCGAGCGGAGCCGCGTGCGACCCAGCCCCGTGACGGCGGCCTTAAGCTCAAACTGATTCGCGCCATTACTCTCAACCGCCTTGGGCGATATATACTCGAGATTTGCCCGCAGCTTCTCGTTTTGAAGCGCCCCCACCGTAATCTTCATGGCCATTCCCGTCACGAGACTTCCAACCTCAGTTTCATCGATGTTCCCCCGGAAGATGAGGTCGTTCATGTTGGCTACCGTGGCAATCGTCGTCCCGTCGTTGAAAGTATTGCTGAGAATTACTGTGTTCCCAACCTTCACGGGTATGTCGAGTATGATTCCGCTCACCGTGGAGCGAATGAGCGTCGAGCTACTGTTAGCGCTGCGCTTCGACACACCGTCGCGCACCACTTCGAGGTTGTCGCCGGCCGCCCGCACCTCTTCTTGCGCCTGTCGGAGCGCTTGTCTCACCTTATCATACTCGTCGGCGCTGACTAAACCCTTGTCGAAGAGCACCCGCTCGCGCTGGTGGTCCGTCGCAGCCTGCTTCACGTTGACCTCCGCCAAGCGCGCCCTCGCCTGCGCTGCACTAAGTTGCTGCATGTCGGGAATTACCTTTATCTTAGCGATAATCTCGCCAGCCTGCACCGTTTGCCCTGCTTCTTTCGTGATTTCTGTGATGATTCCACTGATTTGCGGCTTCACACTCACTTCGTTGCGCGGTTCAATCTTTCCCGTCACCACCGTTGTCTTCTTCAGGTCCATCACCTTCGGTGTGAACTCATCGTAGGCAATTGCCTCCGGCCGGGACTTCATCCAGAGGAATACAAAGGTGAAAATGAACACCAAAGCGATGATGCCTGCAATGATAAACTTCAAATATTTCTTCATAAGCCTGACCCCTGCCCTTCCCGAAAGAAGGGAGCGCATCGCCACGGGGATTTGTTTTTAGTTGTTGTTTGTATTTAATTATCTCTATATTCATGTGAAATTCGCTGCAAGTTTTCCCTCACCTCCCTTGAAGAGGGGCCGGGAGTGGGTGCTTACTCGTCCCTCATTGCGTCCACGGGCTTGACGGACATCGCTCTCGCGGCTGGCGCAAGACCAGCCAGAATGCCCAAGACGCTCAGCAGAACTACGGCGCCTATAGCCGTCCAAAAACCGATTTGGAAATGCGAGTTCACGATACCGTCGCTTGTATTTGCAAGCTCGGCGAGTTGCAAAATGACCACGGCAAAGAGGATACCGCTCATGCCTGAGACCGCAGTAAGAATGATACTCTCACTGATTATCTGGCTTAATATATTCTTAGGTGTCGCGCCGATGGCCCGCCGAATGCCTATTTCCGTGGTGCGTTCCCGCACGGTTACCATCATGATATTCGACACACCGATGGCCCCCGCCAGCAAGGTTCCGATGCCAACGAGCCAAATCAGGAAGTTAACGCCTGCGAAAAGACTGTCCAACATGCCGAACATCACCTCGCTGTTGAACACGGTTATCGCCTTTTCATCAGTAGGATCTACTTGGTGAGCACGGGCAATCACGCTGCGCATTTGCTGTGAAATGCTACTCATAGTGACCCCCGGTCGACCCGTGACACATATCAAATGCACCGCATTTCCATAGTTATAGGCCTGCTGCATGAGCGTAAGTGGAATGGAAACGCCCTCTTCTGCGTCGCCTCCGATGCTCATATTGCCCGATTGATAATCCACACCTACGACGCTATAATAAATGGAATCGATGCGCACAAGCTGTCCGCATGGATCGCCACCTCCAGGGAATAGCGACTTATAAAGCTTCTTTCCTATGACGCAAACCTTGCGATGTTGCTGTATATCCATGGCGTTCAAGTAACGCCCGTACCGCAGTTTAGGGGTCTCGACCTTGGCATATTCGGGCAGAATACCCCTCACATTGCACGACGATTTCTTGTCACCAAAGACGATATTGTTACCTCTCCCGAACAGCATCGGCGACACAATATCCAGCCCGGGCAGCTGTGCTTTGAGCCTTTCCACGTCTTTATACTCCATCGTCCACTGCCGTCCTTTGCGGTAACCGCCATAGGCTTTCGTCGTAGGTTGGGCAAAAATGATGGCCGAATTGGTGGCAAATCCCTCGAAATTCTTGGACAATAGTTCTTTCAAACCCTTGCCTCCGCCAATCAATCCCACCAACATGAACACGCCCCAGAACACGCCGAAGCCTGTCAAGAACGACCGACTTTTATTGCGAGTCAGCGTGTCTAAGATTTCTTTATAGGTGTCAATGTCAATTCTCATAGGTAAATTAAAAAGCAATTATGACTTTTCTATTCCGCCCGCAACGCCTCTATCGGTCTGATTTTTGCCGCTTTTCGTGCCGGAATAAGGCCCGCCAGCGTACCCGCAATGACCATAACGAGCGTAGCTTCCACGCAGACATCGAGGCCAACCGTAGGGTTAACGAACATCGTTGCCTTGAAGGCTCCCGCGTCAACCTCCTCATGTCCGATTGTCATATCCATGTATTCATTTGCCATAATGCCCAATACCATGCCCGTATATCCAAAGAATGTGGTGATGATAACACTCTCGATGATGATGAGTTTCAGTATAGACCACGGTCTTGCTCCTATGGCTTTGCGAATTCCGAACTCTCTTGTTCGCTCCTTAACCGTGATGAGCATGATGTTAGAAACGCCCACAATGCCACTCAAAAGCGTGAAGATACCGATGATCCAAAGGGCAGTTCGAATGATACTCATGCCCGTTTTCATCTGCAAGGCCTGCGTGAATCGGTTTTCAATCCACACTGCACTGTTATCATCGGGTGCTGCATCATGGTTCTTATTGATGCTGGAACGAAGGCTCTTTTCAAAGGATTCATTATCTGCCTCGGTATCTAAACCATGAAAAGAAAAATTGATTTGCTCCATATTGTCGCCTCCACCATATAGTATTCTCAATGTGTTGAAAGGCGTATTCCCATAAGAAGAACTCCCCGATTGCTTCTTTTTGTAGATGCCCACCACCTGAAAAGCATTACTCCCCACATCTACATACTGCCCAATAAGACTTTGAATAGGACGCGAAGTGAGCTCTTTTGCCTGTTCATCAGATATCACAATAACCTTTCGTTGCTGCTCATTATCGATGTTATTAATAAAGCGTCCATAGCACATCTCAATCTTATTGATGGCTTGATAGTTAGGAAATACACCTAAAACTGGGCTCGAAGTGTAGTTTTCTCCATAGGAAATGGTGAGTGGTCCCTGCGAAACAATGGCACCAACCTCTTCAATATGGGTGGCAAAACGGTTCTTTGTCAATCCAAAATCTCGGTCGTTTAATTGAATGGGACGCCCTTCTTTGAACCCTTTATAAGGCTTAGATGTCTCTCCACCGAATACAACCATGGAGTTATCCATGAATTGATTATTGTTCTGTTCGGTAGCATTGATGAGCCCGTTTCCCGCACCAAGCAGGAAAATCAACATGAAAATGCCCCACGCTACGGCAAATCCCGTGAGACCGGTCCGCAGCTTATTGCGCTTAGCCGTAGCCCATATTTCAGCAAAAATGTCTCTCATTCCTTCACGTTTTGTTTTACATTGTTTTCCTTGCCCGGTCAGGGTGATTTTCAAGAGGCCTTTCCTTCGTTTGCAATATGGCCCATTTTAGCGTCCAATATGGCTGATATTAGCGTGCAATTTGGGCCATTTTGCGCGGCAAAATGGGTCATATTGCAACGCAGTCCTTAACATCTTGCGTGTCAATCTCTTACACCTACTTCATCACGCCGTTGATACCAAAGGGCGAAGCATGGTGATCCAAGTTCTCTTCTATGCGGCCGATGATGCCGTCTTTGATGTGGACAATCTTGTTGGTCTCGTTGGCCACGCCGCTTTCATGGGTCACAACGACAATCGTTTTATGCTCCTCGGCGTTGAGTTGCTTCAAGAGTTGCATCACTTCCACCGACGTTTTGCTGTCCAAAGCGCCCGTAGGTTCGTCGGCAAGTATGAGGCGTGGCTGCGTAATCAGGGCGCGGGCGATGGCCACACGCTGCTTCTGTCCACCCGACATCTCGTTGGGATAGTGCTCGGCCCAAGGCAAAAGACCGAGCCGTTCAAGGTATTCCATGGCCATCTGATGGCGCTTTCGTCGGCCTACTCCCTGATAGAAGAGGGGCAGTTCCACGTTTTCAACGGCGGTTTTGAAGCCAATTAGGTTGAAACTTTGGAAGATAAAGCCAATCATTCTGTTGCGGTATGCCGCGGCACGCGACTCAGAAAGGTCCTTGATAAGGGTGCCGCCAAGCACGTATTCGCCGCTGTCGTAGTTGTCAAGAATGCCGAGAATGTTCAAAAGTGTGGACTTTCCGGAACCCGAAGCACCCATAATGGAGACGAATTCGCCCTCCGCGATGTCGAGACTGATGCCTTTCAGCACGTGCAAAGGCTGTGCTCCCTGATAGGTTTTATTGATGTCTTTTAAATGAATCATACGCTTTAGACGCAAACAACAGGCATGAAGTTGCACTATTCGGCAGAGAAAGCGGGCTGTTTGCCATATTTTTCCAATTTCAAAGTCTGGTCGCAATAGTCGATTACGGCTGGGCGATGGGTGATAAAGATGATGGTTTTGTCGTGTTCCGACAGGATATTGCGAAGCAACTGCCGCTCGGTTTCGGGGTCGAGTGCGCTCGTTGCCTCGTCAAAAAGCATCACCGAGCGGTCGCGAAGCAGGCTTCTTGCAATCGCAATGCGCTGGGCTTGCCCCTCACTCAAGCCTCCTCCCTGCTCTGAACAGTAGGTGGAGAGGCCCTCGGGCAGCTCGCTAACGAAGTCGGCACAGCTGGTGTGCAGGGCTTCGAGCATCTCCTCGTCGGTGGCATCCAGTCTTCCGAGGCGCAGGTTCTCGCGTATCGTGCCGCTCATGAGCGTATTTCCCTGCGGCACATAAACGAAATTGCAGCGATGGCGGGGTGTTAACGTCTGACTGGCCGACCCATGATAGATTTCAACCTTGCCCTGCTGGGGTTGCAACAAGGCCAGTATCATGCGCACGAGCGTGGTCTTTCCGGCCCCCGTCTCACCAAGAACGGCCGTACAGCTGCCCGGTTTGAAGTCGAACGAAAGGTCGTCTATCACCCGGTCTTCGCCATCGGCATAGGTATAACCCACGTGATTGAGGCGTATGCCGCATGGCCCTTTTATATAAATAGGTGTACCTTGCTCCTCAAGCGGGTCTTCTTCGAGTTCCATCAAACGCTCGGCTGCCGTGAAAACACTCACGAATGCCGGCACAAGCTTCGTCAGGTTGCGTGCCGGCCCCTGTATCTTGTTGACCAATTGCAGGAAAGCCGTCATACCACCGAAGCTCAACGTGTGGGCAGCCATGCGCAAAGCGGCCCACAGAAAGGCCACGAGATAGCCGAAGGCAAAGCCGAAATTGACGATGACATTGCTGAAAACGCTGAACTTCGTGCGCCTGACAACACGCTGACGAAGCTCATTTTGCGTGCTTTCCAAGCGGCCGACCATCTCCTCATCGCTCTCCAATGTCTTGATAAGCATGCGATATTGAATGGTTTCTTGCAGGACACTCTGCACCTTACTGTCGCTGTCACGCACCTGACGTGTCAGACTTCGCATCTTTCCAATGTAGACTTTACTCATTGCAATGAATGCCGGAAAGATGGCAATCACTGTCAATGCCAACCCTTTATCCATGGAAAAGAGATAGAAAAAGGCTCCGATGAACATGGCCAACACTGAAAGTGTGTTGGGAATGGTCTCGGTTAAGAAGTTCACAACGTTGTTTACATCGAACTCAAGTCGGTTGAGTACGTCGGCAGAATGATGGTATTCGCGTCCCCGCCACACCGACCTTAGAATGCGATCAAGCATGCGTTGCTGCATTCGGTTCTGTGCTTTGATGCCCAAAATGTTGCGAATCCAGATACCGGCAATGTTCAATGCGAAGTCCGAAAGAATGAGAATGGCCATCAATCCCACGGCCCTGTAGATGTCACCTTCAACGGTTCCCGAGGCCACATCAATGGCACGCTTCACCGCCCACACCTGTCCAAGACTGATACCTACCGATAACAGTCCGATGACAGCATTGAGAATAGCTTGCAATTGATTGCCTCTCCACGTATGCCAAAGCCATTTCATCAACGTCTTGGCATCGTATTTGAATTCCGGAATCCTTAATAAGGCCTTGTAATTCATTGTCTGTTATCGGCTCCCCACATCAGTTTCTCGTGCAAGGTAGAGAAGTAACGCCGGTTTTTGAGTTTGATGATCTTCACAGTATAGGGTGCTTTGCGAATCGTAAGACGTGTTCCTTCGGCCATTTTCAGGCTGCGTCCGTCCACAGCCACAAGGAAATTGTGCGACCGCGACTCCACTTCAAGCTCGATGACTCCCGTGTCGTTGATGACAATCGGACGGATATTGAGACTGTGGGGAGCCACAGGCGTAATGCAAAGGCTGCCACTTTGGGGCACGATGATGGGACCGCCGTTCGACAAACTGTAGGCCGTGCTGCCCGTCGGCGTGGCAATGATGAGCCCGTCGGCCCGATAGTTCACGAGAAAGTCGCCGTTGACGCGTGCCTTGATGCTGATCATTGAAGCGCTGTCACGCTTCAACACGGCAATATCATTCAGCGCAAAGGGATTGCAGGAGACCTCTTCTCCGTCGCTTTCGAGCTTGATGACGGTATGGTCTTCTATGATATAATCACCCGAAAGCACGCGGTCGAGGGTCGATTCTATCTCACTTGGCAACACATCGGCAAGGAAACCGAGTCGTCCCATGTTGATACCTAAGAGGGGAATTTGGCGGTTTCCGACCCTTCCGGCAGCCCGAAGAAAGGTGCCATCTCCGCCCATTGAGATCACAAAATCAGCGTCATTGAAGTCTTCGGGCTCCACTAAAGCTGTTGCATTATGGCTGTCGAGGTAGGTCAATATGCGCTTTTCGAAGGGCAAAGTCTCCTGCCGTTTGTCCGCATTGTCAAAGATAGCGAATACCTGTTTACGCGATGACATGTTTTAATTTTTGTCGTTTCGGATTTTATTATTATATTTGCAAATATAACGAAAAAATCAGAAAGTATGGCAAAAGTATATGAATTTTTAGCAAACGGCTTTGAGGAAATCGAAGGTTTGGCCCCGGTTGACATTCTAAGAAGAGGCGGTGTGGACATCAAAATGGTCAGTATCACGGGCAACGCCTTTGTTGAAACGTCGCATGGTGTGACGGTCAAGGCCGATTTGCAGTTTGAAGAAGCGGGCGATTTCAGCGATGCCGACATGCTGTTGCTGCCGGGTGGCATGCCCGGCTCAACGAACTTGAAGGCCCATGAAGGCGTGAAAGCCGTCTTGAAACAGCAACATCGGGCTGGAAAACGCATCGGAGCAATCTGTGCAGCGCCTATGGTTTTGGCCGAATGTGGCATTCTTGACGGTAAGAAAGCGACCTGTAGTCCGGGCTTTGAACAGTATTTTAACGCCTCAACCACCTACACTGGAGCCCTCTATCAAGAGGATATGAACGTCATAACCGGCGAAGGTCCGGCCGCAACCTTGCCTTATGCGTATCGGATTTTGAGCTATTTCATCGGCGAAGCTGCCGTGAAAGAGCTCGAAACAAAAATGCAATTCGCTCACTTGATGGCTCGATAAGGCGCATGGATTACATCATCATCGTAGCCGGAGGCAAGGGAATGCGCATGGGAGGAGACGTTCCCAAGCAGTTTATTCCTATTGGTGGGAAGCCCGTTCTCATGCATACTATCGAACGGTTTTATGAATATAATCCCGCTTTGGGCATCATCTTGGTGCTTCCCGAAAGCCAACAAGCCTATTGGAAAAGCCTTTGTAAGGACTATGGTTTCACCATTCAGCACACGATTGTTAATGGCGGAGAGACGCGTTTTGAGTCATCAAAGAACGGACTTTCGGCCATTCCCGATGACGAAGAGGGCGTGGTCGGCATTCATGATGGCGTGCGTCCGTTTGCTTCTGTCAAGGTGATTGCCGATTGTTTTGAGGCAGCTCGCGACGAATATGCAGCCATTCCGGTCGTTCCTGTGACCGAAACGCTCCGCTATATCGACCGCCAAGGCGGTGGAAAAAACGTCATGCGCAGCGATTACCGCATTGTACAAACGCCGCAAGTCTTTGATATTTCGCTCCTGAAACAGGCCTTTTCGCAACCCTATCAAGCCCATTTCACCGACGACGCTTCCGTGGTCGAGGCCCTTGGTTGCCAGATATCAATGGTCGAAGGCAACCGCGAAAACATCAAACTCACCACGCCTTTTGACCTCAAAATCGCCGAAACGCTCCTCGAATGACCGCTATTCTTGATCAGGACATCATGTATCTTCCGGGCGTAGGGCCCAAGCGTAAGGAGATATTAAGCAAGGAACTCCATGTCAATACATGGCGCGATCTGCTCGAATGCTACCCTTATAAATATGTAGACCGCAGCAAATTGTATACTATCGACGAGCTGAATGGCACAATGCCTTTCGTACAAATCAAGGGAAAGATACTCAGTTTCGAAGAGTTTTCGGCAGGAACAAGGAAGAAAAGAGTCGTTGCTCACTTCACAGATGGGCGGGGAGTGGTCGACTTAGTGTGGTTCCGTGGGGCGCAATATGTCTACAAA
Organism: Segatella maculosa OT 289; assembly: GCF_000243015.1. NCBI lineage: Bacteria > Pseudomonadati > Bacteroidota > Bacteroidia > Bacteroidales > Prevotellaceae > Segatella > Segatella maculosa. The sequence continues at coordinate 9,496 of NZ_JH594504.1, forward strand.
ACCTACACCATAAACACCGAATACATCGTCTTCGGCAAGCCCGTTGTCTTCGGAGGACGCTATCAATTCGCCCATCCGGAGATAGAAAAGGCAACCGATCTGCAGCTCAATGAAATGGGTATGCAGCCTTATTACTCCACGACGGAGCGGATGAAGAACAACGGAATGACAAGCCGTGCGATTGAAAAGCTCACGAAGACGCTCATCAACCGACTGCCCGAAGGTTCGTTTTCCGAGACGCTTCCGTCCTTTATCACGCGCCCTTTGCACCTTATCTCGCGCGAAGCAGCCTTCCGAGGCATTCATTATCCGAAGTCACTCGACGAACTTCAGCGAGCACAAGTACGTCTGAAGTTCGAGGAACTCTTCTATGTACAGCTCAATATCCTGCGTTACGCCAGCGATCATCGGCGCAAATACCGCGGCTATGTCTTCCAACATGTGGGCCGATATTTCAATGATTTCTACCATAACAACCTCACTTTTGAACTCACCGGCGCCCAAAAACGCGTCATGCATGAGCTACGTGCCGACATGGCGAGCGGCAAACAGATGAACCGTTTGCTGCAAGGCGACGTGGGATCCGGCAAGACCTTGGTGGCATTGATGACCATGTTGATTGCCATTGACAATGGTTTTCAGGCCTGTATCATGGCACCTACCGAGATATTGGCCGAGCAACACTTCGCCACAATCAAGGAGTTTCTGAAGGGAATGGACGTCCGTGTGGAACTACTCACGGGCATCGTGAAAGGCAAAAAACGCAAGGAAGTGCTCGAATCGCTGGTCAATGGCGACGTGAAAATACTCGTCGGGACGCATGCCGTCATTGAGGATACCGTGCAATTTGCCCGACTTGGTCTTGCAGTTGTAGACGAACAACATCGCTTCGGCGTTGCCCAACGCGCCCGACTTTGGGCAAAAAGCGAAAATCCTCCACACATATTAGTGATGACAGCGACCCCTATTCCTCGCACACTTGCCATGACTATCTATGGCGATCTCGATGTAAGTGTCATCGATGAGCTGCCACCTGGCCGCAAACCCATACAGACTTTGCATAAGTATGACACCCAGACAACGAGCCTTTATAATGGTATTCGGCAGCAAATCCGGCAGGGACGGCAGGTCTACATCGTGTTCCCACTCATCAAAGAAAATGAAAAAAAAGATTTAAAAGACCTTGAAAAAGGATACGAATCCCTGTTGGAAATCTTCCCGGAGTTCCGCATCAGCAAGGTACATGGCAAGATGAAGCCGGCCGAAAAGGAAGAAGAAATGCGCCGTTTCGTCAGTGGTGAGACGCAAATCCTTGTGGCTACGACCGTTATTGAGGTGGGGGTGAACGTGCCGAACGCCTCGGTCATGGTGATACTCGACGCACAACGCTTCGGACTTTCACAGCTTCACCAGCTCCGGGGCCGCGTGGGAAGGGGCGCAAAACAGTCCTATTGCATTCTTGTCACAGGCTACAAGCTCAGCGAAGAAACCCGAAAACGCATCGATATCATGTGTGATACCAACGATGGGTTCCGCATTGCAGAGGCCGATCTCAAGCTCCGTGGACCGGGAGACCTTGAAGGAACGCAGCAAAGCGGCATCGCCTTCGACCTCAAGATAGCCGATATTGCACGCGACGGTCAACTGGTTCAGCTTGCAAGAGACGAGGCCCAAAAGATTGTTGACAACGACCCTACATGCCAAAAGGCTGAATATCAACTGCTTTGGAACCGCTTAAAAGAGTTAAGAAAGACTAATATCAACTGGGCATCTATCTCTTGACAACCCTCATAAATAAGGAGATTACGACGCATGAAGACCTATTTTGAGACTGTTAAAAATGCCATAAAACACCTAAAACAGACCACTTCTTATCGTTTTTTTTGTAACTTTGTACCACTTTTGATTGGAAAAACGAGGCCTGTTTGCCCGTTTATTGCTTGTGATATGTGGATTATCGCCCCTTAATCTGTCTATTACTTGACTTAAAAACCATATGATGAATTTAGGAAAAAGTATTGGAAAGTTCTTTATAACAGCTCTTTTTGCAGTGTCAACCCTGCCTATTTCCGTTCAGGCACAAGACCTTTTGGCCCGTCAGGCACCTATCGATCGCAAGATGAAAGCTGTAGATACGCTCGTTTTGAAAAGCATTGTGGAACGCGAACAAGAGCAATCTCCCGCCGCAAGTCTCTACCATGACTGGGATAACCGCTATGCACACCATCGCATTGAGATGCCCGATACGTTCAAAATTGACCTCCGTCACTTCTGTATGCCTACCAATAGCCGTGTCGTTACGAGCAATTTTGGCAGCCGATGGGGCCGACAACACAAAGGACTCGACATCAAAGTGTACATCGGGGACACCATTCGTGCAGCCTTTAGTGGCAAGGTTCGCATCGTAAGATACGAGCCCGGAGGTTACGGAAAGTATATTGTTATCCGCCATCCCAATGGACTTGAGACGATATATGGACATCTTTCGGAACAGTTAGTCACTGAAAATGAGGTGGTACGGGCTGGAGAAATCATTGGCTTGGGCGGCAATACGGGTCGCAGTACCGGCTCACATCTCCACTTCGAAACACGGCTTTGCGGTGTCGCACTCAACCCCGCTCTGATGTTCGACTTTAGAAATCAGGACGTAACGGGCGACTTCTTCGTCTACAATTCAAGCACATATGACGAGCAATCTGCTGAAGCTACGCGCCTAAGAGGAAAGGTTGGGAACGGTGGTTACACCCGCGATCTCGTGCAAGACGGCGAACTTGGCAGCTATGCCAACAAGCATTCGGCCGACAAAGGCGAATTGCTTTACCACAAAGTCAAGGCAGGCGAGACGCTTTCTTCCATCGCTCGGCAACGCGGTGTGACAGTAGAAAAGATTTGTTCGCTTAACCATTTGAACACCAACTCGCATGTTCGGCCGGGCATGATCTTGAGATATTCATAGCAAAACGAGTGGCCACGTGCCACAAAGAGATAGCAACAAAAAAGCAGAGACGCCCATGCGTCTCTGCTTTTTTCATTCCCTCCCGCCTCCGTTCAACGCGATTGAAATGCCCCACCCGATGAAACCGGCTCGCAATTTCAACCATTTTGCACATCAATACGCCCACGATAGGCATGTAGGGACGCACGGCTCGTGCGTCCGCTCCAGCACGGTTGACGAGTAAACAAGTTGACATGTGGACGAGTTGCATGCTTTGAAGTATGTAGGGACGCACGGTCCGTGGGTCCGCTCAGTGGGAATTGAAAGCAAATAGCATGGTTGATGGAGCGGACGCACGAGCCGTGCGTCCCCACATGCAATCAAAGTAATTCGTTATATTATTCGTATTGACAATCAATCACTTACGCCTTGCGTTGCAATCTCAGCCATTTTACCGTGCAATATGGCCCATTTTGCACGGTAATCTCAGCTATATTGCGTGCCAATATGGCTGAGATTGAAAAGTAGGAATACGCAGTCCGTGCATCTACTTCACTGGAGATAGATCTACTATCAACTGAAACGTGGGCGGACGCACGAGCCGTGCGTCCCTACATACTGCAAAACATGCAACTTATTCACTCGTTTACTCGTCTACTTTCAGCTGAAACGCGAGCGGGCGCACGGGCTGTTCCCTCCTATTTCCGTTCAAACAGCCGCTTGACATCAGTCATTTTGCCATGCGATAGGGGCCGAAAGCATTTCCAAAGTTGCCCACTGAGGACTTTTATTGCTCCTTGTATATCACTTGAACAAGAGTCTGTCCCACGGCTCGGAGCGTATTTCGGTCGATGTTTTCCATGTTATCGGCCAACGTATGCCACGTTGGTCCGAAGCCGCTTTGCTTACAATCGGGATAAAAAGGAATGATATCAATCGTAGGAATCTTGGCATAGCGGTTGACGGGAACGTGATCGTCGGTTACCATGCCTCCCATTCGCTTGGGAAAATACGAACCGAAGCCCACTTCCCGGGCCGAACGCCAGACCTTCTTCACGATTTCGGGAGCATATTGCAGCGATATTCCCTCTTGAAAGAACTGCGCTCCGACGCCACCCACCATGTCTAACAAGATACCATAGCGGGCTTCGTAGCCCTGTGGCAGGTTCTTGCTCCAGTATTGTGCGCCAAGTGCCCACGAATCTGCATCATCCGGCACGTCAGCCCATTGAGGTGTGCCCCAATCTTCGGCGTCGAAGCACACGAAATCGACCCCCAATTGCGGGCGAAGTGCCTTTTCTGCCTTCCCGTTATTGATGATTCGGGCCAGTTCGAGCATCACGGCTACGCCGCTTGCCGCATCATTTGCGGCGATAATAGGCTTCTTCCAATTGCTTTGATCGGGGTCGTTGTCGGCCCAAGGACGGCTGTCCCAATGCGCACAAAGCAGGATTCGCGTCGTAGCTTCAGGGTTGATGCTTGCCATGATGTTGCAACTTCGGAGCGTAGTGCCGTCATATCCCGTCAGATTTGCACGCTGTGTGGTGACCTTACAGCCGTATTCTCGGAACTTATTCACAATCCATTCGCCGCAAAGGTCATGGCCCCGGCTGTTCATGTTGCGTGGTCCGAAGTCGCATTGTGCCTTGGTGAAGGCGTAAGCACTGTCGGCATTGAACACCGGACCCACGGGGGCGGCCTTCTCAACCTCGTCGATTTCTTCAACAAGCTCCACTTTCTTGTGGGCATCTTTGTAGTAGTGGAGCCCGACAACTGCCAACATTGCGACAGCAACTCCAACCGTTATCTTCATTGTTTTCTTCATTTCTTTTTATAATTGTCCGGCTTCAACCATCAATACCACGCGTTCCGTGAGTCGGTCTACGCCGTTAGGGTCATATTTTTTGGTCAAAGAAGCCCCGAAAGTCCATGCAAAAGCCTGCCAAAAGCCCGCGCGGACGGGTCCTAAAACGGCCTGTAATGTGCCGTAAGCCGAGTTTCCACACTCGCGATAAACCAGTTTGATGAGTAGCTTTCCCTGCTGATAAGTGAGCTTTTTCATGCGGGGTGTGTATTCTTGTTTGATGCTTTGCTCGACATATTTCAGGTGTTTGTCCTTGGCTTTCTTGTTGGGTAGCGTCTGAATATAGTCGTAGGTCTCGATGATAATGCGGTTCACTTCCTTGGCAATCGGCAGCACTTTCTTCACATTATACACCAAACGGTTGTAGGCCATGCGCTGTTCAGCGTTCTGAAATACAGGCTGTGGATAGACATAAACGTTGTTGAGCTCGACATATTGAATGGAATCGCGCCCCTGAAGCACCTTTCCCACCTTCACCATCGGCACGAATGTGGGGTCGTCCATGTCGATATTGCGGTCTTCTGGAGCCGTGTTTTCGGGTCGGTTCCGGCTGTTCTCGGTCTGTGCCTCCAGCGTTGTCGCTGCGAAAGCCATGAGCATGATGATGAAAAGCCTGCATGTCATATGCCGCAAAAGTACGTATATTTTCGCATATCAGGAAATAAAAGTAAGGAAATGTATTGAATATGTCCTATTGAAATAAAGGAAAAGTGGTAACATTCGTGGCCATATTCCTTGTAATTAAGTTGATTTTACGTGCTGGCATACTTGTTGTTGTCTCATAAATGAAAGGAAGAAAAGATTTAAAAACCAATAAATAGGAATGATTATGAATAGAACGGAAGAAATAAAAAAGCTTGATAGTACGCTAAAATGGGACGTTGTCGTCGTCGGAGGTGGTGCTACGGGCCTCGGAGTGGCTGTAGATGCGGCGACAAGAGGCTTTCGTGTGCTGCTATTAGAACGTGATGACTTTGCCAAAGGCACTTCAAGTAGGAGCACAAAATTGGTACATGGCGGCGTGAGATACCTGCAACAAGGCGACGTAATGCTTGTTCTTGAGGCGCTGCGTGAGCGTGGTCGCATGAAACGCAACGCTCCACATCTGGTCAAAGATCAGGCTTTTGTCATCTCAAACTATTCCTATTGGGAGAATATTCTTTATTTCTGTGGTCTCACACTCTATGATTTTCTGTCGTTCGGCTTTGGATATGGGCGGTCAAGATTTATTGGAAAGAAAACCGTTGAACACTATCTTCCAACCGTTTCTACCAAGGGATTGAAGGGTGGAATTGTCTATCATGACGGACAATTTGACGATGCGCGCATGGCAATCAACCTTGCACAAACGGCCATAGAGAATGGTGCTACAGTGTTGAACTATGCAGAAGTGACGGCCATCACGCATGATTCAGACGGCAAAATCAACGGGGTTGACTTCGTAGATAAGGAGACAGGGCGCACTTATCATGCTGCTTCACGGGTTGTTATCAATGCTGCAGGCATCTTTGTCGATAGTATTTTCCGAATGGATGAGCCCGAAAAGCGAGACATGGTGAGGCCGAGTCAAGGCGTACATCTGGTACTTGACCGCCGTTTCTTGCAGAGTGACTATGCCATAATGGTACCGAAGACGAGCGATGGTCGCGTATTATTCGCCGTTCCATGGCATGAAAAGGTGGTCATTGGCACCACAGATACCCCTCGTGATAGGCCGGAAAGCGAACCCAAATATCTTGAAAAAGAAGTCGATTTCATTCTCCAAACGGCATCACGCTATATGAATCCGGCGCCAACCCGCGCTGATGTGGAAGCTGTTTTCACCGGACAACGTCCCTTGGCAGCGCCACAAGGCGAAGGAAAAAGCACGAAAGAGCTGTCGAGAAGTCATAAAATCATCGTGTCAGACCATGGACTTCTGACCATTACGGGAGGCAAATGGACCAGTTATCGCAAGATGGCTGAGGATACAATCGACAAGGCTATCCATCTTGGAATGCTCGAATCGAGGAAGTGTGTGACGCGTTCTTTCCGCATACATGGCTGGCGGGAGCATCCCAATTTACATGATCATCGCTATGTATATGGCAGCGATGAGGAGGCAATCAGGCTGTTGGAAGCCCAGAATCCCGACCTGCAAGCGCGCTTATCCGATAAATATGACTATCGAATCAGCGAAGTTGTGTGGGCTGTCCGGAATGAAATGGCGCGGACGGTTGAGGATGTTTTGGCCCGAAGAGTACGCTTATTGTTCCTTGATGCCAAGGAGGCTATCGCCGTGGCACCTACAGTTGCCGGCATACTTGCACACGAATTGAACAAAGACGAGGCTTGGAAAGAGGAGCAAATCAAGGCGTTTAATCAGGTTGCCGCAAAGTATGTGATTGACATACCGCGTGAGCCAAAGCCTTAATCTCGCCTTCTATACGCCTTGGGACCTACCGATGCGCCGCTTGCATATCCCTTGTAATGCGGAAATCACGGTGTTCCGGGCGTGCTTCCACATGGTAGACGGCCCCCGGAAGCACTTCTATAGTGAAGTTTTTTGAGTAGACTAAGGTCATTGGGACGTATCTACGGAACTTCTTATAGATATAAAATTCAAGCGTTATCTTGTGCTTTCCCACCGCAAGATAACGCCCATCAAACCATGAAAAACTAACACCTTGCCCGTATGTTATGCCATCAACATCGGCAATACGCACGCCTTCGATCTGCATCGTTCGGTTTACGGCCTGCAATAGCAACCGACCGAACTTCGGATTACGGCGCAACCAAACCCGTTTTTCAAACCTGAATACAAGATAAATCCAGCCTGTCAGCAGGATTAGTACCACCCAACAAATATGCAGGGGTGTATATATCGAAAAATGATTTGGGAAAAGTTGCCACAGTTCATGGTCGTAAGCAATGCCCAAGAACATGACGGCAACGGCGAAAAACGTGCCCCCAAGAATGGCAACGATAGCCTTCGGGCGCAGCGTTACAATGCTGGGATACGAGTGAAAAGGCGAAAAATGGGAGACTAAAAAATAGACTACTGCCAACAATATGAATGCTGCTGACACTATAAATAAACTCTGAATAATCGTTCCCATAGTCTTATTTTTTGGAGAAAAGAGTTTTCTTGCGTCACTCTCTCTTGATGTAATGCTGCAAAGATACTGCTTTTCATCGGCAAACATCAATGTTTACAAATCGTTTAAAGGCTGCCGTTCATCATCAGATGAAGTTCCTTTCGATCTATATTCACCACCATGGAGGGGCTGAAGAAGAGGATTTGGCTGGTCATGGTACCTTTTATATGCCTTAGGTGACATGCCTGACCGTTGTTTGAAGAAGTTTGTGAAGGCCGATTGGTCGCTGAAATGAAGCTCAAAAGCTATTTCTCCGATGGTTTTATCAGCCATTTGGAGCAACTTACAGGCCTCTCCATAAAGGAAACTCTGCAAATATCCGTTGACAGTATTGCCCGAAACCTCTTTCACAATGCGTGAAAGATAGGTCGAAGTGATGTTCATTCGGTCGGCATAAAAGTTGATTTGGCGTTGCTGTTTGAAGTGATTTGATGCCAAATGGATAAAGATTTTGAAAATGTTTTCCTTGTGTTTCATGTCGTGAAGTCCGGCATTTTGATAGCCAATAAGCTCGCGAATGTGCATCTGCATCAAGTGAATTAGAAAGCCAAGCATCTCTTTTTTGTAGGCATGGGGCTGGCCAATGGTACGCTCTATCTGCGTGATGATGCCGGCAAACTCAGAGGTTTGCGTTTCACTCAGTGTCTTATAAAAACAGGTATTGAGCAGGTTTAGGGCAAAAGCATCGCGCAGATTGTCGTCGTTTTCCACCATATCGTCATAAAACGTGGCCTCAACGAAAAGAAAACGGCCTTCGAACGAGTTGCTGCAACTGACGAAATCGGTGTGCTGCATGGGCGAGGTGCGCAAAATACTGTGCTGTTCCAAGCGCACATTTCGGCCGTCGATGCAGACTTCGGCCTCTCCATCAATGAGCAGAAACACGGCATAAAAGTGAACAACATGCAGCTGTTTCATCAGCAAGGCGAATGTAGTTTCGTTGACAACTGCCGTCGCCACGACCGAACCAAAGGCCGTTGTGATGCCATTATGCCTGACAAAGTCGGGCAGGCTATGCTGTTTTTCGCTTTTCATCGCTTGAGAAAGAACCTTACAAGTAGGAAGTTGATTGGCACACAGACGCAGAACATGGGAACAGGTGCCAGCTTTTCGCTGACCCCCAAGGCCATAAAGAGATGCAACATGACGATTTGAAGCCCATAATTAATAAGGTGGCTCAAGGCAAAACCGGCCCCATGACGGGCATTGGTCTTTACTTTAAAGGTGTAACGTGTGCTGGCTACGAAGTTAAAAAGGAAGCTAACGGCATAGCCAATGGTGTTGGATAGCGTGGGAGAAACGGCATAAAGCATCAGTAGATAGACACCATACTGTATCAAGGTGGCCACACCTCCGACAATACCAAAGCGCACTATCTCGCCAATCTGCTGTTTGCGCTTAGGTTCTAAAGGGTTTGTAATGAGCTTCATCGGCATATTTTAGCATTTCATAGTCGCCCCGGCTGTCGCCAAAGGCAATGATATTCAGTTCCGACCGGGGCGAGGTGAGCACGCGCTCTATGCGGTTCACCTTCTCTTGGCCATAGCAATTAGGGGTTGTAAAGCGTCCTGTCAAGAAGCCATCCAGCACTTCTATCTGCGTTCCGACAACCTTTATGTCGGGCAAGAACGGCCTGACCCAATTGTCAATGCTGGCACTTACCACACAGACCTCACCTTTCTTCCGGGCCTCGGCAATCGTTTCCAAGGCCTTGGGACGCAACAAATGGCGGTTAACGGCAGCGAAGTTGCGACACAATTCATCGAAAACTTCAATCGCCATTCCTTTGAAAAAGTAAGCAAAAATACGCTGTTTAGCCTTCCAATTCGGGTAGAGATGCAACTTCATCAATACTAAAATCGGACTGAAAAGCAGGAAACCAAAGAGCCATTCCCATGTGCCCTTGGCATGGCGTATCACCTCAATAAACGTGTCTTTTGTAGTGATTGTGCTGTCAAAATCAAAGAGATAAACCGTCTTTTTCATCAGTTCAGCACATAGATAATCAACAAGAAAGCCAGCAACCATGCCGCAACAATGAGCTGTGTGAAGCGATCTTTGAGCAGCACCTTGGTGGGATCACCGCTCTTTTGGTCTACGACAGAGAGCTGAATGTAGCGCAATAAGCCCACAAGCACAAGGATACTCGTCAGGTAAAGATAGTCGTTGTGGAAGTTTTCTATGACTTCCGGACTCACTGTGTACATGATATAGCAGACCAAAGTGACCCCGGCTGTGATCGTAATGGCCTGATTCATGAACGTAAGGTTATAGCGAATGGTGTTCTTCCGCGGTGCTTCTCCGGTCCGTTCCATGCGAATAACGTCGTCGCGTCGCTTGGCAAAGCTCATAAAAAGCGTGATGAGGAAAGTCATAAGCACAATCCATTTGCTCAAAAGTACATGGGTTGCGAGGCCTCCGGCAAGCAAACGGAGCACGAAACCAAAGGCAACAATGCACACATCTATAATGGCATACTGCTTTAAACGGGCGCAATAGGCAAGGTTGAGCAGCCAGTAAAAGAGGATAACGCCGCCAGTTTCGAGCCTATGGGCAGGCAACAGGAGTAGGCAAAGCATGGAAAGCACGATACAAAGCAGCATCAGTCCATAGGCCACGGCAATGGGAATAGCTCCCGAAGCCACAGGACGGTGGCACTTCATTGGGTGACGTCGGTCGTCATCAACATCGTGAATATCGTTGAAACAATAGACGGACGACGCGGCAAAGCTATAAGAAAGGAACGTAATCAACCCTGCAATGAAGGCCTGTTCATCGAATAATCTGCCGCCAAAGAACAGCGGAAGCATCACAAAGAAGTTCTTCGTCCACTGCTTCGGACGCAGAAGTCTGATGTAATCTTTAGTGTTCATGGTCTTTGTTCTATTTGTTTGGAAATGAATGTTGCGGTTTTATTGAGCGCAAATGCCAATGGAAGCGTGACAACAAGGCACACAATGAAAGTCAGCCAATAGTTCCAAGCGGTCGGAAGATAGGCAAGTACGAAGTGGATATGAATGAGATAGCACTCCAAACTCAAGGCCCCGACGAACTTAAACGTGCGGTTGAACCACTTTGGTGTGCGTCGGAAGACACGGTTCAAAAGCAAGATTGTGGTGATGGTCAGCGGGATATAGAGCATACGTTCCACGTAAAGAGGAAACCGACCGTGCCGGTTTTGCTCCAAAAAGATACAGGCAAGGAGCGTCATCACAAACATAATGACGACCATCCAGATGCCCGTTCCGTCAATACGTCGCTTACGTCGCACCATTTCTCCCATGTTGATGCCGATGAAGAAAATAGGAATACGGCTCCAAAATATCTCAATATGCCCCACGGCTTGGTGAATTGGCGTGACATATTGCACCAAGATGCACCACAAAATCATCACAACCGGGAGCCAACGATACACGGGATGCCGGCGAATAAGCTCCATATAAGCCGGCGCAAAACAGTAAAGTAGCATCGTAGCCGGGATATACCAGAAGGTAAGTTCATCGTTTAACCAGAAGTCCCAATTGAGAATGATGTCGCCAAAAAGGTCAAGCCACGCCGCAAAATCGCCTCCGTGGAAGCGCGGAATGTAGTAAAGAGAGGCCGCAATAAGCCAAGCCGGATAGACACGAAGATAGCGTCTTGCGAAGAAATGCTTTACTTCCGGCCGCTTCAGCCAAGCAAACCAAAGTCCTATTCCGCTGAGGAACAAGAACATATCCACCCCTATATTGCCCATACGACGCAGTCCGAAGAACGAATCGCTTTGAGGTAAACCGACATGAAAGAGCATAATGAACAGCATAGCGGCCCCCATCAGTTCACCACGATAACGCGATATGTTCTCAAGTTCGATGTCCTTTATGGTCATAGTCGGTGCGTTTTTATTGGATAGGTATGCGTTTGATGATCTCACGGAAAGCCCATGCCAAGCAAATACTCGTCACGATGTAGAGCAAAAAACCTGCGTAGAGGTCGCTTCCACGGCTGATTGGAATGAATATCTTACGTGTAACGGGGTGGCAGACGAACAAGGCTGCACTGATGGTTCCTGTCCAAACGAGGCCTTTGTTCACGGGATTGGCACGGGCCGACAGCAGTTTCGCCATCGAAACGGCTGCCGTACAGACGAAAACCGGCACGAATGTCCAGCCAATAAAGTTCATACTGAGGCCGAAAATCATAAAGAGTGAACCCACGAACAGGGCGACATACGCCTTGAAATCAAGCGGTCGGCCATAGCGGGCATAGAGAATACCGAGGCCGAAGGGCAGCATTCCGCCCATGAAATTATAGCGATAGCGATTCAGTTCCTCGCTTTCTGGCCCGAAACAGCACTGCAATGCCACGCAAACTACCATCAAACCGACGGTCCACCCCCAATGTCTTCGAGCAATAAAAAGGCGGAAAATCAAATAAAGTTGCAGCATTAAACCGAAGAACCAATAGGGCCCGGGCCATATAATATCATCGGGATTGGGCAGCAAGTTATTGAACATTCCGAGCATGGCCACAATGTCCAAGACCGCATAATGATGAGACTTGGGCGTCATTAGGTCTGTCATCGTGAAGGCAACGAAGCCGAGTATCATCATCTTGAACAGCTTTTTGTAATGGTGTTGCATGAATGAAGTAACGCTTCCGAGCCCGGTTTCCTTGGCACTCCCCGTTGAATTGTCTGCCAAAGTCTCGTATTTCATCACCAAACCATAGGCACTCAAGAACAGAAAGACAGGCACACCGTAGTGCCCAAAGAATGAAAACAGGTGCATCGGCAGCAGCAAATCGGGGGCCGAAAGCGCATGAACGAACCCGTAGACATTGCTTTGAAAGAACTGATATTCGTTTTCTTTCACCACAGGCCCCAGCCAATGGCAGTAGTTATGCAGGAAGATTCCGATGATGGCCAGCCCACGTATGGCATTACACTCGGTGCGACTCAACAGTTGTTTCTTCATCTTTGCGTTCTTTTATCCTTGAAATGGGCCTCGCGCAACTTGTCATAATCCGCGTAACCTTTAAGGAGTCGCGGTCTCATTTCATCATATTTGTCACTCAAAACATTGTATTCCGGGTGGTAACCCTTGGTTATGCCTGCCAAATAAAGCAACATGTGAGGCAAGGCATCGGTCATCAAGCGACGATTTCGGGCCAAGACAATCTCTCGAAACAGCTCCGGTCGAAGGTGAACATAGCGGGGGGAACAGTAAATCCAGAATGGTATTTCGAACTCATAATGGGCCAATGGCCAGTCGATGACAGCCGAATGGTTGCGGCAGATGAAGCCCCTTGACTCCTCATAGCACTCCTCTCCGTGGTCGGGCATATAGATAACGATGGCGTCTTTACGCTCAAACCGCTTGCAAATCCGGTCGACTATCGAGTCATTATAGCGCACGGCGTTGTCGTAATAGCTCAACACAGTACGTTGTTTTTCGGAGAGTTCGGGCCGTTTCTCCATGTAATCGTCGGCAAAGAACTTGAATTGTCGCTTTGGACAACGCGTGCGATAGTTCACATGTTGGCCTATTAAGTGGAAGATAATGAGGTTCGGTCCCTTGCAATCTATCCTGCCTTGCTTCACAAAGTCATCGTAATCGGCCAGCAAATCTTCATCGAATAAATGCAGTTTTTCATTGCGCAAGTCGAATTGTTCCTTGTTTAATGCGGGGTTATTCAAGAAGAATCCGCCGCTAAAGTCATATACGGCAGCGTTGGCTTCTGGCAGGAATTGATTCGTAAGAAAGGTGACTTTGTAACCCGCTTTTCGGAATATTTCGGGGAAAAGTGGGTAATCACACCATGCCCCCGGCAGCCCTTTTACGTACAAAGAGAACACATTTTTGAACACAAAACTCGTCAAATTCCATGGCGATACCACATCGGTAAAGGGTACAAGAAGGCCTTTTTTCGCACGCCATATCTGCCTTGGTGTGGTCGGCATGAAGTAACCATACTGTTGAGAATGATGCTTTCCGTAGCTCTCACCAATGATAAGTACGATGTTAGGTGACCGGAATGAGCAGCTATCCACCTGCACTTTGGCAGCAGCTTTCACGAGTTGTTCGATTTGTTTTGCGGCCAGTTTATTGGCATAGATGCTGAAGACAAGTCGGCTCATCGGCGTATAAAGCACGGCATGGTCTTTCTCCGTAAGCGTGTGTTCCACCTCTCCAATCGTCTTACCGCGCATCAGTTGCCATGTCTTTTCCTTATTCTGGGCCGACGCTATGGCCCCCCAAACCACCATACATAGCGTGAGCAAGCCCCCCAAAGCATCATATTCGGGCTTCGTGTTCAGGCGCAACATCGGTTTGAAGCGGGGAATGAAGGCCAAAAGAACGTTGATGGCGGCCAAAAGCAGTAGCCAGCCCACGTTGCTGAAGACAAAATCAGAAACGTCGAGCGCTGAAATAAAGTCCCAAGCCTCGCGCCCATTGGTCTCGCCCACCAGCATCAACATCGATGGATTGAGCGTCGAACCGAAGCTGACAAAGCAATACGCGTCGACAAGGGCCACGCTATATAATATAAGGTATAGGCACAATCGCACCCACTTGCGTCCTTTCGAGGGTACAAGCATCAGCAACAGGCACAAGAAATAAAGGTCGATGAACAGCTCCGTGTACAGATTTTGATACACTTCGGCCCCTTTGAAAGGAGGCAGCGTCACCCATGCACACACACAACCCAGCACATACATCATCACAAAAAACAATGCATTGGCCTTGACGGGGCTGAATATCTTGGCGCATAGACGGCTCAACAGCTTCGCAATCTTCATCAAATCGTTATTTTCTGCAAAGGTAGTGCAAACGAAGCAAACAGCAAAGTAAAAAGCAAAAGAAGTGCTTTTTACTTTGTGTTTGTGAGTGCAGCCTAACTTATCTAAAGGTAGTGCAAACGAAGCAAACAGCAAAGTAAAAAGCGTTTTCTTTTACTTTGAAGACTGAGACCCATGCCATTCGCATGTAGGGACGCACGAGCCGTACGTTCGTTCAGTGAGAATTGAAAGCAAATAGTATGATTGATGGAGCGGACGCACGAGCCGTGCGTCCCTACATGCAATCAAAGTACTTCGTTATATCATTCCTATTGACAATCAATTACTTATGCCTCACGTTTCAATCTCAGCCATTTCATCGCGCAATATGGCTCATTTTGCACGGTAATCTCACCCATATTGCGCGCCAATATGGCTGAGATTGAAAAACAGGAATACGTAGTTCGTGCATCTATTTAATAGAGACAGGAGTGCATTCGTTCGTTCCTTTTAACGAATTTGGTTGCAGATGTATCGTTTTTTTTCTTAACTTTGCAACTGTTATGATGGAAAACCTGATAGGAGAAGCGCATCGTCCGGGCCGAATCGAGGTGGTTTGCGGTTCAATGTTCTCGGGAAAGACCGAAGAACTCATTCGAAGAATGAAGCGAGCTAAGTTTGCCAAGCAGCGTGTTGAAATCTTTAAGCCAACCGTTGACACCCGTTATTCGGACGAAGATGTGGTCAGTCACGACCAAAACGCTATTCATTCGACGCCCATAGACGCCTCGGGAGCAATATTGTTGCTGGCCTCCGACATTGATGTCGTGGGCATTGACGAGGCCCAATTCCTTGACGATGGTCTCGTGGACGTGTGCAATGAACTGGCAAACAAGGGCGTTCGGGTCATCATTGCAGGCTTGGACATGGACTATAAAGGCGTGCCTTTTGGGCCCATTCCGGCCCTTTGTGCCATCGCCGACGAGGTAACAAAGGTGCATGCCATCTGTGTCAGGTGCGGAGCCTTGGCCTATGTGAGCCACCGTTTGGTCAACAACGACCATCGGGTGCTGCTGGGTGAAAAGGAAGAATACGAGCCGTTGTGCCGCGACTGCTATCAGAAAGCATTGAAAGAAGAAAGGAAATAAGAGTTATGAGAAAGGAAATCACTTTCGACCGCTTTATCCGTTGGGCGGGTATAGGGCTGTTAGTCATCGCCATACTGCTGCTGATGAATTACCTGAGCAGCGTATTGTTGCCGTTCTTTGTTGCGTGGTTGCTGGCCTATCTGGTTTATCCTATCGTGCAATTCATCGAAAACCGGCTGCATATCCGCGTGCGGGCGCTCAGCATTCTGCTTACGATGCTGTTGCTGATTGTGGTCATCGGTGGTGTATTCTACCTTATCATACCACCCATGATCGACCAGTTTGACAGGCTACAAACCGTACTTACGCGTTGGGTTCACCACACAACGCATACCAACGACATAACAAATTACATCTCACAATGGATACAACAACATCAGAATCAGATAGAACGTATCTTCAAAAGTAAGGACTTTGGCGATGCAATCAAGGCCGCAATGCCAAGGCTTTTCACGTTTGTTGGGCAGACAGCTACAGTCATTTTGAGCGTCATTGCCTCTATGATTACGTTGCTATATATGTTCTTTATCTTGATGGATTACGAGGTTTTGACGAACAATTGGATACGAATCTTCCCCGCAAAAAACCGTCCGTTCTGGCGCGAACTCATGCAAGATGCGGGGCGAGAGCTTAATAATTACGTCCGAGGACAGGGACTTGTGGCCCTCTGTATGGGTATTATGTTCTGCATAGGTTTCACAATTATCGGCTTTCCGATGGCCATTGGGCTGGGCATTCTCATTGGAATTCTCGACTTGGTTCCCTATCTTCACACCTTTGCTCTCATTCCTACAGCCTTCCTTTCCATGTTGAAAGCCGCCGATACCGGGCAAGATTTCTGGGTTGTTTTTGGTATGGCTGTGCTCGTTTTTGCCGTAGTTCAGGTCATCACAGACCTCATTGTGACCCCCAAGATCATGGGAAAAGCCATGCGACTCAACCCGGCTATCCTGCTACTTTCACTCTCTGTGTGGGGCACTTTGCTGGGTTTTATCGGTCTGATTGTGGCACTTCCGCTGACAACATTGCTCATTGCTTATTGGCAACGCTATGTCACCAAGGAGGACACCAAGCATGTCAAACTGCAAACCGAGTCAGACGAAGGCGAATAACGGCCGCTTTCCCTTTTTAATTCAGCCGTATTCGTGTCACCACTGCCACGGGAGACAGGGCCATCTGTCCCCATTTTGTTTTGTTAAATATATTAAATTGCGGCGTATATTATATGCAAGTGCTTCCTCGTTCCAATTAAATTAAGTACCTTTGCACTCGCTTTCAAACAGAAAGTTGATTGACTCGCTAGCTCAGTTGGTAGAGCACAACACTTTTAATGTTGGGGTCATGGGTTCGAGCCCCATGCGGGTCACTAAGCACTAAAAAGAGGATTTCAAAAATGAAGTCCTCTTTTCCGTTTATACACGGCACTTGTTAGCTAAATGGCGCATTTAGAGGAAGTTATGCTAAATGTTGAACCTACGGCTAACAGGACATAACGGGAATTAAAAAGCCTTATCGGGAACGAAATGTGTTACCAAATGTGTTACCACCCCCAAAAAATGTGTTACCACTTGCACATTCAGACCCCAAAATCACTCCTTTAGCCGATTTAATAAGTTAAACTATGCTAAAAGAGAACGTAACAGTTATTTTTGACAGAAAGAAACAAGCGGCTAAACGCGGCTCTGGCAAGGTAGAATTACGCATCTATCTTGGCAGAACAGAGCGTAAGTACATTTCTTTGGGTGACTTCCCTGCTGAAAAGTGGGAAAAATTTGCTTCCTCACCACAAGTGAAAGCCGAACGAAGAAAGTGTGAACAGATTGTCGGAGCTATGGAGCTACTGGGCAATGAGATGACGATTGCCACCTTCGATGCTTATTATTATGGTGAAGAAGAACAGCCATCATTCATCTCCACCCCAAAGAAGGTTGTTACTGCAAAGCCCAAGACAAAAGTTCAACCTTCCATCAACTTCATAGAATATATGAAGGAGCATATCAAGGCTGAAGATATTAGTGAGGGGACTCGAAAACATAAGCAATGCACGCTGAACGCATTGCAGAGATTTGGCAAGATTCAAAAGCTTACAGATCTTACGAGTAATAATCTGGTGGCTTTTGATGAATGGCTACACGACGGTACGCGATCAGATGTTGGAATACATACCTATCACAAACATCTGAAGAAGTATTCCCACCTATTATATATTGAGGGTAAGATTGGAGTTGATCCATATACTCAAGTAAAATTCAAGCGTGGAGAGTGCAAGGAAAGAGAACCACTGACAGAGGCTGAGCTGCAAAAGTTGAGAAAGATTAAGTTGGACGATAAATTAGACAAGGTTCGCGACCTGTTCGTCTTTTCTGCATACACCGGGCTTGCCTATTGTGATGTGCAGGCCTTCGACTTTGAGAAAATGACTGAACAGCAGGGAAAGTTGTATTACATAGATGGAAGCCGCATCAAGACAGCATCGAAGTTTTTCACCCCTATCCTGGGACCAGCCATGGAAGTGCTAAAAAAGTACAAGTTCGTTCTTCCTAAGATTTCTAATCAGAAAGCTAATGACTTTCTTCACCTCATCGAGACTGCCCTGAAGTTGAACAAGCCGTTGACTTTTCATGTCGCCAGGCACTCTTTCGCAACACTGGCCCTTGCCCATGACATACCTATCGAGAACGTCTCGCGCATGCTTGGACACAAAAATATCCGGACTACACAAATCTACGCAAAGGTTCTAAAGACCACGATTAAGCGGCACGCTGAGAATCTTCAGCGAGCAATCAGATAATTTGATGACACACCACATTGAGCCATGCCTCCCTCTTCCGAGGCATGGCTTTATGTTTTACGCTCCATCAGATAGTTCACCAAGTAGGCGATGCCGCCAAAGAGCATCCACAAAACATACAGAAAGCCTTGAATCACCCAACCTATCAGCTGGAAGATGGCTCTGAACAGGATATATACGAAGAGAAATACTTGCATCTTAAAACATTATTAGCTATACCAAAGATACGAAAAATATCCGAGAAAAGCAAATAATAGAGCATCTAAAGCATTGACAATCAGCAAGTATTTTATGACTACATTTTCTCGTAATATCACTATCTCACGGCTTCATTTCTTCGTCTTTTCTCGAAGAAACGGACTCGTAACTTCGGTTTTTCCTTATATCGCTAAATCGGGTTTTCATTATCCCGATTTCACGATAACATTTTTCTTGAATCAGTTATCGAAGGACACCACAGTCCATCATTTCTTGCTAACTTTATGTCAGACAAGCAGGTGGCGAGACTACATTTCCCTTACGGAGTTTGGGTAGCAAGTTGTACTTTTGTGCGGACAAAAGTAACTTGCCAACTCTGTCAAGTTGGGGATTATTCTTCGCAACTCAGAATATAAACAGAAGAATATGGAACGGAAAACGAAAAGACTCTGGATAAGGATTTCTGCACAGGATGCCGAGCTGATTAAACAGAAGGCTACTAACTACAAAACGGTAAGTAGCATGATTTGGGATGCTATCAAGCAGTTTGACGATGTTGGTACAAAACGTAAAATCGCCACGCTCAACGAAATGATGACCTTCTATAAGAAGTATCAGCAGGACTTGGCATGGATGGGCGGTAACTTCAATCAGGTGGTCAAGCGAGCCAACGAACTGGCGATAGCCAATGAGCTGACACTTCCCTATTTTGAGAAAGTGCTTTATCCTCAAATCATGGAGCTACAAAAGCTCTTAACAGCGATAAAACAGGAACAGCATCAGATAGCCAAACGATTAACACGATAAAGCGAAAAGCCGTAATCGGTAAATACCGATTTATCAATCACATCTTTTCACGAACACACAAGAAAACGATGATAGCAACCATATTACCCTCCAGCACGACATTCCATGCCGTTGAGTACAACGAGCGAAAAGTTGCCAAAGGCCAGGCTGTGCTTCTTGAAATGAAGAACTTCGGTTATGTGGGAGCCGCTGATAGCTATACTCCCGAACAGCTGCAACAATACCTGATTGACTATTCGGCAAGAAACGAGCATATCCGCAAGGCGCAGTTCCATGTTGCCATCTCCTGCCGAGGACATGAATATTCCCAGGAGCAGCTTCTGGATATTGCCCACCAGTATCTTCATGAAATGGGCTATGATGATGAAGGGCAACCGCTTCTTATCTATGCGCACAATGACACCGACAACAATCACCTGCACATCATCACCAGTCGGGTGAATCCCAATGGGCAGAAGATAGACCATAACCATGAGCGCATCCGATCGCAGGAGGCTATCAACAAGATCGTCGGCGAAGATGAAGAACTGCGTGCCGACCTATTCTTGAAGGAAGCCCTCGGTTACAAGTTCAATTCTCTCTCTCAATTCAAAGCTATCATGGAGGCATCCGGCTATGAATGTTTCGAGCGTGACGGCAACCTCGAAATAGCACGCGGCGGTCGTGTACGCACCAAGATTACTAAGGATGACTTGATAGCAGGATTTTCAACCATTGATGATAAGGAATCCTACAAACGTCGTAGGCAGTTGGGGGCTATAATAAAGAAGTACCGTAACATGGTTTCCAGCCGTGGCGAGTTGTCAAACATCATGCAAAAGAAGTTTGGTGTATCGCTCGTCTTCTTCGGTTTAAAGGACAAGCCATACGGCTACATGATTGTGGATCATCACAAACAGGCGGTGTATAAAGGTGGCTGTGTGCTCTCCATCAAACAGCTGCAACACTTCATGAGCGAAGAGGAACGTATCAATAAGGTGGAACTCTATGTAGATGCCATGCTGGAGGATAATCCCCGGATGATTGCCTACGAACTCAATAGAATGTTGTGGCGACAGTACGGTACCCGCATTGCCAAGGGGCGTTTCAAATTACTTGGTGGCGGGGAGGTTGCCCTGAGCGATAACGTGCAAAAGGTATTGAAGTTCAACTTCATGCTGCGCCGTGTCCAGGCATTTTTCCCTACCAACGAGACCGAGCGTGACATTCTCTGCCATATCTGGAAGATTGAGAATCCCCACCTTATTTATATAGAGCCACACAACAAGCCCAATAATGGCTTTGCCGTAGAAATGCTGAACAATCTGGCAGTATCAACTGAGAAGCAAGACTTGGAGGTGGCATTAAAAGAGAATCACCTCGCCATTTTCAAGCAAGGTGACCAATATTATTGTGTCGATTTCATACACAGGTGCATCTTCAATTTAGTTTCAGAAGGCATCGACTTCAAAGCACTCCTTCCGGCTCTGCAAGAACTTCGACCTATGGCAGCTCGAAGAACCCATCCTTCTAACGGTCTCCTCAATAATGTTCTTTCGCACCATACCTCGGCATCCAACCGCAATGCTGAATGGGAAGTGGGTAGCAACGGTGGATATGAGGTAGATGGAGAGTGGAAGCTGAAAAGATAGTCGTTTTTACCACTCCACCTTCAAGTCCTTAAACATAACAGACTCCTTGTTCTCTCCATTGAGAACATCGAAGCGCAGCAGTTTAATTTTCTTAACCTTATTTATATCCACATCGTTGAAGACGATACGACCATTGGTTGGGGTATCTTTGAATACCCTGACCATAACATCGTTGCCTACGGTAAGATGCTCTGTCTTCTGTCGTTCTCCATACAGATCTACATAGGAGGCTTCGTAGCCGGAAACTATCATATCTACCATTTCACTTGTGGTGGACATCTGAAAAATTGCCGTGATAGATTTCTCCGCCTTATTACCCTTCAGTGAGATTAGTTTGTAGGTAATGCCGTTGCTACCCTGCATCGTTGTGATGGCCTTGCCAAAGTCCATCGCTTTACGCAAATCGACATTCAACTGTTCTACCTCACTCACACGTTGAGAGAGTCCATTCAACTGTTGCTGCTGTGCTTCTATCTTTTGTTTTAACTCTGTAATCTGGCTTTCAATGGTTTGCTGCGCCATCGCTGAAGCCGACAACATCAAGGTACATACGACAACTAATAGTTTTTTCATAGACAGAAAAATTATGATAATGATTTTTATTTCCAATGACAAAGATACGACAATCTTCGTATATTCTCCTTTGACTGCACCAAAAACTATCCGTATATTTTCACCACTTGCGGATCTCTAACCGTTAAATAGTCCTAATCTTTATTCTTCGTCTGATTTTTGGTCAATCCCCACACATCGCTTTCCCTAATCCTACATCTTATTACATTTACACAAATGGACATTAACCATCTATAAATGAGGACATTCTGGGATGAAAGACCATTTGCAAGTATAAAGCGGAAACACTATCTTTGCCAATGATTTCACGATTTAACATCTTCTTCATTTACCTACTTCTTAAGATGCTTATTTCACGAAATAACGCTACTGGGGCCCAACTCCATTTGATAACCGGCCTTCCAAAAAGGAGTTTGTTATTATCTATTATCTCACAACTAATAACAACCTCGACAATGAGAGACAACATCATGATAACCTTTGCCAATCAGAAGGGCGGTGTCGGAAAGACCACGCTCTGCACCATGTTTGCTGATTATCTGGCAGCAAAGGGCGAAAGCGTACTCGTTGTAGATTTCGACCGTCAGCAGACTATCTATTCCAAGCGAAATGAGGACGTGGAAAAGTACGAGGGTGTGCGACTGCCTTACAGCGTACACACTTTCGACATCAAAGACGCTAACAATGTGAGAGAGTTCCTTACGAACCTACGCAACGGCTATAAAGGTTTCGTACTGATGGACACTCCCGGCAATCTGTCACAGCAAGGTCTGGTGCCTATCTTCGCCCTAAGTCATTACATTGTTTGCCCCTATCAGTTCGAGGCAACCTCCATCAGTTCCACGGCTACTTTCATCGGCTTTATCGCCAAGCTGCAGCACATGCTGCCCATCATGAAGAGCCGGTTTATCTTCGTTGTGAACAAATGGGATAAGCGATATGGCAGGAAGGCAGAACTGGAACTGTGGGATAAGACAGAGGAAAGGCTCCGCCACTTCGGACTGGTTGCACCGCGCATAGAGGTCAAGGCGGATATGCAACGGTACAATACCATCGAACTGATGGGGCCGCAAAACGACATCGTGTCACCCACCTTCGACTTTATGTATCAACAGATCTTCAAACCTAAAGTGCCAACAAAATGAAAACGAATACTTCCCATTTGCAGGCTGCACCTACCAACGACCTTCTCAATCTGCCCGATATAGACGGTGTGTTTAATGAGGTGAAGACATCAACTTCCCCATCGTCTTCTCAGCCAATGCTAAGAGCTGCACAGCAAGACATTCCCCAGACAGTCAGCAGTTGGCAGCTCTTCCAGCAGTATGCCCAACAGTACGGCTACCGTGTCAAGAAGTACGGCCGCAAAAACTATGAGATAGACAACGAAGTGGTAGAGTTACTGAAGCTATGTAACATCAACAATATGTCAGTTACCGACATCATCAACGCTGCTCTCCGTGCCTTCATCGGCACCAACGGCAGCTACCTCAAAGAGTTTTTGCGCAGAAACGATTGCATTATCAATAATCTTCAAGATCATGTATAGGCAAAGTATCATCTGGACCGCCGCTATGGTGGATTACCTTAAAGACCATTATAAAGCGATGAGCAACGCCTCGTTAGCAGAGCATTTAGGTATTTCCCTAAGTTGCCTTCGTAAGAAGCTGCATGAGTTGGGCTTACACAAATGCCCTGTCACCAAAGCGATGACAGTGGCAGATAGGATCAGACGGCTATACTGCAGCCACTCTCATAGTGAGATAGCCCGGCTTACAGGCATATCCACTCGGACAGTATCACGAATTGTGAAGAAGTACCATCTTGTCAGGACGGCAGACGATGCCCGGCAGATACGGTCCCGTAGCAGAAGGAGCATCATCAAACGGGAGAAGGCTCGCGTGTTGTTCGGTCTGCCACAGAAAACCAACATCAAGGTGGTGGGAAACAAGAAGCGGGTGGTCTTGAAGAGCATCCTGAAGTCATTTGGCTATTTGGTCATCCCCGGGCACAACACCTTATATTATAATGAAGAGCTGAAGCGCAGGCCGATACGTGAGAGCAACGGACAGAAGATGGGGTTGACATTTCAGCCTATGAGTGTCTATCTTTCTGCATCAGTTCCATGTTCATCATTCACTTAATGCCTATTGCGTATGAATTTTCAAATATTCTTTGGTTTTATAGTGGTTTGCTACATCTGCTATTACTTAGGAATAGTGGCCTACGACCTGATGGTAAACAGCAAGCGGGCTGCCAGCGAAGACGACAAGGCGCAGGATGAAACGGTGGACATCTCCGATGAAGTAAGAGAGTTTACGCCCATCCTTATCACTCGGCCCATTATCAAGAAGCAGAAGGCGGCTGCCCTGAAACGGAAGCAGACCAGCCAAATGCTAATGACGGGTGGCATCGAGGTGGAGCGTCTCGTGCCCAAGGTGGAGGAACTTTCACAAAATGGAGAACAAAGCGAGCTGGGCGGACTGTTACAAGATTGGAAAGAAACATCCGACAAACAGCAGGATTCTTCATAACAACATACCGACCTTTATCTTTAACATTTCAGACGTAGCTCTTTAACTTGTTTCACTTACGGCTTTAACATGGAATTGAATTTGAAATTTAATCCATTCTATTATGTCGCAATTAAGAGAACAAGCAATAGCATGCGCAAAGAAAGCTTGGAGTTTTGCGAAGCAACAGTCTTTGAAAGTAGCAGTGGGCGTAGGAATGTTCGCCCTTAGTACAGGAACAGCATTGGCAAGTAGCAAGGGAGCTGGCGGTTTCACCAAAGCCACCACGGAGATTTCTTCGTATCAGACCCCTGTTTCCAATCTAATGAAGGCCATCGCAGCCGTCATCGTACTCGTGGGTGCGTTCAATGTGTATTTCAAGATGCAGAACGGCGATCAGGACGTGAAGAAGACCATCATGCTCACCATCGGTGGCTGTGTGGCTTTCATCGCCATGTCTGAGGCACTTCCGCTCTTCTTCAAGTAATCAACCGGTGGGAGTCGGATGATAAAACACATCTGGCTTCCATCTTATTTAATATTTCTATGGAAGATTTCTTTCCTATATACAAAGGCATACAGAAACCGTTGGAGTTTATGGGCATCAGAGGCCGCTTCCTGACCTTTGCCGCGATTGCCATCGGCGTGTCCTTCCTCGGCTTTATCCTCTTCTCCATTATCTTGGGTAAGTTGGCTGGCTTCATCGCCATGATTGTTCTTGCCCTTGTCGGACTGGCTACCATCTACATCCGGCAACGCAATGGGTTACACGCCAAACGCCATGATAAGGGTATCTATATCTATCACGGAATCTTCAAACACTAACGGTTATGGCACAGAAAAGAAGACCATTCGATAAACTCTTTGCCCAGTTGCAGGACATCAGGGAGAAGGACGGGAAAGTGCTTAACACGGTGCTGTGGTCTCAAAAAGGCAATCCATCAGTCTTTTTTGAGATAGAGAATCCTGTGCAACAGTATTGTACAGATGTCGACCAGTATCGGCTCTTTCAGGACGTACTGACCAACATCGTCAAGACACTCGGCGAAGGCTATGCCCTCCAGAAGCAGGATATTTTCTGCAAGCAGGAATATCACCATGAGCCGGAGGGAGAACAGGAGTTCCTCACCGAAAGTTACTTCAACTACTTCGAGGGACGGCCTTATACCGACATACGCACCTTTCTCATCATCACGCAGGAATGTGCGCACAATGCCTTCGTGAAATACGATGCCAAGCGATGGGAGGACTTCCATGTAAAGGTGGCCAAGGTAGCCGACATCCTGCAGGAGAAAGGTATTGCGCACCGTAAGCTGAGCAAGCCTGAGATTGTCGAGTACCTTCATCGCTTCATGGCGTTCCAGTTCAAGCAGGGACCATTCTCCATGACCAACTTCAAGTGCTCGGACGAGAACCTGAAGATTGGCGACCGCACGGTAAAGTCCTTCCCCTTGGTGGATATAGACGAAATCAACATGCCCAACTTCGTGCGTCCGTTCCTCTCTGTGAATATCAACGGTACTTACATTGCCACCGACCTCTTCTCCTTCCTGACGGAGATTCCTTATACCGATTGCGTCATCTACAATCAGGTCATCCAGATACCTGCCCAACGAAAACTCATGCGGAAGCTGCAAGGCAAGGCGAAACGTCATGGCTCCATGCCCGACCCGTCCAACCGCATCGCCAAGGAAGATATAGAACGATTACTGGACACGTTGGCCGTGGATAGCAAACTGATGGTCTATACCAACTTTAATATCCTCGTCAGCTGTCCACACGATAAGATAACCCCAGTTACCTCGTATATCGAGACGAAACTCTACGACTGCGCCATCATGCCTTCTCGGTCAGCGTATAACCAGTTGGAACTCTTCACATGCAGTTTCCCGGGCAACGGCTATGCCTTCAATCCCGACTACGATCTCTTCCTTACGTTGTCGGACGCCGCACTCTGCCTTTGCTTCAAGGAGCATCTGAAACACTCGGAGGAGACGCCACTCAAAACCTACTATACAGATCGGCAGGGACTACCCGTGGCGATAGACATTACCGGCAAGGAAGGTGCGCACAAATATACCGACAATGCCAATTTCTTTTGTATAGGACCTTCTGGCAGTGGCAAGAGCTTCCACATGAACAGTGTGGTGCGCCAGCTTCTGGAGCAAAACACGGATGTGGTGATGGTTGATACTGGTGACAGCTACGAGGGAATATGCAGCTACTTCGGTGGCACTTATATCACCTATTCCAAGGAGCATCCCATATCCATGAATCCGTTCAAGATTACCAAAACGGAGTACCGACAGAACTTCGGGGAGAAGAAGAACTTCCTCAAATCCCTCATCTTCCTGATCTTCAAGGGTAGCGAGATGCCCTCCAAGATTGAGGATGCCATCATCAATCAGGTCATTGTAGAGTATTACGATGCCTACTTTCATCCTTTCCGTGGCTTTTCTTCCGAAGAAAAGGACAGACTGCGCCACCGACTTTTGCTGGAGGATAAGAAGAACGGCGAGTATGAGAAGTATGGTGAGAAGGTGGAGCATCGCTATTATCAGGACTTTGAGGAACATCAGAGCGACATTTCCACAAAGGACTATGCAGAGGGTAAGGACGACATCTTTTCAGAAGCAGAGGTGCGGCATCAGGTCAAGGCAAAGCGTCAGGTGGAGAAACTACATGCCTTGGTCAATGACAAAGCTGCGACCGAAGGCGAAAAGGTGGCGGCCAACCGTCAGCTTATGCGCATCATGGCGGAGGTGATCGAGGGCAGCTATCTTATGCGTATCGAACAGAAGATAGAGAAAATGGAACAGCGCAGACGGAAGATGACCGTCAGGAAATTGTCTTTCAATACTTTCTATGAATATGCCTTGGAACGTATTCCACAGCTGATGGCCGAGAAAAAGATAGCCTTCAACATTGACAACTTCGCTGCCATCCTCGAACAGTTCTACCGTGGCGGTGAACTGGAGAGTACACTGAACAACGATTTGGAGCAGTCGCTCTTCGATGAGCGGTTTATCGTCTTTGAGATAGACAAAATCAAGGACGACCCCGTGCTGTTTCCCATCGTTGTGCTCATCATCATGGATGTGTTCCTCCAGAAGATGCGTATCAAGAAAGGCCGAAAGGCACTCATCATCGAAGAGGCATGGAAGGCCATCGCCTCGCCTACGATGGCAGAGTATATCAAATATCTGTATAAGACGGTGCGCAAGTTCCACGGCATCGCCGGTGTGGTGACGCAGGAATTGAACGATGTGATTGACTCGCCCATTGTCAAAGAGGCGATTATCAACAACAGTGATGTGAAAATCCTGCTCGACCAAGCAAAGTTCAAGGACAGGTACGATGATATTGCGGCCATCCTCGGACTGACAGCGGTGCAGCGACAGCAGATTTTCACCATCAATGCGCTTAACAACCACGAGGGGCGTAACTACTTCAAGGAGGTGTGGATATGCCGTGGGCAGGTGTCGGATGTGTATGGCGTGGAGGAACCGCCGGAATGTTACTGGGCCTACACTACGGAACGGGCAGAAAAGGAAGCCCTCAAAATCTACACAAGACATTATGGTGGCAACATCCAGCGTGCCATCACGGAGATAGAGAAAGACCGCAGACAGGCAGGGATAAATAAATATCTCGACTTCGCGCGGCAGGTTAATGAACATCAAAACATTATGAGCTTATGGAAAAGTCAAAGTTAATACTCGTTATGGCGATGCTCCTTGCCTCGCTGAATATTCAAGCTGGCTGGCGTGTGGTGATAGACAGGAAAACCACAGCTGCCGTCGTGTCCAATGCAGCCTCGCAGAAACTCATAGAGGATAAGCACAATGGGCGTTTGGATTCCATCAAGTCCAAGCAGGAGAAATTGATGAAATACACCGCTACGATGGCAAGCATCAAGGAACTTTACCAGCTCTCCATGCAGAACATTACAGGCTTTGGGGAGGAAAGCAAATATTATGGCGAAATCGTTTCGCTCACAGCCGGTATCTTCAAGGATGTGCCCATCGTGCTGAAACAACTCGGCAAGTCGCCGGGCAAGAACTATGTGGTATGCCTCAATGAGATGACCAACCTCGTGTCCGAGACGGAAGGACTGGTACACGACTTTGTGGATATTGTAAACAACGGTAAGATACGCAATCCGTTGGGTACTGCCAAGGAGGATGGTAAGGACGATGGATATAACCTGCTCAATCGTTATGAACGGCTGACGATGGCTAACAAAATCTACAGCCGTCTGCTTGAAATCCACTACAAACTGGAGGTCATGGTGATGATGTGCCAGTTCGGTAACAGCTGGGGCGATGTACTCATGGCCATCGACGTGGAGTCGTGGGCTGCCTATATCACCGCGCGAAACTCCGTGGACGGACTGATTGACAACTGGAACGGATTGGGTGTCTAATGGAGATTGAGCCTATGAAAAGAGCATGGAATATAAAATGGAATATAAGGAGGTGCTGGTTGTTGCTCTTATGTCTGACCTTGGCAGCTCCCACCTTTGCCGATGTCATCCCCACACCGAGGGATCCGGCCACCATCGAAGCCCTCATCAGTTTGCACAAACTCATCAAGGGTGAAGAAGACAAGGCTCTGGCGAAGGTAACAACGAGCTTTGGCGAGCAGAGCATCATCACAAAAGGTGCCACCAAGTTCAACAATGTAAGGACGACCTTGGACAGCAAACTGAATAACGGCTATTCCTACGTCATCTTAGCCGGAGCGTTGGGTTCGACGGCCAACAGTATGTACCGCCTGATACAGGAGTATTCTCAGTTTACACGCTCCACCTTCCAATACACGTTCAAGAAACCGATGGTGGCATGGTATTATACCGAAGCGAACATGGCGTGTGCAAGGGAAATCAAGAACATCAAAGCCCTCTATGCCTCACTTGCCGCCAGCGGCATCAATGTGATGAAAGCCTCGATGGACGAGAAACTTCACATCATTATGGAACTTAAAAACTCCATTGAAACAATGAGAGGCATTATTGACAGTGCCAATGTATGGTGCAGCCTTATTACCGTTGGTGGCTTCAGATATGACTACATCTGGGACATTCTCAACAGTGAGGTGACGGATAAGATAGCAGAAGGTGTAATCAATAAATGGAACAGCGTATGAGAAAATATCTATTCGCCATTGTGGGGTTGTTATATTTCTCTTTCCCTGCTTTGGCTCAACATCCTACCTACGACGACCAGAAGGAAAAGCAGTGGAAGTCGATGGAGAACGGTCCATGGGACTTTTCCCCGGATTGGTATTATTACCTGCTGCATAAGAAGTATAGTGGCGGTGAGACTTATTGGCAATGGAGATTCCTCAAATCCGGCTGGAGAGTACGGTTCAAGGAGAGTAAATCCAACGTGAAGCGGATTATGCCCACCCGTATCACCACCGAAGAGACGCAACGGCAGAAGGTGAAGAAAGCCGAAGAGGAACGCATGAAGATAGAAGATCTCTACAAAGAAGAAGTTGCTCGTGCAGCTGACAGGAATGTCGATTTGGTTTATTCTTCGTTCAAGGCCGACTTTGACCGTATGCAGAAGTCCATTACCGATGGACTGCTCTTCTGTATGCAGCGAAGCAAGGGGAAACTGAAATTTCAGGTCGATGAGCTGACGCGGCAGAATGAAATGATGTGCCAGGACATCGCCTACATCCATCGGACAGGTGCAGGGTATGAACTTGAAAACGCCAAGCGGCAGAAAGCCTACCAGCAATACAAGAAACAGATGGAGGAGATGGTCAGCCGGGTGGCGCACCTTGTCGGCATGGCGCAGAACTATTACAAACGATAACATTATGATTTAAGAATATGGTTACAGACATCTTATTGAATATCACAAGTCAGCTGCTCACGATGGGATTGCCTTCCATCGACGAGAGCCTGGACAAGCTGCTGGTGGCGATGGAGACCTTCCCGAAGTCGGCGGTACTAGGCGACACCGTGGGCTATGCCCGTGTCATCGGCCTATGCCTTGCCCTTTGCGTGGGTTCCTACGAGTGCTGGATGATGATGCTTGGGCGTAGGGCGATGGACGTGATGAAACTTCTCCGCATCGTGGGATTGTCCATTTGCATCACTTACAGCTCATGGATCTGTCAGGAACTGGCCCGGCCGGGCAAGGCATTGGAGGCGACCACCAAACAGATGGCAAGCAGCAAGAACAAGGAAGTGGCAGCTTTGGAGCTAAAAGTGGCGCAAAAGCAGTCGGACTACCTCAAACGGCTCCGACAGGTGCAGGACAGCATCGAGACGGCGAAGCAGGTACAGGAGATTGGCGAGGATGCTCATTGGTGGGACAAGCTCATCTACAATATGGAAAATCTGGGCACAACCATCAACAACTATGCGCAGCGAGCTACCGTAGCCGCGGAGACAAAAGTGTCGGAATGGATCAACGACGTGATACGCTTCATCGGGGAGCTGATATTCCAAATGTCGTATTATGGTATTTTGGTGGCCCAGCGTATCTTCATGACGATACTGGCGATCTTTGCTCCTATCATGTTTGCCCTGTCCATCGTTCCGCCATGGAGCAGTGCATGGTCTCAATGGATCAGCAAATACCTGTCTTTGTCGCTATGGGGATTTGTTACCTATATGTGCCTGTACTACATTGACTTTATCCTGATGTATAACCTCGGAGAAGACCTAACCGCTTACGGTAGGCTTTTGCAAGGTCAGGTGAACTCCTGGGGGCAGATTGGCGCACTGGGTATTCAAGGAATTGGCTCAAACTGTATGTATGCCATGGGTATGCTCGTGGGTGCCTACATCATTCGCTTTGTTCCAGAGGTGGCTTCATGGCTGATACCGGGTGGCGTGAGTTCGAGTGCGGGCAGTGCCGCAGGTGGTGTCGTGGCCGGTGTCGTTGGCGGAGCTGTGGGCAGTGCCGCTTCTACAGGAGTGGGCATCGCTTCGGTTGTTACGCCAGTGGCAGGCTCGGCGGTATCCGGGGCTGCTCATCTCGGAGCGGCAGGTGTGGCCGGAGCCGTGAGTGGTGCAAGTGGCTATTCCGATGGCGGTGCGGCTACTTTAGCTGGAGCGATGGGCGGTGCAGCTTCAGGTATGGCGAAAGAGGCCAAGCACATGTTCACCGAAAGTTCTGCTGGCAAGGCGGCATCGAAGATGGGCAGTTCCATGAGGGATTCATATAACAGAGGAAAATAAACTAAAACGACAGGATATGTTAATACAGAGTTTGGAACAGAAAACAAGGCTTGCGCTGATGACCGTACTGCTGACCATCATAGGCAGTACGGTGGTATGTGCCTGCTGCATCTTCTACTGTGCCAAGTTGGTAACGGAAGAGCGTAATCAGATTTATGTCCTAGATGGCGACATTCCTTTCCTCGCTGAAAGGAGTAAGCAAGAGGCGAATTTTGTCATGGAGGCAAAAGCACACATCCAGCTCTTCCATCAGTATTTCTTCAATCTGCCGCCCGATGACGACTATATCAAATGGACACTGTCCAAAGCCATGTATATGGCGGACGGTACAGCACTGAAACAGAAACAGGCGATGGAGGAAAATGGTTTTTACTCGGACATTGTCTCTTCTTCGGCCGTGTGCATGATCATCTGTGACTCCATCAAGCTGGACGAACACACTCGGAAGTTCAAATACTACGGTACGCAGATTATTAAACGTCGTTCACGCGACATGAAACGCTCTCTTATTACGGTGGGCAGCATCGAGAATGTGCCCCGTACAAGGAACAATCCGCACGGTCTGCTGATTACCAATTGGAGAACATTGGAGAACAAGGATTTAGACTACTAAGGGTATGAAGAAGAAAATGAAACGTGCGAAAGAGGCCAAGACCAGATGGGAACAGGAAACCAGGGATAAGGTGAAGTCCTTTGTAAGGAAGCTCTCTTTGCAATGGAAGATACGGGAGCGGATAGATGCTGCCAACGCATGGGCAGTGAAACACCCGAAACATACGGCAGCCATGACCGTCGGTGCGCTGGTCTGCTCGCTCTGCTTGGGGATAGTCGTTTCCCTCTATTCTCCACAGTCCAGCAAGGATATTGTGGGAGAGATAGAGAATGTGCAGCCTATGTTCGCCGGACTGCAGAGCATACAGAATGGCAAGAACATACAGGTTCGGGAGGTCGGACAGCTGGTCCTCAGAGGTCAGCGACTGAAAGGGGAGTTGGATTCTTTGGTGCGTATTCCTATCAAGACGCATCAGGATTCTGCGCTTATCATCTATAAATACAAGCAACTCGAAATGATAGTGGCAAACTTAAAACATCAATGATATGAAAGAACTGATAAAGAAATTCTTGTTCAAAGTAGGACTGGGAAAGGAGAGCGAACCATCGGCTACGGTAGAGATGGAGGTTGATGCTGAAACGCAGGATGATAACAAGGCTAAGGGCGACGAAAGGGAAAAGACAAGTCCGAAAGAGCCGCCCGTGGCGAAGCCCTTATCACAGGGCAAGAGTTGGTGGCGCATCGACTTCAAACAGCCCAAGTACATCTTTCCTTTGGCCATTCTTCTGCCTATCTTGTTCTTAGGCTATGAGTTGATGGGGGTATTCGGAGGTACGGACAATGCCAAGAAGGGTGTGGCCACGGACAGCATCAATGCCTCCCTGCCCACGGCGGCCAATGCTGATATGGGTGATAAGATGACTGAGATGAACAAACGCTATAACGAAGAGGATGCGGCATCGGCAGTGAACGGCATCGGTGAGGACCAGCCACAGCAGGACTCGCTCGGCAACGGCTATCAAGAGCATGAACTGGATGAGATAGACCGCCAGAATGCCATCAATGCCCAGCGGCAGAAGGATATGGAAGCCTTGCAGCAGCGGCTGGCTCAGTCACGGAAGCATATCAATGCCTATGAGGGTGGCAGTTACGGAGGTGCATCTGGCTATGGTTCGGGCGGCAGCTATGGGCGCGGTTCCAGACAGACAGAGATGGATGACTATGCCAGGGAGGTGGAGGCGATTCAGAAGAGAAGCCTTGCCCGGCAGAAAGCGTTGGAGAAGAGCATAGGTATCGGCGACGAGGATGAAAGTGCCAAAGTGTCAAAAGCGTCACATCCTTTTGGTGCGTCCAATCGTAAGTCCGAAGAGAAACCGGTCATTGTCAAGAAAGTGATGGAGGGTAATGCGGAGAAGTTCAACACCGTCAGTGCCGAGCCTACGACGGACGTTCCGCTGATCCGCGCCATGATAGACAAGACGACGAAGGCACACGAGGGTACGCGCCTCCGCTTCAAGCTCCTCGATGATGTGACGCTCAAAGGGACAAGACTGAAGAAGGGCACCTACCTCTACGGTACGGTGACGGGATTCGGACAGCAGCGTGTCATGGCGACCATCACCAGCATCCTGGTCAGGGATAAGTTCATCAAGGTGGGACTGTCGGTCTATGACAACGATGGTATGGAGGGCTTTTACGTTCCTGAGTCTGCTTTCCGCGACCTGATGAAGGATGCCAAGGCGAATGCCTTGCAGAGCAACATCAACTTTGACGGTGGGTATGGCGGTGGACTGAGTTCCGAGGCAGTGGCTCTGCAGGCCCTTCAGAACATGTACCAGTCGGCATCGTCTGCCGTGTCTGCCAATATCCGCAAGAATAAGGCCCGAATCAAGTACAATACCATCGTCTATCTGATCAATACCAATGCAGAGTAGCTTTCAATAATTCATCAAACATTTAGGAAATATGAAAAAGATTTTAGTTCTCATGGTTGCCCTCATGGGATTGTGTGGCAGCCTTCAGGCACAGAAGAAGTATAAGAACATCGAGGCAGACTCGGCTTCGGTGAGGTATATCCGCAACGCCAAGCCTACGGACAGCTACATCTTCGACGAAAACAGGCGCAAGGACGTGATCTTTGTCAACGAAGAGGTGACGACACACCTGCTGATGCCTGAGAATATCAAGCTCGTGGACATTTCTACGAACAAGATAGTAGGGAATCAGTGTACGGACAATATCGTGCGTATCAAACCCTCCGGGAGAATGTACGACAACGAGCTGGTGGGCACGATTACCGTGATTGGTGAACGGCATATCGTACAGCTCAACGTGGTTTATACTGCCGGACCTGCCAAAGCCAACTCTATCTACCGCATCAAAGCCGGGGACATGGGCAGGTATGAAAATCCCGACGTAACGATGCCGCGCAAGGAAATGGCGGCCTACGCCTGGGCCATCTTTACCAGCAAACCACGCAAGAACATCCATTCTAATGAGAACGGAATCAAGGCGAGGGTGAACAACATCTACAGTATCGGTGACTATTTCTTCATCGACTACTCGCTCTACAATGCTACCAAAATCAAGTATGACATCAGCGAGGTACGTATCAAACTCACGGACAAGAAGGAACTGAAGGCCACCAACTCACAGACGATTGAGCTGACACCGGTATATAGTCTGAGCAGTGCCAAGAGTTTCAAGAAGGCATACCGTAACGTGCTGGTGCTCGATAAACTCACCTTCCCTGAAGAGAAGGTGCTGAAGCTGGAAATTTCGGAGGAGCAGATTTCGGGGCGTATCATCACGCTCGATATCAACTACAAGGATATGCTGCACGCTGACGGGGTCAGTGAGCAGATGGTATCGTATCTGCCAGTGTTTTAACCATCAAATTGTAAAGTCATGGCTGTAGAAGAGACAAGAGAACAGCAGCAGATGTACAACATCTTCAGGAGCTGCATCTATCTTTTCCTGATAGTGGAACTGATCATGAATCTGCCCATCACGGCGGACAACCGTGTCACAGGATTTATTTTGGAACTCATCGCACGCTTCAAAGTGTTCAACAATGTGGCATCGTGTAAGCTCGTCGAACTGATCTGCATCGGTGTGACATGTATCGGCACACGTCCGCAGAAGGCACTGAAGTTCAATGTCAAAACGATGGTGCTTTATCCTATCGGCATCGGCATCACATTCATCGCACTCTGCATGATGTTTCATAAGGGCATCTGGGGAGGAGTCTCTTTTGGTTTTCCGACCAACCGCATCCTTTATGCCATGACTTCCATCATCGGTACAATGCTCCTGCATCAGGGGCTGGACGGTATCTCGCGCTTCTACAACTATAAGTTAGGAGAGGACCGCTTCAACTTCGAGAATGAATCGTTCCAGCAGTCGGAGGAACTGAATGAGAATCCGTATTCGGTCAATATCCCGATGATTTACTATTTCAAGAGACGGATGCACAAGGGCTGGATTAACATTATCAATCCCTTCCGTGGAACCATCGTACTGGGTACACCCGGCTCTGGTAAGTCCTTCGGCATCATCGACCCGTTTATCCGTCAGCATGCGGCCAAGGGGTTTGCCATGATGGTGTACGACTATAAGTTTCCGACATTGGGAAAGACGCTGTTCTATCAGTACTGCAAGAACAAGAAACTCGGTAGGTTACCAGAGAACTGTGGTTTCCATATCGTAAACTTTACCGATGTGGAATATTCCAACCGCATTAATCCTATTCAGCGAAAGTATATCCCTGATTTGGCGGCGGCAGCAGAGACGGCAGCGACCTTGCTTGAATCGCTCAATAAAGGGGGCGACAAGAAGGGTGGCTCGGAGGCGTTTTTTCAGAACTCAGCCATTAACTTCCTCTCTGCCATCATCTATTTCTTCGTAAACTTTCACCCGACGGGATTCAAGGACGGCAAGAAGCTCACGAGGTATGTCAAATACAGGGGCAAGAAACTAAGGCTGATGACAAAGAACTGGCATGACTACCGGGCTGTCGATAAGGACGGTAACATGATTCTCGACTTTGTGGATGAGCTGAGCCACGATGTGTCGGTGGATGAAGATGGCATGTTCGTGGATCTGAATGACTTCACTTATACGAGCCGTAACGGACAGCGGGTGCATATCACTTCGTCATGGTACGAGGATGAGCAGGGGCAGGTGGTGGAGCCGGACACCATTACGGGTGAATACTCGGACATGCCGCATGTGTTGTCCTTCTTAAGCAAGCAGTACAGTGACGTATTCGACATCCTGATGCAGGACCAGAAGATTCTCTCGCTCATGGCTCCGTTCCAGTCGGCTTATACCAACAAGGCGATGGACCAGCTCGAAGGTATGGTGGGTACGCTCCGTGTCAATGCGGCTCGGTTGGTGTCGCCCGAAGCCTACTGGATATTCACGGGGGATGACTTCGACCTGAAGATTTCAGACCCTGCCAGCCCCTCGTATCTTGTGATTGCCAACGACCCAGAGAAAGAGCAGATAGTGGGTGCGCTGAATGCGCTGGTGCTCAATCGTCTAGTTACCCGTGTGAACAGCAGAGGGAATATCCCTGTTTCCATCATCGTGGATGAGTTGCCAACCTTGTACTTTCATAAGATTGACCGACTGATCGGTACGGCGCGAAGCAACAAGGTAGCTGTTACGCTTGGTTTTCAAGAGTTGCCACAGCTGGAGGCGGATTATGGCAAGAACGGTATGCAGAAGATAATCACCACTTGCGGTAACATCTTCATGGGTGCTGCCCGGAACAAGGAGACATTGGAATGGGCGCAGAACGATGTGTTCGGAAAGGCGAAGCAGACGTCAAAGTCCATCACCATCAATGACCAGAAGGTTTCCACGTCTATCTCGGAACGGTTGGATTATCTGGTGCCAGCCGCCAAGATAGCGGACATGGCGACGGGCTGGCTCGCAGGTCAGTCGGCCCGCGACTTCACACCGACAGACGGCAGTATGATGCAGGGCTTTGACATCGAGAAGTCGGAGGAGTTCAAAACCTCGAAGTATTTTTGTAAGACGCACTTCGATATGGAGCAAATCAAGCAGGAGGAAAGTCTATATGCCGACTTGCCGAAAATCTATCAGTTTGCCTCCGACCGTGAGAAGGAAATCATGCTAGGGCGTAACTTCAAGCGGGTCAATGACGAGGTGGATGCGATGATAGCTGAACTTTTGGGTAAAGACAGAAAAAAGAAACAGGAAAATAAACAGTAGTATGGTACTTGAGCAGTGGAAAGGTTTGTCGGGCAGTGCCCTGAAAGCAATAGCGTTGGTGTCCATGACTGTAGACCATATCGCTTATTACCTGATGGAACATGGTACTTGGACGTATGACATGATGCGGACGGTGGGAAGAATGGCGTTCCCCATCTTCGCCTTTCTACTGGTAGAGGGGTATGGCCATACTCGTTCCACAAGGAAGTATGCGCTAAGCCTCTTGGCTTTTGCACTTATATCTGAAATACCATGGTGGCTGCTCAATCACGATAATACCCACAACGTATTCTTCACGCTTTTGTTGGGATTGATTGCAATAGAAGGTATGAGTAAGATTGACAATAAACCTTTGTTATGGTGTGTTTTGATGATTACCATTTGCGCCATAGCTACATTTCTACACGTCGATTATGAGTATTCCGGCATCCTGCTGATATGTGCGTTCCATATCTTTCAGCCAGACAAGGTGATGAAATGCCTTTTAGCCACCCTGTTCATGTACCAGTACGGTGTAATCGGTTTGTGGTTGGGCTTGGCTGTTATACTTTGCTATAATGGGCAGAGGGGATTTATAAAAGGGCAGTATGCGAAGTATTTGTGCTACGCATACTATCCTTTACACTATATTGCTCTTTTATTATACGCAAATTTTTCACGATAGCTACATATTGGTAGGCCAGAAATCATTGGAATATAATGCTCCAAAAACTTTAGAAAAAATCACCTTTGGGTATATCTGAGAATCTTGCAAATTTTGCTTCAAACTTCAAGGATAACTGACCAGTATAACCCATGCGATGCTTTGCAATAATAATCTGTGCTATACCACGCATATCATTGCCCTTTTCATCAGAGTAAAAATGATAATATTCAGGACGATGTATAAAGATTACGATATCGGCATCATCTTCGATTGTTCCCGATTCTCTTAAATCCGTTAATTGAGGTAAGTTATAAAATGATTGATCGCGGTTTTCAAAATAGCGATTCATTTGAGACAATACTATTATAGGAATATTAAGTTCCTTCGCAAGAGCCTTGAATGAATGCATAATATATGCAAGTTCATCATTTCGTGTAAAATTTGCTGATATTTTGAATGGTGTTTGTATCAACTGAATATAATCTATAATAGCTATCCTTGCATTATTGTGTTCAACCATATTTCTGATACCATCGCAAATTTGGTCAATATCAAAAGTTTGATCGTCTAAATAAATTGGAGCTGTTGAGATTTCTTGAGTAAATTTATCAAATTTCTCCCAATCCCCTGGGGATAATCTTCCTGACATCAATCCAGAGATTGGAATATCGGAATAATTTGCAATGAGCCGATTAGCAACTTCGCGTGCTTTTGTTTCCAAACAGAAGTATACACATGGAGTTGATTTTCCTACTGCAATATACTTTAGCATACTTGTGGCAAATGAGGTTTTACCCATCGAAGGCCGACCTGCCACAACAATGACGTTACCATCTTGCCAACCAGAGGTTAACTGGTCTAATTCGTGAAATCCACTTGGAATTCCACTTAATCCAGATGGATCATTAGAAATCTTAGCAAGTTTTTCTATTGCTATATTTATGACCTTATCCATTGATACAGGCTCCGCGCTGTACATTTTATTATTCGCATTTTTCATCTCTATCCTATTTGTGAAGTAATTCTGTTTTCTTAACGCATTTATAACTATAGTCAAACTCACTACAGCCCATTGGAAATACGAGATTATGCTTATCTCGGTATTATGTTCATTATCTAAACACCAAACAAAGATAGTATATTATTTTCCAGTTTCCAAACATTTCCGCCACTCTTTATGCAAAAGTCATAAGCTCTCGACAATTCTCTTCACTTTAATAAGATATGCTTGATCCTCAGCATACCCAATCTTATTTAGGAAATCGTAATAGCTACCCTCTCTGTACTTGTACTGCACATAGTCCTTGTATGCCTTCACGCTTTCTTCCCATGAGTTGAAGGTGTAGTAGCTGCCGTTGCTGGGGCGGCGTAGTCCGAAGAGGTTATTATTCTCTAAGCACACTCTGGAAGTGAAATACCCTGTTTCAAGTAGAGCTTGCGCGGCTACTATATGTGGGAATTTCACATCATACTGTCGGATAACGGCCATCAGGTTCTCGATGTTCAACTCCTTGTTGGGCTTTGTCCCGAATCTGACGTATGCCATCTTATCCTGTAGCTGCGTGATGTAACCGTTAAGATAATCCACGAAAACATTAGGATCGACGCTCTTTCCACCTTTCCTGATTCTGATATGGAGATGCGGGCCGGTGCTTTTGCCTGTGTTTCCTGATATTCCCACGATGGTTCCTGCCGAAACGGCATCGCCAGTTCTTACGGTTATCTGGTCAAGATGGCCATAAAGACATTCAAAGATGCCATGTTCCAAAACGACATAGTTGCCATAGCCTCTATTCCCGAAATGTACCTCCTTGATGATACCGGGCAGCATCGCATAGACTCGTGCATGGTTGCATTGCAGGTCTATGCCGTCATGGAAAGCCGCACATCTACTTACAGGGTCTTTGCGATAGCCGAAAGCTGAG
Source organism: Segatella maculosa OT 289 (assembly GCF_000243015.1). Taxonomy (NCBI): domain Bacteria; kingdom Pseudomonadati; phylum Bacteroidota; class Bacteroidia; order Bacteroidales; family Prevotellaceae; genus Segatella; species Segatella maculosa. The sequence goes on from NZ_JH594504.1 coordinate 49,419, forward strand.
TTGAGCTTCAGGAAGTCGAGCGGAAGGCAGACATTCATGCGCTGGCTGATCAGATTGAAAAGCAAGGAGTCCTTCACATTGACAAACAGTGGTACATCCTTCTCAATGGTGATTTCCAAGCCACGACCTGTTTGAAAGGTCACATCAGGTTGTTTTGCGCCTACGCTGTCCTTCTTTTGCTTTGTAACTACTTGTATTCCAACCTTTACCTGTTTGCGAACTACCTCCGGACGGAGAGTATAAAACTGCGCTGCCATCTTCATGCTGATAATCATGGTGGCAAAAACCAATAGAAATAATCTGTATCGTCTCATCTTATCATCTTGCTTTTTGATAATTTTGTTCGGTGAGAAGTGAATGTGCAAGACTTCTCACGACAAATTTACCGATAAACATTCAACGTATGGAAGATGTGATGACTTTTCAAGCTCAGGGAGCTGTCTTAGAGAAACTGATGCAGTTGGGTATCGACAGGGAAAAACTGGAGTTGATGCCTGATGGTCTGAAAGTTTCACTGCTTCGTGGAGAGATAACGCCTGTTTTCGTGGCCAACATGGAAACATCAAATGGCAAGGTGATACAGTTACCGCTCAAAGCCCAACTCGTGCTGGATGAAAACAACCAAGTGATGCTGATGACCTATCCGCTCCGCAAGAAAATTGCCAACGAACTGAACCTCAGCCAGAATGAACTTCTGCGTGTGCAGTCAGGTAAAGTGATCCGTAAGGAGGTGGACGTGGAGGGAGAAAGGAAAGTAAGATTTATCCAGTTGGATAAGGAAACCAACTCGCTCATGCACCGTGACGTGGCAAGCGTGCCTATCGAAGCGGAGCTACAAACACGGGATAAGGTGAAAGACATTGACTTGGGAGCCAACCAGAAGGAGGCGCTTCAGGAAGGGAAGCCCATAGAGCTTTCCATTGGCGACACCAAGGTAACGGTGGGCGTTGACTTGCGAGAGCCACAGGGCTTTAAGGTTGTCGATGGCGACATGAAAGAGTGGGAACGGCTCCAGCAGATGCGCTACGATGATGCCCACGAGGATTTTATGGGTTATGTGATGACCGACGAAAACCGCTGGGAATACCAGAAAGTGGTGGAACGCCAGGCCATGACCAACAACCCCTCGGAGTCTATCGAAAAGAAGCAGCGTACCGGCTTGATTCGATAGCAAAAACTAAAAACCATCCTCCCCAAACAAGGGATTCTTTAATATTCTGCTCCCGGCTTGTCACTTTCATAAGAGCCAGCGAGTGCTTTAACATTCTTCTTTGTTGGCGAGTTCTTCTGTTGTAGAACCGTAGCGTTAAAGCATATCACGACAAGCAAGGTGGGTAGAAAGAAATACAAAAATCTTGATTACGACTACATCGTCAGCTCCGTGGCTGGCTATGCCAAGGTTGCTCCTATTGCCCGAAAGGTAAAGGCTGGGGACGATATGGCCATTGCCAAGGCAGCAGCGATGATGACGGCTGCCGTCAGGAATGTCATGCCTAAGGACAAGCAGGTGGTACTGGTACCCATTCCCAACCGCACGGGCAGGGCGGGTTACACCAAAACGCTTGCCGAGAAAATCAGCGAGGCACTGCATCTACCTGTCATCGACGCATTAGCAAGCAATACCCACGAGCCGCTTTATCTGGTGAAGAAAGCCAATGGCTCGATCGATGAAGTGCCGCTCTACTTCTATCGCATCCGAAGGGTGCCCAGAGACAAGATACCCATTCTCATTGATAATGTACTCGACACCGGGCACACGGCAATGGCGGCCTACGAAGCGCTGGGCAGGCAGGATACGCTAATGGCGGTGCTCGGTGATACGCATAAGTTCACGCCCAACAAATGGAAACCGGATATTTACCCTTTAATTGACAACAATATGGCAAGCAAGAAAAAAGAAGAGGTGCAGCAGCAAGCTACCCCGAAGGAAGAGCCGAAGGCTCAGACTGAGAAAAAAGCTGCAAAGAAAACCGCGAAGCTCCCGAAGTCGAAGACGCTGGCAGAGCTGTACGAGAACATGAAGGAGAAGCATCCTGATGCCGTCCTGCTCTTCAGGACGGGAGATTTCTACACGGCCTTGAACACTGATGCCTCCAAGGTGGCTGACACATTGGGTGTCAAGGCTACCAAGCCAGCCAAGGCTGGAGACGGCTCACTGCAAGTTACATTTCCCCATCATGCACTGGACACGAATCTACCCAAACTCATCAGGGCTGGTCTTCGTGTGGCCATCGTGGATAGTCTGGAGAAGAAGCAGAGTGTGGAGAAATCCGTATCGGAGAAAGCGGAAACGAAAGCACAGGAAAAGAAAGAGGAAGGAGAGACCGTGGAGAAATCGGCTTCCGCCAAACAGGAGCATCAGCCGCGTGAGCCGCAGATGGTAACGGTCAATGGCGACAAAGTTTCCCATGCCCATGCCTTCCAGTCCAAGGTGAATCCCGCCGACTGGTTCTATGTGGCTCAGTTCAACGGCAAGCAGCTCAACCCCATGAAGATGGATGCTGCCGACATCGCAGCCTATCAGAAACGGGAGGCGAAGGTGGAGGACATGATGCAGAAGTATTATCCGACCAAGCTGGCCCCCAAGGTATCAGCCGAGGAATACAAGGCTGCCAACATTCTATCCGACGGCAGGGTAATCGACAAGATGACGGTGTATAAGGAGAAAGATGAGCAGCGTGCCGACTATGGCAAGTACAAGCTCTACGCACAGGTGGGCGACCAGCGTATGTCCGTACCAATGACCAAAGCGGACCAGAGTGCTTTCTTCGACCGCGTGACGACACCGGCGGCATTGGTAGAAAAGAACTTTGGTGAACGGCTGCACCTGGCATCCGCCTACGCCATCTATCAGCTCCCAGCCAACATCAAGGTGGAGGACATCCGGGTGGCGAAGGACAACATGGACGGCAAGTGGAAGATTTCGGCTGCCGTGGGTGAGAATGGTCGCACGGACAAGAAAGCAATTTCCTTTGACGACGGCTTCTCTCTCTTCCAAGCCAAGACCGTCACTCGTGAGCAACTGGCAGCCAAGTATCTCTCGGACGACATCAAGGTGCTGTCGGGACAGAAACAGGCTATCAACAATGGCCTGAAGATGTAGCCCAAGGCGGTGTATTTTTAGAATGACACAGATAACATAAATTCAAAGAAAATGGCATATAGTTTTGAAGAGCTGGTCCAGCTCAAACAGGACAGACGGATCGGATGGCTACAGTTCACGCTCGAAGGCGAGCATGCGGATGACTTCATGCAGTGGTGCAAGGAACACAACACCCATCCGAGTGAAGATACTGCTGAGTTCTACATGGAGTCAGTGGAACTGAGTATGCAGGACAAGCAAATCTTGGTAGAGGACGACTATGACTACAGCTGGAACTGAAACAAAGACGCTCGGTCAGAAAGCCGTGGACAGGTTCACGGAGATGATGATTGAGCGCATGGAACAGATGAAGTCCGTTGGTTGGCACAAGGGGTGGATTGGCGGTGCCACCGCTCCCGGTGCCATGCCGCAGAATGTGTCCGGGCGTGGATATTCGGGAAGTAACTCTTTCTTCCTTCAACTGGACACGGCTCTCCGTGGCTACTCCATGCCCGTGTATCTCACCTTCAAGCAAGCCAATGACTTGGGAGCGCATGTCAAGAAGGGCGAGTCGGCCATGCCGGTGCTCTATTGGGACATCATGGCAAGGGACAAGGACGGACGCAAAATCACCAAAGACACCTACCGCAAGATGAGCCTTGCGGAGCGGATGCAGGTGCAGACCATTCCATTCCTAAAGGCCTACAATGTGTTCAATGTTGATCAGACCAATCTGGCTGAGGTGAAGCCTGATAAGGTGGAAGCCCTCAAAAAGCTGTTTGCCCCGCCGGAGCTGCGTGATGCCGAGGGGATGTTTACCAGCAAAGCGCTCGACCGTATGTTCGAGAAGCAGGAGTGGATATGCCCTATCCAATACGACAAGCAAGTGCCGGGTGCCTACTTCTCACCCTCCAAGGACATCATCGTCATTCCAAGGAAGGAGCAGTTCAATATTGGCAAGACATCAGAGGAAATATATAAGGACGGTATGGAGTATTACTCCACTGCCTTGCACGAGATGGCTCACTCCACGGGGACTGAATCCCGACTGAACAGGGGTAGCCATGAGAAGTTCGGCGACGCAAAATACGCCAAGGAGGAACTGGTGGCTGAGCTGACGGCGGCGATGGTGGGCAACTCGATGGGCTTTGACAAGCGTATCCTGAATAACAACGCTGCCTACCTCGACGGTTGGATCTCCACGCTAAAAGAGAATCCAAAGTTCATCGTATCGGTGATAGCCGACGTGAACAAGGCTGCCAACATGGTGCTGGAAGAGGTGGACAAGCAGAAGATGGCATTGGGCGAAGAGCCTTTGCTCGATAAGAACAGAAATCTATCCGCCGATGCTACAAAGGATAAGATAGTTTTCGAGAACGCTTCCATCATCAAGCAGAATAGCAGAGACTATGCGGTGCGCGCCTCCTTCCAAGGCAGGGAACTGGGGGTCAAGCCGATTGACAAGAGTCTCGGCATGCTTTATTTCTCACTGTCGGAAGGGACTGAAAAGAATCGACTGCTCTTCCAGACTTTGGAAAAAAGCTATGGCGATGTGGTGCTGTCGCAGTCCCGAAAGCGTTCGCATCAGATGAAAGTCTAACTATAAATACTTACAGGTAGTATGGAACAGACCGTAAATTTCAAAGACCTGAAAACGAAGGTTGGTGTTGATGACATTGCCTATTATCTGGGCTATCGCCTCGACCGCTCGGCTGGCGTGGGCAGATACATCGAAATGGTCTTGGCTGACACCACCGGTCATAAGGATAAGCTCATCATCAAGAACCCGAAGGAAAAGGCGGCGCAGACCTATTTCCGTCGTAACGGGGCGAAAGGCGGCGATGTAGTGTCGTTGATACGTGAGAACCTTAACAGCTTTCACGAGTCTGGCAGGAACGAGTGGGAAATCATCGGCAAGGTGATGGCCCGCTTCGCCAATGAGCCGATTCCTGATTATGGGGATAGCCAGTATCTTGCGAAAGCCGGATATAGCGATAGTCGTGTATTCGATCCGAAGCGATATGAGACAAAGACAATAGACGGCGAATTATCGGAGGTGATGGCGTTCTTTGCCCAGCGTGGCATCAATGAGGAAACGGCGAGTGTCTTTGCACCTTTTATCAAGCAAGTAAGAGACAGCAACCATACCACCTATAAGCAGTTCAATATTGGTTTCCCTTACACGGAGGCTGGTAAGGACAAGGTGGTGGGCTATGAAATTCGTGGCTTTGGTTCATTCAAGAGTAAGGCTGCCGGTACTAACTCGACAACGGGCGCATGGATAGCCGACCTGTCAAGAGGTGGTAATCCAGCGGATATTCGGAATGTTTATTTCGCAGAGAGTGCGTACGACATCATGGCGTTCTATCAGCTGAATCACCTTCGCTTGGATGCCGCTCATTCGGTGTTCGTATCGCTGGGTGGTACTTTCTCCGACGGTCAGGTCAAGGGTATCATGGCTCATTACCCGGAAGCCAGAGCGATGGACTGTTTCGATAACGATCTTGCAGGACGCATCTATGGCATCCGTATGGCTGCCCTATTGGAGGGCATCCGCATGAATGTGCATAAGGAGGATAGTGAGGTAATGATTACCGTTGGTGATAAGAACTTTGCCATTCCTAACGACCAGTTGTCAATCCGTGAGCTTCGCAAGCACATCCATATCCGCTATAACGTGGGGGAATGGAAGGCTGCCGAGAACTACAAGGATTGGAATGACCAGTTGATGGGCAAGCAGATGGAAGTTGTGGCGGTAGAGAACAAGTTTACAAGGGACCGGAATCTGGCTGACCGTCGAGAGAAAGGAGTGGGCTTATGAAACGGTTTCTTATGACAATGGTGGTTGGAAGTATGGCTTTCTGCCCTCTGATGGCGCAGCAGACGGATCCGACACTGACAGGTGCCGTGGTAGCGCAGAGCGAGATGCTGAAAAAGATTTTCAAGGACCGCGAGAAGACGCAGAAGAAAATCATTGCAGCGGAAATGGCGGTCACGGTGGCCATGGACAGGATGCACAAGGTGGAGGACAAGATGCTGGAGTATCTTTCCAATGCGCAGGGTGCGATGCAGAACCTCTATCAGATCAAGCGGGCGGCAGAGCTGACGACGGTGGAGATTCCTCGAAACATGAGCCTATTGCGCCAGTCGCTACCTGGTCATCTGAAAGGAACGGCCATTGCACTGCTAGTGTCTGACGAATTGACGGATGCTGCCACGCAGATAGCTTCGCTCTATCCGTTCATGAAACAGCTGGTGACGAGTGGCACATACAACGTGAGTGGCTATGATGCCACCGGCAAGCCCATCAATAAGAAGCACAAGGTGAACCTGCTGTCATCGGCGGAGCGGTATTACATTGCCAATGAGGTGGTGACGAAACTGGAGACCATCAACACCGACCTGTGGCTGCTGGCATGGCAGGTAAGAACGTACTCGTGGAATGACCTGTGGTTCGGGCTTGATCCTGAAGGCTGGGCTACGGTGATGTCGGGGAAGGCGATTGTGGATGGACTGGTCTATGAGTGGAAATACATCTGACAGGCCTAAATATGGGCAATTTTCTGTACTTTTGCACTTGCTACACTTTGTTATTTCGAGGAGGAGCGGTGCAAACGGCGGATTGCAAAAGATAGTGTAAATATAACGTAAAGAAATAACAAAATGAGTGATACTGACAATTTACTGACCTGCCCGGTCTGTGGCAGGGGAAAGGTGGAGCATAATGAACATGGATGGACTTGCAGTGAGCAGTCCTGTGGATTCGTTATCCCTAATCGTGTGTTTAATCTGGAGATGACGGAGGAACTGGTGGTGCAGCTTGTCAAGCATGGCCATACAGGGGTGCTGTCACTGCAGAACAGGGACGGCCAGCATTTCAAGGCAGCTCTTGTCATCCGTAACGGAAAGGTTGATGCTTCGTCGAGTGTGCATTACATCGACGGAGCATGTCCTATATGTGGTGGAAAAATGCGTAAGACCTCGAAGGGCTACCGGTGTGAGAACTCCATCGGCGAGCATCCGTCGTGTGACTTTATGATTCCGGGTATCATCTGCAACCGTAGGATTACGGAGCAGGATGCCGTGGCGTTCCTGAATGGCAGACATATCGCCTTGGAGGGCTTTGCCTCGAATGAGTGGAAGATGTTTGCCTCGTCGCTGTCGATAGCCGAGGGCAAGGTGAAGCTGGAATCGCGCATTGCGAAGTGTCCGCATTGTGGGGGCGACCTACATGTGGGGCTGAAGGCGTACAACTGTGCCAACTATCGCAATACCGAGCATCCCTGCAAGTTCTCCATTTGGCGTAACATCAGCGGTCATGCCGTGTCGGTGGAGGAGGTAAAGCAGATTTGTGAGCAGGGCGTGACCAAGGACAGTATAGAGTTTTACAAGGAGGACGGTACGGTGTACTACAAGCGTCTGCAACTAACTCCTGAAAAGGACAGGATTATCATGATTTAAGATGAAGCACATCACAAGACAATTCTGTCTGCTACTCGGCATTGCTGTGCTCATGGCATCGTGTTCGGACAAGAAGAAAGAACTGCAACAACTGGCGGAGGAGAACCTTCGTCTGTCGGTAGAATACCCCAAGCAACTGGACATTGTGGCAATTTCCGAACCGGATTCGGCATTTGGCTTCAGCTACTTCTCTCAAAAAGAGAAGGCGGGCATCGTCCGTATCATGAAGTCGGTTACGGACAGTATTATGAAGCGTACTGATAATATGGAGTCGCTGGACATCAACGATTTCTATGTGATGGATCTCGCTGAAAGGCAGATGCGTGCCAACTCGGACATTCGGCAGATGCTGAGTCTGGCTACCGACAAGCAAGAATGGACAGGCTGGAAAGTGAAAATCGACTATCGGGCGGTAACACATCATGGCATGAAATACAATGCTGAACGGTGGTTCTTCATCAGTAGGGACGGTAAGGCGGTGGTGAGGACATTTGAGCTACCGCTGCCATAATGATATTGTATGTTTGGTTGAATTGGATTAACACTCTTTTGTTTAGGTGGAGGTTGTCGTGAGATAGTCTCCATTTTTTGTCTATCATTTCCATGCTTGCAGTTGCCTCCTTGCTGCAAGTACTCATTTTCTTTGCAAAGTTACGGCATAGGAAAGAACGGCAAGTACCGCTGCGGCTATGCGCAGAAAAATAGACGGCAGCCTTCCTCAAATCAAGATTTGGGTATTCCGTCGATTTTTCCGTGCATTGCTTGCCTTATCTTTCCCGCTTATGCCGTCCTGTATTGCTCGAAAATTAAGTATCTGCAAGAAGTCTAAAGACTTCACAAAAGGGAAAAGATTAAGATTTATAACCTCTTAAAATGATAAGTTATGCACGCATGGATTTTTCAATTATCGGAAGAACGCATCGAGGACTATCTCTGTGAAGATACCTTGTTGCAGGGTGATGGCAGCGACTACGACTATTGTGCCGCCATATCAGAAGAAGAACGGAAGAGAGCCGTTTACTCGCTCATGGCTCATATTCTGCCATTGGGCATGTTTCGTCTCAAAGATGAAACGACTTTGGTGTATCAAGGCGGTTTTGAGCAGTGGAAACGTGAGTGGGTGGAGCGTATTCAAGCGAAAGCAGCAAAGGTAAACACGGAAAACGTGATGAACTTTTGTGGTGAAGTGTACCAGTTGGAAACCGAGCTACAAAATCCGCTTGGCACCGATGCCCACTTCTACCTTTGCAACGACGACTATCAGACCTTTGCGGAGAAGTCGGTGGAGTTGATGCGAATGGTGGAGCATCTGACGGAGGGCGACGAACTTTACATTGGTGGTATCATTGATTTTCCTTTCTAAAGGTATGGATAATATCAGTATTTTTTCGATAGAGGGCGTTGATGCAAGGGAGATTTGCAATGCGCAGTTGGGCGATGCCCTGTTTGCACCCTGTAGTGTGTGCGACAAGTGGAAAGGCAACTTCCCATCAGTGGACAATCTGTTTTACGGATATGTGGAAGATGACATCTTCTACAACTATTCGGATGACGAGTTTGAGACCCACGTCAATGCAATGTTTGATTAAGTAGAACCAGGAGTATGCCGAGTTTCGGCATACTCCACAAAAGAAAATGCGATGAAGAAGATTTATAGTGTACCGGTTCGATACATCTTCGAGGGTACTTTCAAGGTGGAAGCTGAAAACAGCGAGGAAGCTAAAGAAAAAATTTTGAAACACTGTGGAATGGTCATGGGCAGTGGCATACAAACTACTTTGCCAGACCATGAGATTGATTGGGTATTCTGCAACCACCCTTGTAAGCAAGTGGGCAGAATAAGCAGGGAGAAATAATGCACAAGGTTGGGCATATCTGACAAGGTATGCCCAGCTTGAAAATCGGGCAGCGGTCACAGTCCGCTGCCTGTTTGGGAGAAAGATGTCCAGCTGAATAATGCTTTGTTGAAGTGAAAGTCTTGTTTTTACGTCAAAAACAAGACAAATGTATTAAACAGCTTTATTTTCCCTGAAAGCCGTGTTTCGCTATCACGTCATAAATGAGTGTGATGGCTCCACACCGCTTTCATCGCCCCATCGGGACACGGAGCGACAAGGGAGAGAGGTTGGGACGTTTTGTGCTGAATGGAGTGTATTGGCATGATACAGAAAGGATAGGCTACCGCTGTTACGCAGGTGATGAACTTTTGCCCATAACCACTTCACTACTCCACCTATCTTACTTTCTGCTCCGTGCCTATACACACCATATCGCACATTTTTTTCAGTGTAACGTCAGTGTTTCTCCAGTGTAATCCAATTCTTGCGTTGCACTGGGGTTACACCGACTATCTTTGCAGGTTTTACCTATATTGCAGAAGGCTTTTCCCTGAAAGCCGTATCTCCATTCATTGCGCATAGAGCAGCAATCATTACGATACCGCTTTCATCATTCTTTAGGGACAAAGAATGACAAGGGAGAGAGGTTAGGTTATTCCGTGCGCAGCAAGGCCAGTAATGAGCTGAAGAAGCCACATTGCATTTCAGACTTGCAGCAAGAAGCCCAAGCATCATTGCATGCAGTTCTTCCATTCCATTTTCGGCCCTCTTCAACTCTTCACCTGCCTTAGCGCACTTTATATTTTGAGAAACAAACCTTCTTCGGTGATCATCCATTTTCTTCGCGAAGTTCGCTATTGGCACATTCCGGTCAAGTACCAGTGCCTTATTTTTCAGGTTTTTATTGGCTTCTTTAATCTGATCATGGTATGCTAATAAAAACTTGAAAAATTCCTTGCCCTTGAATGTGTTGCCCAATAGCAACTGATTTGCTCGAAAATAGTTTTCCCCGAAGAAGTCATTAGACTTCACAAGAGGGAAATGAATCGAAATGCTTTGCAAACGAGCGCAATAAAAGTTCACTTTTTAATTGCCGAGTGCAGCTAAGTATTATACAAAAGGTAACGGGGTAGCTCACCACTGCTCCACAAAAAGCATTTTATATGACTAATCGACTGATGACGGCAGAACTCGCCGAACAGCTGAAGGACTTCCCCCTTTATTCTCAGGACGGGAAGCAAAAGGACGCCACTTGCGTCTGTGTTTTCGAGATTGGACTCATCCGTTGGTATGTACTGGAGGGGCAGCCAGAAGGCGACGACTTTACCTTGTTCAGTATCGCCGTAGGAATGGCAGAAACGGAGTATGGTTACGCCTCTGTTAAGGAGATGGAAGGTATCACTGTAGATGGCTCCCAGTATGGATTGGGCATGTTGAATATAAAACAAGTACCAGACTTCAAGCCCTGCCCACTTGCCAAGATACAGGACAAGCGGCTACAGGACTTCCTGTCAAGGCTTTACGACGAACAGTAATGAAAAGACTTTGCAAGCGAGAGTAAAAAGAAGCTCGCTCCAACTTTGCCGACTGCAGCTAAACATTATGAAAAGGCGGAGCTTCCGCCTTTTTTTATTTTTTTGTAGGGCACATATATTTCTGTTGTCTTTTCTGTCTTATTTGTCTATTTGATATAATTCATTGATAATCAGAAATATAGTATTCTTTATTGTTAGACAAAACTTATATTATATGACTAAAACAGAAAAAATCTCCACTTCGTTCCTTTTCTAAGACAAGCTATGACAAGCCAAGACAACGCTGGTAATATATAACTCTCTGATACTCAACAACAAGACATATAAGACAATTAAGACAAGGAACACGGGGTATTCCTTTATGCAAAATACAAAGCAAAAAAATACCATGTGGGTACTATATGGTTACCACATGGTATCAAGATGCGGAAGAACTCTGCATCGAACTAATTGACATGAGATATATAAAGACTTTTCGTTATACGAAGCCAAAGCACTTGAAATCTCCATCTAAAATGAATCTTCCTTTTCCTCTTTCATCTGTCCGGATTGCATCTCTAAATTTATATCGAATGATTGAACCAGCTTGTCATAATCGAAGCAATAAGAACGTTGCTGGACAGACATCTTGGTGGGCATCCCTTTTGCGTCTTTATGCTCGAAATCGAGTACCTGATTGCCCTTCTTGACGACGTGGTAGGTCATGCGCTGCTCGCCCAGGTACTCCTTGCTGTTCTCCAAATAGTAGCGAAGCGACTCTTCGGGCAGGGAGGTCTCACCGTTGCGGTGGGCATTGAGTTTGTAGAGCATGAAGATACGAGTCTTCTGAAGATAGAGTATCTTGCGAGGCTCGGCCCATTCCGTTTCACTAATGGTGCTGGAGTGGAACCGGCTGACGGCTCTAATCCTGAAATCAGCATCTTCGTAAATTTCGCCCTCGCTATTGAGGAACTGCACCATACGCCAGAAACTGCCTAACTCGTCATTAGTCTTGCACTCCATATTCTGGTGGATGATGCCATCTACCGTGATATTCAGTATCTCTGAATATGAAAGGGGGAGATCCAACTTGCCTTCCAAACATCGGAAGGCTGTAAGTGGAATCACCCAGTTTTGCACAATTCGGTCAATGACATTCCTGCTGCCCAATCGTTTGTTTACATCATTCAATATCAAATGATACTGGTCATAAAAAACTTTACCAAACTGATCCCGATGGGCTAACAGTTGCAAGGTAAGATGCGTCAATCCTTTGGAACGCATCATGAGTAACCTTTGGTAATTTTTCTTTTCGTCATCCGTAAACTCTGACTTGGGAAACGAGAGGAAGATGAGTCGGCTGAAGAGGGCGATGTCGGCCGTGGGCATCTCCTGTCCGGAGATAATCACGCCTGCATCTACGGCGGTGGTCTCCTTCTTCTTGTCGGTGCCCATGTTCATTCGGGTGCGCCCCGTGCCGTCCCAAAGGCCTTTGATAAACTCAATCTTGGCAGTGTCGATACCGTTCTTGTATTCGTCGATGTGTACCAGGGCATTGGCGGCGGCAGCCACGGTGTCGTTGAGGGCCGGAATGGTGGAGTTCTGGATGTTGGGCGGTATGTTGTCGATCACGAAGAATGACATCAACGTGTGGCCCAGTTCACTCTTACCAGAACCTTTCGGACCGAACAGGTCGAGGATGGGGAAAGAGCGGGTTGTGAGAGTGATGATGTCACGGAAGAGTGTGGCGAGATAGAAGCAAAAGCCTATCTTGCCATTGTCGCCAAAGACGAGAAAGAGCTGACGGGTGAAGTCCTGGAGACTGATCATGGAGAAATTGAAATGCACAAACTGACGCTCGAAGCGGAAATAGTCGGTGTTCTCCTTATAAATCTGGGAGAAAGCTGGCAGGTAGTAGTTGCCCTTTTCGCCCAGATGTACGATGCCGTATTCATTAACTTCGCTGAACTTCCCTCCATAATAGATGCCGTTGCCAAAGGTATAAAAGCCTTTCTTGTTCCAGCCAAGCTGCTTGATCTGGGCTGCCGTCTCGGTCTTTTCATAGAGGAAACTCTTCAGTTTGATGAGTTCCTTCTCACCGGCCTTCCAGATGAAGTTGCCGAGCGATTCAAGCTTCTGACGGAACTTCTGGAGTGAGATAAGGTCTTCCTGCTCCATCTCCACAATCTCCTTCGTGCCCAACTCGTTAGTAAGCAGGTAGAGTCGCTTGGCCATGAGTGGGTCCTTGATGTGGAAGAGGGGTGTCAGCGTAAAATTGCTCCATTCCAGCACGCCGCCCTTCTCGGTGGTGGAAAAGTATTTGCCGTGGTCTATCCAGAAACCATAACGGCGGTTCAGGTCAACCTCTTCCTCCTTCGGGCTGTCGCGCCTTATCTTTTCGTTCTCGATTGCCTTCTGCCAGAAGAGCTTGCCCCGATGGTACTTGGTGAGGGCATCAATGTACATCGTGAGTTTGGTGTCGTCGTCGATAAATGACAGCAGATAGGCTACCTGCTTCACGGCATCGCTCTTCTCTTCAGTGTTGCCACAAGTTTCAAACAGCTTGGCAGCCAGCCACAATACGAAATCTACTTCCAGTACGTCCCTGAAGATGCTGATATGGGTGAAATAAGTGTCAGGATCTTCTTTCTTGCCCTCCTCGGTGGTGGGTATCTCCTTGACCGACACCGTAAGGTGTTGCTCGGTGGCGAGCTTACCTGCTTTCATCACGGCTTCAACGCCCGTTCCGAAAGCGGCACCGTCTTTGGGTGGGTCGTTGTCGGGAATGAAGCATACCTTGCAGGCTGCCCTCTTGATGAGTTGGAACTGCTCCGCGGTCCATGCCGAACCAAGGTCGGCCACGGCATTCTGCACACCAATGGAGTGCAGACGCATACAGTCGGGCGCACCCTCCACAAGGTACATCTGTCCGGTCTTTCCTGCAGCTCGCCACGCCACATCTAAACCAAAGACCGTGTTGCGCTTACTGTAGATGAGGGATTCCTTGCTGTTGAGGTATTTAGGCTGACTGTCATCCATCACTCTTGCCGTAAAGCCGATGATGTGCTGGTAGCGGTCCTTGATGGGGACGACGATACGGTTCTGGAAGAAATCGTAGCCCTGTGGGTTGGTAAGTCCCAACTCCTGAAGAAACTCCTTTTGCAGGGGCAGGTGAGCGAGGGCTTTGCCGTCGATGGGCGCAAATCCCATCTCTATCTCGTCGCAGTATTTCCTTCCCCAGCGGTGGTAGGCATAGTCCTGGGCTGGCTTGTAGCGCAGGAACACCTCACGGTAACACTTATGCACGGCAGTATTGACAATCAGCAGCGACTCGCGTTTCAGCCGGTTCTGCTTCTCGTCGATGGTTTCCTCGCGTTCCTCCACCTCAATGCCGTACTTCCTTCCCAGCCACTTCACAGCCTCCGGGTAGGCCATGTTCTCATGCTCCATCAGGAAGGTAATCGCATTGCCTCCCTTATGACAGCCGAAACAGTAGAACATATTCCGATTGGGCGTAACCGTGAAGGACGCTGTCTTCTCTTGATGGAAAGGGCACAGCGCACGATAGATAGTGCCACGCTTCTGAAGCGGCAGGAACTCAGCCACAACATCTTCTATATGCACTGTATCAAGTATTTTTTCTATAATAGTCTTGGGTATCATTTCATCCTCTAATAAAGTTTGGTAACACAAAAATGCCTTGACCGACTGGCTTCGCAGCTGGTCGGTCAAGGGCTTCTACTTAGTCACTTGTTATTTAGAGGATTGCTAAGTTTCACGTAGTCCTGCCACCAGTTCTGATTTCAGAATATACCAGCAGCGTCCCATCTTGTGGGCTGGGATAAGTCCTTTCTCTATTCGGCGACGAATAGTACACTCCTTACGCTGCAGCATTTTTGCAATGTCGGGCACTGTATAAACTGTATCCGTAGCATCAACAATCCCATTGGCTGTGAGCATTGCCTTAATCGTGCTCTGAGCCGTTTTCCCATCTGTCTCTTCCAAAGAAACTCTTTGGGAATTTGTTCTTCCATTTTTTTGCATTTCTATCTCCATTTAGTTCTTTCACACGTTCCTCTCTTGAAACCACATAGATTCCGATTCTTTCAGCCTCCACATTATAAGTTACATGGATAAACTTTCCTGTTCTACGACCTTGAAAACGATTATACTTACTAATAACGTTTCTCACACTGTGCTCGTCCTCAAATGACACATTGGCGACCTTTATGTCACCAATCTTGGACTTCTGCACCCACTCTGTAGGATGAATGAGCCTTTCTACTTTAATTTTAACCATATTATTGAATATTGATTAAGACCAGTACACCGTGCACTGGCTTCTTAAAGTAAAAAGCTTGAGGTTCCTCAAAGACATCGTTTTGTTCTGCAAGAAATCGTTATTCTCCATCGTCTAATACTATTTGATCAATCACTTAAAGTGGTTTCACGATTTATTGCTACAAAAATATAGACAAAAAAGATGATATAAGAGCATGAATTCCGCAAACTCTGCCAACCAACCAACTATTTAACGTTTGAGAATGGGATTCTACAGGATAAAATGGGTATTTGAGGGATATAATATAGTAAATAGTGCATACACCTACTTGCTATAGGAACATATCAGTACTGTTTATATGTTTGGTATGTGGAATATATTGTATTTGAGTTATAATTCTTCTATTTAGAAAGCTTTTCCCAGGCTTAATAGATAATATACAAACAAAGAATTATGTCCAACCTATATGAGTGTCCCACACCTGTGAGTGACTATGGAGAGATTGACATGCCAAACGTATTAGATAAGGTATATAAAGATAATTATCACTTGGTGGCAATCATCAATGGGCATCGTCGCTGATTTGTCATCAGAAAAGGCACCGAAAACGGGCAGATGATTAGCAAGATAGGGAGTGGCCGTATCACGGAAGAGGTCATTAAGAATATGACAGATATGGTATTTAAGGATTATAGATCATTATATTTCTCCATCAATGGGGATCCCTTTGCTACCCAGCAGAGAAATCCCCATTCTAATTTATTGTAGATTATACACCACAAAAAAACGAGAGCTATGTTGTTCCAACATTCCCTATACTTCAGGCAATGCGCCCTGCTTCAAAGTTATTTTCGTGGTATGTCCTTTTTCAAGTTTGCACCGTCCGTTATACATCAGATCTTCTTCGGTATATTTCATATCGGGACTGGCAAAGTAGATTTTTAGGTCATAGTCGCCAGCAGATAGGCGGCTCATCTTGAAGCTCACGTCATAGTTGCAGATGCAGTCGGCAAGGGCTTCCAGCTTGTCATGATATACTACAAGCACAATCTTGTTGTCGTCATTGGCAATCTGGACGTGGATCTTACGCACGGCGCAATTTCCCTTGACATCTTCCAAGACACCCTTAACGATGCCGTCTCCCTCTAACTGTAATGACAGAGAGGCTGGTTTAACGATGTTTGTCTCATAAATATCCGGCTGAGTGTCCGTTTCTGAAAGATTCAATTTACAGGCACTATTTACCACATCATAAACTTTCATTGCGTCAAGGGCTATATGCTCCGACGAACATGCTGATAGTCCTAAAAGACATACCAGACTGAAAAACAAATGCTTTTTCATCGTTTTTATCGGTTTAATCGTTTTACACCATATATCATTCTATTTTCATACCATTTTTCGATGATGATGCCTTTTCTATTTGTAGAGTATTTTGTTCCGTCCAAGGCATAACGCCCTATCAGTTCTGAGGTAGATTTGGAGACTTTCTGTTTTATGCCCGTTGAGGAAAGCAGGGGCACATAACCACTTTCCTCCACAACGTTTTGTTCGTAAGAGCTCGTCAAATATTCAAATAACTTATAAGCCTTTGAATCCTTGTCTATGTCCGCTCTTACGGATGCACAAATCTCTGATACATACGGATAGCTTCCATCATTGATCGTTACCTTGCTTGGTGCAATCCCTTCTACTGCAATAACTTTCGCATAATCCTGGTCACGGGTCATAATATTATAATAATAGAATGGAGTGTAAGCGATGCCATTAACATCGTATCGCACTTCATGAAAAGGTCCTGCCATAGTTTCTGTGATCATTTCAGGCCAAGCAATCATCTTTAGGCCCTTCATCACCATAGTTTCCATCTTTTCCTGACTTCCAGAATTGGCATTTCGAATGTATGGATTGATGGTACCTTCATTGCCCCCAACCTCTGTCCAGTTCCGTTTAGTCCCCGTATATATATCCTGAATATTCTGGATAGTTAATGAATTGACAGGATTAGACTTGTTAACGATAAACACAAAACCATCTTTACCTATTGGACGAGTTATCAGATTCACCCCCTTATCATCTGCATA
This sequence comes from Segatella maculosa OT 289, assembly GCF_000243015.1. Classification (NCBI taxonomy): domain Bacteria; kingdom Pseudomonadati; phylum Bacteroidota; class Bacteroidia; order Bacteroidales; family Prevotellaceae; genus Segatella; species Segatella maculosa. The sequence continues at coordinate 66,680 of NZ_JH594504.1, forward strand.
TTCCTGTTCCGTTCTTGAGATGTCCCGAGAAGCAATGATAAGTTCCACCTTGCCATCAATTAAATTTGTATAAGAACCATGCGTCGTGCTGCAGTTGAGTTTGCTTTCCAGTTCCTCACGCTGCGATTGGGTAAGGGAAGCCTTATCCCAATCAATAGAAACATACCACACCTGAGTAACGGCCTCATTCTTATACCATTTGTATGGCAATCCCAAAACCTTAGATGCAAGAATAACGCTGAGCGGCTGTGTCGAGGTGGAACAATCTATCGAAGGAAAATCTCGAAAAGACATCTTCAAATCATCACATATATCTGGCTCTTCATGGCCATTACATGCTACTGGTACGAGCGAAGTCAATACCAACAGAAACAAAACTTTTATTTGTTTCAGAACACTTTCAAATGTAATCATCTTACCCATAACTATAAATTTAAGTTGTAATTTTGGTCTGTAACTTTGCCAAATATAGTCAATTTCTTATGTTTTTGCAAGTTATCAGCTTAAATCACTATCATATCTTCAATTCCTTTTATCAGTTCGTATGTGCTGCGTACGCTTTCAAGCCCGAATTCTCCCATATTCTCCTGCCGTTCTTCCACAATATTTACAAAAGTTTCTATCTCGGAAAAGAAGCCCTGAGAATATATTTGATTGTTTACAATGGTGGGAACAAATCCGTTTCTTCCATAGAGTCTGAGATTTATAATGTTCCTATGCACCACTTTCTCTAAAGGTAGTCCCAATAAAGCTCCATTTTTTGGAGTAAAATCCAGTTGTTCCATCCTATCCAATTCATAAACACCCTTATTAACGTGAGTTCGATATAAGAAAGTTGTTTTAAAAGTTGTAGGAGTGGAATATTTTTTGTACCTTTATACTTGTAAACCAAAGAGTTACAAATAAATACCCACTCCTATGACTGATACAAATTTAATAGAAATATTCTGTATATTCGACGATTTTTGCAAGTATTTTACTCCAAAGTTGAAAAAACATACGCTTCAAGTACCCGGCAAGCGGCACCGTAACCGTGCTTCCCGTATGTCGGACAGTGAAATCATGACCATTCTGGTCCTGTTTCACACTCACCGCTTCCGAGACCTCAAGTCCTTCTATCTGGGCTATATCTGCCAGCATATGCGTGGTGACTTCCCACATCGGATTTCTTACAACCGCTTTGTCGAGCGACAGGCACAGGTCGCACTACACCTGTTGCTGTTTCTCCAGACATGTGCACTGGGCAAGCGTTCGGGCATATCCATCATTGATTCCACACCACTGGCTTCCTGTCACATCAAGCGTGAGAGGCAGCACAGAACCATAAGAGGCTGGGCGGCAAAGGGAAAGTGCACGATGGGTTGGTTCTATGGCTTCAAGCTCCATCTTGTCATCAATGACAGGGGAGAGATTATCCAGTGGAAGCTCACGCCAGGCAATGTAGATGACAGGGAGCCATTGAAGGATAAACGCTTCACCGAGAGGTTGTTTGGAAAACTCTTCGCAGACAGGGGGTATATCAGTCAGAACCTCTTTGAGATGCTCTTTGTGGACAATATACATTTGGTGACCAAGATAAAGAAGAACATGAAGAACTCCCTGATGAGCCTGTATGATAAGTTGTTGCTCAGAAAGCGTTCTGTCATTGAGACGGTGAACGATGAACTGAAAAATGTATGTCAGATAGAACACACCAGACATCGCTCTTTTGATAACTTTGCAACAAATCTGATAGCAGGACTCATTGCATACAATCTGTTGCCAAAGAAGCCAGAAATGAACATAGAAATAATTGATAAAAGCAGAATAATTGCATAGAACTTATATCGAACTCACGTTATAATAGAGTTTTTCTACGGTAAATATCAGTGGACTGATAACAGACATATAACATACACAAATCACTTCAAGAATATTTCATCATAAGCAATATGGATTATTTGAACAAAGTAATAGGCAGATACAGGAATATCCGAAGCATGAAAGCTTTGGAAAAAGTCTATAACCACCAATACGCATTGGTAGGAATTGGCAACCATTGTATGAGCAACTTACTACCTGTTATTCAGCATCTACAAATACCTCTAAAATATATATGTTGCACTTCGGAGAAGAAAGCTGCGTTAATTACAAAAAAATACAGAGGAGTGGAAGGTACAAACTCCCTACAACAGATATTGGATGACGAAGCTGTTGACGGTGTGTTTGTGGCGGCAAGTCCCCGCGCACATTATGGAATAGCGAAAGAAGTTATCAAATCTGGAAAGGCTTTATTCATAGAAAAGCCTCCATGCAGAAATAATGACGAATTAAACTCGCTCATCGATTCCACAAGGCTCTATGGTGGTGTTTCTCTCGTCGTTGGATTGCAACGCCGATTTGCACCTGCAACACGAATATTACAGAAGCGGTTAAAAAAAGAACATGTGCTACACTATCACTACTGCTATCTTACGGGGTTGTACCCGGAGGGAGATGCGATGACCGACTTGTTCATTCACCCAATAGATTATGTCTTGTTTCTTTTCGGCAAAGCAGAAATTGTGTCAGCGAATATGGTCAAGGCCTCTGATGGAGGAAACACCTTGCTACTTACCTTACAGCATAAAAGCGTTTTAGGTATGCTGGAACTATCTACTGCTTATTCTTGGAATGATGCAAGAGAAACGCTGAATATCAATACTAATAAGGACGTGAGTTCGACGGATTCAGAACGATGTAAGGGGAGTGTAAATGATGCTTTGTGCATTGATGGACGCTTCTTTGGAAATAGGTGGTAATTGCCTATAATAAGTTGATGATGAAGCGGTCAAAGTATCTATGTATGGAGTGTTCCACCTGCGAAATGTTCTTAAGTTCATCATTCACCGTTTCAATAAAGCAACGATAACCAGAATCGTGGAAAAGGATTATTATCAGCATAACTTCTACCTTTGACATTGTAGAATTTCGATGATATTTCCTTTTTCCTGTAGGTTTTAGTGTATATTTTGCTGTCATTGCATCAAAAAACTTGCAGGAATCGACTACCATACAAAATATTTCAGTAACTCCTCCATAGGTGATTATTACGGTTTTTATTTATAACTATTTGTATATTAGCTCCTTAATGCTACAACGATTTTCACTAATTACCAAATCCATAGACACTTATAATTCGTCGAGATCACGGTAACATAAAAGCAAAAACAAGAAAGACTGCGATCTATAAGAGGCTTTACGCGGATACCATCAGTAGTGAGAACATTAATCTTAATATAAAGATTTACACGCTCATAACAGCTGTTTTTTAGGGAATCTCTGCGCTTTCTCTCCTCGCATTAGAGCAGAACGGAGGGAGGGAAGAACTGTTCAGATGTAAAGATTATTCCCATCTGCTTTTTAATCTACGATCTTTTGATGTGTAAAAGGGCATGTTTTGCAATGTAAAAAGGGCACCTTTTACAAGCCCGTTTGTAACCTATTGATATCTTGAAGGTTACAAAGGAGATAAAGAAGGGATATGGTAGGGAAAGTGAAAGATAGCGAAGTGAGAAGTGTAAGGATTTTTGTTTCTGTTCGTTCCGTTGTGTTTTTCAAAGTAAGCTCAGTGTGCTTTGTCATCAGGGTAGCGGCTTTACCGATTCAAAAGGTGGGTGAACAGACTGAGAAACGGACGTGAAGAAGACGAAAGAAACGGCGGGATTGGCAATAAAAAATGTGCCTTTCAGTCGGTGATTTTTTAACGTTCCAACGACAGTTTACAAAGAATTAATTGTGTTTCAGCGACAGAACCATGACCAATAATATGGACCATTATGGATATACTGTAAGCTGAGAGACTACTTAATAGATTCAGCTCGCACGCTCTATGTCCTCCTTTAAAAAGGACAAAGAGCTTCACGAGCTGTAGAAGGAGAAGTTTTCAATTCAACTTATATCACTTCTCAAATAGATTACCGATATCCTTATGCTATAGAAGAAGAAGTTTTTATCTCAACTTATAGCCCTTGAATGCATAGAAAAGGATATAAGAGAAGCTGACAAAACAGATCCCATACGCATATTGAATGTTGCTAACATCCTTAATAAGTCCGAACAACACAGTGATAACAGCACCACCGATAAGTCCCATTGTCATTAGTGATGAGCCTTCCTTGGTATATTTACCCAAGTCCATAAGAGCCAAAGGCCAGAATGCTGGCCACATCAATGAGCAGCCTAATGCCATGATACCTACAGCATAAATACTATAAACACCCGGGAGTAACAATACAAGTAGCGTTCCAAACAGTGCAACGAAGGAACAGATCTGTAAGGCTTTCGTCTGTGAAAGATACTTAGGAATAAGAATAATACCTGCGATATATCCTATACTGATGCTGATTGGGGTAATCCATGAGTACGTATGAGGATGAGGAAGACCTAATTCACTTGCATAATCTATAAGTGTACCCAAGACGATGGTCTCTGAACCAACATAAAAGAATATGGCAATTGCTCCAAGAACAAGATGTGGGAACTGGAAGACAGAATGCTTACTGTTTGCGTAGTCGGATACTGCTGAATCTGCATCAGCGTCATCTTCTCCAGCAGCTTTCACCTCTGGCAATGGTGATATAAGTGCTACGACACCTAAGATTACAAATAAGCAGATTATAACCAAGAACGGTTTGTCAAGATCTTCCAAGCCAACACCTCCACTATTACTTGCAAAAAGAGCAATAAACAAAGGTGATACAGGCCATGCTAACTTGTTTATCATGCCCATAATAGAGATTCTTTTTGCTGCACTCTCCGTTGGTCCAAGGATTGTTACATAAGGATTTATAGCAGATTGTAGGAACGTATTAGCTGTTCCACAAAGGAAAGATGCCAATAAAAAGATAATGAAACTCCTTTCAGCTGCAGAGAGAATAAACACTCCGAAGGCTATAGCAAACATGGCAAAAGCTGCAGCCATCGTACGCTTATATCCAATTTTACTTATCAATAAGCCTGCTGGATAACCAAAGATAAAGAATGGTAAGAACGTAGCACCTATAAGCATATATGCTTCTGTGGACGAAACGCTTAGCGAAACCTTCAATACTGGTACTAATAAGGAATTGATTCCCAATGCAAAGCCACAAGTAAAGAACATGAAAGCAAGGAAAAGCATTGGTATAATGAAGTTGTTTTTTTCTTTCATAGAGAATCTTTTTTGAATTAAAAATTAATTGTTATGTTTTAAAAATCCGCTTTTTTTGACTATAGTTATCTTTAAAATGTAAAGTTACTACTTGTTTTTAATAATAACATACACTATCTTTGCGTTGTTATAGAGTATATTTACATTTGCAGAAAAAGATGGTAATACTTGATAGAAAGATAGTACATAATGTGCAAACCATGTGCAGTCACATTACATACACTGAGTTTAATCTACCATTTCATAGACATTCCGAATATGAACTCATCCTGTTTACCAGCGGAAGTGGGACTGAATTTGTTGGAGAGGGGGTTGCTGACTACAAAAAGGGCGACGTTGCACTTATCGGAAGTAATATTCCCCATCTGCATTTATGCAAAAGTAGAATGGGAAATAGCCAAGAAACAGAAGCTATGGAACATAGTACAAGTGAAACAATACAGTTCAGTCCAGACATGTTTCCACCCGATATTCTTAACCTACCAGACTATGAACATATTGCTGATTTGCTATCGAAAAGCCAGTATGGCATACGTTTCTATGATGAAGGATTATATGAGGACCTCCTCTCAAGGTTATCTTTGTTCGATTCACAGTCCTATACAAGGCGTCTGATTGCTTTGTATGAGATTCTCGAAAGATTATATAACTGTTCACAAACAAAGCTATTATCACCAATAGCATTCAGCCATTACAAAGCTCCTAATACCGATACTGCCATTGACAAGGTATTCACCTATTTATATAATAACTTCCAGAAGAAGATTGTTCTCACGGAACTTGCTGACTTTGTTAGTCAGAATCCGACGTCACTTTGCCGATATTTTAAGAAATGTACCAACAAGAGTATATTCCAAGTACTTGCCAACATACGCATTAAATATGCTTGTAAATTACTAACTCATTCGAACCTTACGGTCAATGAAGTGGCTTTTAACTCGGGATACAATACACCAACACTGTTTTACGAACAATTCTTAAGAGAGATACATCTAACCCCAAATGAATACAGACAACACATTAACGCTGAGAAAATCAGCAACCATATGAATATAACAATTGGTTCGCCGCAAGACTCAACACATAGTAAATAACGTGAGTTCGACGGATTCAGAACGATGTAAGGGGAGTGTAAATGATCTTTGTGCATTGATGGACGGCTTCTTTGGAAACAGGAAATAGGTGGTAATTGCCTATAATAAGTTGATGATGAAGCGGTCAAAGTATCTATGTATGGAGTGTTCCACCTGCGCAATGTTCTTAAGTTCATCATTCACCGTTTCTATAATGGCTCTTTTTCTGAGTAAAAGTCTGTCTGAAACGCTCATTAAGGCTCCTTTCATGTTACTTTTCAATTTGGTAATAAGCTGTATTCCGTCAACGAAAAGCCTTTGAAATAGGTTCTTGCCGATGTAGCCCTTGTCACCGAATAGCTTACCATATATAAAATCTATGAATGCTTTGTACTCCAAAGGCTTACGGTCATCAATATATCCCGGCGTTATCATAAAGTTGAGAAGCTCTCCTTGCTCATTGCATCAAAAAACTTGCAGAAGTCATCTGCCATACAAAATATTTCAGTAACTTTGTCCTCGGTAATCATAGAGGTTTTTGCTTGTAACTGTTTGTATATTAATTCTTTAAAGTTACAACAAATTTCGCTAATCACCAAATTTATAGACACTTATAATTCGTCGAACTCACGTTATTATACGCTTGGGCAATACACGTTCAAGACTTCTCAAAAGAATAATATCGTACTTCCGATGATAGTTGATCCAGCACTGATTACATTCACGTGAATATCTACATTGTGTTCGACAGGCTGCAGGTGAGTTAAAAATCTCATCGAGCGTATTTTTATGAATATTGCCCAAAATGACATCGAGATTTTGGCACAGAGGAACGTCGCCATTAGAATGGATGACTAATTCGCTGAAAATACTGTGGCATCTAAGCTGTAACCGCCCATTCTTCCATTCATCATAGAGTGCCACAAAATCGTAGTTTTCTTCCGTTTGATGGATGTCAGGAGGGATCTGCCCGATATAGTCTTTATCGTTTGCATCAATTAGTTCTTTGCTTGTATCGAAAAAAGACATAGTGCCATAAATTCCAATGCGGACATCAATTCCATATTGTTTGGAAATTTTGATAACGTGCTCCATATCATTGAACGTGTTCCACGGCGATAAGCAAAACATCAGCGAGATCGGAACAAGTTGTTTGCATTCTTCAATAACCCTTATCACTTTGTCATACCCATCCCTTCCGCGCATATAAAGGTAGGTATTCCTGTCGCCATCAAGTGATATATATAGATGCTTGGGGCGATGTCTCTTAACTGCTGCAATCAACTTGTTGGGGGCGAGACAATTTGACAATAGGGTGTAATTGGGATGATTCTTATCAAACCATCCCAATATCTCGTCGTATTCTGGATGAAGGATAAACTCCCCGCCCTCCAATCCCACAACTGTATGTCGGGTTACACATCTGCTACTCATCATTCTCTTTATATCTTCTAAAGAAAGATGTTCCTCTGGCTTTTTCCAAATGGAGCAGTGCTTGCATCGTGACTGACAACTTGTTGTGGAATAAATCATCAATGACGTCAATTTTTTACGGCGACGTCTCATCATGTTGTTTGCAAACACCAATCCACTGCGGACATAGTCATAAATACTGTACATTACCGTTTTTATCTATTGTGTCTTTATATGTAAAGAGCTGTAACAGACAAAAAGGCTGCAAGTATTATATTATTTTTTCTCGTTTTTTTACCACGTTAGACGTAGACCGAAAGGCACGGTTAGCGTGAATGGATGCTCCGTGCGGTAAGTCTCCAGTCCGCTACCATTACGGAAATAGTAGAACATATTAGGTTCCACATATATGCTGAATGGCTTGAACAAGCGATACTGCACGCCTACACCCATGTTGACAGACCATTGATAGCGTGGTCTTATTGTTCCTTTCAGTGTGTAAGACGAGTCGGCGGTAATGATGTATTGCTTGTTGAGCGAGCTGCGTACAGGCATCTCAAATGTTACACCACCTGTGGTATAAGCATTGAAACGTCCCTTGCTCCAAATACGATAAGTCAAACGCAGCGGTATGCCGATATAGTCTATCTTCTGCACCTTATTGAGTGTGGCACCATGGAAATCACTTTCAAATTCCGACTTCAGATGTGTATAGGTGATGCCGGTGCCAAAGATCCAGTGTGGGCTAAGCTGCTTGTTGAGTGACAGGCTGAAGGTTAGCGGACGGTGATGGGTAGCCTTCTCGCTCAGCCCTTCGCCGCTGTCCCCATCTGTCATGTTATTCCAGGCAATCAGTTTCATCTTTTCCCTCTCCACAGAGTCCATCAGGGCACTGTTTCGTGTCATATAGTCCATATACTCGTTCCATGTATGGAGCTTAGCTGCTGCTCCTCCATTGGCATAGTCTATCACGGACAGATAGTTCATGTCTGACAATGCGTTTCCTCCAGTATTAGAAGAAAATCCAAAGTTAAATGCCCATGGATATTTCTTCTTAGATTTGTTGGCAAAAGGCTCTACCTGTGCTATGAGCGGAGCGGGAGTAATCTGTGGAATATGGAATAACGTATCATCCCAAGTCCCATCTTCAGGTGCCAGAACCTTCAAAACAGAATCTGGCAGATAAGCCGTCATCGTGGCAGTAGCCTGAGTGCTATCTGCAGTCTGCATACTATCTGTCATGGCGACAAGATGTGACTTGTGCTCTATCTCTTCACCATTTGAGTTCATGGGCAAAACCTCTATGTACTCGTCCTTGCTAATATGATTTTCCTTAGCATCAGTCTTACCCTTTCCCCTACGAACCTTAACTGCTTGTGATTTGTCCTCTGCAATATTTTCTGTTTTCCTATACCTAAGCAGATACAGGCATATAGGCAAGAACATAGGCAGTAACAGAAGTACCCAATACTTGTACAGCATCTTCTGTAATTGTGTCTTCGCGCGGAAAAGTTGTGAAGACGAACTATGTGGAGCTATGTGGAGCATCTGCCCGATTTCTATATGAGAATAGCCGTCTAATACAGATAATTTGAATACTTCCTTGCTTTTTTCCGGAAGTTTTTCGATAGCATCAAACAAGATCTGTAAATCCACCTCTTTTTGCTCCTCCGTGCAATCGGAACAAAGATGCTCTGTAATACCCTCTAATGGTATCTCCTTTTTACCAATACTTCGCAGGTATCTAAAGCATAGATTTCTTGCAATGGTTATCATCCATCCCTCGATCTTCGACGTGTCTTTCAAGTCTTTGATGGATGTGAAAATAATGATGAAAGCGTCGTGGAGAACATCCTCCGCAGCACTTTCATCTTTTATATAATGTCGGCATACGCTCAATAGCTTTCCAGCGTATTGCCTATATAGTTGTTCGAGAGCTTTTCTATCCCCTCGCTTGCAATCCTCTATCTGTATCATTGATGGACATTATAAATCCCATATTTTATAAAAGAGTCTACAAATGTAAAAAGACTGCATTGTATTTTCACTTTTTACTTTCTTTAACAGTGGAGACCTGTCCAATGGCATCCCATAAGTACCACCAGGTAGCCTCCACCTAATTCCACCTTCATTGAACCAAATAATCTTGCTTCGGTAACGTGAGTTCGATATAAGAATTAAATGAAAATATTTCGTTTCTTATTGATTATAAGCATATTAAGTTATTATCAATTTTTCTTAAAATGGACTTGATTAGATAAAATAGCTCACTATAACCCTTTTAAGTGGTAATAAATACTCGAATTACAAGATTATTTCTTTATTTTAGGGTTTATAAATCTCTAAGTGCCTTATAGATAATATATTGGAGAAATTTCTTATATCGAACTCACGTTCGGTACTATGCGTTTTCTCGAAATTTATCCTCTAACAATAGAATTCTTTCCCGCAGTTGGTCAAACGTCAATGGATTCTCGTTATAAATGAATGAATCTATCATTGCTTTGTAATCATCCCGGAACAAGTTTTCTATCTCTCCAGTAGGCCAGATTTTAATATTCTCTCGCTTATCAGAGTCATAATCCACAGAACTGATATGATAGAATTTCTTGCGATGCTCTATGATACTTTTATAAAGTTCTGAGTCGTTGATAGCTGTTTCTGAATAGGTATCCATCAATCTCTCCAAGTCATAAAGGTGGCGGCTCATTCTTTCGCTTCTGGGCGACTTCTTCTGATATTCTTCATTGAGCAATAATGCCTTTTCCAAAAAAGTCCGGATGGGCAGTACCGTAGGAATTAAGCATTGGGTAGCATCATCCACTTCGTTAAAAGCATCATAAATCAGTGAAGTTAATGCTCGATTTTCAAAAGGTTCGTCCATAGACATACAGCTGATTTCGATTTTGACCTTGGGCTGAATGTATTCATTCGTTTCATCTAAGATGCTGGGATAGGCAACATTCAACACTACTGGGTCACGATCTGTGTCAATAGGAACTTCAACTCCGTCTTGCATGATACTCTTTACATTCTCGACGTTGAAATCTTTAGCTCCCAATTTTGCAAGTTGCTCATTTAACTCAGGGGAAAGACGCTCGAAAATAACCTCCCTCGATGCCTTCCGCAAGCTTTTCAGTTGATTATTATTCTCGCACTTGGCAAAAGGATATAGCTTCTGTTTTTCTTCCGTTTCAGTAAACCAACTTCTGCTTAGAGATATGTCTATATCCTCACTGAACCTTCTTAAATCAATGTTCTCCCATTTACCTTTAGAAAGACTTGTTCCGCCTTTGAAAAGCAGGAACTCCGAAAATGACGTAGAGAAAAGTGCTTTGAGGGTAATCGTTACCCACCAGTCCTTCTCTATAGCCAAGTCCTCTATATTTGTTCTCAGTGCTGTATTCTGTACGATTGCGATACGCTCTTCGATTGTCTTATCTTGCCAAATGCTCATACTTTTCTATTATTGGTTTTATATACTTGCGAACCCAGACTGGCGCTGTTGCCAAATCCGTTTTTATCTGTTGCTTTTCGGTTGAGTCAGAGATTAACTTCTCAATTCTATTTGTATCAGCAGAAGTTATGTTTGATTGCCCCTTTGCCTTGAGTGCTAAAACAAGTAATGGCATTAACTTGCTGTGATACGAATATGTGCTGGGAGATCTGTGCTTCAGTCTTATTTTCTTGTTCCCTATAGTTATAATCCTCGGCGATCCTGTTGTTAGATAGATTGCCTTCATCGGAACCTGTGTTGACAAACCAAGGGCGTTCAAAGCATATTCTCCTGTTGGTAGAATCTCCGCATTTTCATGTTCTGCGATCAGTTTTACAATCTTCTCTGCCGAAGGATATACATTGCCATAGTTAGTTACTATCGGCTTATAGTATATGCCTTTTGCGAGGCGTTCAAGAACACCAAAACCTTTCATCGTCGATAATAACTTACTGACATATTCATTATCAAACTCAGCAAAGTCATTGACAAAGAAAACCGTTCCTGGTTCAGCTTCGTCTATCCGTTGTTTTATCTGTTCTTGAATGGTCATATTAACATATTTTAGTCGGTAACTTTTGCAAAGTTATGGAAATTATCTGTCTTTTGCAACAATATCCCCTACTTTTTTGGCTTTTTGGAGGTAAATTAAATGTTGTGCGTTAACATATTTTAGTCGGTAACTTTTGCAAAGTTATGGAAAGCAATTCGCAATGAAAGAGGAATTAAAATTTCACAAGACATAGTACTGCCAACATCTAATGAGAGGTATTGGGAATACTCGATACTCGTTAGTTAAAGGAACTAAAATGAGATTTGGAACTTTCATGGATATTGGTTATCTTTGTATTGTTATTTAGAGGATTTTAGTTGTGCCGATAAAGTTTCCTTCAAAGGAGCTTCATTTAGACTTTTTTCCAGACAATGATCTTTGATTTAATTAACGGCAGATTTCTTCTTCATGTGCTATATAACTAAATGGCATTGCGGGTCAAAAATGTGTTACCAATGAGGTATTTGTGTTACTAATGTGTTACCACTTGATAAAATCAGTCTTACCATCGTTCTCAAAAAAGTAGTGTACTTTGCTGATTACAAACATATTACGCTACCTGCCACTCAACGCAACCATCTTGATCCCATATTGTGTTACCACCGACCCCATGCGAGTCACCAATAAAACGACCGACCATCAAGCGGAAAATGCTGAATGGTCGGTCGTTTTTCTTTTGAGATAGCGATTTGATTTTTAGGAAATCGCTATCTAATCTTAGCCACAATATATTCAGATTGCGTGCCGATGCGGAACTTCGCGCCCCATATACCGAGGCCAGAGCTGACATAATAGCGCGTGTTTCCTTTGGTCAGGGGGCCGAACGCGTCCTCATAGACGGCTTTGGTAATCCAGTTTATCGGCCAAACCTGCCCATAATGCGTGTGTCCGGCAAGCTGAAAGTCAACGCCGTTCAGCGCTGCTTCTTCCAAATGATAGGGCTGATGGTCCAGTTCTATAATGTATTTGCGACGGTCGATGCCCTCCATGAGCCGACTAAGTGGCTTGCGACGTTTGTTGGTGCGGTCATCACGTCCCACGATGGCAATGTCTTTGAAATAGGCAACACTGTCTTGAAGCAACTGAATGCCGGCTTGTTGGCAGAAAACCTTGTCGACATTGACGCCCGTATAATAGTCGTGGTTGCCCAAAACAGCGAAAATAGGAATGCCCAAGCGGCGGAACTCCTCGGCAGAATGCTCTTCATTGACCGGTTTTATGGTCCTGTCAATGAGGTCACCGGCTATGAGTATAGCGTCAGGTCGCTCGTTTTTGATGCGTTCCAGCCAGCGATGCAAGTCACTTCGGCGGTTGTGGTAGCCCAAATGAAGGTCGCTGACCATCACCAACGTCATGTTGCGACTCAATTTGTCTTTCGAAGCAAGCGTAAGCTCTACCCGTTGCTTGTCGTCGTAGTGAAAATAGGCATAAGTAAAAAGAACTGTGAGCAGCAAAGTGACCGAGATGCTCCCCAGAACACTGGCCTTGAGGAACGAGCGCGGTATGATTCCGACGGCAGCACCAAGGTCGAGCACGGCAAAAAGCATCACCATATAGAGCAGAATGACGAGCCATGAGGTGCCCACTTCGTAGATGAACGAGGCCAAACCCAGCGGAAGTTTGTCCAAAAGTCCGCTCATGGCGACGAAAAAGCCGATGAATGACAATGCCATCAGAACGACAACGGAAGTCCGAAGCAATGGGATTGCCGGCAATAATTGCCAGACTCTGACGGAAATATAGTATTGTCCGGCCACCGGAAGCAGCAGGAACAGTGCAGCCCAAAATAAATTCATCATTCGATTTTTGTTGAATAGCCGTTTGTTTTGGCGTCGATAGACGCGCAAAATGAATGGATTTTAAAGAAAACCTTGTTGATGCAAGGCCTCAAGCAGGCTCTTGCTCATGGCCTCATTGTCTTTTTTCGTGTATTTGATGTCGGTAAACACCTGCGCAAGTGTCTCCTTTCGGTTGATTTCCACAAAGTTTTTGTTTACCTCCAAGGCCTCTTTTGCGCGGTAAAAGTCGTCGATACGCTCCGCAGTATAGTCCTCGAACCTTTCCTGATGCACCATGGCACGCAGCGGAAGACGGTCGGTCTGCATCGGATTTTCGGCCGGCCAACCCATCGTTATCGTTGCAACGGGAAACACAAGTCGCGGCAATTGCAGGACATCGATAATGATTTGGGGCATATAAAGCGTTGTTCCGAGGAAGCAAGTGCCCAATCCTTCAGCCTCGGCAAGGTTGCAAAGCGTCTGTGTATAGAGCAAACCGTCAGTCGTGGCATTCATAAACGAGAGGAAATTGGCGTAACCCGGCGTCGCATTTCGGTGCTCTGCCCACACGGTTGTACGTCGGTAGTCGGCACAAATGGTCAGAACAACGGGCGCATCTGTCACCATTGGCTGGTTAAAATGGGCCGGAGCTAATTGCTCTTTCACCGCTTTGCTGCGCGTAATGACGACACTATAGAGTTGAAGATTACCCATTGTGGGCGTCCGTTCCGCCGTTTCCAGCAGTCTGTTGAGCAGCATTTCGTCCACGTCTTTGGCCGTATACTTCCTGATGGTGTGTCTTGTTTGCAATGTATTCATTCTACCTTATTATATAGTTTATGCTGGACAAAGTTACATAAAATATTCTTTTTCGCCAAAGAACGCGCCACATCGTCACGCAACGGACCACATATCATGCGCCTATAAGCTGTATTCAGCCAAGCCGTCCGGCCCCTCACGGCGGCTTACTTTCGCTTCGCAACGTCCCGATTTTGTAAATAAACTTAACCAAAAAACAGGCCTTCGGGGAGCCATCAAATAGAAATGGAAAGCCCGAATAGCGGTTCTTTTCTTGCCGTTCCGTTGATTTTTGCAGCCGTTTTCGGTTATTTGGCTTCGCAACCTCAGCCATTTCGCGCGGTAATATGGGCCATATTGCACGGTGAAATGGCTGAGATTGCCGCGCAATATAGCTGAGATAGCGAGCCGTTCGCCTTGAGTGGACGCACGAACCGTGCGTCCCTACATTTTTATTGCAGTTATGTTATGCGGAAATATGCGCGAAAAAAGGTAACAGATTGGTATATAACGCGTTACATATCCTACTCAAAACGCGCGTATTTCGGCCCAAAAGAGGGCGTAATGAAAACCGAAGCAAACAGGAAAGCGGTTTTGTCAAGATAATTCATGCATTGAGATTGCGTTGCAATCATGTTTAAGGAAATCTAACATTTCATTTGTGTTGCATTTTGAAAAAGTTTTCCTACCTTTGTAACCATCGTGCGAAAATCGCCGAAAACAATAAGAACAAATCTACAATTTCAATCGAATAATCTAAAAATGGAACAGTTTTTCAGCTACATCATCAGCTTCGGAGCTAGCGTGATGATGCCCATTCTCTTCACAATCATTGGTCTTTGCATCGGTATGCGCTTTGGAAAAGCCCTGCGATCGGGCTTGTATGTGGGCGTGGGATTTGTGGGATTGGGTGTCGTCACGGCCCTGTTGACGACGAATTTCAACAGTCCTTTGAGTTCAATTTCCGATTTCTATCATCTTCAACTCAAGGTTTTTGACATGGGATGGCCTGCAGCTGCGGCCGTAGCCTACAACACTGCGGTGGGTGCTTTGATTATTCCTATCTGCTTAGGCATCAACTTCTTGATGCTCATAACAAAGACAACGCGCACCGTTAACATTGACCTTTGGAACTATTGGCACTATGCTTTCATTGGCGCAGTGGCCTATTTTGTGATGGGAGAGAGCCTACTTTGGGGCTATTTTGCAGCCATTGTGTGCTACATGATCACCCTTGTTTGCGCCGATTTGACGGCAGATCGCTTCCAGAAATACTATGATTTGGAAGGCATTTCCATTCCCCAACCGTTCTGTCAGAGCTTTATGCCGTTCGCAATACTCATCAATAAGGTATTGGAAAAGATACCCGGTTTCAACAAACTTGACGTAGATGCCGAGGGATTAAAGCGAAAGTTCGGTGAGTTAGGCGACCCTCTTGTGCTCGGAGTCATTGTAGGTGGACTGATAGCTTTGTTTGGTGAGGCCGGCCATATCACCGATTTCGGCGGCTATTTGAAGGAACTTCAGCAGGCAGACCCCACTATAACGGCGACCGATGCCACGATGGGTATCGTGAAGAATGTGCTTGCTTTGGGAGTTATTATGGGTGCCGTTATGGAGCTGATACCGCGTATTACGAAGCTGTTTATCGACGGATTGATGCCTATTTCGGAGAAAACAAAGGAGTTGGTCAGCCGTAAGTTCGACGGTAAAAAGGTCTTCATCGGCATGAGTCCCGCCTTGGTTATCGGCCATCCTACGACACTTGTCGTCTCACTTTTCCTCATTCCGACCATCTTGGCACTGGCCGTTTTCCTGCCGGGTAACCAATTTCTGCCCTTAGCTTCATTGGCCGGAATGTTCTATCTCTTCCCGATTGTGTTGCCATATACGAAAGGTAACGTCGTAAGAACATTCGTTATCGGACTCGTTACCCTTGTTTTCGGCCTCTATTTTGTCACTGATATGGCTCCCGCTTTCACCCAAGCTGCGGCCTCGGTTTATGCAGCTACGGGCGATAAAGCAGCCCATATACCTGACGGTTTCTCTGGCGGTGCGCTCGATTTTGCGTCAAGTCTCTTCGGATGGGTCATCTATAAGTGCACGGAATCACTGGAGTATGTGGGCATGGCCCTGCTGAGTTTGGTGACGATAGCCCTGCTATTGTTCAACCGCCGACAGATTATTGCAAGCGAAAAAAACAACAAATAGACATGAAGAAAACATTATTAACCTTGGCCTTCGGGCTTACTGCAACCATCAGTATGGCACAAACGAATTATGAAGTGAGGTGGGCAAACCACCCGGAAGATGCAAAACACTACGACACGGAGCGGCTTCGGAAGGAGTTTGCCATAGAGAAAGTCTTCTCACCCGGCGAAGTCAACTGGGTCTACAGCATGTATGACCGGTTCTTAATCGGTGGGGCAGAGCCTGTGAACAGCCCCATTCGCCTGACAAGCATCGCTCCTTTGCACACCGATAAGCCGCAGGATAAACAGCGATTACTCGACAATCGCGAGCTCGGCATCATCAATATCGGCGGTAAAGGTACGGTGACCATCGACGGAAAAGCCTATGAATTGGGGTTCCAAGAGGCACTCTATGTGGGCAGGGCCGACGATAAGAACAACAAAGACATCGTGCTTTCGAGCGCAGATGCGGCGCACCCGGCCAAGTTCTACATGAACAGTGCCTGCGCACATCAGTCATATCCGACGAAGAAAGTGACCCTGAAAGAGGCCAACAACATCAAGGCCGGCTCGCTGAAAGAGAGCAACGACCGCGTGATTCATCAGATGATCATCGACGGAGTGGCCGGTGTTCGCACCTGTCAGTTGCAGATGGGCATCACAGAACTCAAGGAAGGGTCGGTTTGGAACACCATGCCTGCCCACACACATCTGCGCAGAATGGAGACATACCTATATTATAATGTACCCGAAGGTCAGAAGATTCTCCACGTGATGGGCGAACCTCAGGAGACAAGACCCATTTGGTTGAACAACGAACAGGCTGTGATTTCGCCGCAATGGAGCATTCATTGCGCCGCAGGAACCAGCAACTACACTTTTATTTGGGGAATGGCAGGCGAAAACCTCATTTATACAGACATGCAGGTCGTGAAGATTCCGACTTTGAAATAACCCATAAAAGGAAAAAAAGTGGCAAGCATACAGACTTCAAAGATGTCGAACTTTCGTTGGGTTATCTGTGCATTGCTCTTCGTGGCTACGACAATCAACTACATGGACCGTCAGGTTCTGTCGTTGACATGGAAAGATTTCATCGCTCCGGAGTTTCATTGGACCGACGATGACTATGGAACTATCACGGGACTCTTCTCGATTTTCTATGCCATAGCCAATCTCTTCGCTGGCAAATTCATTGACTGGATGGGCACGAAGAAGGGCTATCTCATTGCTATCTTCGTGTGGTCGACGGGCGCAGTGATGCATGCCGGCTGCGGTTGGGTAGCCATGCAGCTGGAAGGTTACGGAAGTATCGAGGCATTACGGCTGGTTCAGGCTGGCAGCGACGCCGCCGTTGCCATTGCAACCATTAGTGTTTGGCTGTTCCTTTCGTGCAGATTGATTCTTGCGGTGGGCGAAGCGGGCAACTTCCCTGCAGCCATCAAGGTGACAGCCGAGTACTTTCCGAAGAAAGACCGCGCTTTTTCGACTTCCATTTTCAACAGTGGAGCGTCGGTAGGTGCCTTGGCTGCGCCGGCAACTATCCCCTTAATGGCCCGTGCATGGGGCTGGGAGATGGCCTTTATCATTATCGGTGTGCTGGGATATGTGTGGATGGGGCTTTGGATATGGCTCTATGACAGGCCCGAACGCAACAAAAGAGTGAACAAATCTGAGCTGTGTTACATCGAACAAGACCGTGACCTCGCGACCATTGAGACTGCCGTGGAAGAAGAAAAAGAGAAGACCATCGGCTTTATGAAGTGTTTTTCGTATCGTCAAACGTGGTCTTTCATTGTCGGAAAGTTTATGACCGACGGCGTATGGTGGTTCTTCTTGTTCTGGGCTCCGGCCTATTTCTCCGATCAATATGGCTACAAGAGCGACTCCGAGATGGCCATCATGCTGGTCTTTACGCTCTATGCTATCTGTACGGTGCTAAGCATTTGCGGCGGATACCTGCCCACTTATTTCGTTGATAAGAAAAGAATGAATCCCTATATCGGCCGTATGCGCGCCATGCTTATATTTGCTTGCTTCCCCGTTTTGGGCCTTTTTGCACAGCCAATGGGTGCATTCAGCCCTTGGTGGCCAGCCATAATCATCGGTCTTTTGGGTGCAGGTCATCAGGCATGGTCAGCAAATCTCTATTCAACAATAGGCGATATGTTCCCCAAATCAACGATAGCTACGATTACAGGTATCGGTGCAATGGCAGGCGGAATCAGCTCGTTTATGATTAATAAAGGCTCGGGTATGCTCTTTACTTACGCTGAAGCGCAGGGCAAGGCCTTCTCTTTCATGGGCTTCGATGGCAAACCTGCGGGCTACATGATTGTCTTTTGCATCTGTGCCGTAGCCTATCTTGCGGGCTGGTGTATGATGAAAATGCTCGTTCCGAAGTACAAACCAATCATCGTTGAGGGCTGATGGAAGCTTAAAAAGACTTGTTTTGGCTTGCGGGTGCCCGTTAAAATAAACTAATTATTGGCGGGCATGCGCTGCAGCTTCCATTAAATTTGCGTACCTTTGAACCCGTTTTAAAACCTTCTATAAGATTGAATATGAGTAAAAAAGTCAATGGAATACTTACAACCTTCACGGTTTGTGCCATGGTAACGGCCATGATGGGTGCGATGCCTGCCGACAATATCATGACAAAAGAGAAAGATACGACAATCATCAACACCAATTTGTTGGGCAAGAACGTGAAAGGCTTCAAGGGAAGCACGCCGGTAAAGATTTATATTGAGAAGAACAAGATCGTCAAGATTGAGGCGCTTCCCAATCGAGAGACCCCAAAATTCTTCGATAAGGCAAAGACTTTGCTGACGCAATTCAATGGCATCAGCGTCTCAAAGGCTGAGAAAATGGACGTTGACGGCGTCACTGGGGCCACGTATTCATCGAATGCACTGAAGAAAAACGTACAGTTGGGCTTGGAATATTACAAGCACAACAAGTGACGACCATTGTTTCCGAGGGAAAAACAGAAAGAGAAGCGCGGCGTGCTTCTCTTTTTTTGTGGCCTAAAGACGGCTATATCAGCAAGAACTTTCGTGATAAAACGTAACAAAAAACGTGCATCCACATGGAATGCACGCTATCGAATCGGAGTCTAAGATGTCTTTTAGAAGTTGTAATAAAGGCTGAAAGCAATGTTGTTTCCATCAAGATCCAAACCATACTTGCTGACCTTGCCGCTCGTATTGTTGTTCTTGCGCTGCTGCCAGCCAAGGAAACCGACGTGAGAAACAAAAGATAAGTGCTCATTCAAGTTAACAGCGATGCCGGGACGTGCACCTACCGACCAAGTGTCGATGTCGTTACCAGCATTATAGACATGACCGTAACCCAAACTGCCGTCCACGAACACGTTAATGTACTTCGTATGCACGAAAGTATAGCGTGCGTATGGGTTTATTTCGATGGATTTTGCATGGCCTTTTGTCTGACCTTCCCAACCAAACATAACACCGGCAGCCCAGTCAGAGTTGAAGTTGTAACCGATTTCCGGCAGGAATTTGTAGGTTGTTGTGGTCGTATTGCCGTCGTCATTGCCTTGAACACTGAAGCCACCACCTACATAAACTTGTGCGTTTGCGCTGATTGCAACTGCAAAAGCCGCAACCAAAGTCATCAATAATTTTTTCATAATCTTTTTACTTAATTAATTTATAACTCTAATTCAAGTGCAAAGGTAAATAAGTTTCATGGTGAATTCCAAATGTTTTAAGTTAAAAAAGTGATAAGACCGTGTTAGAAATGAAAAACTTGCACCTGTTTCTCTTGCTTTAATGATAGACATAGGCGTGGGCTTTATGGAAGATGGAATGGGGAGGAGCTGAAACCTGCCCACAACACGCAGGGTTGTAAATAAAACTAAATAGAGGTGGGCACACAAGGTGGTTTCTTGACATAAATCAAAACGTTGCCCAAAATGTGCAAAATATGCTGAATTAATTTGGTGTGTTCGTGCACATGTATTACTTTTGCAGTGTCAATAAGACATAAAAGGTAATAGATTGTTTAGGTTAATGATATAGATTTAGGTTTAGTTATTTAGGTTTAAAGATTAGTTTTGCTGAAATAGGATTGGTTTTTTAGGTAAAAAAGAGGATTTAGGATAACACGAGCGAAAGTGTCGCTCACTTTTTTAGAAAATGGTATTAAGTTATTAAATAGGAGAAGAGGCAGTCTTGAAGTGATTTCAAGGCTGCTTTTTTATTGTAAAATAATGCTGTTGATGGGATACGATCATCACCGTTCGAAGGGAAAATGGGAGAAAAAACAGTTCTTGATGGAGTTGTATCTATAAAAGATGGCGGTAAACCACCGATAAAGAAACGAGTATAAAAATAAAAGTTTATAGAATTGCTTGACAACCGATGTTTTATCAGCTGATTTTTCTTATCTTTGTCGCAGACAATTCCTATCTTTTGAGATGAAAAAAGCAATCGTAATGGGTGCCAGTAGCGGCATCGGACATGAGGTGGCAAGGCTCCTCATCGGGCAAGGATGGACGGTCGGCGTGGCTGCACGACGTGTGGAAAAGTTGGAAGATCTGCGGGATTGCGCTCCGGAACGTGTCTTCACGGCCCGGATTGACGTGACCGATGCGCACGCAGATGAGGCACTTTGCCGGTTCATTGAGCGCATGGGCGGGCTCGACCTCTATTTCCATGCGGCCGGAATCGGGCGAAAGAACCCCGAATTGCAGGCCGAAACGGAACTCAAGACCATGCAGACCAATGCCCTTGGATTTGCAAGAATGGTGGGCGAAGCCTATCGTTATTTCGTCTTAAACGGCGGCGGACACATCGCTTGCATCACGTCGATAGCAGGCACAAAAGGCATGGGACCGGCCCCGGCCTACAGTGCTACGAAGGCCATGCAGAGCACTTACTTGCAGGCTTTGGAGCAGTTGGCAGGTAACAAACGGCTGAATATCCACTTCACCGACATTCGTCCGGGGTTCGTTGATACGCCCTTGCTTGACAACACGTCCCATTTTCCGATGCTCATGCGCACGGATAAGGTGGCTCTACACATCTTAAAGGCAATAGAAAAGCAGCGTCACGTCTGCATCATCGACTGCCGTTGGCGCATGGTGACGGCCCTTTGGCGACGCATACCCAATTGGGTTTGGCGGCGAATGCGGCTCATTAAAAATCAAGATGAACATCATCATTAGACATCAATATCGAGGAGGACAGATTTGATGAGCGTCGATTTGTCCAAACGCCACCTCCATAAACGACGACAAACTTCTTTTCTGCAACCTGAATGGTCTTCAGAGACCTCACTCGCTCTTTCTTTCTGTCAACAAAATCCATCTTTTTAGAAAATAATATTTTGAGAAATGATATTCTAAAACACATTTTTGTAAAAATAAAATTCTTCTCGTTATGAAGCAAATAATATCGCATGTTATTTGCAATTCAGCCTTGTTAGTCGGCTTACATGATTGTGTAACCGGCCTTTTTTATCATGGTTGGACCCACGAAGAAGGGCATAATGGAAGCCATTTTTTTATTTTTTCACTTTTTCATAAGCTTACCTTTTAGGTTTTTTTCGTATATTTGCAGCATCAGCCTGCCATCACAATCGTTTGATTATGTGGAAGTTGGCTTTGCAAGTCAATTTGATTTGCCGAGAGTTGAAAACAGATTACGAACCAACCGAATGCTTGTGGACTGCAAAAAAACTTTATTATTCATCACGTTTCTATTGATTACACTGTCCTTGTTGGCGCAACAGCAACAAGGAAAAGCCTCATATTATTCGAAAAGGGCCACGGGAGCGAGGACTGCCAGCGGCGAACGACTGCATCATGACAGCCTTACTTGTGCGCATCGCACTTATCCTTTCGGTACCTTATTAAAAGTGAAGAACCCCGGAAACGGCCGAAGTGTGGTTGTAAGAGTGACCGATCGCGGACCTTTCAAACGTGGACGTATCATCGACCTTTCGTATGCTGCTGCCAAAGAACTCGGCATATTGGCCAACGGAGTGGCTACGGTTGTAGTTGAAAAATACAATAAAGGCGTTCCTTATCTTGACGAAGACAGCGTCAACCTGCCTCAAATCGACTTCGAAGTGGCGACAGCTGGCCACAGCATCGTTGAGGATTGGAAGAACAAGGAGAGCGTTGTAAAGAAAAAAATGGACCGTAATGCGAAGGAAATAGCAAGCGAAAGGAAGCAAGAACAAGCTAAAAAACCGGCAAAACAACCTGAAGAAGCCGATAAAGGAAACAAGCCTGTACCCGCCAAAAAAGAGAAAGAAAATCGCTGGAACAGCGTTTTTGAAAGGTTGAAAGGTATGTTTTGAAGCCTAAAACCCACCCCCTACCCTCTCAAAAGGAGGGAGTTTTGGCCTACCGGTGGACCTAACGAAGACGTTTCTAAGCTATTTATGTATGATAGCTCACAAGATATGACTCCTTCCCTTTGGAAGGGTCTGGGTGAGTGTTAGTGGACCGAGGTGGATGTTGTCGGTATATTGAACTCTGAAACCTTGGATATCACCCGGCTACCTTGCAGCACCAATACGCAAATCTTGGCGCTACCGGCTTTCAACCGATTGTCTGCTTTCACCACAGCCGTGTAGCGAATGCCCTTGCCCGGCTCAATCTGCTCGACAAGAACACCCGGAGAAACCGTCAGATGCCGATTGCCTGTAGCCTCGATAACGGCAGGTTGAACGTCATAAAGGGTCTGCTGGCCGCGGTTCATCACCTCGAAAACCACCGTGCAAAGCTCATCTCGCTCGATTACTCCATCTTCATTACCGTCCAAGAAGCGTGCATTGCATATATCGACAATGGGCGTGTAGGTTGTTTTCTCTGTCGGATTGGCAGGGTTAACGGTCTCGGTTGCATCACTGGAACGCCCACTTTTGCCGGTAAAATCATCAATGCGGTCATCGCCGGAATTGGATTCGTCAAAACCACTGTCGGTAGACGGCAACTCCCGATAGCTGCTGTTTGAACTGTCTTGCTGCCGTTCCGACATCTTACGCTCGTAATTTTGCCTCGCCCGTTCCTGTTGATACGCTTCCATTTCAGCCGCCTTTCGCTCCTCGGTCACCTGCCCAATCGCAGCCCCGACCACCGCACCGCCGGCCATTCCCACAATCGTTCCGAGGTCGGAACCACGCGGCCCGCCCGCAATACCGCCAATGGCACTGCCCAAGATCGACCCTAAATTAGCACCCGCGTAGGCACCTGTCCCCGTGTAACTGTCGCAACTGCCAAGCAACAAAGTCGCACAGACTGCATAAACCGCCAACTTCTTCATCTTCAAATCGATTATTGATCTTGATGCAAAGATAAACATTAAAACGCAACTTGCATGAATATTTTCCCTATAAGAAACGGGGGAAATCCCTAAAGAACGTTTTTTAGCCAAAAAAATCATTTCAACAGATATTCAACATAAAAGGTTGACTTACAAATTCCTACATCATACGAACGCCAATTCATCAGCAATTCCGAACGTACTTTTGCTCGGGGGAAGGAATACGAACATTTCGTAACGGAAAACAACATATCTTTGGGCCAGAAATCTAAATTTCAAATAACTTAAACAACAACCAAAATTATGAAGCACAAAGAAAAGAGAATGCTTTTCGCCTGTGGTCTCTGCTGCATTTTGGCAGGCTCGACCGGTAAGGCTTATGCCCAAGTGACGACAAGCGACACAACGAAAGTGCAAACCAGCACCACCAATTTTAACAACAAAGAGGAAAAGAACCGCAATGTGATGCTGAATGCAGAGGGAAACCAAGGACCTCGAAACGTCAACATAGGTTTGCCCTTCTCTGGAGACATCATTATCTTGGAGAACGATGTTCCTGTTGTGTATTACTTCTGGCCAACTATTCCCACTTATGCATGGCGAAATGGAACAAGTTTGTCGAAAATGGGACTATTGTCATTTGCTGAAGGAGCCCTCACCTATGGTAAAGTAGGCTATGCCGTACAATCTTCCGACCGTGAAGCCTCTTCCAGATTCAAAGGTTATGCACAATTAAATGCCAACAGCTTCGGTTCTTCACGCTATGATGTCACCTTGACGGGTCCTTTGGCAAAGGGGGGCTGGGGCTATATGCTCAATCTTTATCAAGACTTCGAACGCGGCAACGGTACCAATTACATGTACACGCCATGGCAGTCGCGCACATCAATGATCAAAGCGGCATTACAAAAGACCTACAAGAATGGATACGTGCGTGTATTGTACAAATTGGTTGATTCCAAAAGTGTTGCCATCTCCAACTATTTCCCGGTGTTGTATAAAGGAAACGGGAAGACGGAAGAACTTCCGAACTTTAAGATCGGCAAGGATTCTTACTCGCTTCGCACGGGTTTAATCCCCTATATCGAGCCGTTCAATGGGGAAAGCAAGTGGGCAGATTTGAATGATGACACTTACAGACGCTCAACATCTCACAACTTGTATATCACGGGTGAGCACAAATTCAACAAAGGTTACAAACTCACCTATACGGGCATGTGGCAATACATGAACACGCCTGTGGCCATCACCTTCCCTATCAGTATCGGTGTCTACGATAAAGACCAATATGATGCCAAGCATTGGAGTTTTAACCAATTCGGAACGAACACTCCTTACACGGGTGCTGTACAGATGGTGAACAACCAAATTATCCCGCAATCAAAGATTCATTATTGGGTTCTGCGCTCCGAGTTGACAAAGAAATTCGGCATACACAGCACCCGACTGGGCCTTACCTTCCAACAGAACGCTCGTAAATATGTTTCCTACGGTGGTATGTTCTTCCAAACCGTTCAGCCCAATCCAATGCTACTCGACTGGAGTGTGGGTCCAATGAAGCTCACCGACGACCACGGTCTGATGTCGGCCGCCAAGAGTTATGGAAGCTACACGAACGACCGCTTCTCGAAGATAGCACTTTATGCTTCAGACGACTTCAGTCCAGCCAAATGGCTCGACTTGGGCTTTGGGCTTCGCATCGAACATCAGAACATCAAGGATACCCACTCTCCTTATTATTCATCGAAAGAATTCATCGGCAACATTCCATATATCCAGCATAACTTCAATAACAAATGGAACAAGGTGGGCATAGCAAACGCCGTTGTCAAGCTGACCCGCACATTCGGTATGCTGGCCGACCTCACCTACAATTCTTGGTGGGACTACTATTGGGACTACAGCAACCGAGATGCGCTCGGCAACCCCATTGCCGCCGCCGGCGACCCGGCCCCACGCACGACGGTGCCCATGAATTACGAACAAAAGGTGATCAATTATGGCGCCGGTATCTTCTGGAACTTGAAGAACCTGAGCATCGTCTCCAAGATCACTGGCATTGAGAAACGTAACATCCGCTACACCGCGGCTACCATTCAGAACCCGAAGAACCCGACAGAGAAGGCTGATTTCAGTCCTATATTCTACAATATCCGAACCTTCGGCTGGTCTACCGACATTGTTGCGACCCCGTTCAAGAATTTCAATATCCACTTCCTACTCACGTTGCAAAACCCGCAATACAAGCATTTCGCATATTCTGCGTTCAACGAGGAGTATTCCTACAACAACAAGGTCATACCGGAACTGTCAAAGGTGCTGATGGAAATCGACCCCAGCTACTCATTCATGAACCGAAAGATGCGTGCATGGGTAAGCCTCCGTTACTTCGGCAAGCAGTATGGCAATCCCACCAATGCCTTCAGCTACAATGCATGGTGGGAGACCTTCGGCGGTTTGGACTATCGCGTGAACCGCAACGTGAATCTGAAGCTCCAAATTGTCAACTTCCTCAATCAAAGAGGAGCCAAAGGAACCGTGCAGGGAGCTAGCCAGCTAAAGACGGACGAAGCTTATATCAATCGTACTGTCATCGCAAGCGCAATCCGCCCACGTACATTTGAGTTCACAGTAGACATAAAGTTCTAAAAAATCATTGACAAACCAAATATTCAAACTTTTAATTCAACAAAATTATGAAACAGATTCGTTTTATCCTCGCAGCCATGTTACTTTTCGTAGCCTTTACTGCAAATGCTCAAGAGAACAAAGAAGTAGGTAGTTTCTTCGTCGGGACATGGAACATCACCGTCAAAGGAACCCCCAATGGCGATTCTAACATGAAAGTCGTGTTCAAGCGGAATGCTGAAGGTAAGATCACCGGCGCTACCTGTGATGACCAAGGAAAAGAAACTCCGTTTACTCGTTTAGAAGTAAAAAATGACAAAATCACAGCCTATTGGGTTGCACAAGGTTACGATGTATACCTCTATCTCGAGAAAGTAGCTGACAACAAAGTTGAAGGTTCTATGATGGACATGTTCGATGCTGTCGGAACCAAAGTGAAAGAAGACAAATAAACTTTTTTGTCTTAACAGAAAAATTGTCGTGGTTGAACAGAGAACGGTAAACGCATTATAACTTACGAATGCAAAACTCTATCAACACGACAATTTTTCAATAAAACTCATATACCTGTTTTTATCAAGAAGATGACAAAGAGAATTATTCTACTGATGATATTGGCGATGGGACTGATAGTGCCAACCATAGTACATGCCCAGAAAGCAAAAAAGAAGAAAATAGCCGTGCAGCTATATTCTCTTCGAGATGAGATTGGCAGTTTTGTCACCAGAAATTATAACCATGACTATATGCCGGTTTTCAGGAAGTTGGCCAAAATGGGATATACAGGTATTGAAGCTGCCTGCTACGTCGGGGATGGGAAATTCTATGGTCGCAGTCCGGAGACCTTCAGACTCGACGTTAAGCATGCCGGATTACAGGTGTTATCATCTCATTGTGCCAAACCATTAAAGAAAAATGAATTGGAAAGTGGAGACTTCAGTGAATCCATGATGTGGTGGAAAGATTGTATAAAAGCCCACAAGGCAGTAGGAGTGTCGTATATTGTGACTCCAACTATAGGAAAACCAGCAACCATAAAAGAACTCCAAACATACTGTAACTATCTTAATGCGATTGGAGAATTATGCAGAGAAAATGGTATTAAATATGGTTATCACAATCATTCCCACGAATTCCAACTCGTAGAAGGTAAAGAAAAAATGATGGATTATCTGCTACAGCACACTAACCCCAACTATGTTTTCTTTGAAATGGATGTCTATTGGGTTGTATTAGCTAAAGAAAGCCCTGTAGCCTATTTCAAAAAATATCCAGGACGTTTCAAGCTTCTTCACATTAAAGACTACAGAGAGATTGGACAAAGCGGCATGGTAGGGTTTGATGCTATCTTCCGTAATGCCCACACAGCAGGTCTTGAATATCCGATTGTGGAGCTGGAACAAGCAAGCAAGAGTATGGAAGAAGGCTTGAAGATCAGTATTGACTACCTTATCCATGCGCCATTTGTAAAAGCAACATATCAACGAAAATAAAATTTCATTGTACCAGTGTAAAAACCTAATAACTTCGCACAGTATTTCTCTAAAAGTGAAATATCAATATCCATTACATAATATTGTATCATCATGAAACGTATTATATCCTTATCTTCAGTCCTTTGCCTTTGCCTGTCAATGACTGCTTCAATATCTTCATTGAATAAGAAAAAACACAAAGAAAAAGAATACTTCATCTCCTCTCTCATGGCCCGCATGACCCTGAAAGAAAAAATCGCACAGCTCAATCTCGTCACGCCTACCGCCGGAACCGGACCCTTCAAAACAAAAAGAGCCTTGGAAAAACTAAAGGATGGAACTGCCGGAAACGTTCTTTCATTAAGAGGAACCGCAGAAAGTATCCGAGAAAAAGAGGCATTTGCAGAGCAGACGAGATTGAAAATACCCATGCTTTCTGCCCTTGATATCATACATGGTTACAAGACCGTATTCCCCATTCCCCTTGGACTTTCGTGCACATGGGACAGCGTACTCATCAAAAAGACAGCGCGAATAGCTGCCATAGAAGCCACAGCCATTGGCTATAACAACACCTATTCGCCCATGGTTGACATTACCCGTGACCCTCGTTGGGGCCGAGTTATGGAAGGATCCGGCGAAGATCCATACTTAGGAAGTGTCATTGCACGCGCCATGGTAAAAGGCTATCAAGGGGAAAATCTCGATGCCTCTACTTCTCTTTTAGCTTGTGTGAAACATTTCGGAATGTATGGAGCAATAGAAGCTGGCCGCGATTACAACACAACCGACATGAGCAGAGTCACCATGTACAACGTTTATCTGCCACCTTATAAAGCAGCTGTGGAAGCCGGGGCAGGAAGTGTCATGACTTCATTCAACGATGTCGAGGGCATACCCTCCACGGCCAACAAATGGTTGCTCACGGATTTGCTGCGTAATCAATGGGGGTTCAAAGGCTTTATGGTGACAGACTATAATGCCGTTCAGGAACTCATACCCCATGGTGTGGCTGCCGACTATGAAGAAGCTGCCGAAAAAGCAATCAAGGCAGGAACCGACATGGACATGGCAAGCGAATGCTATAGCATGTTTATGGAAAAACTCGTTACTGAAGGTCACATTGATACAAGCTACATCAACCGGGCTTGTCGTAGAGTTTTGGAAGTGAAATACGACTTAGGCCTCTTCAACGACCCCTATAAAGGCTATCAGAAAGGACTTGCCGAACGGGTCATTCTGAGCAAAGAGCATAAAGCCGTAGCCCGGGAAGCAACACAACGGGCCATGGTTCTTTTGAAGAACGAGAGACAGACACTGCCCTTGCGGCCCGATAGCCGTGTAGCACTGATTGGCCCGTTCCTTGACAACAAGGCTGAAATGCTCAGCATGTGGTCGCCCGATGGTGTTATTGACAGCGTTGTCTCCATCGTGGCTGGCATGAAGAAGCAATTTCGCGAGGTAAAGACCGCTGTCGGAACTTACATGAATGATGATCCCGCACTGAAAAGCTTTGAACCTTTCGACAGTGCACAACAAGCAAAGATGATAGCCGAGGCCGTAGAACTCGCTCATCAGTCCGATGTGGTCGTTGCCGTCCTTGGAGAATCAAGATGGCTGTCAGGAGAAGCAAGGTCCATGACAAAGATTTCCATGCCGGCCTGCCAGAAAGAACTGCTAAAGGCACTGAAAAAGACGGGGAAGCCTGTTATCTTGGTATTATTAAGTGGCCGTCCCATGGTACTGACCGACATCATTCCTCATGCCGATGCCATCATCGCGGCATGGCGACCGGGCACGATGGCTGGCGATGCCATAGCCGATGTGCTCTCGGGGAAATACAATCCATCAGGGAAATTAACGATGACCTTCCCGCGTTCCGTAGGACAGATACCTATTTACTACAATCATAAGAACACAGGAAGACCTTTTAAAGACGGAGACCGCGGACAATTCAAATCCAAATATCTTGATGAAATGAACAGTCCGCTATTCCCCTTTGGCTACGGACTCAGCTACACTACGTTCCGCTATGGGGATATCGTATTGTCAGACACGATTGTCAACGGTGCAAAGAAACATATCACGGCCAGCATATCCGTTACCAATACCGGGAAATATAGTGGAGAAGAGACCGTCCAACTCTATATCAACGACCCTGTGGCTTCCATAACGCGCCCCGTGAAGGAGCTGAAGGACTACCAAAAGGTCATGCTCGCCCCGGGTGAAACCAAGAAGATTACCTTCAATATTACCCCCGAAGCGTTGAAGTTCTACAACCATCATCTCGTCTACGACTGGGAACCCGGATTGTTCAATCTCTATATCGGTACCAATTCCGATGACGTTAAAGAGGCACATTTCGTATGGAACAAATAAAGACAACGAAACCTTTATACAAGGCATGCGCCAAGTTACGCACATGTCTTGCCATGATAGCCGCAGGCATGTTCTTTGGAACACAGCAGGCAGCTTCACAACCTGCAAATGCTATACCTGTAGACCTGCGTTGCAACTATCAGACGACGCCATTATGCATTGCATCGACTCCAAATCTATCATGGAAGACACAGACAAAAGAGAAAGGCTGGCTCCAATCAGCCTACCGGATACTCGTGGCTACGTCGCAAGAGAAGTTGAATAAAGGTCGGGCTGATGTTTGGGACAGTGGAAAGACGATAGGTGGAACATCAGTTTCCATTCTCTATCAAGGACAGAAACTACAACCCCGCCGGTCCTATTGGTGGAAAGTGTGCATATGGGATAACAAAGGACGCCTTTCTAAATGGTCAAAACCAACGTTCTTTGAAACATCCATGCTCACTCCAACCGAATGGAGCGCAACATGGATCGGGCATACCGATGCTATAGGGAGTGCCGATTTGCAACAGATAAAGTGGATATGGCTGCCCGCTCAGAATGCTTTTGATGTGCCAAGAAAGACGATTGCATGGTTCAGAAAGACATTGAACATCGAACATCTTCCACAGACTGCATACATACAGACGACCGTGCGCGGGGATTATGAGCTCTACGTCAACGGTGCCGTCATCGATAAGAAAGACAAAGGTTGGCAATCTTTCGAACGCCAAGACCTCCTTCCCTATCTTCATAAAGGAGAAAACAACATCGAGGTGAAAGTGAATGCTGCCCGCACGGCATCATTCACCCGCGACACGCGGAAAACCTTGTCGGGAAGTTATGCAGGTTTCGCAGGAATCTTGGTCGTAGAAGACCATCAAGAACGCCGAACTTATCCCACATCGGAAGGACAATGGGCGTGCCGGCCCGACAATGCGTCCAACTGGGAAACGGCAACCGTGTCCTGCACACTCGACGACCCAAGAATGGGACTCAACCCCGGGCCGCTGGTGGCCCCGGCCATCTTGCTCCGAAAGAACTTCGTTTTGAACAAACCTATCAAGGCGGCCCGCCTCTATGCAACTGCACTTGGAAGCTACGAGATGTTCGTCAACGGACAACGAACCGGAGAAGACTATTTCACGCCGGAGTTTACCAACTATAACAAACGCATCATCTACCAGACGTATGATGTCACAAGATTGCTGCACGAAGGAGAAAACGCAATCGGTTCTCTACTTGGCGACGGTTGGTATGGAAGTCCACTGGGTTGGAACGGCGAGAACGACTTGTTTGAGGGGCAATCCAACAAGCTCATCGCAGAACTTCACGTGACTTTCACCGATGGAACAACGGTTACGATTCCAACCGACGGCTCTTGGAAAACTGCTATATCGCCAATATTGAAGTCGGAAATCTATTCGGGTGAATATTATGACGCCCGTCTTGAGCAAGAGAAATGGAACGAACCTTCTTTTAACGACGTTCACTGGCGCTACGCCGAGCCTATGGGCAACGATTATACAAGACTGTCTCCGCAGAACACTGCACCCGTCAGAGCGTTCACACGGCTAAGCCCTAAGCATATACACAAGACTCCTGACAACCGTTGGATCATAGACATGGGACAGAACCTTGCCGGAATAACCGAACTGAGATTGAAAGGAGAAGCCGGGACTGCTGTTGTCATGAGATTTGCAGAAAGACTTGCAACCCCTGACAGCATCTACACCGACAATCTGCGCAATGCAACTGCGAAAGACTGCTATGTGCTCAAAGGCGGAGAAGCGACCTACAGACAGCATTTCACTTTCCACGGTTTCAGATACATCGAAGTCTCTGGCTATCCCGGCGTTCTCTCGGACAATGATGTCACCGCACTCGTATTGAGTTCGGTAGGCAACAAGACCGGACGCGTTGAAACCTCGAGCGATATTGTGAACCGCATGTATTCATTGGGCATCTGGGGGCAGCTCGGCAACTTCATCAGTGTCCCTACCGACTGTCCGCAACGCGACGAAAGACTGGGGTACACCGGCGACGGACAAGTATTCTGGCGAACGGGCAGCTACAACTTCGACATTGCATCATTCACCCATAAATGGATGAACGATATCAAAGACGAACAGACTACCGAGGGAGGCGTTACCAACACGGCGCCTGCCGTGCCAATGAACAACCGCAAGAACGGTTCGCCGGGCTGGGAAGACGCTGCCGTCATTGTTCCATGGAGCTCATGGATGCAGTTTGGAGACAAAAGCATCATCACCGAGAACTGGCAGGCCATGACCCACTTCATGAACTACGTGATTCGCAACAGCAAGGGCTACAATCGTGATGGCGGGTATCTGGGCGATTGGCTGTGTATCGACAAGACCACGCCAAACGGTATCATCAGTAATTCCCTATGGGCCATGATGGCCGAGATGATGAAACAGATGGCCCAAGCCACAGGACACACCACCGAAGCAACAGCATACGAGGCCTTGCACGACAGCATCGCAAAGACTTTCCAAAGAACCTTCGTAAAGGCCGACGGAACCGTTGGCTCCGGAAGCCAAACCTGCTATGCTCTCGCACTATATGCAGGACTGATACCCGACAACTTGAAGAAAGCTGTCACCGACAAATTGGTGAAAGCCATCGAAGCCAACCAATGGCACCTGACAACCGGCTTCTTGGGTACGCCTCGACTGCTGTTTGCCCTCTCCCAAAACGGGCGGACCGACGTTGCCTATCGCCTGTTGACCAACGAAACCTTTCCCTCATGGGGCTACATGGTCAGGCAGGGAGCAACGACATGGTGGGAACATTGGGACAGCGACAAGAGCGACCCGAAGATGAACTCATTTAATCACTACTCCTTCGGCGCCGTTGCCGAATGGATGTACAGGGCCATGGCCGGTATCAACACCACTCCGGAAGCACCGGGATACAAGGAAATCATCATCAGTCCCGTGTTCGATACCACCGGTAGGCTCACCTCGGCCAAAGGAGAATACGAATCGGTCTATGGAAAGATTGTGTCGGAATGGAAGATACGGGACAACAAGAACGTAACCTTGCGCGTGACCATTCCCGCCAACACGACGGCAAAAGTACAATTGCCCGTCGGCGCTTCTTTCACGAAGTCGAATGACACGATAAGGGCACAACAGCTGAAAGCCGGTAGCCATCGGTTCAAAATAAGACTTTAAATGACTGAACTGAATAAAAAAGTGTTTTTAACTAATACATATAAAAGAAAAATGAATAGTAAGAATATGAAATACTTCAACTCATTATCATCAATGCATAAGTATTTACTAATTGGCCTGAGTATAATCATGGGCGAGGTTGCAATTGCCCAAAATTCTTTACAGCTATCATCTCAAAATATCGATGAAGTGGTACAAGCTATGAATCTAGAAGAGAAAGCAACCCTCTGCTGTGGAGTAGGAACTTTCTTCCGCGATACAGGTAAGGGGATAGCAGGTGCCACAGGAGGAGTTGCAGGAATGGACCGTTTCGGTTTTCCCCAAACCTATCTTGCTGATGGGCCATCGGGGCTTAGAATCAAAGAAACACGTAAAGGTTCCACTCTAAAATTCCCAATCACAGCATTCCCATCACCAATACTCATGGCTTGTTCATGGGATATAGAAGCTGCACAAACAATGGGTAGATGTATAGGGAATGAGTGCAAGGAGTATAATGTGGCAACCATTCTTGCTCCGGCGATGAATATTTTGCGTTTTCCACTCTGTGGACGTACAGCAGAGTATCTCACAGAAGATCCTGTTCTCAATGGGCGGATAGCAGCCGCCTATATAACTGGTGTACAGAGTCAAGGTGTTGGTACATCGATAAAACATTTTGTAGCCAACAACCAAGAAACAGCACGCAAAATCAATGATGCCAAAATATCAATGCGAACCTTGAGGGAAATCTATCTAAAAGGTTTTGAAATAGCAGTTAAGACATCTTCGCCATGGACGGTAATGTCTGCCTATAATAAAATCAACGGTGTATATGCTTCGGAAAACAAATGGCTTCTTGAAGATGTACTGCGCCGAGAATGGGGCTTCAAGGGGATTGTGATGAGCGATTGGGATGCCGGCATGGATGGAGCAAAACAGATTGAGGCAGGAAATGATATCGTTGAGCCGGGCTATGCCATACAACGGGATGCCATTATAAGTGCCGTAAAAAATGGAAGCATGAAAGAAGAGGTGCTTAACCGAAATGTGAAACGTATTTTGCAGTATATTGTGAAGACACCAGCCTTTAACCATTATACTTTTAGCAATGCTCCCGATCTGCAAACCCACCATACCGTAGCACGTCTGGTTGCCTCAGAAGGAATGGTGTTACTAAAAAATAACGCCGCCTTGCCTATGTCTGCCGGGAGCAAAATAGCCCTTTATGGTAATGCTGCTTATAGTCTGAATAATCGTGAAGTAGGGTTACAACACGGACTTTCTGTAGCATCATTCAAAGTCAACAAAACTCTGGCCAACACCTACAAGCAATATTTGGGTATCGATACGACTGCTCAGGAAGTACAACTTACAGAGGGAGGCATGATATATACAATGTTTAAAGCGACTCCGGACATACAGGAACTGAAATTCGAAAACAACGACTTGAAAGCACAATCAAGGAGTAATGACTACGCTGTCATTGTGTTAGGCAAAGGAGCAGGTGAAAGCAAAGACTGCGGATCGATTGATTTTGAACTTACTCAAGGAGAAAAAGAGTTACTTAGTAAGGTTTGTACAGCCTATCATACTGTGGGCAAAAAGGTCATCGTTGTCCTCGACATTGCTATACCCATAGAGACCTCTACATGGAAAGAATTACCCGATGCAATCCTATGTGCCTGGCAAGGCGGGCAGGAGAAAGGATTTGCCATTGCAGACATACTGGGTGGAAAAATATCTCCCTCTGGCAAACTCACAGTTTCTTTTCCCGCTAAACTGAAAGATTCTCCTGCATACGATAATTTTCCACTGGATGAGAACTATGATTGGGACTGGGCGCAACATGGTTTTTTGGGTAAAAAGCGTCTGCCTGAAAACGACAAACCGGTAAAGAACATCCACTATACGAATTATGCAGAAGGTATCTATGTAGGCTATCGATATTTTGATACTAATCATATTGCCGTATCCTACCCATTCGGTTACGGACTATCTTACACATCATTTAAATATGAACATGCTACAATCGTTCCATCGACAGAAGAATTCATTGCGACCGTCACTATCAGGAATACTGGCAAATACGCCGGCCGAGAAGTAGTACAACTATATATTTCAGCCCCCCAAGGAGAATTGGTCAAACCTCAGAAAGAGTTGAAAGCCTTCACAAAAACCAAATTGCTACAGCCAGGAGAGGACGAAACAGTAACGATGCGTTTACCAATTTATATGCTCAGCTCATTTGATGAACAATCACAACATTGGATAGCAGATAAAGGAACCTACCATGCGTATTTCGCCGCATCAGCGAAAGACATCCGTCAAACGGTAAATTTTAAACTTAAACGAACATTCGATGAAGACCTGTATAGTGATAAACTGAACTTCTGACAAAATTTGACAGTAGAGCAACACATCATACTTCAATTGTCATTATTATAACCACAATATTTTATGAATATCATCAATAACTTAAAAACCGCAGTGCTCGT
This sequence comes from Segatella maculosa OT 289, assembly GCF_000243015.1. Taxonomy (NCBI): domain Bacteria; kingdom Pseudomonadati; phylum Bacteroidota; class Bacteroidia; order Bacteroidales; family Prevotellaceae; genus Segatella; species Segatella maculosa. The sequence goes on from NZ_JH594504.1 coordinate 102,592, forward strand.
CGCTGTCTGCGCCTTATGCTGCGCCCAAGCAAGTGCACAACCATCGAACAAACCGCATCTGAAAAACAACGGCAATGCCACGCAACTGGTGGTTGACGGCAAACCCATGCTGCTTTTGTGCGGCGAGCTGGGCAACAGTTCGTCTTCTTCCATCTCTTATGCCGCAGAAAGCCTTGCCAAATGTAAACAGCTGGGGCTCAACAGTGCCATCGCAAGCATATCGTGGGAGCAATTCGAACCACAAGAAGGGAAATACGACTACTCGCTTATTGACGGACTGATTAAAGAAGCCGAGAAGAACAACCTGAAACTTGTCGTCATTTGGTTTGCCTCTTACAAGAACGGGCTCTCCTCTTTTGCCCCCGCTTGGGTGCGACGCGACCAACAGCGCTTTCCAAGAATGATAGGACCGAGCATAGAAGGCCTGACCGGTGGCGCCGACCAAGCAAGCTATTACAAGAATATCCTTTCGCCTTTCTTCGAGGCTTCATGGAAAGCCGATGCCAAAGCGTTTGCCCAGCTGATGAAACACATCAAGGAGACCGACACGCACCATACCGTGGTGATGATGCAGGTGGAAAACGAAGCCGGAGCATACGGTGTCGACATCGACCGCCAGCCCGTAGCCCGCAAGCTCTTCAACAGTGCCGTGCCGCAGGAGCTGCTGAAATATCTCCATACCCATGAGGCCGACCTCACACCGGCCATGGCCAAGGCATGGAAGGCAAGGCAGACAAAGGCCGGGGCAAACTGGAAAGAGACCTTCGGTACCGTGGCCATAGACGCTTTCATGGCTTGGCATTTCGCCCGATATCTAGAGCAAGTGACCGCAGCGGGCAAGAAAGCATACGACATTCCCATGTACTACAACGCGTGGCTCAAGCAACCCAAGCACGAAGGCATGCCGGGGCGCTATCCCTCGGGAGGCCCGATACACAGCATGCTCGACATCTATCGCGCCGCATCGCCGAGCATCGACCTGCTCTGCCCCGACATCTATCACCCCGAATTCAAACGCTATTGTCTTGCATACGCCCACAAAGGAAACACGCTCTTCATTCCTGAATGCCGCCCGGGCGAGGACATGGCAGCCAAGGCAACGTGGGTCATGGGCGAAAGAGCTGGCATCGGCTTCGCACCTTTCGGCGTTGAACGGATACAGGAAGGTACTTCGCTGACCGAATGCTACAGAGTGCTGTCGCAGCTGATGCCTTATGTCACGGCCGCACAAGGTACGAAGAAGATACGGACCGTGTTCAAGCAGGTGATTCCCAAGATCAAAGGCGTGAACGTGGGCGAATGGGACTTCGATGCTGGCGAACTGGAGAAAGAAGATGCCGGCTCCATCAAGGTGTCCATGGGCAACTGGGTGTTCGATGTGTCCTACACCAATCAGCTAAAGGGCGAGGCTGCCTTTGCGATGTTCATTCAATTGAGCGACGACGAGTTCATCGTCACCGGCCGGAACGTGAGAATGAACTTCGAATGCAAGGACAATGCCAAGACAGCCGAGCTCATCGATGCAGAGCAAGGCGAGTTCGAAGGTGGAAAATGGACCGTGAGGCGCAGGCTGAACGGCGACGAGACGGCCCATGGCGTGGCGGTTTCGTTCCCAACGTCTATCGATGTGTTCCGCCCAGAGACTCAACAAGACATCGTGAAGCTGAAACTCTACAGCTATAAGCGCGTGGCACAGCCTTGAAAAGACGCAAGAGGCGGACACAATAATGACTTATCACATCGGTGGTCTCTGCATGATGACGCAGAGGCCTCTTTTCTTTATGCCTGAACGCGTACGGAACACTCGCCACTACGAGTACGGAACACTCATCACCATGAGTACGGAACACTCACTACAGTGGGTACGGAACACTCTTGGCCGAAGGGGTTGGATATGCTGTTGAGAAAGAGTGCCGTGGCGGCTCATTTAGGCAGATGAGACCTGCGATACTCCGACGGAGTCTGCCCCGTATATTTCTTGAAGAACACGTTGAAAGCCGTCTTTGAGTTGAAACCGCTCTCAAAGGCGATGGCCACGAACGACCAATTGGCGTGTTGCTTCGACGAAATAAGATGCTTTGCGTATTCGGCCCTGTACTCGTTGACGAAGGTATAGAAGTTCTTTCCCATGTATTCATTGAGGGTCTGCGTGATGTGATGCTTGGGAATTCCCGTCAAAAAGGAAAGCCCTGCGATGGAAAGCTCGGTGTCTTTCCACGCCTTCTGCTGCTCCATCGAATCGACAAGGAGCCGGGCATAATGTGAAGCCTGACTGTCTTTCAGTCCCGACTTCACGTAGTGCGTGGCATCGGGGACGTGCCCATGGTCTTGATTGAGCATCGGAACGGCATACTCGGTAATCAACAATTGCTGACGAAGGCCGAAATAACTCAACACATAAGTGATGAGCAGGGAGACGGGATTGCCCAGTTTGCCGATGATACCCAAGGAATAGCCCTTGACTTGATAGGCAGCCACGATGATCGTGTAGTTATAAAACAGCAGGAAAAACACCACCAAGAACAGCATCCAGTTCAGGTTTATCTTGGAAGACGCAAAAGAATAGGCGTTCTTCATGCGTTTTTGATAGCCGAGAATGCCGACGAGCGTCATGACACAGTAGGTCCACATGGACAGAATCAGGCCATAACCAAGGAGGGATTTCAAGATAATTTGGCCGTCAAAGTAGGTTTGATTGCTCGCAAAACTGTGCCCGAGCCTTTGGAACGAGAGGAAAATCACAAGGAGACAACCGCACAGAAAGGGAGCGAAATGAAAGAAGTCGCGCCGTTGGAAGCCTGTCCCCTGCCCCACGATATACTTCGAATAGAGATAAAGCAGAGTGGGAATGGCCAGTGCCAGCACGTTGGAAACAGGCCACAGAAAGCCTTTCACATGAAAATAGTACTTCACAATGTCCAATGCAAAAGACAATAGCAGGACGAACAGCCAGATGCAAAGAATGCGGTCTGCCGTTCTTTTCTGCTTCTTTCTCAGCAGAAGGAAGATTGAAAAAAGAGCCTGTGCGCAGTTGATGAAGGCGATGATGACAGTTCCCATGACTTATTCAGACCTTATAGCAATTGTAGTCCCTTGCAAATGTAACCATTTTATTTGTAATAATTAATATTTGTTGTCGATATTTTCAATCTCTCTGTAACATTCATCTGATGGAAGAGGGGGATTGACAAGGCGCAGCAAAGCCAAGAAGCGGGTGAATGGAGGCTCCATCTGTCCATTTCCCTTCGCTGGTTTGAACGACATGTTGGGACGCACGGCCCGTGCGGCCCTGCCAATTTCAGTTGACAATTGAACAAGTAAACGTGTGAACAAGTTGCATGCACATACGGTTGGAGGTACGCACGGCTCGTGCGTCCGCGCCAATAACCGTGCTTTTTGCTTGCTATTGACCTTAACGGATGCACTAACCGTACGTCCCTACAGACCACTGCCTGTTCCATGCTTTTCAATATCAGCCATATTACCGTGCAATATCAGTCATTTCGTCTTGCAATATGACCCATTTTGCCGCGCTAAATGACCCATTTTGCGTCGTTATCTGACCCATTTCACACGGGAAAGCGAGGCTTTTTAAATGAAAGGCCAGTAAGGAGTCTGCCCCCAATTGCCACAAATAAAAAAGCGCAGTGACATCAATCACTGCGCTTTCTTTATAGCGTTTAATGCTAATCGTGAGCTTATTCTGCTGCAGGAGCTTCTTCGGTTGCCACCGGAGCCTCTTCTGTTGCCACGGGAGCTTCCTTCGTTTCAGGAGCTTCTGTAGCTTGAGTCTCGGCAGGCGCTTCTGCCTTGCCAGCGGCCTTGCGGCTACGACGGGTCTTCTTCGCTGCCTTTGGTGTCTTAGCCATGTTCTCATCGAAGTCTACAAGCTCGATGAAAGCAATCTCTGCGGCGTCTCCCTGACGTGTACCCAGCTTGATGACGCGGGTATAGCCGCCCGGACGGTCAGCCACCTTGGCTGCAACCTCTCCGAAGAGTTCTTTGATAGCCTCTTTTTTCTGAAGATAACGGAAAACCACACGGCGTGAGTTGGTCGTATCTTCCTTGCAACGGGTAATCAAAGGTTCTATATACTTCTTCAAGGCCTTTGCCTTTGCGAGGGTCGTAGTGATTCTTTTGTGCATGATCAACGACACGGCCATGTTAGCGAGCATGGCTTCGCGATGAGATGCAGTACGACCCAGATGGTTGAATTTCTTATTATGTCTCATTTGTTCTTTGCGTTTAGAGGGCAGGGGCTTGTGTTACTCCTTGTCCAGTTTATACTTTGAAATGTCGGTTCCAAACGATAGATTCAGACTTTCGAGCAAATCATCAAGCTCTGAAAGCGATTTCTTACCGAAGTTTCGGAACTTCAAGAGGTCGGTCTTATTGTACTGCACGAGATCACCGAGGGTCTCTACGTCGGCAGCTTTCAGACAATTGAGCGCACGAACGCTGAGGTTCATGTCGATCAACTTGGTCTTGAGCAACTGACGCATGTGCAACACCTCTTCATCAAACTCTTGATTGCCGTCCTGATCGGGAGTTTCGAGTGTAATCTTCTCGTCAGAGAACAGCATGAAGTGGTAAATAAGGATCTTTGCAGCCTCTTTCAGTGCTTCTTTCGGGTGAATGGAACCATCTGTTGAAACTTCAATAACCAGTTTGTCATAGTCGGTCTTTTGTTCTACGCGGTATGGCTCGACTGAATATTTCACGTTTCGGATAGGGGTGTAGATGGAATCAATCGGAAGGATGTTGACATCAGTGCAGAACTCACGGTTTTCATCAGCCGGAACATAGCCACGACCTTTGTTGATTGTGAGATCAATCTGCATTGAAGCCTTAGCATCTAAATGACAAATCACCAAATCAGGGTTTAACACTTCAAATCCAGTCAGATATTTACCAATATCACCAGCTTTGAATTCTGTGGAATTCTCTACGGTGATACTAACTTTCTCATTCTCGAATTCTTCTACTACTTGCTTGAATCTTACTTGCTTCAAATTCAAGATAATGTTGGTTATATCTTCCTTTACACCCGGAACGGAAGAGAATTCATGCTCAACACCCGCAATGCGAATGGTGTTGATGGCATAACCTTCCAGCGAGGAAAGAAGAATGCGTCGCAATGCGTTACCTATGGTAACCCCAAAGCCAGGCTCAAGCGGACGAAATTCAAACTTGCCGAACTTGTCATTGGCCTCCAACATTACAACTTTATCAGGTTTTTGAAATGCTAATATCGCCATTAATTCAATGATTTATTTAGAGTACAACTCAACGATTAACTGTTCCTTGATGTTTTCTGGAATGTCAGCGCGCTCGGGCTTGTGTAAGAACTTGCCGCTCTTGCTGTTGTCATCCCATTCAATCCATGGATATTTGCTGTGGTTGAAGCCTGCAAGCGCTGCATCGATAACCTCGAGAGACTTGGATTTCTCACGAACAGCAACGATCATGCCCGGCTTAACGGCAAATGAAGGGATGTTTACAACCTTTCCGTCGACAGTGATATGCTTGTGACCAACAAGCTGACGGGCTGCAGCACGGGTAGGAGCAATACCCAAACGGAAGACTACGTTGTCAAGACGACATTCAAGGTTCTGAAGAAGTACCTCACCGGTAATGCCATCTGCCTTTGCAGCCTTCTCAAACATGTTACGGAACTGACGCTCAAGTACGCCGTAGGTGTACTTGGCTTTTTGCTTCTCTGCCAACATGACACCGTACTCAGACGTTTTTCTGCGACGGTTGTTGCCATGCTGTCCAGGAGGGAAGTTTCTCTTGGACAAAACTTTGTCGGCGCCGAAAATGGCTTCACCAAATCGACGTGCAATTTTAGATTTCGGACCTATATATCTTGCCATAATTAAAATATGTGCTAATTGAAATGATTTCTTGATTATACCTTACGACGCTTCGGAGGACGGCAACCGTTGTGGGGCAATGGGGTAACATCGATAATCTCTGTTACCTGAATACCGGCCGCATTCACGGCACGGATTGCCGATTCACGACCGTTACCCGGACCCTTTACATAAGCCTTCACCTTGCGAAGTCCAAGGTCGAAAGCTACCTTTGCACAATCTTCACCAGCCATTTGGGCTGCATACGGTGTGTTCTTCTTCGAACCACGGAAGCCCATCTTGCCCGCCGAAGACCAAGAGATAACCTGCCCTTCGCTGTTAGCCAAAGATATGATGATGTTATTGAATGAACTATGAACGTGAAGTTGACCGATAGCGTCTACTCTTACGTTCCTTTTCTTAGATGTTGCTTTTGTCTTTGCCATAATTAATTTCCATTAAAAATTACTTAGTAGCCTTCTTCTTGTTAGCAACAGTCTTCTTCTTGCCCTTGCGGGTGCGAGCATTGTTCTTTGTGCTCTGTCCGCGAACCGGAAGACCATTACGATGTCTCACGCCACGATAGCAACCAATATCCATCAGTCGCTTGATGTTCATCTGGACCTCTGAACGGAGATCACCTTCAACCTTGAACTCAGCGCCGATAATTTCACGGATCTTGGCAGCCTGATCGTCAGTCCATTCGCTGACCTTCAGGTCACGGTTCACACCGGCCTTATCCAATATCTTTGCTGAACTACTTCGACCGATACCATAGATATAGGTCAATGCGATTTCGCCACGCTTGTTTTGGGGCAAATCTACTCCAACAATTCTTATTGCCATTTTTTAATTTGAATAAAAAACTAATTAAATAAAATTCTATTCTCGCCAAAGAACGTGCAAAGTTAGAAATAAAAATCTATTTAATCTAACATTTACAACACTTTAACATTAACCCTGACGTAATTTGAACTTAGGGTTTTTCTTGTTGATAACGAACAAACGACCTTTACGACGGACTATCTTACAGTCGGCAGTACGCTTCTTTAATGATGTTCTTGTTTTCATATCAGTGTATATATGAGAAATTATTTGTATCTGAAAACGATTCTTCCTTTTGTCAAATCATAAGGGCTCATCTCTACTTTCACCTTGTCACCGGGAAGAATTTTGATGTAATGCATGCGCATTTTTCCCGAAATGTGGGCGATGATCTGAACTCCATTCTCAAGTTCTACGCGGAACATTGCGTTTGACAGACTCTCTACAATTGTTCCATCCTGCTCTATAGCGGATTGTTTTGCCATAAATAAACCTATTCTTACTTAATGATTTTCTATTTCTTCAAACGTTGATAAAATCTCGGCCTTTCCTTTCCGAATAGCGATGGTATGTTCGAAATGAGCTGCCGGTTTATGATCACGAGTTACAATACTCCAACGATCAGGCAACATCCAAATCTGCCGCTCACCCATTGTTATCATGGGTTCGATAGCAATGCACATCCCGGCTTTCAACATCACTCCGTTACCGTGTGAGCCGTAATTGGGTATCTGAGGAGCCTCATGCATCTCCCTACCAATGCCATGACCGGTCAGTTCTCTGACAACACCGTAACCATAACTTTCACAATAGTCCTGTATTGCCGCGCCGATATCACCCACATGTTTTCCTGCAACAGCCTGTTCAATCCCTATATACAGTGACGCTTTCGTGACCTCCAGTAACTGCTTTACTTCGGGAGCAACCTCGCCCACACCAAAGGTATAGGCCGAATCACCATTGTAACCGTTCAAAAGTGTGCCGCAATCAATGGAAACGATGTCGCCATCTTTAAGCACCACCTTATCGCTTGGGATTCCATGAACGACGACGTCGTTGATGGAAGTACAGATTGATGCCGGGAAAGGCCCTCCAAATGGATTAGGAAAATCTTTGAACGTGGGGACAGCCCCATGGTCTCTGATAAACTCCTCTGCTATTTTATCCAGTTGGAGGGTCGTTACACCGGGCTTGATATTTCTACCTAACTCTGCAAGGGTGGCACCAACAAGTTGGTTGGCCTTGCGCATTAAGTCTATTTCATCTTCTGTCTTCAGAAATATCTTCATTAGCCGGACGCCGATTAGTAAACCGACACACCACTGTTACGTGTGTGACCGGAGTTCAAGAGTCCGTCGTAATGGCGCATCATCAGATGACTCTCTATCTGTTGGAGCGTGTCAATGACCACTCCGACGAGAATCAACAACGATGTTCCACCAAAGAACTGTGAGAAGCCCTGCTGCACGTTAAGCAGTCCGGCTAAAGCCGGCATGACAGCAATGAACGCAATGAACAACGAACCCGGAAAAGTAATACGAGACATGACGGTATCGATATAATCTGCCGTGTCCTTACCGGGTCTGACGCCCGGAATAAAACCGTTATTGCGTTTCATATCCTCTGCCATCTGCGTTGCATTCAGCGTGATTGCCGTATAGAAGTAGGTAAATGCGATAATCAAAATCACATAAATCACATTATACAACACGCTGCGGTTATCCATCAGCGAACGACCTAACCAAGAGGCGTTGTCACTCTGATACTGAACGATGACCAAAGGAACGAACATCAATGCCTGAGCAAAGATGATTGGCATCACATTGGCTGCGAACAGCTTCAACGGAATGTACTGACGCGCACCACCGTACTGCTTGTTACCAACCAGACGCTTGGCATACTGCACGGGAACCTTACGTGTGCCCTGCACCAAAAGAATGGACGCACAGACGACCGCATAGAGAATGAGAATCTCGGCAATGAACATCACGATACCACCACCAGAGATGGCCGTAAAACGTGAAGTCACTTCCTGCACAAAAGCCTGAGGCAGACGTGCGATGATACCAATCATGATAATCAGAGAAACTCCATTTCCGACTCCTTTATCAGTGATGCGCTCACCGAGCCACAGAATGAACATACTTCCTGCCGCAAGAATGATAGTTGCAGGCACGATGAAGACCGTCCAAGAAATGCCACTTGCCAAAGCTTGGCTGGCCTGTGTCTTCAGGTTCATGAGGTAGGCCGGTGCTTGGAACACCAAGATCGCAACCGTCAGCAGGCGGGTATACCAGTTTATCTTCTTTCTTCCGCTTTCACCCTCACGCTGCATCTTCTGGAAATAAGGCACAGCGACAGCAAGGAGCTGCATAACGATCGAAGCTGAGATATAGGGCATGATTCCAAGTGCAAAGATTGAAGCATTGGAAAAAGCACCACCAGAGAACATGTCCAAGAGCGACATAAGGCCGCCTGCGGTCTGCGACTGAAGTGATTCCAACTTAGCCGGATTGATTCCGGGAAGAACGACGAACGAACCAAAACGGTAAATTGCCGTAAAGAGGATCGTTATCAGAAGACGCTGACGCAAATCCTCTACCTTCCAACAGTTCTTTAGTGTCTCAATAAACTTTTTCATTTTTTAGATTATAGTTGCGTTACCACCCACTGCCTTGATTGCTTCTTCGGCAGTCTTAGAGAATGCATTTGCTTCAACATCGATTTTCGCCTTCAACTTACCGTCGCCAAGAATCTTTATCAGCTCCTTGCCATTGGTAAAGCCGGCTTCCTTCAGCTCAGCGACCCCGATTTTCGTCAGGTTCTTTGCCTCTGCGAGTGCCTGTAGCGTTGAAAGGTTCACAGCAAGATATTCCTTGTGGTTGACATTCTTGAAACCAGACTTCGGAACACGGCGCTGAAGGGGCATCTGTCCACCTTCGAAGCCGATCTTTCTCTTATAACCGGAGCGAGCCTTGGCACCCTTGTGACCACGGGTAGAAGTTCCACCGAGTCCGGAACCGGGGCCACGACCGATACGACGACGTGAATGTGTGGAACCCGCAGCCGGTTTTAAACTATTTAATTTCATAATCGATTTTTGATATTAAAAGATTTGTTATTCAACTACGCTAACCAGATGATGAACCTTGCGGATCATTCCGCGGATACTGGGAGTATCTTCAACTTCAACAACCTGAGAAATCTTGCGAAGTCCCAAGGCAAGAAGCGTGCGCTTCTGGTCAACCGGATAACCGATTTTACTCTTTATCTGTTTGATTTTAATTGTTGCCATTGTCTTTTTCTCTCCCATTAACCGTTAAACACTTTGTCCATACTGATGCCACGTTCGCCAGCTACGGTATAAGCATCGCGCATCTCGGCGAGTGCCGCAATGGTAGCCTTCACAAGGTTGTGGGGGTTAGAAGAGCCCTTTGACTTTGCAATCACGTCTGTGACGCCTGCACTTTCAAGAACGGCACGCATAGCACCACCGGCTTTCAGCCCGGTACCGGCTGCGGCTGGCTTCAAAAGAACAAGCGCACCACCGAATGACATTTCGACTTCATGGGGAACCGTACCTTTCAGCACCGGAACCTTCACGAGATTCTTCTTTGCAGACTCCACACCCTTGGAGATAGCGGCTGTCACCTCGCCAGCCTTACCAAGGCCCCAGCCGACAACACCCTTGCCATCACCCACAACGACGATGGCAGCAAATGTGAATGTACGACCACCTTTGGTAACCTTGGTTACGCGGTTGATAGCAACCAAACGATCTTTCAGTTCTATGTCACTATTTACTTTTACTTTATTCATTGCCATAATCGTTTAGAATTTAAGTCCTCCTTCTCTGGCTGCATCGGCAAGTGCCTGAACACGGCCATGATAGAGATATCCGTTGCGGTCGAAAACAACTGTTTCGATGCCGGCGGCCTTTGCCTTTTCGGCTACGAGTGCGCCAACTTTCTTTGCCTGCTCTGTCTTGGCCAGCTTTTCGAGGCCAAGTGAAGAGGCTGAAGCAAGCGTCTTTCCGGTCAAATCATTAATTACCTGAGCATAAATCTGCTTGTTGGAGCGGAAAACACTAAGACGTGGACGCTCAGCTGTTCCGTTTACACTCTTGCGAATGCGGAACTTTATCTTAATTCGTCTTTCTACTTTCTTTGTTGTCATAATCGTAAAATCAATTAAAATTACTTGGCTGCAGCGGTCTTACCAGACTTTCTGCGAATAACCTCGCCTTGGAACAGGATACCCTTTCCTTTATAAGGTTCCGGTTTACGGAAAGAACGAATTTTTGCACAGATGAGACCAAGCAACTGCTTGTCGCAAGACTCGAGCGTAAGAAGCGGGTTCTGGTTTCTTTCAGACTTCGTCTCAACCTTCACCTCCTTGGGAAGTTCGATGAAAATGGGGTGCGTGTAGCCCAAAGAGAGCTCTATCAGATTTCCCTGATTGGAAACACGATAACCCACACCAACGAGTTCGAGCACCTTCTTGTAGCCCTCGCTCACGCCGACAACCATGTTGTTCACCAATGAACGGTAGAGACCGTGGAAAGCCTGCTTCTGTTTGGTATCAACAGGGCTGTTCTCGTCGATGGTGAAAGTGATCTGGCCGTCAGCAACCTCCATCTTGACAGACGGGTCAACGTCCTGAGCAAGCTCGCCCTTGGGCCCTTTAACCGTCACTACATTTGTCTTTGCATCGAAGTTTACCGTAACTCCGGCAGGAACACTAATTGGCAATTTACCTATTCTTGACATATTAAAATCCTCCAATTAATAAATGTAGCAAAGAACCTCGCCGCCTATCTTCAGATCGGCCGCCTCTTTGTTTGTCATTACACCTTTGGATGTAGATAAGATGGCGATACCTAATCCGTTAATCACTCTCGGCATGTCTTTGTAACCGGTATACTTGCGGAGACCGGGGGTAGACACGCGCTTCAAACTCTTGATAGCGCTTTTTTTTGTCGAAGGGTCGTACTTGAGTGCGACCTTGATCGAACCTTGAGGACCATCTTCAATGAACTTGTAGTTCAGGATGTATCCCTTCTCGAAGAGAATCTTTGTAATCTCCTTCTTCAAGTTAGACGCAGGAACCTCAACCACACGGTGATGAGCCATGATTGCATTTCTGAGTCTTGTCAGATAATCTGCTATTGGATCTGTCATAAATATAAAATGTTTAATTAATCGGGACAACCCCGACAATATTAAAAATAATCGGTTGAAACACGACCGGTGAAAAGCGAGTGCCATTCCTTGCGGAGCCAACGCCTGTAGGCCTTGCAGTGCGTGACAACCGACTTGCGTTTCAACCGCAGCCGTTTCACGTTGCAAAATCAGTCATTTCGGCGTGTGATTCCAGCCATTTTACCGTGCAAAATCAATGGGATTGCAGCGCAATATCAGCTATATTGCATCGCGAAAAAATCCTTGTTTGCAGCATGGGGAAATGCCCGTCACTTTCCGATGTTCCGAGTTTACCAGCTTGCCTTCTTCACTCCCGGAATCAAACCTGCCGATGCCATCTCACGGAACTGGATACGAGAGAGGCCGAACTGACGGATATATCCTTTGGGACGGCCCGTTATCTTGCACCGATTGTGAAGACGGATAGGGTTAGCATTCTTGGGGATGGCCTGAAGTTTGCGAGCTGCCTCGTAAGCTTCGGCTGAATCCTCAGCGGTAGCGATGATCTTTTTCAGAGCCGCGCGCTTTTCAGCGTAACGAGCAACGAGCTTTGCACGCTTTACTTCGCGGGCTTTCATTGATTCTTTTGCCATATTCCTTAATCGTTTTTATGCGTTCTTGAATGGAAGACCGAATGCCTTGAGCAGTGCCAAGCCTTCTTCGTCGGTCGTGGCCGATGTAACGAAGGTGATGTTCATGCCCTGAATGCGGTCGATTTCATCGAGATTAATCTCCGGGAAGATGATTTGCTCGGTGATACCCAGCGTATAGTTGCCACGTCCGTCGAGCTTGGTGGCGATACCCTTGAAGTCGCGGATACGCGGCAGCGAAACACGAACGAGTCTTTCAAGGAACTCATACATACGTTCACCACGAAGTGTCACCATCACACCGATTGGCATCTTCTTACGGAGCTTAAAGTTGGCGATATCCTTCTTCGAATAAGTTGCCACGGCCTTCTGACCGGTGATGGCCGATATCTCGTTGATAGCAACATCAACGATTTTCTTGTCTTGCGTGGCGTCGCCAAGACCCTGATTGATAACGATCTTCTTCAGAACAGGGGTCTGCATTGTCGAAGAATAGCCGAACTGCTTCTGGAGTGCAGGAGCAATTGTCTCCTTGTAAACTTTCTTTAACTGTGCTGTATTCATTACTTGATTTCCTCCCCTGACTTTTTAGCGATACGAATCACGTTCTTGCCTTCATGCTTGATGGCTATTCGAGTGGGCTTACCACTCTTGGGATCGATCAGACTTAGATTTGAAATATGAATAGGAGCCTCCATTTTCACGATACCTCCCTGAGGATGCTTGGCCGAAGGCTTGGTGCTCTTCGATACGAGGTGCACACCTTCAACGATGGCACGGTTCTCGCTGACCAGCACCTTGAGCACTTTACCGGTCTTGCCCTTGTCGCTTCCGGCAAGAACAATCACCGTATCGTTTTTTCTAATATGTAACTTACTCATTACTTACTTGTTTTATGATTAATTAAAGAACCTCCGGTGCCAAAGAAACCACTTTCATATTCGCTGCACGAAGCTCACGAGCCACCGGACCGAAGATGCGACTGCCGCGAAGCTCGCCGGCATTGTTCAGCAATACGCAAGCATTGTCGTCGAAACGGATATAAGAACCATCGGCACGACGGATTTCCTTCTTTGTGCGAACAATCAAAGCCTTCGATACTGCTCCCTTTTTCAAATCGCTGGACGGGATAACCTTCTGTACAGCCACAACGATAACGTCACCCACACTGGCATAACGACGGCCGGTTCCACCGAGAACACGGATACATTTAGCCTCGCGTGCGCCACTGTTGTCACAAACTGTAAGTTTTGATTCTGCTTGTATCATAATTACTTCGCTTTTTCAATAATTTGTACTAATCTCCATCGCTTTGTCTTGGACAGAGGACGAGTTTCCATGATCTGCACTGTATCGCCTACATTAGCCTCATTCTTCTCGTCATGGACATGGTACTTCTTTGTCTTCTGGACAAACTTACCATAAATAGGGTGCTTTTCCTTGAACTTTGATGCAATAACAATGGTTTTATCCATTTTGTTACTAATGACAACACCCTGTCTTACTTTTCTTAAATTTCTTGTTTCCATCTGGACCATTATTATTTTTGAAGTTCTCTCTGACGAAGTTCCGTTTCGATACGCGCGATGTCGCGACGAGCTGCCTTAATCTGTGATGGATTCTCCAGAGGTGCAATCGAATGGTTCAGCTTCAACTGGTTGAGCTGTGCCTTTGCAGTCTCCAACTTCTCTGCCAATGCATTGGCATCGAGTTCTTTTAATTCTTTCATCTTCATAGTTTAAGCGTTTTTATCGAAATCACGTCTAACAACAAACTTTGTCTTAACAGGCAGTTTCTGTGCAGCAAGGCGGAGTGCCTCTTTTGCAATGTCGAATGAAACGCCTTCCACTTCGAAAAGAATGCGACCCGGTGTAACAGGTGCAACCCATCCTGCAGGATCACCTTTTCCTTTACCCATGCGGACATCGGCCGGTTTACGCGTGATGGGCTTATCGGGGAAGATGCGAATCCAAACCTGTCCCTGACGGTTCATGTAGCGATTGACGGCCACACGAGCCGCTTCTATCTGGCGACTGTTGATCCATTTCGGCTCAAGTGTCTTGATACCGAATGAACCAAAGGCCAATTGCGTGCCTCTCGACGCGTTGCCTTTGTTGCCACGTCCGTCTTGAGGTCTTCTATATTTTACTCTTTTTGGCTGTAACATGATAGCTTTCTACTTTTAACGGTTATTGTTTCTCTTGCGATTACCACGGCCGCCGTTGCGACCTCCATTAGAGCGGCCACCACTTTGCTTCTCCTGAGTAAAGTTTGGAGTAAGTTCACGCTTACCGTAAACCTCCCCACGGCATATCCACACCTTGATACCCAAAAGACCAACCTTTGTCAGGGCCTCCGTTGCACAGTAATCGATGTCTGCACGGAATGTATGCAGAGGCGTACGTCCCTCTTTGAACATTTCCTTACGTGCCATTTCAGCACCGTTCAGACGACCAGTAATTTGGATCTTGACACCTTCTGCACCTGCACGCATCGTGTTCTGAATAGCCATCTTGATGGCACGACGATAGGAAATCTTACCTTCCACTTGCCGAGCGATGTTGTTGCCCACGATGGTGGCATCAAGTTCCGGTTTCTTAATCTCGAATATGTTGATTTGGATGTCTTTCTTATAGAGCTTCTTCAGCTCTTCTTTGAGTTTATCGACATCTTGACCACCTTTACCAATGACGATACCCGGACGGGCAGTGCAAATAGTGATGGTGACGAGTTTCAGTGTACGCTCAATGACGATACGAGAAACACTGGCCTTAGCCAAACGCTCGTTAAGATACTTGCGGATTTTGCGGTCCTCAACGAGGTTTTCTCCGAAGCTCTTGCCACCAAACCAATTTGAATCCCAACCACGGATAATACCAAGTCGGTTGCTTATTGGATTAACTTTCTGTCCCATTCTATTATTTATTTTTCGTCGTTAGTTTTGGCATCAACAAACAGCGTCACGTGATTTGAACGCTTACGGATTCTATAACCACGGCCCTGTGGTGCCGGTCTCATACGTTTCATTGTAACACCTTCATCAACGAAGACTTTACTGATATACAGTTCGCCGTCTTCGGCCTTGCGGTCATTCTTTGTCTCCCAGTTGGCAATTGCCGAACGTAGTAGTTTCTCAACGTCTGTAGCGGCCTGCTTCTTAGAGAACCGAAGTACTCCGAGGGCACGGTTGACCTCTAAACCACGGATCATGTCTACAACGTAGCGCATCTTGCGTGGTGAAGAAGGAACTCCCTTGAGCTTTGCGAAGTACAGATTTTTGCGAGCTTCCTTGATTTTCTCAGCTGCGATATGTTTTCTTGCTCCCATTATTATTCTTGTTTGTTAAATGGATTAACCCCGCTTACTTCTTGTTATTACCAGAGTGACCACCGAAACGGCGTGTAGGTGCAAACTCTCCGAGCTTGTGACCAACCATGTTCTCCGTAATGTAAACAGGGATAAATTTGTTTCCGTTATGAACTGCAACAGTGTGTCCCACGAAATCCGGGGAAATCATTGATGCTCTGGCCCAAGTCTTCACTACACTCGACTTACCACTCTCGTTCATAGCGAGAATCTTCTTCTCGAGCGATACGTTGATATATGGACCTTTTTTTAATGAACGACTCATAATTTACTCTTTATTTTTTGTTAGCTCTTTCGATAATATACTTGTTTGAAAGCTTCTTAGGTGCACGAGTCTTGAGACCCTTAGCGTAAAGACCCTTACGAGAACGTGGGTGACCACCACTCTGACGACCTTCACCACCACCCATTGGGTGATCAACAGGGTTCATAACAACACCACGGTTGTGTGGGCGACGACCCAACCAGCGAGAGCGACCAGCCTTACCCGACTGTTCCAATGCATGGTCGGAGTTACCGACACTACCTACTGTAGCTTTACAAGCACTCAAAATCTGACGGGTTTCGCCAGAAGGGAGCTTAATAACACAATAACTGCCCTCACGAGAAGTCAACTGAGCAAAGTTACCAGCCGAACGAACAAGCAAAGCACCCTGACCCGGACGCAATTCAATGTTGTGAATCACCGTACCAACAGGAATGTTTGCAAGCGGAAGCGCATTACCGATTTCAGGAGCAGCCTCTGCACCCGACATCAATGTTGCACCAACCTGCAGTCCGTTAGGAGCAATAATGTAACGTTTTTCACCATCAGCGTAGAATAAAAGCGCAATGCGAGCCGACCGGTTTGGGTCATACTCGATTGTCTTCACTACAGCCGGAACACCATCTTTCTCACGTTTAAAGTCTATCAGACGATACTTCTGCTTATGGCCACCGCCAATGTAGCGAACGGTCATCTTACCGGTGTTGTTTCGACCACCGGTAGAACGTTTGCCGTAAACGAGAGACTTCTCTGGCACGGATGCAGTAATATCCTCGAACGTGCCAATAACTTTGTGTCTTTGTCCCGGAGTAACCGGGTTTAATTTACGTACTGCCATTTTTTATTTTAAATATTGCTGTAAAAATCAATTGTATCGCCTTCCTTTACAGTGACGATTGCCTTCTTGAACGCATTCTTCTGGCCCTTGATAAGGCCTGCCTTGGTATAACGGCTCAACCGCTTTCCGGCATAACGAAGCGTGTTCACATCAACTACCGTAACATGATACAGGCTTTCGACTTCCTTCTTAATTTGGAGCTTATTAGCCTCAGGACGAACGATGAAGCCATAGCGGCTTGGGTTCTTCTCCGTAATCTTGGTTTGCTTCTCAGTAACCAATGGTTTAATGATAAATGCCATAATCTAATATCTCCTTTTTACTTATTTAAGATTTCGTCAATAGCCTTCAACGATCTTTCGGTAACAAGCACAACATCTGCGTTCAAGACTTTATATGAATTGAGCGCAGTTGCGCGCATTACCTCTGCACGCTGAATATTACGAGCGGACAAATATACGTTTTTATTTACTTCCGGCAAAAGCAGAAGTGTTTTCTTGCCGTCAACTTTAAGATTTTTTGCAAAATTTACAAACTCTTTAGTCTTAGGTGCTTCAAAGTTGAAGTCTTCCACCACGATAACAGCATTCTCCTTAGCCTTATAAGAGAGGGCAGACTTGCGGGCAAGAACCTTTACTTTCTTATTCAACTTGAAGTCGTAATTGCGTGGTTTAGGACCAAACACACGGGCACCACCGACAAGCACAGGCGAGTTGATGTCTCCACGACGGGCACCGCCGCCGCCTTTCTGACGACCCAGCTTGCGAGTAGAGCCACTCAATTCGCTTCTTTCCTTCGTCTTAGCCGTACCCTGACGCTGTGCGGCCAGATACTGCTTGACATCCAAGTAAAGAACGTGATCGTTAGGCTCAATTCCAAAGATAGCCTCGTTCAGGGTTACCTTTCTTCCGGTCTCCTGACCATTGATATTTAAAACGCTAACTTCCATTACTTTTTGATTAAAACGGTTGAACCATTACATCCGGCAACAGAACCCTTGACAAGAAGGAGGTTGTGCTCCGGGATTACCTTTAACACTTGCAGATTCTGAGTAGTAACACGGTCACCGCCCATCTGCCCAGCCATGCGCATACCCTTAAAGACCTTAGCCGGGTAAGAACAAGCACCGATAGAACCCGGTTTGCGAGCGCGGTCGTCCTGACCATGAGTACTCTGGCCCACACCACCGAAACCATGACGTTTGACTACGCCTTGGAAACCTTTTCCTTTGGAGATTCCGACCACATCAACAAACTTTGTGTCGGCAAAAAGCTCAACCGTAATGGTGTCACCGAGGTTATGCTCCTCATCAAACTTGAACTCGGCCAAGTGCTTCTTCGGTGTTGTGCCTGCCTTCTTGAAGGTTCCCAGCAACGGCTTTGAGGTGCGACGCTCTTTAGCCTCTTCGAAACCTAACTGAAGTGCTTTGTAACCATCTTTCTCTTCTGTCTTTACTTGGGTTACAACACAAGGACCAGCTTCGATAACAGTGCACGGAACATTCTTACCGTCGGCACTGAAAACGGATGTCATTCCGATTTTTTTTCCAATTAATCCTGGCATTTCAATAATAATTTAATCGATAAATAATCTACGTTCTGAAATCAGACTTTAATCTCTACTTCCACACCTGACGGCAATTCGAGCTTCATCAAGGCATCGACTGTCTTTGCGGTAGAGCTGTAGATGTCGATGAGCCGCTTGAAATTTGAAAGTTGGAACTGTTCACGGGCCTTCTTATTGACGAAGGTAGAACGGTTCACGGTGTAGATACGCTTGTGGGTCGGCAATGGAATAGGACCACTGACGATAGCACCCGTAGCCTTAACGGCCTTTACAATCTTTTCTGCTGACTTGTCAACCAACATGTGGTCGTAAGATTTCAGTTTGATTCTGATTTTCTGACTCATTGTTTTGATATTATAAGATGAATAAAAAGAAGCAAAGAGGTGCGCCGTTTAAGAGTCATTCGCTAAACAGCGCCTCTACGCTTGATAATGATATTTCTCTTGTCTTAGAGAAGTTCTGCATGACCATGAACCTCCTCAAGCACGGCCTTGGCAATGCTTGTGGAAAGTGCCTCATGGTGATCATACTCCATGGAAGATGTTGCTCGACCGGAAGTGATGGTACGCAGAGCGGTCACATAACCGAACATCTCTGCCAACGGAACCATGGCTTTCACGATACGGGCACCGCTGCGAGCCTCTTCCATTCCCTGAACAAGACCACGACGCTTGTTCAAGTCGCCGATAACATCACCCATGTTCTCTTCAGGAGTAACAACCTCTACCTTCATAATCGGCTCCATCAACACAGGGCCTGCCTTTGGACAAAGTACTCGGAATGCCTGATGAGCCACCAACTCGAACGACAACTGATCGGAGTCTACAGGGTGGAAGCTACCATCGGTCAACGTCACCTTCATACCGGTCATTGGGAAACCACCAAGAACTCCGTTACGCAGACAGTCTGCAAAGCCTTTCTGCACCGACGGAATGAACTCCTTGGGCACGTTACCACCTTTGACCTCGTTGATGAACTGCAAGTCGCTTTCTGTGAAGTCTTCGTCCTTCGGGCCGATAGTTACATCGATACAAGCAAACTTACCACGACCACCAGACTGCTTCTTGTAGGTTTCGCGGCTCTGTGCCGTGCGTGTGATAGCCTCTTTATAGTTCACCTGCGGCTTACCTTGGTTACATTCTACCTTGAACTCGCGTTTCAAGCGGTCGATAATGATATCCAAGTGGAGCTCACCCATACCTGAGATAATGGTCTGACCACTCTGCTCATCGGTACGAACAGTGAAAGTCGGGTCCTCTTCGGCCAACTTGGCAAGACCATTATCCAACTTAGCAACGTCTGCCTGACTCTTCGGCTCAACAGCAATGGAAATCACTGTATCGGGGAAAGTCATAGATTCCAGTACGATGGGCGCCTTCTCATCACAGAGTGTGTCACCCGTACGGATATCTTTAAAACCTACACCTGCACCGATATCGCCCGCATCAATAGAATCCATCGGAATTTCCTGTTTGGAGTTCATCTGGAACAAGCGGCTAATACGCTCTTTCTTGCCCGAACGCGGGTTATAAACATAGGAACCGGCAGTAATCTTACCGGAATAAACGCGGAAGAACACCAAACGACCCATGAACGGATCAGTAGCTATCTTGAATGCCAATGCCGAAGTGGGCGCATCCTCTGAAGGTTTGCGGTCTTCTTCTTCTTCTGTGTCAGGATTTGTTCCCACAATAGCCTGCGTATCAACGGGTGAAGGCAGGAATGCACAAACATAATCCAACAATGGTTGAACACCCTTATTCTTATAAGAAGAGCCCAACAACATGGGGCAGCATTCCATGGCAATACAACCCTTGCGAATGGCACGCAACAACTGCTCTTCGCTGACATCCTTGCCATCGAGATAGAGTTCCATCACCTCGTCATCGAAGTTAGCTGCACCCTCAACGAGCTTCTCACGCCATTCAGCTGCCTCGTCTGCAAGGTCGGCCGGAATATCTTCTACATCATATTCAGCGCCCATCGTCTCGTCATGCCACAAGATGGCCTTCATCTTGATCAGGTCCACAACGCCTTTGAAATTCTCTTCTGCACCAATAGGAATCTGGATAGCGATAGGATTGGCACCCAGAATATCCTTCATCTGCTGAACAGTCTCAAAGAAGTTGGCACCCGAACGGTCCATCTTATTCACATAACCGATACGCGGAACGTTATACTTGTCGGCCTGACGCCAAACAGTCTCTGACTGTGGCTGAACACCATCGGCAGCCGAATAGGTTGCAACGGCTCCATCAAGCACACGAAGCGAACGCTCTACCTCTGCAGTGAAGTCAACGTGTCCCGGAGTATCAATCAAGTTAATCTTATATGACTTGCCCTCGTAGTTCCAATTACAAGTGGTCGCAGCCGAAGTAATCGTGATACCACGCTCCTGCTCCTGTGCCATCCAGTCCATTGTAGCTGCACCGTCATGCACCTCACCAATCTTATGCGTCTTACCGGTGTAGAAAAGAATGCGCTCCGACGTAGTTGTCTTGCCGGCATCGATGTGAGCCATGATACCGATATTACGAGTCAAATGTAAATCGCGATTTGCCATTTTCTTTTTACCTTTATTTGATTAGAATCTGAAATGAGCGAATGCACGGTTAGCCTCGGCCATGCGATGCATGTCTTCCTTGCGCTTGAACGCACCACCCTGATTGTTGTAAGCATCCATGATCTCGGCAGCGAGTTTCTCTGCCATAGACTTTCCACCACGCTTGCGGGCAAAATTGATCATATTCTTCATCGAGATGCTCTCCTTGCGCTCGGGACGAATCTCGGTCGGCACTTGGAAAGTGGCACCACCGATGCGGCGGCTCTTCACCTCAACCTGCGGAGTGATGTTATCCAAGGCCTGCTTCCAGATTTCGAGTGCAGGCTTTTCTTCCTTGGCCATCTTCTCTTTCACCGTATCAAGGGCTTTGTAGAAAATCTCGTATGATATGGTCTTCTTGCCATCATACATCAAATGGTTCACAAACTTAGAGACCTTCTGGTCGTTGTAAACGGGATCCGGGAGGATCACACGCTTCTTTGGTTTTGCTTTTCTCATTTTGTTTTGAAAAATAAATTCTGCATGGGGCTGTCATTCATGTTCTTCAATATCCGCACCCGGACATTTACTCAACCTGTTATCAACAATTCTCCAGCAAAACGTTTTTAATAAAATATCGGTTTGGCAATTTACTTCTTACCTGCCTTTGGGCGCTTAGCGCCATACTTTGAACGGCGTTGCGTGCGATTAGCAACACCTGCCGTGTCAAGTGTACCGCGAACAATGTGATAACGCACACCGGGGAGATCTTTCACACGACCGCCACGAACCAACACAATGGAGTGCTCCTGAAGGTTGTGGCCTTCTCCCGGAATATAGGAGTTCACTTCCTTCTGATTTGTCAAACGCACACGGGCAACCTTACGCATTGCCGAGTTAGGCTTCTTAGGAGTTGTCGTATAAACACGAACACAAACGCCGCGACGTTGCGGACAATTGTCCAATGCCGGCGACTTGCTCTTGTCTACGATGTCCTTTCTGCCCTTTCTTACTAACTGTGAAATAGTAGGCATAATTTTACTTTTTTGTTTATATATTTTATTTTATTTCTTATCAATATTTATGAAACGGCTTCCGACAAAAGCACATTTCGGGCTGCAAAGGTACGAACAAATCTTCAAACTACCTAATTATAAAGATAGCAAAAAGTCTACATCTTGGCTTAATTTACAAGATATAGGCTTTATTAACATTTATTCAATCGCAAATACCGGCCTTAATACCCACCTCCCCCCACCCAAAGGGAGGGAAAATGGATTGCAAGTAGTCTGTATTCCCCACATTGGAAGGAGCCGAGGGAGGCTCTACGACTCCGTTTCCGGCATCTTGAACGGCGCAGCCATACGGGATTGCTGTTCCGGAATCACGATTTTACCAAATTGCTGTTCATAGTTGTGGACATTCTCCTGCAAGGCTTGCAAGAGCCGTTTGGCATGTTCCGGTGCCATCACCACGCGCGCACCGACCTCCGGTTTAGGCATTCCCGGCAACATGGTTGCGAAGTCGAGCACGAAGTCTGAACTCGAGTGCGTAATCAACGCCAAATTGGCATAAACTCCCTTGGCCACTTCCGGCCTTAAATCAATCTGCAGTCCCTGCTGCTCATTGTTTTCATTTTCCATATTGGTAATTCGTTTTTATAAAGTCATCATTGTCAACCATAAGAAAGAAGCGAAATTTCAAGAAGATGCCTTCTCGTAGGTTTCAACCAAACTCTTCGCAAGCTCGGTCGTCCTTTTCTTTGGAGAGGATAAAGGGGCGAAAACTTTCTACTTCCCTCGCCTTTCACGCTCCCGTTCTTCCTTTTGGTCTTGAATGTGGAAGTAGATTGCCCACCCGATAAACATTGCCAGCACAGCCAGCATCATAATATTTGCAGCCATCACTATTTTCTCCTTTCTTCTTTATTATCATTTAGAAAATATAAACCTAATAAAACTAAACCTATAACAACGAAAACCGGTATGATAAAATCATACCATGCCCATTGTTCCGTTCGCTTGAACCATGTAGCAAGCAGTACCGCCGTAATCATATACTTGGCGATATCCAATGCCAAATCGCCCAACTTTTCCTTCCTTTTGGTATTCATGCTGCAAATATAACACTTTTCATGAAAGCAAACAACAAACCCGTCAAGAAAGTTTCTCAATGACCAGATGACCGCAACTTTGCCATTTAACACCCAAAAGCGACAAGTTTAACGACGGAAAACGACGAACTTATGACCCGAAAGTGACAAGGTGATGACTAGCCGGAATAGTTAAGCCTTGCTCCATCAGCCCTGTCGCTTTTCCATCTCAGCCATTTTGCACGGTTATTTCAGTCTTATTGCGCTGTAAAATGGGCCATGTTGCGCGGCGAAATGGCTGAGATTGCAAGCCATATAGCTATCAACGAGTTACAAGCTGTCCTCGTGTAGCAAGCGGTATCGGTCGTTCAGTTCCGGCAGGTGGCCGGATTTGCGCATCTATTTGCGTGCCCGGACCATGCAATAGATGCCAAGAACAACGAAAGGAACGCTGAGGAGCTGGCCCATGTTGAAGAGCATGCCCGACTCGAAACCCACCTGAATGTCTTTGGTGTACTCGATGAAGAAGCGGAAGGCGAAGATGAGCGTGATGCAGAGGCCGAAATAGAAGCCTTTGCCCACGGGAACTTGCCTGCGGCGATAGCAATACCAGCCCACAAAGAAGAACAAGGCGTAGGCCAAGGCCTCGTAAAGTTGGCCGGGATGGCGCGGATATTTGTCTACTTTCTCAAAGATAAAGGCCCATGGAACATTGGTCACCTTGCCGATAATCTCGCTGTTCATCAGGTTTCCGAGCCGAATCAAGCAGGCCGTGATGGGCGTGGCGATGGCGATATCGTCCAGCAACTGCCACAGTTTCACCTTATATTTACGGCTATAGAGCCACAGGGCGACCATCAGGCCGAGCGTTCCGCCGTGGCTTGCCAGGCCTTCGTAGCCCACGAAATGCCACGAACCGTTGGGCAAAAGCTTGAAGGGAACGAGCATTTCGAGGAAATGTGTGCCCGAAGAAAGATAGTAGTCGGGCTGGTAGAAGAGGCAATGTCCGAGTCGGGCTCCTATCAATATGCTCAAGAAGCAATAGACAAGGAGCGGGTCGAACACGTTTTCTTCCTGCTGTTTCCCATTCACCACCACCGTCCGCACGGCGATGTTCTGATGGTAGAACAGCCAACGTACCATGAAATAGGCACCGACAAGTCCGATGAGCCAGCATACCGAATACCAGCGAATGCCCCAGTTTCCTATCTGAAAGAGATAGATGTCGGGGTTCCAAATGATGAAGTTCAGCATAAACATAACAAAAACACTATCCCACCCAACGGCTCTCGCCCCCTAAGACCCACCCCAACCCTCCCAAAGGGAGGGAGTGAAGCTTGCAAGGGCTATTCACGAAAGTTCATCGGAAGTGGAACATAGCATATATAATAATGTGAATTACGGTTTGATAGACGTAGCTAATATATTGTTGTCACGAAGCATATGGTATATAACCATGTGAATTGCAGGATAATCTCTTCGAAGTAACGCACCGTCTCCCGCAAGTTCAGACGCGCTTTCTTTAGGCATGAGGGAGGCTTTGCAAGCGAGTGCTCCCTCCCTTTGGGAGGGTCGGGGTGGGTTTTAGGGGTTCAGGGGCCGGGGGAGGCTACACATTAAACCTGAAGTGCATGATGTCGCCGTCCTGCACCACGTAGTCCTTGCCTTCGATGCCGAGTTTCCCGGCCTCTCTGACCGCAGCCTCGGAGCCATACTTGATGTAATCGTCGTATTTGATGACCTCGGCGCGAATGAAACCTTTCTCGAAATCGGTGTGAATGACGCCTGCACACTGCGGAGCCTTCCAGCCTTTGTGATACGTCCACGCCTTTACCTCCATCTCGCCTGCCGTGATGAACGTCTCAAGATTGAGCAAAGCGTAGGCCTTTTTGATGAGCCGATTGACACCACTCTGCTCCAATCCCAGCTCTTCGAGGAACATTTGCTTGTCTTCATAAGTCTCCAACGAGGCGATATCCTCCTCGGTCTTGGCCGCAATCACCATGGCTTCGGCCCCCTCTTTGGCTGCCATTTCCTCCACACGACGCGAATAGTCGTTGCCTGTCTTGGCGCTTGCCTCGTCTACATTGCACACGTAAAGCACGGGTTTCGTAGTCAACAGGAAGAGATCATGGGCCGCTTGCTGTTCGTCTTTGCCCTCGAACGTGACCTCACGCGCATTCTTTCCCTGTTCGAGCACGGCCTTATAAGCCTCCAAGACCGTGCACATCAGCTTGGCATCCTTGTTGCCTGCCGCGGCCGCCTTCTGCTGTTTGGCCAGCTGGCTGTCGATGGTTTCGAGGTCTTTCAGCTGTAGTTCGGTGTCGATGATGCTCTTGTCTTCGAGCGGATCGACCGCCATTCCGCCCTCACGCACGATGTTGTCGTCGTCGAAACAGCGGACAACGTGAATGATGGCATCGCATTCACGAATGTTACCGAGGAACTTATTGCCCAATCCTTCGCCCTTCGAGGCCCCTTTCACCAGGCCTGCAATATCGACAATCTCGCAGGTTGCGGGCACGATACGGCCCGGGTGGACAAGCTCGGCCAGCTTGTTGAGTCGCTCGTCGGGCACGGTAATCACGCCAAGGTTGGGCTCAATCGTACAAAAAGAGAAGTTGGCCGACTGCGCTTTTGCGCTCGACAAACAGTTGAACAGCGTAGACTTGCCCACGTTCGGCAGTCCCACAATACCACATTTCAAAGCCATTTCTTTATCATTTCCATGTGCCGGCCTTCCTTTCGGCCGACAATCATCGTTGTTTCTGTTGCAAAAGTACACAAAAAATATAAAGGTGAAAAGGTAAAAAGGTGAAAAAGTGAAAAAGAGACGAAGAAAGAGGCCGCTTGCAAGCATGATGTGAGCCGTCGCTTTCAGGGCAACCGAACATCAGATAAGGACAGAACGGAAAGTTTCAACCGATGATACTGACAGTTCCTGCCTATGGAACGCACAGTTTCTCCCTATGGAACGCACAGTTCCAAAGCATGAAACTTTCTTGGAACACTGTTGCGCGTCGGCTTAGGTCCGCAAGACGGGCGCTTGGGAGGCGTATAGCGGGCGTTTCAGGCACGTCCGGCGCGTGCTTTTCTCCCCCACTCGGCGAGCGTTCCGCTCCCGTCTGCGGTCTCGTTTTGCCTGCGGCAGTCGGACCGGGACGTGGGAGGCGAGAAAAAAATCCGATATATTTTGGTTATAAAACCCGATTGCGTGTGTCTGACCTTTCTGACGGGAGAAAACGGCGCCACGGACTGTGCAGCGTTTCCCCCGCCAACACGAAAAGCACGCCGGGGCAGACCACGCAAAGGACGACCCGGACACGGACGCAAGAACGAGAACACAAACCTATAACATTAACTTAATCCGTTACTCTTATGTGTAGATTGATGAAGTCAAGATGGTTGGTCGGCGTAGTCGTCGGCGCGCTTCTGGCAGTGCCGCTTCAGCTGATGGCCCAACAACAGAAAGTGTCGCTCAAGCTCAGTGGCGTGAGTCTGAAACAGGCGTTGAGCGAAATCGAGAGGAAAACGCAGTATAAGTTCAGCTATCGCGACGCGACGCTCGACGGCGGCAAGCCCGTCACGCTGGAGCGCAACGACGTGACGGTGGCTTCGGTGCTGAATGAAATCCTTGGCGAGCGTGGGTTGGAATACCGACTGGTGGAGCCCGCGACGATTGTCATCTCGGTGAAGGCCGGTGCAGAGAAGAAAGACCGGAGGAAGATGCGAACGGCCGGCACGGTGATTGACATGCAGGGCGAACCCGTGGTAGGCGCGACGGTGCAGGCCGTGGGAAGGCGGAACAGCGGCACGGTGACCGACGCGGCGGGGCGGTTCGTCCTTGACGTGGCCGAGGGCGAGACGGTCGAAGTGAGCTATGTGGGCTTTCAGACCGTGCGCGTGCGGCCGAAAGAACACATGACCGTTACGCTCGTTGAGACGCAGGAGTCGCTGAATGAAGTGGTGGTCGTGGGCTACGGTACGCAGCGCAAGCGCGACTTGACGGGTGCGATTGCCTCGCTGAAAGGCGACGAGATGAACTTCGACGGCGTTTCGTCAGTGGCACAGTCCCTGGGCGGCAAGGCGGCCGGCCTCTACGTGCGCCAGAATAGCGCGCAGCCCGGCGGCGGCATCGATATCCTCGTGCGCGGTGCGGGCAGTGTCAATGCGGGTAACGACCCCTTGTACATCGTCGACGGCTTCCCCGTTGCCAAGCTCGACCAGCCCGACGGCGGCGACAAAAAGATGAGTCCGGGCACGCAGAGTATCCTTAACTTCCTCAACCCAAACGACATCGAGTCGATAGAAGTGCTGAAAGATGCCTCGGCGACGTCCATCTATGGTGCGCGTGCGGCCAATGGCGTGGTCATCATCACGACCAAACGCGGACGGACGGGCAGCGCGAAGGTGTCTTATTCCTACGACTTCTCGTCGCAAAGATACGCAGACATGTACGACCTGCTGTCGCTGAAAGAGTGGATGCGGGTGCGCAATGACATGGCATTGGAGACGTATATGTGGAACAATCAAGTGGCTCCCTACGGCACGAAGACCATGGCCGATGCGGCGGCTCACCCGTATAACGGCGTTCAGCTGCGCTATCCTTACACCGATGCGCAGATTGCGGCTGCCGGCGAAGGTACGGACTGGCTCGGACTGATTACGCGCAACGGACGTATTCACGAGCATAACGTCAGTCTGCAAGGCGGCAGCGACAAGACACAGTACATGCTGTCGTTCAACTATTTCGACCAGAAAGGCATCGTGAAGAACTCGGGGCTGACGCGCTACACGCTGAAAGCTAACATCGACCAGAAGTTCCTCAATATCTTCAAAGCCGGCCTGAACCTGACGATGACGCGCATAGACAACGACAATACACAGCTGGGCGATGCACGTTACGAGAACTCGGGCATCATTCGCTCGGCCATTCAGATGAGTCCGGAAGTGAAGGCCTACGACGAAGCGACGGGCACCTATCCCGTCAACCCGTTGCTGGCTAAGCAGCCGAACCCGTATTCTCTGCTGACGAACGTAGACCGCGGGCGCACCAACCGCATGGTGGGTAACGTCTTCGTCGAGGCTCGTCCGCTGGAAGAACTGCTGCTGCGTGGTGCCTTGGGTATCGACCATGCGCAGATAGACCGCAAGACCTATCAGCCGCGCACGACCGTGAACGGCAATGCCAACGGGGGCGTCGGCTACATTTATAATATGAACAACGACCAATATCTGGCCGAAGCCACAGCCACCTATCACAAGACTATCGCAGAACTCCATAACGTCAACCTTATGGTCGGCACCTCTTATGAGGAGTTCAACCATGACATATCGGAGTTGGGCAACAATAACTTCCTGACCGATGCGTTCCTTTTCAATAACATGAACGCCGGCACAGGTATCAAAATCACGAAGTCGAACGCGACGAAGAACAAGATGGAGTCTTACTTCATGCGCGCTTCCTACGTGCTCATGGACCGCTATCTCTTCACGGGCACGATGCGTGCCGATGGTGCGAGCGTGTTTGCCAAGAACAACAAATGGGGCTATTTCCCTTCAGTTGCCTTGGGATGGCGAATCAGCGAAGAGCGTTTCCTGAAGCCGGCGAAGTGGCTCTCCAATCTGAAGCTGCGCCTCAGCTGGGGCCAGACGGGTAATGCCGACATCGGAACCAATGCTTTTGCGAGCTTTGCCGCCGAGAACGCATACGTCAACGGCGAACACAAGACGGTGATTGGTGTGAAGAAAGGCAAGTTCGCCAATCCCGACTTGAAGTGGGAAACGACCACAGAGTGGAACCTCGGCCTTGACTTCGGCTTCCAGCAAGGGCGCATCAGTGGTTCTATCGACCTGTATCAGCGCACCATTTCCGACCTGCTCAACTATCGTCTTTTGAATGTCTACCAAGAGATTCCCAAAGTGATGTCGAACGTAGGAAAGACGCAAGGCCGGGGTATCGAGGTGATGCTCAACACGCGGAACATCGAAACCAAGAACTTCAGTTGGACGACCAACTTCACGTTCACGAAATACAAGGACCGTTGGAAGGAGCGCACGCCCGACTGGAAGCCTGCCATCTATGAGCGTTATGACGACCCGATACGCCCCATCTACTCACGTATAGCCGACCATATCCTGCAAGTCGGCGAGGCTCCCCCTGCCGCCCAGCCCGATTTGAAACCGGGACAAATTGTCATTAAGGACATTAACGGCTACAAGCGCGACGGTTTGGGTAATCCGGTGACTGACGAAAACGGACATTTCGTGCTGACGGGAGAACCCGACGGCAAGATAGATGATGCCGACACGAAGCTTATCGGCACAAGTGATCCCGGTTGGTTGGCTGGTTTGAACAACGTGTTCAGGTATAAGGACTTCGAACTCTCGTTCATGCTCAACGGTATGTTCGACCGTAAAATCAAAGACCCCACGATGGCTTTCTACGGACTTAATGCTTACGGCGTGTCGGGGTCCGGATTAAACGGTTTGAGGACTAATCTCGAACGCTGGACACCGACGAACCCGTCGACAAAATATCCGAGTGCATTCTATGACATGGGGCGCGGGAAGAACTACACCTATGGCGACTATTTCTATCAGAATGCGTGGTTCATCCGCCTGCAAAACGTATCGCTGAGCTACAATCTTCCCAAGACTTTGCTAAGCAAGACCGGATTTATCAGCAGCGTGCGCCTGCACCTGACGGTCAACAACCTGTTCGTGATTACCCCTTATGACGGTCTCGACCCCGAAACCGATGCCTACGAGGCAGCCTATCCCAATGCCAAGACCATCAGCTTTGGCATGAATATAACTTTCTGACACCTAAAAATGGAACTTATGAAAACGAAATATCTTGCATACGTGGCCGCTTTGGCTCTGAGCACCACGACGCTTATCGGCTGTGCCAACTTGGACCCGGTGGACTATTCCGAGCTGAACAGCGAACTTTTTCCTAAGACCGAAAGCGACTATGCTACGTTGGTCAACGAGTGCTATCGCTCTATCCGCTCCAGCTGGTTCGATGGTTTGTTTGCTACCGACGACCGGGGTTGCGTCGCACTCAATGATGCGACGACCGAAATCCTGACCAACCGCACGCACATCTACAAGAAGCTGCACGACTTGAACTGGGACTCCACCGACGATTATCTGGTAGGGTTCTATTATACGGAGAAAGACCCTTCGGGCGGCGGCTACCGTGATGGCTTTGCCAACGACATCAGTCGCTGTACCTCAGACCTGGCCTACATCATGAAAGCCACCGCGTTGAGCGAACCCGTGAAGAAGAAAATGGCCGCCGAAGTACGCTGCGTCCGTGCTTTTATTGCCTACACGCTCTACGACATGTTCGGCCCTTTGGTCATCGCGCCACAGGAACTGCTGGAGAACCCGCGCAACGACAGGCCATTGCCACGGCTGTCGCGTGAGGAAATGGTGAAGTTCATTGAGGAAGACCTGCGCTATGCTGCTGAAAACCTACCGTCGCCCACCGATGCCGAATACGGCAGGTTCAGCACAGGACTGGCCAAGATGCTGCTCATCCGCCTCTACCTGCACGAGACAAAAGTCGACAAGAGCTATTATAAAAAGGTAGAGACGTTGGCCCGCGAACTGATGCAACCGGCCAACGGCTACCAGTTGCAAGCCACTTACACGAAGATGTTCGAACTCGGCGGACAGGGAAAAGCCAACAAAGAAATCATCTTCGCCATTCCCGTCAACACAGAAATGGTGAGCTGGAACGACTGGCACATGTTCGTCCTTCCCTCCGATTTCGGCAGCAACGGCATGCAAGGAGGCTATCACAGCCTGACAAGCACGTGGCATTTCTATGACAGTTTCGAGGCAAACGACGCACGACGCACGTATCTTCTGGCCGAATACAAGAGCAAGAAAACCGGCGCGCTCGTGACCCGAGGCACCTATCCCAACCTCGACATTGGGCCCATTCCGATGAAATATGGCTACGATGCCGACCTTTTCAAGAACAGCGGGCGTAGCAGCATCGACCCCATTCTCTATCGTTATGCCGACGTTTACCTGTCCTTGGCCGAAGCTTTATACCGCAAGCCCGGTGCCTCTGCGGCCGAAAAACTGGAGGCCCTGACCTATATCAACACCATTCGCCGCCGTGCCGGCATTGCCGACTTGGCCTATTCGGACATCGATACCGGCGAGAAGTTCGTCGAACTGCTGCTCAAGGAGCGTGCTCATGAGTTCTGGTGCGAGAACGGACAGTATCGCGCCGACCTCATTCGGCTCGACAAGTTCGTCGAATACGCGAGAGACATCAACGGCTCTCCCTATGCCGACCGGACGAAAGAGGTCTATCCGCTGCCGAAAATCGTCATCACCGACGGTAAGGGCGTGGTTGTTCAGAACGAGGGTTATGATTGAACGGACAACACAGTGAAGCGCAGGGAGCCCGACTTCGGAGCGTTCAAAACGAGGATTACGGTCGAACGCCGGCTGCCGCTTCCGGAAAAGTACAGTCGTTTCGTCAGAAAAGTACTATCGTTTTATGGAAAAAGTACTATCGTCTTGCCCAAAAGGTATATACTTTTTCGGCAAAAGGTATATACCTTTTTTGGAGAAGGTGCTATCACCTTTAGCAAAAGGGGGTTCGGGGCTCGGATTTTCGGCGGACGACACAGGTTTTTAATGTATCATTCTATTGAAAAAGATTTATGGATCGACGTGGTTTCTTGAAGCGTGCAACGGCATTAGGCATGACGGTTGCCCTGCCCAAAGTGCTGTTGGGCACACCTTCGACAAAGCAGATGACGCAACCGCAAGCCTCAGGCAAAAAGTTTTGGGCCTGCCTGATGCACCTTTCGTTTAATTTTGCCGGCCAAATCAAGTTGTACGGCGGGCTTCGGACAGCATTCGAACCCGACATTTCGGTGTGGGATGCGGCCGTCGAACGCATGGCAAAAAACCATGTGAACATGCTCTTTATTAATCTTGACGACTCGGTGGCATGGCACAGTCACCCTGAAATATCCTTGAAGAACGCATGGACGCATGAGCAATTGAGGGCGCAGTTGGCCCGAATGCGCAAACTCGGGATAGAGCCCGTGCCGATGTTCAACTTCTCCACGACGCACGATGCGTGGTTAGGCAAGTATTCAAAAATGGTGTCATCGGCCAAGTATTATGCAGTTTGTAGCGATTTGATAGCAGAGGCCATCTCTCTTTTCGACGCGCCCCGCTTTATTCATTTCGGCATGGACGAGGAGCGAATCGACTACCAATTGTCTGATTACGTCGTGATTAGGCAGCAGGAAACATGGTGGGCCGACTTGTATTTCTATATCGGCGAGGCTCTGAAACGAGGCGTCAGACCTTGCGTCTGGGCTGATTATGTGTGGCATCATCCCGATGATTTCTTCAAGATGATGCCTAAGTCCGTGGTGCAATGCAACTGGTGGTATACCGAGAAGTTCACCATAAGCGACGTTGCTATCCGTTCTTATCTCGATTTGGTTCGCGAGGGTTACGACGTCATGGCCACCGGAAGCTTCGATCAGGAAAACCCCAAGAGCATCGGGAATACCGTGAAGTTTTGTGGTGAACATATTGACGGTTGCCATCTGCTTGGCTTCATACAGACTTTCTGGAAACCTACGATAGAGGCTTATCGTGCACCTATTCTCGAGGGAATAGACTTGATTGGGAATGCACGGACAGAATATGAAAACAAAAGAAACGCACGGATATGAAAGATAACAGACTGGTTTGGGGTTGCTTGATTCATCTCAGTTTCAACATGTGGGAGGAATATATTTGGCCGGGACGACCGTTCCGGGGGTATCGCCCCGACTTAGAACTGAGCGAACCACTATGGAATGATGCCATTGAACAAATGGGCAAGAGTGGCGTAAACATGGTTGTTATCGACTTGGGCGATGCCGTCCGCTATCAACGCCACCCTGAAATCGCCGTCAACGGAGCGTGGTCGGTGGCCCGACTGAAGCAGGAATTACGGCGGATACGGTCGTTAGGCATCGAGCCGATACCCAAACTTAACTTCTCGGCCGGGCATGATACATGGATGAAAGAGTATTCCAAGATGGTCTCAACAGATGAATACTATCGTTTCTGCTCGGATATGATTACTGAAGTGTGCAGCATTTTCGACCGTCCGCGGCTGTTTCATATCGGTATGGACGAAGAAGGTTACAACATGCAGCGCACTTATAAGCACGTTGTTGTACGTAAAAACGAAGCTTGGTGGCATGATTTCATGTTCTTGGTAAAGGAATGTGAGCGTCGTCATGCACGGGCTTGGCTCTGGCCCGACTATATGTTATGGCATCAACCCGACCAGTTTTTCAGCAAAATGCCTAAGTCTGTGCTGCAGAGCAACTGGTATTATGACGAGGAATTCAACCCGGAATGGGACATGGTAAGGCAGTATATAGACTTAGAGAAACATGGTTACGACCAGATTCCGACAGGCAGTTATCATTTTGAAAACCCCAAAAGTATTGGCAATACCGTAGCCTTTGCAGAGAAATATATCAGTCGTGGGCACCTCAAAGGCTTTTTGCAAACGTGGTGGAAACCGACAATCGAAGAGAATCGGGAGCGTATTCTGAAAGGCATTGCGTTGATAGGCGAGGCCCGTAAAGCCTACGAAGAACAACATTCTTAAAATAATTACTGATGAAGTATTTAGTCTTTATTCTTCTTTTCTGTTTTAGCAGCATCTTCATTCGGGCTCAGGTGCCTCGCAGTGAGGCCGAAGACGTGCACCATGTAATGTCCGCAGCCTATTGGAAGATGTGGAATGACACGCTTCAAAAGGCTATTGACCATGGTATCGAGCAGTATCGAAAGGCCACGGCAAGCATTGATTTGCCCGATGTGAAGCCCGGAACGGCCATTCAGGTGAAGCAATTGACCCATTCATTCCTCTTCGGAGGCAATATATTTGTCTACGGACAGCTGGCCACTCCGGCCATGAATAGCAAATATGAACACACATTTGGCACGCTATTCAACGCAGCAACAATCCCTTTTTATTGGAAAACACTCGAACCGGAGCAAGGTAAACCACGCTTCGAAGCGGGCAGTTCGTATGTTTATCGCCGCCCCCCGACCGACCCGATTGTCGATTTCTGCAATCAGAAAGGCATCATGACAAAAGGCCATGCCCTTGTTTATGGCTTGCGACTGCATGGCCATCCCACTTGGATGCCCGACGATCGCAATGTAATGGACAGCCTTTTCTGTCGCCATATCCGGCAACTGGCACAGCGATATGGCGACCGAATTAAGCTTTGGGACGTCGTAAACGAACCTATCGACCAAGCCAATCGAGGACTGATGCCCGATGATTACACGTTCAAATGCTTTCAATGG
The DNA here is from genome assembly GCF_000243015.1 of Segatella maculosa OT 289. Taxonomy (NCBI): domain Bacteria; kingdom Pseudomonadati; phylum Bacteroidota; class Bacteroidia; order Bacteroidales; family Prevotellaceae; genus Segatella; species Segatella maculosa. The sequence continues at coordinate 137,105 of NZ_JH594504.1, forward strand.
GCACGCCGTTTCTTCCCTTCCTCGGTGCAATTGAACATCAATGATGTGGATCTTCACAGTCCGATAGAACTGCATCGCCGTTATGCAGAACTCACACGGAACCTTTTGAGTCGCGGTACGAAGATAGATCATATCGGTATCGAGATGCATATTTTCGACCCATTAGAGGCTTCTGACATCGCAAAAGGAAAGGACCCCTATATCTCTCCTACGCTTTTGAAGGCGAAACTCGACTGCCTACGCGCAACCGACTTGCCCATCCATATCAGCGAAGTAACGGTTTGCGCACCCGATACGACGGCACATGGCAAACTGGTTCAGGCCATCATTGCCCGCAATCTCTATCGTTTATGGTTCAGTTATCCCACGGTCGAGGCCATCACATGGTGGAATGTGGTCGACGGCGGAGGTGCATCGGGCGAGCCTTCCTACTCGGGCATCTATGACAAAGCGATGAACGAGAAACCTGCCTATGCCGTTCTTGACGGACTGATCAACAAGGAATGGAAGACTTCTTTCGTGACCCGACTGAACAAAAATAGGCAGTTGACATTCCGCGGCTTCCGTGGTAAATACCTGTTGACGTGGAAAGACCGGCACGGAAAGCTGCAACAGCGGACAATCATCGTTGAATAAACCAAGTAAGTAACTGTTTGAAAACCACCGAAATGAAAAAAAATACACTGTTCTTATTGTTCTTCTTGTGCTCAACCATCGTGGCAATGGCCGATAACAGTATGGCGGGCGTTCGCGGCCTCATCATGCGTCGCGTGCCGTGGTTGCAGGATAAAGTCGTGTTGGAACCTTTGCAGGCTGCCGATAAGACCGAGCTATTCACACTTTCTACCCGTGATGGCAAGTTGGTCATTCAGGCTTCGGGTGACAATGTGGCCTGCATGGCACTGAACTACTATCTTGAGAACTATTGTCATCGGTCAATGTCGCACATGGGCGACAACCTTAAACCCGTTCAAAGCCTGCCGGAAATCAAGGAACCACTGACCAAACACATCGAATTACCGCTGCGCTATGCACTCAATTACTGCACGTTTAACTACACGATGTCGTTCTATCAGTGGCAAGATTGGGAGCACGAACTCGACTGGATGGCCTTGCACGGCGTCAACTTGATGTTGATGCCCGTCGGAATGGAGAAGGTTTGGCAAAACACATTGCGCAAGTTTGGCTGCACAGACGCACAGATTCGCAACTTCATTCCGGGCCCTGGCTACACAGCTTGGTGGCTCATGGGCAACCTCGAAGGCTGGGGTGGGCCCGTGTCACAGGACTTTATCGACGCTCAGTCACGGCTTGGGCGACGCATTCTCGACCGTATGGCGACATTGGGTATACAACCTGTGCTCCAAGGATTTTATGGAATGGTGTCAAGAAGCATTCGCGATCGCTACCCGAATGCCGTGATGCCGCAAGGAATGTGGGGCTTTTTTGAGCGTCCCGACATTCTCAAACCCACCGAAAAGCTGTTTGATGAGATAGCCGATACATACTATCGGGAAATCAAAAAGCACTATGGAACAGGCTTTCATTACTTTGGTGGCGACCTGTTTCACGAGGGCGGACAGACCGGAACGCTCAATGTGGCCGACTGCGGGCTGGCGGTTCAGCAGGCCATGCAGCGCAACTTCCCTGGCAGTACGTGGGTGTTACAAGGCTGGAGTGGCAATCCCAACCCCCTATTATTGACCAAACTCGATCGTGAAAAGGTGTTGGTTGTCGACTTATTTGGCGAGAATGACGAGGCTTGGAACCGTACGAAAGCCTATCAAGGTACGCCATTTCTCTGGTGCATCGTGTCCAATTTCGGTGAGCAGTGCGGCATGTATGGCAAGCTGCAGCGCATTGCTTTGCAGATAGACAAGGTGCGAAAGAGTGATTATAAAGCCTATCTCAAAGGTGTGGGTATCATGCCCGAGGGCATCAACAACAATCCTGTGGTCTACGATATGGTACTGCATGCACCGCTGACCGACCGGAAAATCAATGTCGAAGCGTGGCTCAAGTCGTATATCACCTATCGTTATGGCTCCTATAATGCCGACATCTATGCCGCTTGGCTCATCTTTTTACAGACCATTTACGCCAGTGTTCCCGAGAAATATGGGCTTCCCGAGAGTGTATTCTGTGCCCGTCCGGGCGTCAAAGTGACGCAAACTTCTTCGTGGGGAGTCAGGGCCCGATACTACGATATGGACTTTTTCAAAGAGGGTGTAAGGCTTTTCTTGAAAGCAAAGACCAGTTTTGAAGACTCCGAAACCTATGCTTATGACATGTTCGACCTGCTGCGTCAAGTGCAATCAGACAAGGGAAACCGGGTCTACGACGACATGATTGCAGCCATCGATGCCAAGAATCCAAATCGGTTTGAGCAGACTTCCGACCGTTTTCTTCATGAGTTGCTGCGCCAAGATACGCTTCTGGCGCAAAGCAAAGGCTTCACCTTAGAGCGCTGGTTGGGGCAGGCAAGCCGCTTCGGAAAGACGGTTTACGATCGCGACCTCGCTTTGAAGAATGCCAAGATGCAGCTGACATTCTGGGGACCCGACTGGAATCCCACCACAACCGTGCATGATTATGCGGCCAAGGAATGGGCCGGTATGCTTCGAACGCTCTATTATGAGGAGTGGAAAATGTTCGTCGAGGCTTGGAAAAAGCGTGTCCGTGGCACGGAAACCATTGAGCCCGACTACTATGGTTACCAAATATCGTGGTGCAAAAAGCCTGTTGTTTATGACCCTCCACGACTCGATCGGGCGCAAATGGAGGCACTGATAGCCGAAATTCTGCGATAGAATGAACCGCAAATGAAACTAATTTCGTACATTTGTACATGAAAGTTGAAGTTGCCATGAACGATAAATTAAACTTAATTATAATTCTTATGAAACAGAAGATGCCCTTTAAGAGAAACCATTTCTTGAAATTATTGCTGTGTGCGGCCCTGTTCTTGCCACAGTATGTGTGTGCCCAATTCGATTGGCCTTACCATATAAAGGATGGAATTGTAAAGACCAAGGTCCCCGAAAGGGCTGCAGGACAGCAGCATGTACTTAACCTGAAGTGCGAAAAACTGCCCGTTGTGCGGGTCGCTTTCATTGGTCTTGGCATGCGGGGACAGATGAGTGTGGAGCGTTGGTTGCATCAGGAAGGCGTTCAGATTGTTGCCCTTTGCGACCATGAGCAGTCACGTGCCGACCAAGCCAACGAGAGATTGCGCAAGGCAGGCTTCCCTCCTGCGGCCGTTTATAGCGGAGCCGAGGGCTACAAAGAGGCGTGCAAGCGCAATGATGTCGACTTGGTTTTCATCGCAACCGATTGGGATCACCACTTCCCAACGGCTCAATTCGCCATGAACAACGGCAAACATGTGGCCATAGAAGTGCCTTCTGCGATGAACATGCGCGAGATTTGGGCACTCATCAACCTGTCGGAAACGACGCGAAAGCACTGCATGATGCTCGAAAACTGCTGTTATGACTTCTTCGAAATGAACACGCTCAGCATGGCACAAAAGGGACTTTTCGGCGAAATCGTCTATGCCATGGGGGCCTATCGCCACGACCTGACACCCTATTGGGACGAATATTGGAAAGGAGGCGCACCCAAACTCGGTTGGCGATTGGATTATAACATGAAATATCGCGGTGATGTTTACCCCACACATGGCCTCGGACCGGTCGCACAGCTGCTTAATCTGCATCGTGGCGACCGCATGAAGACGCTCATTGCCATGGATACGAAGAGCTTTAATGGCCGGAAACTCGCGTCAAAAGGCCTTGGTCAAGACGTAAAAGACTTCCGTAATGGCGACCAAACGGCCACACTTATCCGCACAGAGAAGGGGAAAGTGCTTGAAATCCACCATAACACCATGAACCCACAGCCCTATAATCGCATGTATCAGATAACGGGAACGGAAGGCTTTGCCAATAAATATCCGATTGAAGGTTATTGCCTGACAAAACCAGCCATGCAGCGCGCAGGGGTCAATCGCACGGGAAACTATGAAGAAGGTGAGGACTATATGTCGAAAACGGACATGGCTACGCTGGTCAATAAATATCGAAATCCGCTCATCACCAAGTACGAAAAGCGCGCAAAAGAGGTCGGCGGACATGGTGGAATGGACTATATCATGGACTCGCGACTCATCTATTGCCTGCAACATGGGCTGCCGCTCGACATCGATGTCTATGACTTGGCAGAATGGTGTTGCCTTGCCGAGCTCGGAAGCATCGCCATGGACAATGGCAATCTGCCTGTAGAAGTGCCCGATTTCACGCGGGGGCATTGGAACGAAGTGCAAGGGTTCGGTTATGCTTTCGCCTCTACCGAGGAGGAAAAAGCCCAAGATGAGGCCAATCATGCGTTCACCATGAAACTGAAAACCACCGCTGAGAAGCTCTGGAAAAAGTACGATAAGGCGCATGCAAAGCGGTGATATTCGCAAAGGATATCCTTGTTTGACTTGCATTTGCCTGTAAATTCAATTATCTTTGTCGTGGGGAAAGTCTGCAATGGCTTTCCCTTTCTTCGTTTTTCCGCGTTATAGCAAGCAAATCATAGCTTATTCGTATTCAAATGCCTCTTCCCTCTCTTTCTCTTCCTGCGGGGATAACGGAATAGTCGATAAGTAATGGGAAATATTTGCTGCTTGGTTTTAACTCACCTAATAAATCATAAGGGCAAACAAAAGATTTCTAAGGGACAAACCGCATCGCGGTTTCGTTGTTTATGCAGCAAATGTGATGCCCCACTACGCCGTCAGTAGCAACAAACCGTATCGCGGTTTCGTTGTTTACAGGGCAGGGTTGCCGAACGTAGTGAGGCTACCCTGTCTTCGGAATGCGCACGGAAGCAACGCCATCGGTGTTGCGTTGTCTTTATTGACACATGTTTTCATATGCCAAATGTCCCATGCAAACATTCAGATTGGAAGAAAACGCAACACCGATGGCGTTGCTTTCGCATCACTCGCCCTGTGACAGCGTTGGCATTGCATGCCAACACTGCCCTATAAACAACGAAACCGCGATGCGGTTTATGGGTTGTGTGCCATTAATTCTTCCCCCATTAATTTCTACTGAGGCGGGGATAACGTTTCAATATCACCCATTTCACCGTGCAATCTCACCCATATTAGCGCGCAATATGGCCCATATTGAACGGTAAAATGGCTGAGATTGCAACGCAAGATGTAAGTAATTGATTATCAATGGAGCCAACTCTTCGTTCCATTCGACTGCATGTAGGGGCCTTGGCTTTGAACTTTGAGCATTGAACATTGAACTTTAAGATTAGTCCTATTGTTAAGATGATTTGCTGACAAGAGGCATGTAGGGACGCACGGCCCGTGCGTCCGCTCCATCAACCATACGATTTGCTTTCAATTCCCTTGGGCGGACGCACGAACCGTGCGTCCCTACATGCTTCAAAACATGCAGCTCGTCCACACTTGTCAACTTGTTTACTCGCCAACTATGCTGGGCGGACGCACGAGCCGTGCGTCCCTACATGCCTCTTGCCTGCAAACTATCTTATCATTTGGCTAATCTTAAAGTTCAATGTTCAAAACTCAAACTTCAAAGTCAACAAATCTTAAAGTTCAATGTTCAAAACTCAAACTTCAAAGTCAACAAATCCTAAAGTTCAAACTTCAAAGTTCAAACTTCAAAGAAAGTTTGTTTGGTTGTAAAGTTTTTCTTATATTTGGAACCTTGAATCTGATGATTGGCCCGTTTAGGCCACCACTTTTGAACGAACTTAAGCATTGAAAGCATCGCATGAAGGATACATCGACGGGAGAAGATTACTTGATTTGGCAGCTCAAACGCGATTCCCGATGGGCATTCGACAGGCTTTACCACATGTATGCACGCCGGCTTTTCGCCTTTGCGCTTGAATATTGCCACCAAAGGGAGACCGTGGAGGAAATCGTTGAAGACACTTTTGTCTGGCTATGGAACCACCGGCATGACATCAGACAGGAGGAAACGCTGCTCAACCTCGTGTTCATCAGGGCACGCCATCTGCTGATCAACGCCTATAGGGCAACGCTCAACAGTCCCCGTTTCGAGGATTATGTGGACTATGCCAACCGCCTCGGCACCGCAGGACAAAGCACGCTGATGGAGTATGACGACTTTCTTCGCGTGCTTCGACAGGGACTTGACCGGCTTCCGCCTACGCAACGGCGCGTCATCGAGCTGGCGCGACTGGAGCAAAAGAGTATCAAAGAGATTGCAACACTACTGGATTTCAAAGAGCAAACGGTGCGGAATCAACTGTCGCTCGGCCTGAAACAACTGATGGTTTTCGTCAGACGGTTGGGCTATGGCATGCTTCCTGCACTGCTATTGATATTCTAATAATTCATAAAATAGCAGTATATTTTCGTTTTTTCCGTGTCTTTTCATGCATAGCATACATGAGGTTATGAACCATATCGAACAGAAATACAGACAAACAAGGCTGACAAAGGAAGAGTTGCAGCGCCTTCGAGCGCACGTGAACGACGCTTCTGACGAAACAATAGCAGCCGGAATGCAGGCCCATTGGCAGGAAGATATTGATGAATCGGGCGTTCCCGAAGAGGCAATAGCGGCCATTCGGCAAAGGTTGGACGCACAAATCGGGAGCCCGTCCGGGCTTCGCCACCGCGCATGGACGCTTATCCAGCGTGTCGCAGTGGTGTTGCTTCCCATCTGTCTGGGGGCATTAGGCTATGTGATTTACCAGCAACAGACGCCCTCAGACGGTCTTTTAACCATTCTGACCCACCAAGGCGAACAGGTGAGCGTGGTCTTTCCCGACAGCACGCAGACCCGAATGAACCAACGTTCTGTGCTGTCTTATCGGGCGCAGACTTTCATGAAGCAACGCGAGATAGCTTTTCAGGGCGAGGGTTTCTTCGATGTGCGCCACGATAGCACCCATCCTTTCGTGATTCATACGTCGGGTATGCGCGTGAAAGTGGTGGGAACGAAATTCAATCTCAGCAGTTATCCCGATTCACCGACAGCGACACTCTGCCTGTTTGAAGGCTCCGTGTGGCTTCATTCGGACAAAACGAAGGAGGAAATCCACCTGAAACCCAACCAAAAATGTACGCTTGACAAGGCCACGGGCCGCATCAAAGTGGTGCCGTTCAGCGAAGATGCCGCCTATTACACGGCTTGGCAGCGTCACGAAATCGTGTTCCGAAGCACGCCATTGACGCAGGTTGTGGAGGAAATCGGCCGTGTCTACGGGGAGAATATCCGCTTGCAGAACATCAATGGGGCCGACCGTTTCACGGGAACATTACCCTCATCGAACCTCAATCAATGCCTCGTCATTCTGTCCAAGCTCTACGATTGTAAGGTGAGGCGCACCGACCGGGCCATCGTTTTGGCAAAGGAAGCGGACGGAAAGCCGTCACAATAGATCGGAACTAGACTGCAATGGGACCGAGAGAATAAGTTTTTTAACACTTAAAATATTCCATTCATCAACGATGATGCGCTGTACTTCGGTTATTTTTTGTAATTTTGCAGCGATTTAATATAGCTTATTTTAAGGTAAACAAATGCAAGATATCAGAAACATTGCAGTAATTGCGCACGTAGACCACGGCAAAACGACGCTGGTTGACAAGATGATGCTCGCCGGAAAGCTCTTCCGTGAGGGACAGGATAACAGCGGGGAGGTGCTCGATTCCAATGATTTGGAGCGCGAACGTGGGATAACCATTCTTTCAAAAAACGTGTCTATCAATTGGAAAGGCACTAAGATTAACATATTAGATACACCGGGTCACTCGGATTTCGGGGGCGAAGTGGAGCGCGTTCTCAACATGGCTGACGGCTGTTTGCTGCTGGTCGATGCCTTTGAAGGGCCGATGCCGCAGACGCGTTTCGTGCTTCAAAAGGCCTTACAGTTAGGCTTGAAGCCGATGGTTGTGGTGAACAAAGTCGACAAACCCAACTGCCGGCCCGAAGAAGTCTACGAAATGGTGTTCGATTTAATGTGCGATTTGAATGCAACCGAGGAGCAATTAGACTTCCAAGTGGTCTATGGTTCGGCCAAAAATGGCTGGATGGCGGCCGATTGGAAAGCCCAAACTGACAACATAGATTACCTGCTTGACAAGATTGTTGAGGTCATTCCGGCCCCCAAACAGCTTGAGGGAACGCCGCAGATGCTGATTACTTCGCTCGATTACTCCAGCTATACGGGACGCATTGCCGTTGGACGTGTGCATCGGGGTGCGCTGAAAAGCGGGCAGAACATCACCATCTGCCATCGCGACGGCAGCATGGAAAAGACCAAGATCAAGGAACTTCGCACCTTCGAAGGCATGGGAAGCAAACCCACCGACACCGTTGGAAGCGGCGATATCTGCGCAGTCGTGGGGCTTGAAAAGTTTGAAATAGGCGACACTATCGCTGATTTTGAGAACCCGGAAGCCCTACCTCCGATTGCAGTTGACGAGCCAACGATGAGCATGCTCTTTACAATTAACGACTCACCTTTCTTTGGTCGCGAGGGAAAATTCTGCACTTCGCGTCACATCAACGACCGTTTGAACAAGGAACTTGAAAAGAACTTGGCCCTCAGGGTGCGCCCTTTTGAGGACTCAACCGATAAATGGATCGTCAGTGGACGAGGGGTTTTGCACCTCTCGGTGCTTGTTGAAACGATGCGACGTGAGGGATATGAGCTGCAAGTTGGGCAGCCTCAGGTGATTTATAAAGAGATAGAGGGCGTGAAATGTGAGCCGATTGAGGAGCTGACCATCAATGTTCCGCAGGACTATTCCAGCAAGATGGTCGACATGGTGACACGCCGTAAGGGTGAATTAACAGGTATGGACACCGAAGGAGACCGTGTGAATATCACCTTTGAAATACCATCTCGCGGCATCATCGGGCTGAGAACGAATGTCTTGACAGCCTCTCAAGGCGAAGCAATCATGGCCCATCGCTACAAAGACTACCAGCCCTTTAAAGGCGAAATCACCCGTCGTACCAACGGATCGCTGATAGTTATGGAGACAGGAACAGCCTATGCGTACTCCATTGACAAGCTCCAAGACCGCGGAAAGTTCTTCATCGACCCGGGAGAAGAGGTCTATGCAGGACAGGTTGTGGGCGAACATGTGCACGACAATGACCTCGTTATCAACGTCACCAAGGCCAAACAGCTCACCAATGTGCGTGCCAGTGGCTCGGACGAAAAGGCACGTGTGATCCCAAAGACCGTGATGAGCCTCGAGGAATGCCTTGAGTATATCAAGGAAGATGAGTATGTTGAAGTGACACCGAAGAGCATGCGAATGCGCAAAATACTGCTCGATCACTTGGAACGTAAGCGTGCCAACAAGGAATAAACCATTAAATCATAAGCATTATGACCGGATTATACATTTTCATTGCATTGATTGCGATTGCCCTTTTGGGCTGGGCTGTTGCCGAACTGAAGAACCGTTGCATCACTTTTGAGCACTCCGAAGCAGAGAAAGAAGAGGCCGAGCTGCTCTATAACGAGCAAAAAGAGCGAGAATTCAGGGAACAAAACCTCAAAGATCTCTTGGAACACAACAGCACCAAGGGCTATAAAGCCATCTGAAAAGGCCGAACTTGTGTGCAAAGCGCATTTATCTTGCTGAGCATGCACAATAATTTCCACTTGAAAGCGTTTCATAATTAAATCGTATGCTTATGAAACGCTTTTTCTTTTTGCCTCTTTTTTCGGCCTTCGTCTTGGCTGTTTCTGCACAAAGCAAGGTTGGAACACTCTCGTTTATACCGAAGGTTGGTGTCAATCTTTCCAACGTTTCGGGTAGCGATATCATGTTTGCTGTTCAGCAAAATGCCGTGAATGCGTCACCGAAATACAAGGCCGGATTTGCCGGAGGGGCTGAATTTGAGTATCAACTTCAGCCACAATACAGTCTCTCTTTGGGCGTGCTTTATTCGTTACAAGGCTGCCGTTACAAGGATATCAGCGATGCCATAGCAGGCAAAGCGGGGCAATATACGGGCTATTCCAACATGGCCATGAACCTTCATTACGTGCAGGTTCCGTTGCTATTCAGCGGATATGTGGCCCCGGGATTGGCCATTAAGGCCGGCTTGCAGGCTGGTTTTCTGTTGGAAGGAAAGACGAAATACGACGAAACAAAGTTTATTGTCAACCGAGATGGTGGCACCGTTTACGACACCCCCTTCCCTGTAAGTATTGATATCAAGCCTACTTTCCACACTTTTGACATGGCTATTCCCCTCGGAATCTCCTACGAATACGGGCATGTCGTGATGGATGCGCGTTACAATTTCCCCTTAACCAAGGCCGAAAAAGAGATAGGTTCCAAGAACAAATGCTTCACATTCTCCGTCGGATACAAGTTTGAAATCTTAAGATAATACTTTTATTGCCATGAAAAAAATATTGAATAGGATAGGTATTCTTGTCCTTTTATCCGGTTTGATGGCCTGCGAAAAACCCGTCATCGACACAAAACCGTCGCACAAGAAAGGCTATGAAGTCCGTTTCCACATAGGCGATATTGCACAAAAATATGCAAACGGCAAGGCAAGGGCAGTGGTTGGCGTAGGCGAAGTGTGCTCATGTATCAACGCAGCTGTCTATAATCACGGTACCAAAGTAACCGGTATCAATCAGAAAAAGGGTGAAGAAGGCTTCGGAAACCTAAAGGTCAACCTTCCCGAAGGAGAATATTCATTGGTGATAGTGGCCCATAGTGGCATGAAGAATGCCTCGACAGCCCATGCGGATAAAATCAGTTTCAGCGGTAAAATCACGGATACCTTTCTTTATAATGGCACGTTCACGGTCACCGAAGACATGCAATTGGGCGTCACTTTGAGGCGTTGTGTGGCCAAAGTGGAGTTTAATTTCGACAAAGCAATCCCCGAAAAGGTCACTCACCTTCGCTTTAACTACACCGGAGGCAGCAGCTCTTTAGATGCCATACAAGGCTTCGGCTGTGTCAATTCGCGCCAAACCGAGGTGCTGAATGTGCCCGAAGAGGCGCATCGCGGACCTTCTTCGTATGGCATTTTCACCTTTCCGAAGGCGCAAGAAGGCACATTGAAGGTAAAACTAACAGCCTTAGATGCCAGTAACAACGTTGTTGCTGAACACACATTTAATGACGTTCGGATTGTCATGAACGGCATCAACCGCATTAATGGCCTCTATTTCACGAAGCCATCTGAGCCTGAAGCGCGCGGCATCAACATCAAAGTGGACGATTCGTGGGCTACGATTTTCGATTCAAACCTTTGAGATTGCCTCGCCGCATGCGGCTTATTCCTTGGCAGGATAGTTCAGATTGGCTTCCGAAACATGCTCCAAAACCTCGTGAAGATACTTTGCTGACTCATAACGTGCCATCGGCAGGTCGTGAAGCAGATAGTTTCCGCAGTCCATCGGAGCTGCCCCGGGAATTTCCCCACGGTATTCTGCCACGAAACGGAATGTGCGTTGCATCAGTTCCACAATGTCTTTGCTCTCCAAATCGCCCCGAAGAATGAGGTAATTTCCCGTGAGGCAACCCATCGGTCCCCAGTAAATCACGCGGTCTTTCCACTCATCATCGTTGCGAAGATAGGTGGCCGCGAGGTGCTCGATGGTGTGAATGGCACCGTTGTGGAGCACGGGTTCGCGGTTAGGTTCCTTCATTCTGATGTCAAAAGTGGTGACAGTTTCGCCGCCAACCGTGTCCTTTCGGCTCACATAAATGCCGCGGAGCAGTTGCTCATGATTGATGGTAAAGCTCGGAATCTTATTCATATCGTTGACTTTTTACTTGTTAATTGCTTCTATGAATTGTCGGGTAACCTCGAAACTTCCCTCTGCCAGCCGGTCCCAAAAGTCGAAATACATCTGTGCTTTGTGGTCTTTCAGAGGCACATCGCTGATGATTCGGAAGCTGACGAAGGGCACATTGAAGAGGTGGCACACCTGTGCAATACTGCAACTCTCCATGTCCACGGCCATTGCTTCGGGGAAATGGGCCATGATTTCCTGCATTTTCTCGCGCGAATCTACAAACCATTCGCCGCTCACCGTCAGGCCTTTGTGGATTCGAATGCCCTCAACATGGAGTTTCAAAGCCTTTTCCACAAGGTCAATCGGCGCCTCATAACGGGCCGGCATGCCCATGATTTGCCCGTATTGACAGTTGTCTCCGCAATAAGCATCATGGTATGCGCACGCACTGGCCACCACGACATCGCCCACATCGACCGTTTCTGCACCGCCGGCACAGCCGGTCGAGACGATAAGGTCAGGCTGGTGGCGTGCTATCATCTGCGTGGTTCCCACCGCAGCATTGACTTTTCCGATGCCGCATTGCTGTAAAACGATGTCCTCATTGCCCCGAAACACCTTTTCAAGTTGCGCGAACTCCTTGTCCATCGCAACGATAATTCCAATCTTCATTCTTGTTTCTCTTTGCTTGCAAAGGTAATAAAAAAGCGGAAAATGGCAACGTAGCGTGTCAATTTATCTGTTTTTAGGAGTAAATAGACTTGTAAATGGCCAGCCTTTTGGTTCACCCACATTTTCGGCTCAGTCCTATTGGCGTGTAAAATGGCTGGGATTGCGTGGTAATATGGGCCATATTACGCGGTGAAATGGCTGAGATTACCGTGCAAAATGGCTGAGATTGAAATGCAAGGTGCAAGTCGTTGATTATCAGCATTTCCAATACTCCGGTCCGTTTGAATGTATGTAGGGACACATGGTTCGTGCGTCCGCTCAAACACTCCTGTATATAGCCCTTCAATTCAACTCGAACGGACGCACGAACCGTGCGTCCCTACATACCTATCATGGCTTCATTAATGTGTAAGATGGTTGAGAGGACGAGCCGTGCAAACGCATGTAGGGACGCACGGCCCGTGCGTCCGCTCAAACACTCCTGTATATAGCCCTTCAATCCCCCTTG
>NZ_JH594504.1:150259-247565 GCF_000243015.1 Segatella maculosa OT 289
CACGAGCCGTGCGTCCCTACATACCCATCATAGCTTCATTAATGCGTAAAATGGTTGAGAGGACGAGCCGTGCAAACGCATGTAGGGACGCACGGTCCGTGCGTCCACTCAAACAACCATGTATGAATAACGGCAAATATTCCCCACTCATTATCGAACTGCACCCTCTCTTCAGACCCGTATCACAACAATTAGGTATTTATTTTTATCGGTCTCATTTGTTACTTCTACCTTTTTCACATTGTTTTAACTTTGCATAGGGATTGGATTTCAATATCCGACAGCTCTAAAATCATAACAAACAGGGACGGTTTCTTGAACCTACATCAAACGATATTTGCCATTGTGTGCTTCATAAGTCCTCTTTCCACTGCGCATGCACAGCAAAGAAGCCATTTAAACGACACTGTCATCTTGTTGAAAGAAGTGTCGGTAAGGGCCAGATACAGCCTCACTTCGCCCAATGTCATGCAGGCCTTGGCCAATCAAAGGCGCATTGCCGGTAGCACATCTCTTGTAGAAATCCATGCAGACCATCAGCGAATGGCTACCATGAAAGAGGCTTTGAGGCTGCAACCCGGCGTGATCATACAGGAATTCTTTGGTGCAAACGACCAGCCACGCCTGAATATCAGAGGCTCAGGCATACAGAGTAACCCTCAAAGGCGAGGCGTTTATCTGCTTCAAGACGGCATTCCTGTGAACTTTTCTGATGGTTCTTATGTCATAGGTATCATGGATGCGATGACCGCCCGCTATATAGAAGTGTTCAAAGGAGCCAATGCCTTGCGGTTCGGTGCAGGCACATTGGGTGGTGCTTTGAACTTTGTAAGCCGCACGGCACTGACGGATAGCACTGCAAGTGTAAAGCTTGAAGGAGGCTCTTACGGTACTTTTGGATTGACATTCAGCATGGGTAAGCGCCTCGGTGCATGGGATATGTTCGCAGCTTCGACCTATAATCGGCAGGAAGGTTATCGTATTTACAATAAAAACCAACGGCTGACGGCTTCTGTGAACATAGGGTGGAGAAACCGAAAGCAAACAGTTGAGAACAGAACTTTCGTGCATTTCACGCATCTTTTCTTCCAAATGCCGGGACCATTGACCCTCGACCAACTCATGACCGACCCCAAACAGGTAAGCACGGGTGTTGACCTTCCGTTCTCAATGGGCCCAAACATATTGCGAGACAGGCCGCATCGCAATGTCGATATGTTCAGGATTGCCAATCAAACAGGGTTTGTTTTGAATGCAAAAAGCAATCTCTCGGCATCGGTTTACTATCAGTATGCCGACGATTGGTTCGCTTTTCCCATCACCATTTCCATTCCCCATTCCTTCAATAACGATATCGGTGCGACGCTTTATTATCATCTTTCGATGTCAAAAATGCGGCTCTCGGCCGGCGTCTTGGGTGCTTTTGGGTGGATGGATCGCCGCTATCACATCAATAAAGACGGCAAAGCATCGTTCATGTTTGCCCGGGATAGGTTACATGCTGCCAACTTTACGGTCTTCACGGAAGCCGACTATGCGCTTCACGACCAGCTACATGCGGTGCTGGATGTGCATGGTGTGTATAACAAACGCAACAGTAAAGACGCCTTCGGCGACCCTTCTCTTCGCCCATGGTACAGCCATATGTCGAAGAAATACCGGTATTTCTATTCCCAAAACAGTACGCTTCGGCAGCACTTCACGGCTTTCAATCCTCGTATCGGGCTGATATGGAGTCCTGTCAGACGTAAGGATATCCAACTGTTTGCCAATGTAAGCAACAGTTATGAGCCGCCGACGTTCGATGAACTTGTAGGAACGGAGGTGACATCGAATATCAATACCAGTCCGAAGAAGCTCTTTTCCATTGCCTTAAAGAAGCAGACAGCCACCACATTCGAGCTGGGTAGCAAAGGACGTTTAAGCCGTTTGTCATGGAATGTCGCTTTTTATCACTCGTGGGTTGCCAATGAAATACTTGAAATAAAGGACTATGTACGTGGTCAAAAGCGTACGGAGAACTATCCGAACACTGTTCATCAGGGGCTGGAAGTGGGCATACAGATGGCAAGTAAGCCCCATCTTTTCGGATATAATATAGGTAGTTTCACGATAGGGGCAGTGTATGATTACAGTCGTTTCACCTTCAAAGGCGGCAAATATGATGGTAAATATCTTGCGGGAGTCCCGAAACATTACATCAATACCTCGCTCGATTATCAGCATTCCTGCGGCTTGAACGGATCAATCTCTTTGGAATTGAAACCGGGAGAGACCCCGATTGATCACACCAACACGATGTTTCAGCCCGCATATCACGTGTGGAACGCCCGCTTAGGCTATCAGATCGGCACCCAATGGAACCTCTATGTAGAGCTGAAAAACATTGCCAACCGACGTTATGCCTCGAGTTATATCATCAGTGATGAGATACATCAGCCTGCAATTCCATTCCCCGAATTCACTGCCAAGCAGTTGACATTCTTCATTCCCGGGCAACCTCGGAGTATGTTTGCAGGCTTAACGTGGCGTTGGTAGAATGAAATTAAACAATGATAAACTTAAAATAAACATGAATAATAACAACAATAAAAACGGAAAAACTATGGTAGAGAAACGCATGAACATGGAACAAGGCCACTGGGTGCTGGCAAAATTAGGAAAAAAAGTGCTGCGTCCGGGAGGTAAGGCATTGACGCAAATCATGCTGAAAGCAATGAACATCACTCCCAATGACGATGTTGTGGAGTTTGCTCCGGGCTTAGGTTACACGGCAAAGCTGGCACTTTCGCATCACCCTCGCAGCTATGTGGCTGTTGAACTCAATGCCGAAGCGGCGAAACGCGTTCAAGACAATGTGAAAGATGACAAGATGAAGATTGTCATTGGGAACGCTTCAGACACCGGTTTGCCTGAAAACAGTGCGTCAAAGGTGTATGGAGAGGCCATGCTGACCATGCAAAGCAATCCGCAAAAGCAGGCCATCATTGCCGAAGCCGCCCGTTTACTGCGCCCGGGAGGGCTGTATGGTATCCATGAAATAGGTATTTTCCCTGACGATACCCCGCAAGAAGTGCGCAAAGAGATAGAGAGTGACTTGGCTAAAGGAATAAAAACGAATGTCCGCCCACTGACGCTTGCTGAATGGAAAGGCCTCTTGGAAGACAACGGATTTGAGGTTTCGTTCGTTGAAAGCAAGCCCATGCACTTGTTGGAAACAGGGCGTGTGATAGCAGACGAAGGCTTTTGGCGTTTCATCTGCATCTTGTTCAGAATGCTGAAGAACGGTGTTGCCCGCAAGAGAGTACTTGAAATGCGACGTATTTTCCGCAAGCATGCCCGTCACATCAATGCCATCAGCATCGTGGCGCGTAAGCGATAGAACCGTAAAAAGGGATTATCATGATGAAGCATCGAGGTTTCAAACCCGTAACTCTTCGTCCGTCATGGGCCATCAGCATTATCCTTGGCTCCATGTTGCTGCTGCTGTCGTGCGAGAAAGAAGCGTTCCTGTCCGACGATTATGCGCATCCGGAAACGCTGTTGCCTAATAAAAAGGAGTATATGGACAAGGATTTGGGAACACGTCCGTTGGCAAAAGCCATCGAAGGACAGTATGCTTCGCGACTATCGATGATTTATTATGATGCCGAGCGCCTCAAACCGCTCCTCTATTTCACGGCCGGCAAGCATCAGGTGCGCTGCACCACCAACGCAAACGGGTCGTTACATCTCAGTATCAGCAAGTTTCATACGAACTTCATGCCGCTTTATGTCAGTGTTGAAATGGACATTTTGTTGTCCGAAGGCATCGGCGACACCATTCGTTTACATGGTCGTGACGGCATCGTTCGAACGTCTGACGAAGGTAAACAGATAGGGCTTGAGCTACCGGAGAGCGATGATGCCGAGCTGGAAGGATACTTCTTGCGTTCGAAAAACGAGGTTTCTGCCTTGATAGATCTCATGTTACCCGTGGCCATGAAGATGCAATGGCAAGGTAAAAAGCAGTGAATGAAAGGAAAAAAGACAAAGATAACCCATCACTTAAAATTATAATGATATGTTTTTAAAGCGAATTCAACAGCTAATGAGCATGCTCTCAATGCTCGTTTTGGTTGCACTCATGGCCGCATCATGCAGCAATAACGATGACGATTCAGACAGTTCGGCCGCCGTCGGCATGGTTGTTGGAACCTATCAGGCAACAATAACCCCGACAATGGGAACTAAGAAAATGGCCCAAGGGCCTCATCTCGTTGTCTTGGAAGCTATTAATGGCAACAAACAAGTGCGTTTTCACTTCGAGAAATTCAATGCTCCGATGTTCGATTCTGACGGAAAATTGAGTGCAACAGCCCGTATGCCGTTTGCCGTTTCGGTAGATTTTGTCATGGACGTGAGACGTGAAAAGGACGGAACCGTCAGGCTCCAGTCCGTAAAAGGCACTTTTAAGGCCAAGCCGAATGGTGGAAAAGAAGTCGATCCCGATAAGCTCCCGGAAGGCATTCTGCCTCCCGATCTGAAAGGATTCGATACGGATAAGGCACAAGCAAGCGGCAGTTTCAAAGACGGAAAGCTTGACTTGAAAGTGTTACCGAAGATACTTCCCGTGACAATCGTTATCGATGCCGTGCGTAAATAATGGTGTCTTACGGAATATAAGCCCTTGGAATACGGTATCTTCATCTGACTATTCATTTATAATTGTAATATAAACAACATGAACTTCAATAGAAACAACAAGCCGAACGGCATGACTATCGTGCTCGGAAGCACGCTGATAGCACTCTGTTTCCTTGTCATTGGGTGTACGAAAACAGAGTTAGACGAAAACGAGAGAGCCTTGGTTGCAAAGCAAGAACTTGCAGACCGCTTTGATAAACTCTTCTATGAAGGGTTTGAAAATCCTGACGAAACCGAGCGAAATCTTAGGAATTTCGTGCTGTCGGATTTGGTTTCAGGCGACAAGAACCTGTTGACCGATCAGGATATCCGCGTCAATGAGTCGATGATAAAAATGGCGATCCGACTGAAAAGAATACAAAACAGTATGGAAGCAGAACTCAATAAGGGCACTATCTACGACGGATATATCCGTAAAAACAGCATTATCATCAACTGTAAAAGCGTACTTCATGAGCTTCCCTACCGTGCGCGAAAGGGCAAAAAGTATGAATATCTGCAGACAAAAGTGGCTGAAATGGAGCGCCAAGTCAAGGAGATTATGAAGAAAAGGGAAAGCAAGTTGGGTCCGCTTCCTGCCGAGTTGCTGAACAAACAATGGAAATGGAAGGTCGATATTGACCGAGATGTGATGGATATAGCCGACCTCTATTCGGATGCCTATAAGAAATTGAAAGATTTCAGCTTTGATTTTCACTTCAATAAGAACAACAGCATCACGGCAAAACGCTTCTTCCTTGCACCTATTATCGTGGATTATTCATCGAGTTTCGACAGTGCAGGCGACTGGAAACAAGAGCTAATGGCCGAAGACAACATCAGTTGTTACACCTATGGTCATAAGATTTGCTTCCGTGTTCCCATGATAGACAATGCCGATTTCTTTACGGGTCGTGGCAATGTTGCCCATGAATGGTATTATGAATACACCTATTCGGTGAAAGATAACAAGCTCGTTCTCTCGCAACCTCGTATTAGTTTGTATGTAATGGTGAACCTAAGAAGTACTGACTACTGGTCAGACGAGTTCAAATTTGCCTACTATGAAGGGTTTAAATCATTCACATTAACAGCTCAACCGCTATGACGCGTTTCCCGAAATCAAAGGTTTGGCTGTGCTTCTGCATGCTGATGGCCTTCTGTAGTTGCATCAATCGAGAGTTCGACAGCAACGAAGAATATAGCAAGAGCAGCTCCATTCCGCTCATTGCAGACAATGATCGTCTGCTATCTCGTATCTTTATCATCAATGAAAGCAAGTCTTATCTGTGGTTCGATATCAATAACGAGGTGGCAAACTTCTCAAAACCGGAACTCACATTGCCAATGATGGAAGGGAGCCAAAACAGCTTTCGCCGTATTCCACTGCGTGGATTGCTCTACGAATACAATGCTGCCAAGGGCGAACTGACCTTCAGAGACATTCCCGAACAGTTCATTCAGATGAATGACGAGCGCCTTTCCGTGACCTTTAAGCTGACACCTGCCGACGATAAGGACGTGCTTCTGCCGAACAACAAGGGGGCACACACGTTGAAAAAACAATGGCTTTTGACCTTGATTCGCGTTCAATTCCCGGGTGATAAGGAGGCCTTTAAAACCGAAGAGAAAATAAAACGTGGCGGAAGAACCTACGAGTTTCTTCCTTTCAAGGCCGAACTCACACTCATTAATTAATGACGATGAAGCACAATAGTTATATCTTGATGTTGTTGCTTCTGTTTGGTGGAGTACTGAAAGCAAGTGCCCAGCAGACAAGATTGGATACAACAAAGACGCAACAGATAAAGGAAGTTGTTGTCACGGCTGACAGACAAGGTCGGAAAGTAGGCGAGATTCGGCGAACGGCAGAGCAACTTAAAGTAGAGATGCCCATGGACATGAACGACTTGGTGCGTTATATTCCATCGGTAGGCGTGTCTGTTTCGGGTTCAAGAGGGGGTATGCGAGGCTTTGCCATCCGTGGTGTTGAGGCCAACAGAGTGGCTATTTGCATCGACGGCGTACTGCAACCGGAAATCCAAGACAATGTCGTTTTCAGCTCATATGGGCTTTCCAATGCCTCAAGAATAGACTTCGACCCTTACTTTGCCTCGTCGGTTGAGATACAAAAAGGGGCCAATTCCTTCGCAAGTGGAACGGGAGCATTGGGCGGAACGGTGAACTATGCGACCAAAGAAGCCCGAGATTTGATAGGTGAAAACAAGTCTTGGGGACTGTTGTCTACAGTGAATTACAACGGAAAAGAGAACCTTCGGACCTACCTTTTGGGTGGAGCTGTGCGCTTAAAGCATGTTGATGCCCTCCTGATGGCAGCACATCGGGATGGCAATGAACTGCGGAATTTCTCACATGGAAAGCTCACCCGCAACATCACTTCTACGCAAATAGACCCAATGGACTTTCATCAAGCAACATGGTTGGGCAAACTTTCTTATGCACCGAACGCCAATCACAGGTTCGTTTTGGCGTTCTATGCGATGAACAGAAAGACAAATGCCGACATTTGGACATTGGAACCGATTGATGCTTTCACGGCAGACGGGAAGCCATACTATTATTCTCACGATCAATCGTTGTGTCAGTCGCTGTCGTTTTCCTATCGTTTTCTGAGCGAAAAGGGGCTTATTCGGAAGTTGACGACCAAGGTACATCATCAGAATTCCTATTTGGATGCCAGTTCATGGACTGACTTCTATCGACCGAATTTCGACCTTGTGAACAGTGAAATGACCCTTGTTTATGAGGGAAAGCACACGAAATACAGAGGACAAGCAACGAAAGACCATTTGTTTCGATTGGAGTTGGACTCCAAGAAGTTTCATTTTGGGGCCTTTGGGCAGCATATCTTCAACCTGACTGCAATGGCAATGCGGCGAAAAAACGATACGCGGAACGTTGATATGGAGGCTCCACAGGCCTCAGACCCTGTGACCGGATACACTGTCAGAATGGGAAAGGTCTACCGATACGGTGAACCTATGGGCGTGTTTGCACAGACCTATTCATTCTTGAACCCCATAACACGGTTGAATTACGGCGTTTCTCTCATGGATGATATCGCCTTTGGCAAAAAACTGACCATGAAATTAGGGGCCAGATACGACCGCTTTACTACGAAAGACGACCGAAAAAGCGAGGGACAAAACCTTGGATATATCCATTATCTCCTGCAGAACATGCAGGGAGCTGTAATGAATTTCGACCCCATCGACGACAAGGAAGCCGGCTTTTCGTTCTTAGGTATCGTGTCGTATGCCCACAGTCAGCTCCTGAATGCATCGTATCGGTTCTCTACGGGCTTTAGAGTTCCCAACACAGAAGAGCAGTATTTCCAGTTCTACAGTGCGTGGCCATCATTCGTTGTCCTGTCGAACAGGGCCTTGAAAGCCGAGAAATCCTACAATCATGAGTTGGAGTTGAGTGGCAAGGGCTGGGGCTTCGGCTATTTATTAAGCTTCTATTATAACCATTATGCCGACTTTATCGAGTTGAAACAAGGCACATTAACGGTGAAGGAGCCGCTGATGCAGACGCCCAAGAACATTTCCTACGTGAAGAATGTCAACCAAACATCGGCCAATCTCAAAGGCTTCGATGTCGCGTTGCAGTTTTATCCCGAAGAATGGACGGGAATATTGAAAGGCTTCATGGTTTCTTCTGCCTTCAGTTATGCCGAAGGAAGGTCTTCATCGGGAATGAGTATGCTGGGCATTCAGCCGTTGACCGGAAACATCGGACTGGAGTATACGGCCCCAAAAGCACGCTGGCAGGTGAATGCGAAGGCCAATCTTTATTTTGCAAAGCCCGTTTCTCAGACCACATTCTGGGACAAAGACGCCGCAGGGAAAGAGCTGATACGACGCTATCCGGCCTCATTCATGAGCAATGCTTACACTTTTGATGCCTATGGATATTACAAAATAACCCGCAACCTGACCGTGAGGGCGGGCATTTACAATATCCTCAACAGCGAATACCTACGTTGGGACGATTTGAGACAACTGACAAATCCGGCCTTACTCTCTAACATCAACTACTTCTTTCAGGACGGAAAGAAGTCATTAAGCAGGTTTTCCCGTCCTAAAAGATATGTTTCTTTGGCACTTGAATATAAACTATAAACAAATAAATAAATGAAAAAGACCGTAATCATAGCAAGTTTGCTTGCGACAATCCTCTTTTCTGCTTGCGACCAACGCGATACAATCGACGTATACGAGACAAGCAGCACGCCGGACCTTAGCAATCCCATTGTTCAGAAGCTGACAAACGTGACTTGGTACAAGAACATCGGCATCGAAAACACCACCGTCTGGACCACGACAAAGTTCAAAGAGAAGGCTTCTTCGCCCTTTGAAAGCATGTTATATATGATGGCTTGGATGGGAATGGAACTGAGACGCGACGGCAGTTCCACGCTTTTGTTCCAACCACCGCTTGGAGAAAAGTCTTATATCTTCTGTCAGGGAAAGTGGAAAGTCTCTACAACCGAGAAGAATTCTATTGTCGTTGACACGAAAACTCCCGTGGGATATATCAACATGAAGCTTAAGGTGAAAGACCTACAGGCCAAAGATAATGTCAGTATCTTGACGGCATTGATTGACGTGGGCGACCGTGTTCTGATGATAGACTTCTATAATAACACCTCCATCTATGGCGATAACCCGCAAAAAGAGTTTCCCGGTATCGGCAAATCCACAAGCCAAGACTGGTTTTCCACAATGCCCGTGAGCCATAATCCGCTGTCTTTGGCAAACTATGTCAACACTTCTTGGGAGACAATTTCATATAAAACGGAGAACAAAGACGAAGCCGAAGACGACGCACAACTGTCGGTTCGCTCGTTGTTTGTTGAGGATTTGCTGACCAAGACGCCTGCTTTCTTCTATGGATTGAAGCTATCTTTGGGAAAAGATAATAAGGCGTTTATTCAGGTTCCGAAGCTGATGAAAGACGCATTGATGAAGAATTGGAACGATTTATACGAAGATAACTATCCCATAGTGAATGCAACTTGGCGGATAAATGGCAGTAAAATCATCGTAGAGACCGACGAAATGCCGCATCTCGGCATGGGAGAAGTGTTGTTCAACCTTATCACCGACAAGTCGCAGGCGGTCTTCGTGCCTTCCAAAACGCCCGAGAAAGGAATTTATTTATGGAGACATTTCTATTATATCTTAGAGCTTGTGAAGAACACAAGCAAAGGCGCTTGGTTCAGAGTTACGTCGGAACAAGAGACACACTACGTGTTTATGCTGAAGACTCCGATGCCCGACACTTCTAAATTCGTGGGAATCAAGGACGCTGTTCGCCAATTGAATTAAACAAAGAAAGCCAGATTGAATATGAAAAAGTTTGTATATACCATTTTATCGCTGCTTAGTGTGGCCCTGTTTGCATCGTGTGAGAAGGGCGAAATCCTGAACCTTGTCACGCAAGACATCGATTTGAACGAGAATTCTGCCGAGTATCAGGACTATATGAAAGAGCGAATTGACACGTATTTAGCTACTTATCGTTTCGAAGAAGCAAGGAAAGGCATTGCAAAAATCACTGATGCTGCAACGCAAAAAGCGCTTTGGGCCAAGTATAAGAAGTTCTATCAAGAAGCCTTGACACATGGCTGTGGCTACATTCTTGAAAGCGGTGACACGCTATTCTTAAAGGTAAAGAACGACGATGAGGTTGCACCGAGCCAATTGAAAGTCCTAAGTGAGTTCTATGATTACGTGGGATTGAAATACACCAACAAGGAAGTTACGTTGTGGGGACTGGCCAATTATCCCGCATTGGAGACGTTGGCGTTTCCTTCTTGCTTTGTTTCTAAGGTGAAAGACCTTGATAAACTCACGCAATTAAAGGTGTTTTCGCTCGTTGCCAACAAGGAAAAATACGAGTGGTGGTTCACTTCTAAGCCCTTCAAACCTATCGATATGGCCGGTTACGACCTGTCGAAGAACAACCGATTGGAAACACTTCTGTTCGATGGTGTCAATCTTTCGAACCTCAAAACGCCTGCGCATACGATGAAATCCTTGGAGCTGAAGCATGGCGTTTACACCAATGCCAATCTCAACGACATTCATGCAAAGCGGATAGACATTGAGAATTCGGATGCTGCCGACGAGCAATTGATTGTCAATAACAAGGCGCTTCAATACTTGGCACTGTCAACCAACACGGAAGAGAACAAGGGGTTCAAACGCTTGGACGTTGCCCATTCGTCGTTACATAAGCTCTATGTGATTGAAACCTCGTCCATGACACGCTCTTTAAAGAAGATAGTTTTGAACGATAAGATTGACACTTTGACCGTAGGAGGATATACCTCGCGGGCCGATGCCCCGCAGACAAGCGTCGAACTTGAAGGACTTTCAAGACTGAACAAACTCAAATTCTTCTCGTATAACCCCGATTTCACTGCGGTGGCAACAAAAGATTTGCCTGCAAACATCGAGGAACTGTATATCGGAGGCTCGGGAAATGTACCCTATAAAGACGACGATTCGTTCGATTACTCACGCCTTACGAAGCTCAAAGTCTATTCAAACGGGAAGTTTATCTCGGCAAATATGAAGCTACCGACACAGGTAGACTCTATCTATCTCTTCCCTTCAAGTGCCTTCGGAGACGTGAAATACCTCGATTTCTCGCACACAAAGCTCACTTCGGGCCATATTTATATAGGGAGTATCGATAGAAATGGCAAGCCGATACCGATGTTCAAGCATATCACTTTCCCTGCAACACTGAAACGGATAAGTTTATATAACCTGAAAGCTGAGGTGGTTGATTTGAGCCGTTGCACGCAACTTGAGTCTTTGTTTATTGACGATACGGCCGAAGATGAGTTTGCCGTAAGAAAGATTATCTTGCCGAAGAACCTTAAAAAGAGTGCTTTCAAAAGGCCAAAGCGGAAGTTTTCCAGGGAATATCAAATTTATTTTCAAGATATTTCCAATAAAACGGTGATTGAAAACAAGCCTTCTTGGTTGGTGAGCGACGGTAATGGAAACTACGGAGTGGAAGGAGATAAAATATATAATTAACTTTTTTAATGATTAAAATAATTGACAATGAAAAAGAATGTATGTAATTTTTTAGCCGTTCTCTGTCTGTTGATGGGGGTCGTAACCATGGTTTCGTGTTCGAAAGACGACGATGCGCCCAGTGGGAAACAGGAACCCGTGGTGCAAATGAACCTTGATGAGAAAGCAAAAACGGCCACGATAGCCGTGAACAAGCTTGATGCCAACACCCATGTGCAGTTGGTTTATGCCACAGTTCGCGGACAGGTGCTTGCCGAAGGCTTTGCCGACGACAAGGGAACAGCCCTGTTTAAGGTGGAACAATTGGTGGGCTACGAGCAGATTCTGAAGGTCGTTGTTCAAGAAAACGAGCGCGGTAAGACCGTCAAAGAACTGAAAATACCGGCTGCAACACAGCAATTGACAGAGCAACAACTGCAGAGTTTGCTGACAAAACAGGCGTGGAACTCAGTAGCAAAGAAGTCGCGTGTGCTCATAAAGAACAGCGATAAAACGCCTTACGACAGGCTCGCAGGCGAAGCACAGAAGACTTTCAAGTTCGAAACCGGCGGCAAATTCATCTTCACCGTGTCGAGTCCGATGAAGCATTTCGATGATAAAGGAACGTGGACCATCAGCAATAAGGTGCTAACCATCAGCACACGGATTCCCATCGGACCCTTGGAGATGAAGAATGTGCGGGTGAATAAACTCACAGATAGCGAACTTTCGCTTCTGGTAGAGCTGTCCGACGGCTTGTTCCTGATGGGTTTTGAACCGGAGAAATAGACAAACAGAAGCTGACAGCGGGGACTTCTCCCCGCTAAAGTATGTACACTGCGCTGTAGGGACGCACGGTCCGTGTGTTCTTACAGCTGTGTTTCTACGTATTTATAGTGTTTTGGCACGGGCAACCACCGTTGCATAATCCCCGTCATAGGGGCCGTTGTGCTCCAATTTCGATGTACACATGGCGGCAGCGAACCGGCCCGACTCGGCATAATCGGCCCCGAGACTGCGCATATACAGGTAACCGGCTGAGTAGGTGTCGCCACATCCGGTGACATCCACCACTTCCCGGGGCTTGTAGGCAGGGATTTCATAAAACCGGTTGTCGGCATAGATGAGGCTTCCATAGCTGCCTAAGGTGATAATCACCTCTTTTACGCCCAGTTCGGCCAGCTGCAAAGCCACCTTGCGTGGGTTCTTCGAGTTGGCAATCACTGCCATTTCATGTTCGTTGAGCTTGAGAATATCGGTGCAAGAAAGGATTTCCCGCTTGTCTTTCCAGTCCACATGATACACGTTTTCGCCCCGCACTTCGCGCAAATAGCCCTGCACATCAATCGAAATACGGCCTTTTGTGGAAAGGAATCTGACCACTTCTGGCGGGAAATCATCAGCCAACAAGCTGCCCAGATGGAACACTTTGGCCTCCAAAGACTGCATTTCTGCCATCGTGAAAGGGGCCGCCTTGGCCAGCACGCGCTGCGTTCTTCGGTTGCTATCGAGGCCATATCGGTTCTCAAAATATACGCTATGCGGACTCTCAAAGCACTGCACTTCGATGCCTTTCTGACGCATACGGGCCACCTCATCAAGCGATTCCGGTCCCGTTTTTGTGACCAATTGGAACGCAATGTCATGTGGCAAGTGGTTGATACCATAGGCCATATAGAAGGCAGTTCCGCCCGCCATGTAAACGGTTTTGCGCGGAGTCACGATCTTGTCGCGGGTGATATGCCCCACACAGCATATATCTTTCATTCGCTGTTCCACTGATGTTGAATATTGCAAAGGTACAAAAAATATTCAAACACGAAAACTTTATGCCGCTTTTTAGTATTCTTTGGCCGGCAATATCATTCATATCGGGTTTGCATTCGACTGCAAAAAGCATTATCTTTGGCGCAAGGAAGCCTCTAATCGGGCCTCCCTTCCTCCATTTCATACCTTCATGTGTCTGCAAAACGGCAGTGGTGGGGCCGTAGGAACGCGCGCCTCGTACAACTTATTCCCCCGTTTACTCGTCAACTGTCAATTGAAACGCGAACGGACGCACGAGCCGTGCGTCCCTACATGCGTTCGCGTAGCTCGCCATCTCAATCATTTTGTGCATTAATATAGCCATGACGGGTATGTAGGGACGCACGGCTCGTGCGTCCGCGCAACGCGGAACAATCACCTTGTCCACCTGTCTACTCGTTAACTGTCAACTGAAACACGAGTGGACGCACGAACCGTGCGTCCCTACATACATTCAAACGGAGCGGAGTGTTGGCGATATTGATAATCAACGGCTTACATATCGCGTTCCAATGTCAGCCATATTAGCGTGCAATATGGCCCATATTACCACGCAATCTCAGCCATTTCACCGCGCAAAATGGCTGAGATGGGAAACCGATTAGGCGGACAAACGGGGCGGGAGGGCCCTATGTTGGGCGGCATAGTCGCCAACTCAGGGTCCCACTCACGCCGACAAGCGCGGCCCCGACGAGCCAGTAAGCGAGGCCATCGAGGCCGAGAACGGAAAGAAGCGTGGCGAGGCCGAGACCCGTTTGCAGCAGCATGAGCCGAAAAGCACGCCGGGACAGGCGGTAACCATACTTATAATAGGTGAGAAAGAGCACGAAAATGAGTTCCAAGAGCGTGGCAATCGTGATGGAATAGCCCGTGGCCGTGAGGCCTCCGAAGTGGAAACCCGTGACGACGGACACGACAAGTAGGACGGCGGCAAAGCCTTCTTGCACGAGATAGGCACGGGAATTGCCGCGCGAAAGGGCGATATATTCAATGGGAAGTGACAGCGCACGCAGGTACATGGCAAGGATGCTGCCACGCATCATGCCGATGACGGGCCCGAATTCTTGGCTGAAAAGCAGGGGAACAAGGAGCGGAAGGGCCACCGTCATGGCCACCAGAAGCGGCGAAATGAGCAGTATGCTGACCTCAATCTGGCGGTTGACGAGAATGTTGAGCGTGGTTCCGGTGTGCTTAACCCCTGAAAGTCGCGGGAAATAGTCGGTCTCCATGCCATGAAAAACCATGCCGGCATAGGTCATCGTGACCATAAAGCCCACATTATAAAGGCCCACGGTGTGGAGTTCCCCTGCATGTGAGAGGTAACTTCGAATGATGAAGTCGGCCGCACTGCCCAAAATCCCCGCCATAACGAATGCCACACCGAGGCTCACCATGCCATATCCCTCGCGAAGGGTGCGGCGGTTGAACCTGATGTCAAGGGGATAAAGACGCAGGGAGAACGTGATGACCAGCAAAAGTTGAATGACTGCGGCGATGACAATGGCGGGAACGATGGCTGCCTGCCGCCAGATGTAGAACAAGGGAACGGAGGTGAGGAGCGCACCCAGCACACCATAGACGGAAAGCAGGGCAAGTCGACGCAGTTGTCGGGTGGCTTTGAGAATCGAAGTCTCGCCCGCTGCGAGCGAAAGAAAGGCTATTGTCGGTGAAAGTGCGACGAAATGCAGGGTATGGTCGCCCCAAGCGAAAGTGAAACGATTGAACAACGGTGCGAGAACCATGCAAACAAGCATTCCGGCAAGGGCAGTGAGCAGGCTCCATGTACGGATAATCCGTATTTTCTGCTGCAAAATCAGCTTGTCTCCCT
The DNA here is from genome assembly GCF_000243015.1 of Segatella maculosa OT 289. Lineage (NCBI taxonomy): Bacteria > Pseudomonadati > Bacteroidota > Bacteroidia > Bacteroidales > Prevotellaceae > Segatella > Segatella maculosa. The sequence goes on from NZ_JH594504.1 coordinate 165,617, forward strand.
GCTCATAAGCCGCCGAAAGTTCACGGACGGCACTCATGGAAAGGCCGAGATTGGTGGCGTCGGACACGAGCCTTACCGTGCTGTTGAACAGTGAAATGAGCCCCATGCCGTCGGTTCCCAGCAGCACGGCCACGATCTTGTTGCGTACCACGCCCATCAGAATGTTCAATCCCTGCACACCTCCGAAGATACCCGTGTATTTCAGAATATGTCGATAGCTGTTGTTGTCGGTCGGTTTCATGGTTCTTGCTTGTCTTGAGCGTTTCTTTTGGCAACGAGTGTCACCGTTTCATGGCTGATGAGCAGCACTTTTCGGAAGCCCACGCGGTAGGCACTGTCGGCAATTTCGGGCACCCGGCGACGTTGTTCCTCGGGAATAGAGACGTCTTCCCATGTTTTTGGCCAGCGATAGGCAGTCATCAACTGCACGCCGTTCCCCCATGCAAAGGCGTCGGTTGGGCGCACACAGAAGGTGGAATACTTGCGATAGTCATCGACAATGTTGATACTAAAAACACTATCCACAGGCGCTCCCAACACACGGAGCGCTTGTTTGGAAAGCCGTTCTTGGCGTTGTCCCGATAAACGGGTCTCATTCCAGTGGTGCAAATCGATGAGGATTATCGTGAAAAGGCTTACCGTCATCAGCGAAAGCAGGAGCAGTTTGCGCGGAAGGCGGTTGATGATGAGTGCCCACAACATGGCCATCAGGGGCATCAGGCCGTAAGCATGCATCGCCGTAAAAACGGTTACGAGATGGGGAGCGGCTGCAATGAGCACACAAAGCAGCAGGAGGAGCCCTGTTTTCCCGAGTAGGGTCCGGTGGTTTTTGACCGAGACATAGCCGAAAAAAGACAGCGTGAACACCGCTGAACAAGCGGCCCAAAGATAGTTTCTGTCGTGAACAAGGGCCACATAGTCCAAAGGAAGGAAGGTCAGACCAATGAAAGCGAAGAGGTCTTTGAGTTTTGCAACGAACGTCGTCTCTATATATTCATGGTTAAAGGGGCTGTGGTTGACCGGGAAACTCAACCGGACAGCGACATAAAGCAGGGCACAGCACATGCCGACGGCCACAAAACGAGAAACGGTTTTCTTTGAACAGTGAAGGAGCATGCTTGCCAACAGCGGCGTGATGACAAACCACATGATGCCGTTTTCCTTGAAAAGGGTCGCCACATACGTGCAGACTATCCACCCAACAAGCCGCCATCGCCCTGCTAAAGTAACAAAACAAAGCAATCCCATGAGGTCGAACAGCAGGGAATAGGTCTGGTTGAGGGAGTCGATATCCAAGACCGTCCCCAGCACTCCGGGTGCCATATAAAAGTAAAGCAGCCCGAAATTGCGGGCCAAAGGGCCGACCTTCAGTCGCTCCAAAAGCCGATATAGCAAAAAGGTGTTGCCTATATGGCCCGCGAAGACACAGAGATGGTTGGCCAAGGGGAACAGTCCGACGTGGCGTTCGATGAAATATCCGAAGAGCGCATCAAAGAGACGCCAATACGAACCGAAGGGAATGAGCCGATCGGAAAGGCTCTTTGGGTAGGGAGCCGTAAAGTAAGTGAAGTCGTCGAAGGTGGGCATGAGGAGCGTAATCCCATAGCATACGACGGGAATTGTAAGGACAATGAGCCACACTGCCCATTGTCGTGACAACCTATCGGATAGATTTAGTTGAGGATTGCAATCTTGCATACGACACCTTTCTTACCGTCTTGCGTGGCCGTTTCGACCATATAAATGCCCGAAGCCACTCGCTTTCCCTGCTTGTCGCAGCCGTCCCATGTGAAAAGTCCGCCGTTGCTGCGCCCCTCTTTCACGAGGGTTCCGTTGGAAGTCGTGATTTTCACGTCGGCATTATAGGTGAGCCCGGTCACATGAATCGGCCCCGTATAGTCCGGTCGGACAGGATTCGGATAGGCATAAACGCTCGCTTCGGTCATTTCTTCCTGTGCTTCTGTGGCGTCGGCCCTGCAGGAACACAGTCCTTGATCAGTGCCGAAGAACACTTCGCCCGTGACATCGTTGATGGAAATGCTCTCAATGGCGTTGGAAAGTAGCGGACTATTCTCTGCCGTAAAGTGGCGCAGCTCTTCAATGTTATTGCTGCTGACGAGGTAAACCCCGTTGCCATTGGTGGCAAACCACTTGCGGTTGGCCCCATCGATGGCCATGGCTGTGATGTCAACGCCGCTGAGAAGATAGTCGGCATAGCCTGTTCCGTCGTTGCGGGGCACCTTTATTTGCTGGAAAACCGGGCTGTTGCTGTCGAATTGATTAGGGGGAAGCATCAGCGGCCCCACGTTGGTTCCGATCCAGATGTTGCCTTCTTTGTCTTCAACGACACAGCGCACGTTCCACAATTCCTTCAATGTAGTCCCGTCTTCGTTCGTGAATGAGGTGAAAGCATGCAGCGTTTTGCTTTCCGGTTGATAGGAGTAGAGCGAGGCAAGTGTCCAGTTGTTGTTGACAAACCACAGGCGACCGCGACTGTCGAACATGAGTTTTTCGGCGTTGGCAAGGCTTCTTCCGTTGAAACTCATCAGTGCGGGGGCGGTGTGAGTGGTCCATTTCCGATCGGAATATTGCAGCAATGAGGCGGTTTGCGACTGGCTGTTGAAGAGCCAAAGACTGGCATTGGCATCGAATTTCAGGCCGGTCACCAACTCGTATTCCTTGCTTTTGTCGTTGGTAGAAAAGCCGATCGGAGCATTTTTATGATTGTAAAAGGCTTTGAAATGCCCGTCCTGAAATTCATAAAGTCCGTTACGTGCACCGGCAAAAAGGTGGTTTTCGTCCTTCGGGTCGATGTCGATGCAATAGATGTCTTGATAGCTTAGCCCGGTTTTCGGTTGGATTTGCGCCGCGTCTTCATAGATTTGCCACGTATTTCCGCCCAACACTTGTATCGTTCCCGGCCTGAAAGGTGCACCATAACCACCGCAAGTGTAGAGCTTTCCCTTGTGGAAACGCATGAAACCGAAGTGGTTATAGCGCGGACCTCCGGGATTGGCGTTGGCCACTTTCGCCCATAGTGCGGATTGATCTTCAGGAGTCGGAGCCACATAATTGCCCACGCGGTGCCAGTTGTTCCTGTCGGCAAGGTTCGCAGTCAGCTGGGCCGAGTAGACACCTTGCTTGGCTGAGGCCGCAAAGAACGCGTTGTTGCGGATATAAATATAGTCGACCGAGAAGCCCAGATTGTAGGTATCACTGACTTCAACGGCCGCCGTGTTGAGCTTAACGATGCCGAAACCCGTTGCCAGATAGGCGTAACGGCCCGAGAGATAAATGCTGTTGACGGTCTTGTCGGCCGTCATCGTCGTGTTATGATAGGCACTGAGATTGGTCACTTCGCCCGAACGGTCCATCAAGTCGATGTTCTGATTGGCATAAACAATCAGCAATCGGTGTGAGACCTTGTTGTAAGCGATGTGCGAAATGTTGCAATCGGAGAGCCCGTTTACCTTGTCGAACGTGCGTACGCTTTGATCTTTGGGGTTATAAGCATAGAGTCCGTTGCTGGCCAACACGTAAATGAGCCCCCCTTCGGCTTGAACGATTTGCTGGGGCGTAGAGTAAGAGAGGTAAGAACGCCAAGTGAAGGAGGAAAGGAGCAGGAAAAGCCCCACTCCCAACGCCTTTCCGAAGCGGAAGGAGAGGGATATGCTGTGGAAATCGCGAAAGGTTTGATGAAAATAGCGTTTAATGGTCTTTGTCATGACTAATGGTTTAAGGAACGATAGCGTTCTTTTCCTATTACTGTATTCCCCATATTCAAGCAGGTTATACTTTGATTGATATTCAATTAAGTGTGGAGTTGAACGAAGAACGCTCAACTTGATGCTACAAAATTATAGTTTTCTTTTAGAATTTCCTAATATATGAGCCTGTTAATTGCGCCATCACACCATATTTTAATGTGCGTCCGTCGGACTCACTATATGTAGATTCATTGTAAACCTCCTTGTACTTATTGGGATTAAAATGCAATTCACAAGAAAATAAACGTATGTTTATTTGCGTAATAGACAAATATTTACCATCTTTGTTGTGGTGAAAAGCTACTTCGGAAAAGATTAACAGCTCCCTTAATTATTGGGATGAAAGAAAATAACACTAAAAACAAATGAATATGTGAACGACAATGACAGCAACACGCACAGCGATGAACCATTGCTGCATATTACTTGTTTTCAAAGAAGCCATGCATCAATGTGCAAAGAACAATAGGCATATAGTTCGCATTCTTCTAAATTTGCCGGACTTAACATAATGAATGTTTCGATGATCAAAGGAGAAGATATTAATTTTGAAGATAATTTGACCATGACGGTCTTTATCGAAGGGTTAAAGAGTGTACAGTTAGTCTTATCTGATGATTTAAATGCATCAGAAGAAGAACTTACTAATAATTACAAAGATAGAATTGCCAGATTTCTTAATGAGTGGCATCGTTGGAATGGCATTGCGTTTGGAGCTGCAAAAGAGTATGTCTCCAAAAGGAATGATGCTTCGGACATCGAAGATTTGGATATCGAACTAATGGCAATATACGTCTTGTTTGAACAGAATGAGCCAGAACTATATGGCTTAGGGTACAGGAATAAACATGACGAAGAGCATGGTTGTGGGATAAAAATACACAAGCAAGGCAATAAATTCAAAATCGTTGAGATTGGTGCTTATGATGTAGCCTTCTGTTGACTAAATGAATTAATGATATCTATAAGAATAAACATCTTCTTTATGCTCCAAAGTAATCTGATAATATACTCAAAAGACAGGCTATTACAGAAAAGGACTGAAAACATGAGCAAAGGAAGTCTGACAAAAACAGCAGTTTACTTTATCTATGGTGAAATATTTATGGCTTATTATTACAATGGCATGTTGCATAGGTTGTAGCTCGTTCCACAAAGATCCTTCTGTTAAGATTCGGCAGTCTATGGAAAGGGATATGCTACTTAAATCCTTTGGAATCTCATATATTGATTTAAAAGGATACAAGATAATCCATATCAATAAAAGAACAAGTTGCATCTTACAGCCACTTGTGTCATTGAATAAGGGAGAGTCCAATTACTTTCGACTCAAAATAGACAAAGATAAGAATATTGTCTATCAAATAGACAGTATTTTATCTGTTGGAAAAATTCAGTATAATTCGAAGAAGATTACAGGGATTATCATTCCCATTACTAAATATCAAAATGCAGATGATTTTTCTACTGTAGGAGAAATTCAATATTTTAATACAACCGAGTTACAATCAGATTGTATAGAGAGAAATCTAAGAAACTCAGAGGCCGTCTGTTTTGACGATAGTGGTTCGTTTTGTTTGTACATGAGTGTAGACACTTTGTTTGCATACAATATTTTCACAAAAGAAAAGAAGGCTATTTTCGCTTTTGACAATCCTATGATGTATTCTGTAGAAATGAAAATAAAAGACAACATACTCACTTTGATATATTATCCTAATTTCGTTGAAGACTTCTCTGATTTTAATTCAGCAAAAGTTATAACTTTTGACTATCAAGAATAGTGAAACCATTATGACGAACTCACGTCATTATAACTCAATTTTATTCTTTTTATAGGGTAATTGAACCTTTCAGAAGGCCGAATACTGTATTATTCGTTTGAGCGACGCAAACATAAGTGGGCCATAAAAATACAAATAAAAGACTGCTTTTTCTCATTTTCCTTCTCTTTCATCGTGCTTCCTCAATCACTTTATAAATCAATACACTCTTGATTTTTTGTCTCCATACCCAAACTTGCAATCCTATGGTTGAAAAATCATAAACATGTTGATTTTGTCCACGCCCATTAACTAATAAATATATTTGCTCATAATTATCAGGAAGGACACGAATTGCAGATAAAAAGGTTTGAAATGGAAGGCCGATTAAGTCTATTCCTTGATAAAAACAAGAAAAAGCACACCGAATCGTATTGATTCGTCCGTCATTATCGCACCAAACATCTATTCCATCATCATAAAAATGATAAGAACGATTTGTGAATGTAGATTCTTTGTAAACCTCTTTTGTGTGGTTCTTATACAAATAATTTGAAATATCAGCATCAAGAATAAAGTCGTTGTATGCCGTATTTAGAACCAACCCCTCTTTCATTTATGTAAGTACTGTTTATTTCATGATATATTCATCATCCGAACCTCTGCTTACCGTGAAATGGTGTTTTGTAGATATGTAGCCATATACGGAAATCGATTGGCCATCAAAGATACCATTCCCTTTTATTTTGCGAAAGGTTTCGAATTGCAAACTTAACCTATATTTGTAATAGTAATAATCATCCTCATATACAACGCTATTGTTCTTTATGAAAATAATTCTACACATTCCAGAATCCGACGCAATAAGTGCCGTATAAGGGTCTTCCGAGTCCCCATAGTCTTTTATTCCAATGATGTTTTGAACGCCGTTTAGCGGAGTAAATGAACAAAAAACATACATCGTGTCATAGTCTATATCCAATGCTTTGCGTAAATCCAACTCACCATTCCCCTTGTCATCCAGTATATCATGTCGTGAAATATACCGTTCTACCTTTTCAGGAAAGTGACATGTGCAACCACAAAGGAGGATTGTCCCAATTACAAGAATGTATATAGGTATTAACTTATTCATTTCACTTCACCTTAAGAAACGAGGAGAGGTAACTTTTCAACTTCTCCACGGCCCTTGCTCTGTGGCTGATTTTGTTCTTGATTGCCTCTCCAAGTTCAGCAAAACTCTTGGCATAGCCGTTGGGAATGAATACAGGGTCGTAGCCGAAGCCGGCCGTGCCACGCTTTTCGGTGGCAATCTGTCCTTCAACAATGCCTTCAAAGAGCGACTCACGATAGCGAAGGGGATTGTCGGCATCGTGTTGAATGAGTGATATTACCGTGCGAAAGCGGGCATTTCGGCAGGTAATATCGGCCATATTGTGCAGCAATTTGGCCATGTTTGCCTCGCTGTTGTGGTCATCTTGCTCGGCATAACGGGCACTATGCACGCCCGGTGCGCCACCCAAGGCCTCCACTTCCAGCCCCGTGTCATCGGCAAAGCAGTCGAGTCCGTAGTGGTCGTAGATATATTTGGCTTTCAAGTGAGCATTCTCGTCGAGCGTAGTCCCCGTTTCGGGAATGTCAACATCGCAACCGATGTCTTTCAGAGAGACGATTTCAAATGACTTTCCGAGTATCTTTCGGATTTCATCGAGCTTATGTAGGTTGTTGGTTGCAAATACAATCTTCATGTTTCCAAGTGTTTATGTTTGTGTTTTGTGGCCTCGAGCTTCTTGTTTATCCTGACTTTCATCTCGTCGAAACCCTCTCCATAGACACCGACGACGCTACTTTGACTGACGAAAGCATTGGGATCGATAAACTTGATGAGCCGGAAGATGTCGGTACTTTCGCGCTTCTTGGCCAGAATACACAGCACTTTCATCTCCTTTCCCGTGTACCAGCCGTGCCCATCGAGTATGGTTACGCCGCGTCCGGTCTCCATTCCGATGGCATTGGCTATCTCTTGATACTTGTTTGAGAAGATCATGAACTGCACACTCTCCCGTCTTGCATTCATAACATAGTCGAGTGAGAAGTTCTCGAGCGTCATCACACACAGACCGAACATCACTTTGTGGGCCCGTTCCAAGTAGGTTCCGAACTGCGGAAAGAACATACAGCTGCCAATGATGCAGAAATCAATCGCAATCAACACGGTTCCGAGCGAGACATTATGGTACTTGTTGACAGCTGCAGCGATAATGTCCGTCCCGCCCGTGGAACCATTGTGCAAGAACACAGTGGACAGCGCCAATCCCGTGATGATGCAACCGATGACCATTGACATGAAGTCCTGACCTTCGCCCAACAGCTTGATAGGGTAGCCGTTTGGCTGCTTGGGAATGATGTCTTGGGCCACAATCAGCATGAAATAAAGCAGGAAGATGGCGTAGATGGTCTTGAACATGAACTTGAAGCCCAACACTTTCAGTGCCACCACGAGCAACGCCATGTTGATGATGATATAAGTGTTCTGGATATGGAAGCCCGTTGCATAGTCGATGATGGCCGCAAAGCCCGTTACGCCGCCCGCCACAATCTGATAAGGCATGAGAAACACGGTGAACGACACGGTATACATCATGATACCGAGCGTAATGAAGAGGTAGTCCTTTACCTCGTCCCAGTATTTGATCTTCTCAAACATTTATTTAACAACTATATTAACGATTTTCTTCGGAACGATAATCACCTTTACAATCTGCTTACCTTCAAGATATTTCAGGCTACGCTCGTCGGCTTTCACTTCTTTTTCGATGGTGGCATTGTCGGTATCTGCTGCAAATGTCTTCTGATAACGGGCCTTTCCGTTGAAGCTAATGGTGAGCTGCACGTCGCTTTCCACGAGATATTCCGCGTCAAAACTCGGCCATTCGGCATCGCAAACGGTTCCTTTGTTGCCCAAAACATGCCACAGTTCCTCGGCTATATGGGGCGCAAACGGAGCCAACAAAACAACCATGGTCTGCAACAACCGGCGGTTGTGGCACTTTTGTTGGCCGAGTTCGTTGACGGCAATCATGAAAGCAGATACCGAAGTGTTGTAACTGAACCGCTCAATGTCCTCGCTCACCTTCTTGATGAGCCGATGTACGCTCTTGAGGCTTTCATTCGAGGGCTCAACATCGTCGATTATCAACTTGTTTTCATTGCCACGCTCCCAGAAAAGGTTCCAAAACTTCTTGAGAAAACGGTGACATCCGTCGATACCATTGGTGTCCCAAGGTTTGGCGGCCTCTACCGGACCAAGGAACATCTCGTATAATCGCAGCGTGTCTGCGCCATATTCCTTGATAATATCGTCGGGGTTGACCACGTTGTACATGCTCTTCGACATCTTTTCAATGGCCCAACCACAGACATACTTGCCGTCTTCCAAGACAAACTCGGCGTTGTTGTATTCGGGACGCCACTGTTTGAAGGCCTCGGTGTCGAGGATATCGTTCTTCACAAGGTTCACCCACACGTGAATAGGAGTCGTGTCGTATTGGTCTTTGAGTCCTTTTGAAACGAAAACCGGGGCCTTTGAATGGTCGTCGCTATTGACACGATAGACAAAGTTGGACCGTCCTTGAATCATACCTTGGTTGATGAGCTTCTCAAAAGGCTCGTCCTTGCAACTCACGCCACAGTCGAAAAGGAACTTATTCCAAAAGCGACTGTAGATAAGATGGCCCGTTGCATGCTCCGTTCCGCCCACATAGAGGTCTACGTTCTGCCAATATTCGTCGGCTGCCTTGCCCACAAGGGCATGCGCATTGTGTGGGTCCATGTAGCGCAGGTAGTAAGCCGAGCTGCCAGCGAAGCCCGGCATGGTGTTCAATTCGAGCGGGAATATGGTTTTATTGTCAATGAGTGCCTTGTCTACCACCTGTTTCTTGACTTCGTCCCACGCCCACTTCTTGGCACGTCCCAACGGAGGTTCGCCCGTTTCCGTGGGCTCGTATTTGTCGATTTCGGGCAGTTCGAGCGGCAAACACGCCTCCGGAACCATGTAAGGCAGCCCATCCTTATAGTAAACCGGGAACGGTTCGCCCCAATAACGCTGGCGCGAGAAGATGGCGTCACGCAGACGGTAGTTCACTTTCACGCGTCCCAGCCCGTGTTTCGTCACAAATTCCTTCGTGGCGGCAATGGCTTCTTTCACCGTCTTGCCGTTGAGACTGAACCCATCGGGTGTCTTTACGCCCTCACGTGGCGAGTTCATCACGATGCCTTCCTTGGCGTCGAAGCTCTCTTCGCTCACATCGGCCCCCTCTATCAGCGGGATAATCGGCAGATTGAAGTGTTTAGCGAAGGCATAGTCGCGACTGTCGTGTGCAGGAACAGCCATAATGGCCCCGGTTCCATAGCCTGCGAGCACGTATTCAGAAATCCAAATGGGCAATTTGTCTCCCGTGAAAGGGTTAAGTGCGTAATTTCCGCTGAAAACCCCCGTCACTTTGCGGTCGCTCATGCGGTCAAGCTCGGTGCGCTTCTTCACATAGGCAAGGTATTCGGCCACTTCGGCCTTCTGTTCCGGCGTTGTCAGCTTTTCAACCAGCTCGCTCTCGGGGGCCAATACCATGAACGTGACGCCGAAAATCGTGTCGGCCCGCGTCGTAAAGATCGTGAAATGGTCTTCTGTGTCTGGCATATTAGGCTCATTACTCCCCTCCCTTTTCGGGGAGGGACTGGGGGAGAGGCTGAATTCCATCTCCGTTCCTTCCGAACGTCCTATCCAATTGCGTTGTGTTTCCTTGATAGAGTCGGTCCAGTTGATGGTTTCCAGTCCGTCGAGCAGGCGTTGTGCGTAGGCCGAAGTACGTAGACACCACTGCTGCATCTTCTTCTGAACGACGGGATAGCCCCCACGTTCGCTCACACCGTTCACCACTTCGTCGTTCGCAAGCACCGTTCCCAAGGCCGGACACCAGTTGACCATCGTCTCTCCCAGATAGGCAATGCGATAGTTCATCAGCACTTTCTGCTGCTCATGTTCGCTCATGGCCTTCCATTCCTCAGCCGTAAAGTGAAGCGATTCGGTCTCGGCGGCGTCCACACCCTCGGTTCCTACGGCCTCAAAGTGCCTGACGAGGTCGGCAATGGGGCGCGCCTGCCCGCATTCATTGCAGAAGAAGCTATCGAACATCTTCTCAAATGCCCACTGTGTCCAGTGATAATAGCCCGGATCGCAGGTGCGTACTTCGCGGTCCCAGTCGAACGAGAAGCCAATCTTGTCCAACTGCTCTCGGTAGCGATTGATATTTGTCTCGGTGGTGAGGGCAGGATGCTGGCCCGTTTGAATGGCATACTGCTCGGCGGGCAGGCCATAGGCGTCATATCCCATGGGGTTGAGCACGTTATAGCCCTGCAATCGCTTGAAACGTGCGTAGATGTCGCTCGCAATGTAGCCCAAGGGGTGGCCCACATGCAGTCCCGCTCCCGACGGATAAGGGAACATATTGAGCACATAGAACTTCTTTTTCGACTTGTCTTCCGTCACCTTGTAGGTCCGGTTGGCTGCCCAAGCCTGCTGCCATCGCTTTTCTATTTCACTGAAGTTGTAATCCATTTGCCTGTTTTATTTTATTTTTATTCCTTTGTTTTTGTGTTTCGCCCGTGCGCGTCATGAAATAATGTCTACAAAGGTAATGTTTTTAATTCAGAAATTATCATGCACAACGGATAATTCCATGCCGCCCGTTTTTTTACAGCCGTAAGATGGCGTTGCAATATCAGTCTTATTGCGCGGTATTTCCAGCCATATTGCACGGTAATATGGCCCATATTGCACGGTAAAATGGGTGAGATGAAAGCGCAAGGTGTAAGTCGTTGGTTATCAACGTGGCCGATGCCTCTGTCCGATTGACTGTATGTAGGGACGCACGGCTCGTGCGTCCGCTTCAATAAACGTGTGTTTGTACTGCTATTCACCTTGAGCGGACGCACGAACCGTGCGTCCCTACATCGCCGTCTCTACCCTATTGCATGGTAAAATGGTTGATTTTTTACCTCATAAAGGTTTTTCTCGTCTTCCTTTAAAAGGTTTTCTGTCACCTAACCGCAAGCGGTTTATCAAAGAACATCGGAAAATATAAGGGAGAAAACAGGCCATATTGATGTTCTGATTATTCTCGAATCTCCGCATGTGCGTGGTATCTTTGACATAAATTCAGGTGAGCTTTTCATGCTGTTCGGTTTCTTTTGCTTAACTTTACGGGCGATTAAACGAACAAAAACATGAGACAACGCACTGACAAAGAAATGGAATGGGAACTACTCGATAGTGAAACCGTCATGAAACGTCCGTGGCTCAACGTGACGAAAGACCGCGTAAGGCTGCCCAACGGCAGGGTGCATGACGAATATTATGTGCTACATTATCCCGATTGGGTAAACGTTATCGCGCTCACCACCGATGGAATGATGATCTTGGAACGGCAGTATCGCCATGGCATTCGACGCGTCGGAACAGAGATTGTGGCCGGTTGTGTGGAGCCGGGTGAGTCGCCCTTTGATGCAGCCCAGCGCGAATTGTTAGAAGAAACGGGCTACGCAGGTGGTCGATGGACGCCGTTTTTGAAGCTTTGTCCCAATCCCGGAGCGATGGATAACACGTGTTATTGCTTCTTGGCCGAGGACGTTGAGCCCATCGGTACACGTCATTTAGATGCCACGGAAGACATAGAAGTGATGCTGAAACGGCCGGAAGAAGTGTGGAAGATGCTTGATGAAGGTTGCTTTCTACAGGCCATGATGGTGGCTCCGCTGCTCAAATTCTTTATGAAAAGAGCTAAAAAAATGAAAACCGTACTTTCCGGGAGTGTCAAGCAATAGCACAGACAAATCCGGATGACTATTTTAGGGGGGAAACGATGCCGATTGATGCCAGCATTTTGTTGGCGATTGTTTCCTATACAAGCCTGTCTACGAGCGAGAAGCAAGCGATGGGCAGCCTCATTTACAAGGCCTTACGGCTTGTTGGCAATGTAGGCGTCGAGCACTTTAGTGTGTCCGGTCACGGGAATGAGGTCGTAATCGGCCACAACGGCAGGGATCATGCAACTGAACCCCTCGTGCAACAAGACTTCATCTCCCGTCGTTCTGACGCGTATTTTGCAGTCGCCGGCGAGGCACATGGCGACGACAAAGCTGTCATGTTGGGTGAGATTGCGGTGGAAAGGCACTGATGTTTCGACCAAATCTATCGTGAAATAAGGGGTTGAAAGCAAGGAGACGGCCCCCTCATCTGTGGGGGAATAGTGCGTCCGATAGTCGCTTTCGACATGATAATCGAGGGCTTCTGTGGCCAAATCCGTGTGCAGTTCGCGCGGTTTTCCGTCCATTCCGGGTCGGTTATAGTCGTAGATGCGATAGGTAAGGTCGCTGCTTTGCTGCACTTCGGCCAGCAGAATGCCGGCCCCGATGGCGTGAACACGGCCGGCAGGAATGTAGAACACGTCGCCCGGATGCACCTCGTGGCGGGCCAATACGTCGGTGATGGTGCCGTCGGCGATGCGTTGTTTGCATTCGGTTTCATCGATTTTGCGGTTGAACCCCACGTAAAGATAAGCGCCGGGATCAGCTGAAATGATATACCACATCTCGCTTTTTCCGAACTTACCATGCACTCTTTGCGCCATTTCGTCATTGGGATGGACCTGAATACTCAGGTCACGTTGCGCATCAATCAGCTTCACCAAGAGCGGCATTTTCCCCTTGTATTGCCGCGAAACTTGGCCACCCAAGATGGCTTCGGGGCTGCGGTTGATGAGCGAAACGAGGTCTGTGCCCTTGTAAGGACCATTGGCTACGATGCCGATGCTCGACGGAACGGCACTCACTTCCCATGATTCTCCCACGGGAGATGCGTGGGCCGGAAGGGCTTTCCAAGTGGTTAAGCGGTCTCCGCCCCACACGGTTTCGTGGAGATTGGGCTCGAAAAGCAGTGGATAAAAATGTTCCATATCATTATACATTGGTTATTTCAGGCGCTCACGATACCACTCATAGAGCATTTTCACGCCTTCTTCGATTTCCACTTTGTGTGTCCAACCGAGGCGATGCAGCTTCTCCACGTCGATGAGTTTACGTGGGGTTCCGTTGGGTTTTGAGACATCCCAGATGATTTCTCCCTTGAAATCGACCGCCTGAACAACCAAGTTTGCCAGCTCACGAATGGAGAGTTCCTTGCCTGTTCCTACGTTAATGTGACAGTTTCTTATCTCACCCAACGACGGAATAGCACCGCCCCGGCCTTCCGAATTGTTGCGGTCAACGACTCCATTTGCCTTTACTCCGTAGCAAACGGAGGAGTATTTGTCGATGCCGATGATGTCTTTGAAGTCGACATTCAGCAGCACATGCACGCTGGCATCGGCCATATCTTCGCTCCAAAGGAACTCCCTTAGCGGGCTACCGTCGCCCCATAGCGTCACTCGATTGTCCTCGATGCCATAGAAAGCCAGGGCTTTCAGCATGCGTTCTTTCGTGCTGTTGCCATCTACATTGCCTGCCCCTATGACCTCACGGAGGCTGTTTGGGGGATTAATGGGACGCTTATTCATATCGCTACGCAGGGCATCCCAGTCGCCAATATGAATGAGTTTGGCCAAGTAAACCTTACGCATCATGGCCGGCATCACGTGACTATTCTCCAAATGGAAGTTGTCATTGGGTCCGTAAAGATTGGTAGGCATGACGGCAATATAGTTGGTTCCGTACTGCAAGTTGTAGCTTTCACACATCTTAAGTCCTGCAATCTTGGCGATAGCATACTCCTCATTGGTGTATTCCAAAGGTGAAGTGAGCAGGCAATCCTCGCGCATCGGCTGCGGTGCATTCTTGGGATAGATGCACGTGGAGCCAAGGAATAGCAGTTTTTTCACGCCATATTTGTAAGCGTTTTCAATCACATTGCATTGCATTTTCATGTTCTGCATGATGAAATCCGCGCGATAAAGCGAGTTAGCCATGATGCCTCCGACGAACGCAGCGGCCAAAACTACGGCATCAGGTCGGGTGACATTGAAGAACTGTTTCACGGCATTTTGGTCCGTTAAGTCAAGCATTTTGTGACTCTGTCCCACCAGATTTGTGTAGCCACGTTGCTCTAAATTCTTCCAAATGGCAGAGCCCACGAGTCCGTGATGGCCTGCAATATAAATCTTGCTGTCTTTATTTAATGTCATACTCTTGTTGCTTACACCTTATTATATATATGTCATTTGCGGGTAATCCGAACGAAGAAGAGAACCAGACAGACGTAGGCTGCGAGCGAACATACCTCGCTTAATGGGTTTGCCCACCATGTTTCGGGCACTGAAAGGCCCATGTCTGCCAGCCAAACATCAAATCCACCGAACTTCAACAGCGCACTCACCACGCCCATCAAGGCTCCGCCGGCAATGAATCCGCTGGCAATGAGCGTGCCACGTTCACCACGTTGCTTGTTCACCTCGGCGTCCTTGCTGCGCGAAGTTACCCACCAATTGATGGCACCGCCTACAACCAACGGCACATTCAACTCCAAAGGAATGAACATTCCCAGTGCAAAAGCGAGCGCAGGTACCTTGCAAAGCGTCAGAACGACAGCCAACAGCGCACCGATTCCATAGAGAATCCACGGCGCCCCCACCCCGTTCATAAGCGGATCTATCACGGCTGCCATCGCATTGGCCTGTGGAGCAGCAAGCTGTCCCGTTGAAAATCCATAGGTTTCGTTGAGCAACATCATCACTCCTCCAACCGTTGCGGCACTCACTATGGTGCCCAAGAACTTCCAACTCTCCTGCTTTTGCGGTGTAGACCCAAGCCAATAGCCAATCTTAAGGTCTGTGATAAAGCTGCCAGACATGCTCAATGCCGTGCAAACAACGCCGCCCATGATGAGCGCAGCCAGCATTCCCAAGGGTCCTCTCAGGCCCACTCCGGCCAGCACAATGCTTGCAATGATGAGCGTCATCAGCGTCATTCCCGACACAGGATTGGTGCCAACGATGGCTATTGCATTGGCGGCTACGGTGGTAAAAAGGAAAGCTATGGCCGTCACCAGCAGTATTCCGACGACAGCAAAGAACAAATTCCCGTGCATAACGCCTGTGAGAAAGAAGAAAGTGAGTGCTAACACGACTATACTTCCTATGGCAATGATTTTGAAACTGAGGTCTCTTTGCGTGCGTTTCACGTCATTCAAGCTCGTTCCTTTGCCTTTCAGCTCGCGCGAAGCAAGCCCCACGGCATCACGAATGATGCCCCAACTGCGGATAATCCCAATGATACCGGCCATCGCAATGCCCCCGATACCGATGCTTCGGGCGTAGGATCGGAATATCATCTCAGGGCTCATGCTTCCCACAGTCTGCGTGATTGTGGGGTCCCATGCGTTCAACACTTGATCATGAAAGCAGAGGGAGAGGCCCGGAACAATCAACCACCACACGGCCAAGCTGCCAAAACAGATGTAAAGGGCATACTTCAAGCCAACGATATAGCCTAAACCAAGCACGGCAGCTCCAGTGTTTACCTTGAAAACTACCTTGACTTTATCGGCCAATTCGGCCCCGATTCCGACCACACGACTCGTGAAATTCTCATTCCACCAACCCAAGGTTGCGACGATAAAGTCGTAAAGTCCGCCCACAAGACCGGCTATCAAGAGGGGCTTGGCCTGCGCTCCTCCCTTGGCACCGCTTATCAATACCTGCGTTGTTGCAGTCGCTTCGGGGAACGGATACTTGCCATGCATGTCGCTGACAAAGTATTTTCGGAACGGAATAAGGAACAGAATACCGAGGATTCCGCCCAAGGCTGAGGCCATAAAGATGTTGAAGAAGGAGGTTGTCATCTCGGGATACTTGGCCTGAAGAATGTAAATAGCGGGCAAAGTGAAGATAGCTCCGGCCACGACTGCACCCGAACAAGCCCCTATGCTCTGTATGATGACGTTCTCGCCCAAGGCATTCTTGCGCCTTGCGGCAGTCGAAGCACCCACCGCAATGATGGCTATCGGGATGGCAGCTTCGAACACTTGGCCCACTTTCAGGCCCAGATAAGCGGCCGCAGCAGAGAACAAAACGGCCATTAATATGCCCCATATCACCGACCAGCCATTCACTTCGGGACATACTTCGCCCCGCATCACCGGTTCATACTGCTCGCCTTCCTTCAGTTCGCGAAAGGCATTCTCGGGCAGTTCCACTGCCTTTAAGTCCTTATTCTCCTGTTCCATAATCTTGATTTATGGTACAAAGGTAACGGAAAAGTAGTGAATATCAAAATAATCAGCCGGATTTGCTCATCGGAAAAGCCACCTTTCGATGGCGACCGAGCAAAGTCAGGCGACAAAAAACGCGCCGTTGATGATTGAAAGCATCATAAAAAGCAACCACAACCGCACAGATTGACGGGAAAAATCATTATCTTTGCAAAAGATATCGCTGCACCCGACAATTTGGAAGCAAGCTTTCACTGTCTTTGTTAGCCATATCTTTACTGTAAATATAGAAAAACGATGCAGGAAACAAGACAAAATCGCATATCAAGACTGTTGCAAAAGGAGCTGGCAACAATCTTTCAGGAGCAGACACGCGCCATGCACGGCGTGATGGTCAGCGTGACACGCGTGCGAATCAGCCCGGATTTGAGTGTTTGTACGGCCTATCTGAGCATCTTCCCCAGTGAAAAAGGTGAGGAAATCGTCGGAAACATCACGAAGAACGAGAAGACCGTGCGCTACGAAGTGGGCCGTCGCATGCACAATCAGCTGCGCATCATTCCCGAATTCCGCTTCTTTATCGACGATAGTTTGGACTATATCGAGCGGATAGATGAGCTATTAAAAAACAAACAACCCTAACACCCACCCCAACCCTCCCAAAGGGAGGGAGTTCTGGCAGTGAGATTTCCCCTCTACAAACAGGCTTCAAGCAAGGACTCCCTCCCTTTGGGAGGGTTGGGGTGGGTATCCGGGGAAATGGTTGAATGAGGCTTTTTATGAATTTCCCATTTTATATTGCCCGTCGTTACCTCTTTTCGAAGAAGAGTACGAACGTTATCAACGTCATATCCATTATTTCGGTGATCGGAGTTGCCGTAGCTACGATGGCATTGGTCATCGTTTTGAGTGTCTTCAACGGCTTCCATGACTTGGTAGCCACGTTCTTTACGAACTTCGACCCGCAGATTGAACTCGTTCCGACCCAAGGGAAAACGGCCCCAAGTGACGACCCTTTGCTCGCAAAAGTAAAGGCCTTGCCCGACGTAGACGTGGCAACAGAGAGCGTGGAAGACCAAGCCTTGGCCTTCTATAACGGGCATCAAGCCATGGTTATCGTGAAAGGTGTCGA
Source organism: Segatella maculosa OT 289 (assembly GCF_000243015.1). Taxonomy (NCBI): domain Bacteria; kingdom Pseudomonadati; phylum Bacteroidota; class Bacteroidia; order Bacteroidales; family Prevotellaceae; genus Segatella; species Segatella maculosa. The sequence continues at coordinate 183,536 of NZ_JH594504.1, forward strand.
CGATAACTTCGACCAATTGACGCATATCAAGGACATTCTCTATGGCGACGGCACCTATAGTCTGCACGCAGGCAACCTCCAATACGGCGTGATGGGCATCAGATTGGCCTCCACCTTGGGCACAGGTGCACGCTTCGGCGACTATCTTCGCATCTATGCCCCACAGAAAGAGGGACAGTTCGACGCCACAAATCCGGCCGGAGCCTTCGTGGTTGACTCGCTATTGTCGCCCGGTGTGGTGTTCTCGGTGAACCAAAGCAAATACGACAAGAACTATATCATCGCCCCGATAGCCTTTGCCCGCAACCTTTTTGGGCAGCAGGGGCGACTCTCTTCGCTTGAAATCAGACTCAAAGATGGCAGCGATCTCGATGCAGTGAAGCGTGAAATGCAAGCTATTGTGGGCGAGAAATACAAGGTAAAAGACCGCTTTGAGCAACAGGAAGACACGTTTAAGATCATGCAAATCGAGAAGTATATCGCTTATATCTTCCTCACTTTCATTCTCATTGTGGCCTGTTTCAACATCATAGGTTCGCTCTCCATGCTCATCATCGACAAGAAAAACGACATCACGACCCTGCAAAACATGGGGGCAAACGACCGACAAATCACCCGAATCTTCATGTTTGAAGGTCGCATGATTTCGGCTTTCGGCGCCGTTATCGGCATCGGATTGGGTCTTTTGCTCTGCTGGCTTCAACAGCAATATGGCTTCGTTTCGCTCGGCAGCAGCAGTGGTAGCTTCGTCGTCAACGCCTATCCTGTCAGCGTGCACTACGATGATGTGGTCCTGATCTTCCTCACGGTGATTGCCGTGGGCTGGCTTTCGGTGTGGTATCCCGTGAAGCGAAGCCTTGCTTTCCTGCTCGCCACCCGATGACCACGCAGGCCGTGCGTCCCCACATTTGTTTAATCGCTTTTCAATCTCAGCCACATTGCCGCGCAATATGGGCTATATTACGCGATAAAATGGGTGAGATTGCACGGCGAAATGGCTGATATTGGAACGCGAGATGTAAGTTATTGGTTATCAATGAAAGAGAAGTAGGGACGCACGGCTCGTGCGTCCGCTCTATATAGCCGTGTATTTAGCTCATGATTCAACTTAAGCGGACACACAAGCCGTGCGTCCCTACATTCTTTTCACAGCCATTTTGCACGATAATAAGCTGAGATTGAAATAGCGAACAGCCGTTTTTAGCCTATCAATGCTAAAGCTATTGCGCTTTTGACCGCCTGACTGCAAGCAGTACGACAATGCATCTATATCCGTTCTAAGCCTAAATAATCACTAAAATCCTTTGCGGTTCATGGAATTTCCATTAATTTTGCCCCAGAAATAGCTATTTGATGAAAATATTAGTAACGGGTGCCAGTGGCTTCATTGGCAGCTTTATCGTGGAGGAAGCACTCAACAGAGGGATGGAAGTGTGGGCCGCTGTGAGGAAAAGCAGCTCAAGAAGGTATCTCACTGACGCGCGCATCAACTTCATTGAACTTGATTTCTCCGATGAAGATGAACTGAAGAAGCAGTTAACCGGGCACACATTCGACTACGTTGTGCATGCCGCAGGCGTCACAAAGTGCCTCAACAAAGAGGAGTTCTTCAGGATCAACACCGACGGAACGCGCCATCTTGTACGTGCTCTTTTGGCACTCGAGATGCCTATCCGCCGCTTTATTTACTTGAGTAGTCTTAGTGTTTACGGGGCAATCAAGGAGCAACAACCTTATCAAGAGATAGGCGAAGACGACATTCCTCGCCCGAATACCGCGTACGGAAAGAGCAAATTGGAGGCCGAGAAGTTCCTCGATAGTGTGGGAAACGACTTTCCTTACATTATATTACGGCCCACGGGGGTGTACGGTCCGCGTGAACGTGACTATTTCCTCATGGCGAAAAGCATCAAAGGACACGTGGACTTCTCGGTGGGTTTCAGGCGTCAGGACATCACGTTTGTCTATGTTCTCGACGTAGTTCAAGCCGTATTCCTTGCCCTCGACCGTGGTCGTGACGGCCGAAAATACTTCCTTAGCGACGGTAATGTGTATCAATCGGCCGACTTCAGCAACTTGATTCACGACTGTTTGGGCCGTCCTTGGTGGATAAGACTCAGGGTTCCGGTGTGGGTTCTGCGCCTTGTGACGTTCTTTGGTGAGCACATCGGACACATGACGGGCAGGATTTCGGCACTCAACAACGACAAATACAACATCTTGAAACAGCGAAACTGGCGTTGCAACATAGAGCCGACAGTAGACGAACTGGGCTTCCATCCGCAATACGACCTTAAGCGTGGCACGCAACTGACCATCAGTTGGTATAAGGAGAACAATTGGTTGTAAATGGGAAACAGAAGGAAAAAGAACGCAACATGGCCTTGGCAGGGTAAGGGTTGGACGGCCGAACATAAAGGATTGCTGCCTTTTGAGTGGGTAGTATTGGGCTATATCGCCTTTACACTGCTCATCGTGCTGTTCACTTCGACCAAGCTCGTCAACCCCGAAGCCATGATTTGGGGGCGGATACGCGTGGGTGCGATGACGATACTCCTGTGGGCGGCCTACCGAATGCTGCCTTGTAAGCTGACCATGTTTGTCCGTGTGGGCGCCCAAATGGCTATGCTGGCGTGGTGGTATCCCGACACCTATGAGATTAACCGCATGTTTCCGAACCTCGACCACGTGTTTGCAACGTGGGAACAGCAGCTTTTCGGCTTCCAGCCCGCATTGGAATTTGCCCGCACTTTCCCCTCGCCTATCGTGAGTGAACTGATGGATTGCGGTTATGCGGCATATTATCCGATGATTGCCGTCGTGCTGCTTTACTACTTCTTTCAGCGTTATGGAGACCTTCAAAAGGCTGCTTTTATCATCTTAGGTTCGTTTTTTGCCTACTACACAATCTATGATTTGCTGCCCGTTGTGGGCCCTACCTTTTATTATAAGGCCATCGGTTTGCAGCATGTCGCACAGGGAATATTCCCCAATGTGGGCGATTATTTTAACCATCATCAGGACTGTTTGCCGGCTCCCGGCTATACACAAGGCTTCTTCTACGGCCTTGTTGAAGACGCAAAGGCTGCAGGTGAACGCCCCACGGCAGCCTTTCCGAGCAGTCATGTGGGCGTGGGCACCATCTGCATGCTGTTGGCTTGGCGTAGCGGCAGCCGTAAACTGCTGTTCTCCCTATTGCCTTTCTACGTGTTTCTCTGCATGGCTACGGTGTATATTCAGGCACATTACGTCATTGATGCCATTGCGGGAGTGGTCACGGGCGTGGTGTTTTATGGAGTAGGGAGCCTCCTCAACAGCTCAAAACCTACCCCCGGCCCCTCCCGAAGGGAGGGGAGATGACAATTGCTCGAACTTTCTTGCATCTCCTGTTTAACGTATTTAGAAACAAAAATCATTGATTTTCCAAGGAAAGAAAGTTGTAAAAAGCGGAAGATTGCGGTTGACTTTTCAATAACGATAACATATAATTGATATAGAAATAAAGATAATAAAGCAAACAATACATAGGCCATAACAAGCCTCTCAAGCCTTTTCTCCCCTCCCTTGGGGAGGGGTTGGGGGTGGGTTTAGGGCTCCTTCCACCTATGAACAAGAAACTATACATAGAAACTTACGGCTGTCAGATGAATGTTGCAGACAGTGAGGTCGTCGCTTCAGTGATGAAAATGGCCGGATATGACGTGTGTGAGCACGAAGAAGAGGCCGATGCTATCTTCCTGAACACCTGTAGTGTGCGCGAAAATGCAGAGAATAAGATTTATAACCGGCTCGATACGCTGCACGCCGAACAGAAGAAAGGACGCCGACTTATCCTTGGTGTGCTCGGCTGTATGGCCGAACGTGTGAAAGATGACTTGGTGAAAAACCATCATGCAAGTCTTGTTTGCGGTCCCGACTCCTATCTCAACCTGCCCTCGATGATTGCGGAATGCGAGCTCGGACACGCATCTGTGGACACCGAACTCTCTACAACCGAGACCTATCGCGACGTGCTTCCGCAACGTATTGGCGGTCGGGTGAGCGGATTTGTAAGCATTATGCGCGGTTGCAACAACTTCTGTCACTACTGCATCGTGCCTTTTACGCGCGGAAGAGAGCGCAGTCGTGATGTCGAAAGCATCTTGGCCGAGGTAAAAGACCTGCACGACAAGGGATTTAAAGAGGTTACTTTACTCGGTCAGAACGTGAATTCCTATGGACTGTTGCCCAATGGCAAGCGGCCAGAAAACGGTACTTCGTTTGCCGAACTGCTGCGGAAAGTGGCCCAGAGTGTGCCTGATATGCGCGTGCGTTTCACCACATCGAACCCCGAAGACATGAGTGAGGACATTCTGTATGCCATTGCCGACGAGCCAAACCTCTGCAACCATATCCACTTTCCGGCACAAAGCGGAAGCGATAAAATACTACATTTGATGAACAGAAAGTACACCCGCGAGGACTATCTCAATAAGGTTGCGGCCATCAAGCGCATCATTCCCGACTGCGGATTGACCACCGACATCTTCGTGGGCTATCATAATGAAACCGAAGAAGACCAACAATTGACGCTCTCCTTGGTGAAAGAAGTGGGCTTCGACAGTGCGTTCATGTTCAAATACAGCGAGCGTCCGGGGACGTATGCCGCCAAACACTTGGCCGACAACGTGCCTGAAGCGGTGAAAATTGCCCGACTGAACGAGCTTATCCAATTGCAAACGGCCATCAGTGCCGAGCAAAATAAGAAAGACGAAGGCAAGGATTTCGTCATTCTGACAGAGCGGTTCAGCAAGAAAGACCGCAATCATCTCATGGGAAGAACCGAACAAAACAAGGCTGTCATCATCGAAAAAGGCCGTCACCACATCGGAGAGTTCATCAAGGTGCGCATCACCGGTTCGACAAGCGCCACACTCTTTGGCGAAGAAATCAAATAAATAAAGGTCAAAGCTTATGAAAGAGTTCCTGCAAGTATTGCGCCGTTTCGTTCCACCTTATAAGAAATATTTAGTTTGGAGCGTCGTGTTCAACATCCTTTCTGCGGTGCTGAATATCTTCTCGTTTATGACATTGATTCCCATTTTGCAGATTTTGTTCAAGACAAGTGATGTGAAACCGGTCACGAAACTTGTCGTTTGGGACAATGTCCACGGGCTTGAAGACCTCGTTGGAATGCTGACTAACAACGCCAACTACTATATTCAACACTTCATTGCCACAACAGGTCCGGCAAACACATTGCTCGTTATCGGACTTCTCTTGGCCTTTATGACGATGCTGAAGACAGGAGCTTACTTCCTTTCCTCGGCCTGCATCATTCCTATCCGCACGGGAGTCGTGCGCGATATCCGCAATCAGCTTTATCAGAAAATCAATGCCTTGTCGCTCGGTTTCTTCAGCGAAGAGCGCAAAGGTGACATCATTGCCCGCATGAGTGGCGATGTTCAGGAAATCGAAGGCTCCATCATGGCCAGCTTGGACATGCTCTTCAAGAACCCGATCCTCATCATCAGCTACTTCGCGGCACTGGTGATTACCTCGTGGCAACTCACGCTTTTCACGATTATCTTCGTGCCCCTCTTCGGTTGGTTCATGGGACTTGTGGGCCGAAAGCTCAAGGCACAGAGCATCGAAGCCCAGAGCCTGTGGAGCGACACGATGAGCCAAGTGGAGGAAACGCTCGGCGGACTCCGCATCATCAAGGCCTTCTGTGCCGAGGAACTGATGAACAAACGCTTCGACAAGACCAACAGCAGCTACCGCAAAAACGTGATGCGCGTGAACATTCGCCAGCAGTTGGCCCACCCGATGAGCGAGTTTCTGGGTACGGTAATGATTATCATCGTGCTTTGGGTAGGCGGAATGCTCGTGCTGAACAACCACACGCTGACCGGTCCGAAGTTCATTTACTACCTCGTGATGCTCTATTCCATCATCAATCCGCTGAAAGAATTCTCCAAAGCCGGCTACAACATACCGAAAGGTTTGGCCAGCATGGAGCGCGTAGACAAGATACTTCAGGCGGAAATCACCATCAAAGAGAAACCCGACACGCACCCTCTCGTTGCCTTCGAACACGAAATAGAGTTCCGTCACGTGTCCTTCAAATACGACCAACAATGGGTGCTCCGCGATATCAACCTCATCATTCCCAAGGGCAAGATGATTGCCTTGGTGGGACAGAGCGGCTCGGGCAAGTCTACGCTCGTAGACCTGATACCGCGCTATTACGACGTGCAAGAGGGAGAAGTGCTCATCGACGGTATCAACGTAAAAGACCTGAAGATTCACGACCTGCGCCGTCTCATCGGCAATGTCAACCAAGAAGCCATTCTCTTCAACGACACGTTCAAGAACAATATCAGGTTTGGCAACGACGAAGCTACCGACGAACAAGTGGCCAATGCGGCCCGAATAGCCAACGCATACGACTTCATCATGCAGAGCGAAAACGGTTTCGACACGAACATCGGCGACCGTGGAGGGCGCCTTTCCGGCGGACAACGGCAGCGCATCAGCATTGCCCGTGCCATCTTGAAGAACCCGCCTATCCTCATTCTCGACGAAGCAACATCGGCCCTCGACACCGAAAGCGAACGTTTGGTTCAAGATGCTTTGACCCGATTGATGAAGACCCGCACGACCGTTGCCGTGGCCCATCGCCTCTCAACCATTCGCAATGCCGACGAAATCTGCGTGCTCCACGAAGGCCGAATTATCGAGCGCGGCACGCACGACGAACTCATCGCCAAGAACGGATACTACAAGCGACTGCATGACATGCAGCAAGTGTAACGTCCTTTTGCATTGCAGGAATGAGATTCATCTATTATTCATTATATCGCCTTTACACAAGAATACCGATTGCAGGCGACAACGTCAATGTCTATATCGCAGGTGTCATGGCGCTTCTTGTCACAGCGCCTTTCCTTGCGGTTTACAATGTCTGTCATGATGCACATGACGAAAGCCTTCAATATGGTCTGCTCACATTATTGATTCCCTATGGTGTGGCCTATAAAACCCTGTATGACCACTATGAAAAGAAAGGGGATAAGATTGTCGCCGGCATAAATAAACTGAACGACACGCAGAAAAACATCGCCGTCATCCTTTCATGGCTGGTAATGGGATTTATTGTTTATCTTTGGATATTCAATGGCGCACACGAAATATACGCTTATTTCGGTGGCGGTGTAGACTGACAGACAGAACAAACGGCGCATACTTTCATTGATAAAAACCACAAGTAAATAACGTTTAACCTTATAATTAAGTAAATAACATGGCAGAACTAACTTTTGATTTCGCTTCCGTCCCACCCACATGGGACTTCTGTTTCAACGAACATTGCCCGCACAAGGAGACTTGCATGCACTATTTTGCCGGCCGACATCTGCCGGAAGACAACACGGAGGGCTTTGCCATCTACCCCAATGCGCTGCAAAATGGCAAGTGCAAGTTCTACGTCGAAAAGCGAGTGATACGCGCAGCGTGGGGGTTCCGCAAGCTGTTCCTCAACATAAAGCATCGGGACGACACCCCGATACGCAGAGAACTCCAGCAATACCTCGGCAGTCGTTCTGCCTACTATCGCTACATGAACGGCCAACTCACCCTCACGCCCGAGCAACAAGCCGGTGTTCTCGACATCTTCCGCGCGTATGGCTACACCGAAGAGACCGATTTCGATAACTACATCGACCGTTATGCGTATGAATAGTACGGCGTTTCAGAAAAGTTTCAGGCTTTGGAACGCACAGTTTCATACGATGAAACGCACAGTTCCAGGCCTTGGAATTCACAGTTCCAAGCGTTGAGACTGTGCGTTCCAAAGCCTGAAACTTTCTTGAGACCGGTATTTAAGATAAACCATAACCGAAGAATTGCAGCACATATTAAGCATATTCTTACGAATAATAAGGAAGCATTGATGAACAAAACGTCTTTTATCAAGGGATACATGGGAAAATCATTTATAATACAGGCGTTGTTATTGCTGTCCATTTGTCAAGGGTGTTCAAACAAACAACAGGTTGGAGCAAAAGCCCATCAAGGGAAAGCACGCACATATGATAGCACACCTCGCAGGTCGGATTCAACGAATGAGAATCGACAGTCATTGAAAAAGTATGCCCTTAGAACATTCCGGCGCTATCAAACATTCGATGAATTTAAGATGGAAGGGGTGGGTAAACCAATATATTCGCCCTTCGTTTACGTAAAGACAACGAAAGATACGATGATTGTAATCCCATCAAATGATACGACTCATGTGAAAGTATATCATAGACAGGGCAATAGGTGGCGTAATTATATAGAATTGGAACTTTGGAAAAAGAGACAGCCCTTTACTAAGAGCAGTCTCGAAGAACCGGCTCGCACTTATGACAGAATTTGCGGCAACGACACGATACTTGAATATCAGTGCAACTATCTCGGCAATACCAAGTATAAGCAATTTTATATAAAGACACCGAAACGGTGCGTGAATATAAAACTGATTGGGGAGATTGATTTTGTAAGTGGCAATCATACCGTCTATAACGAAATGTTGATGTTTGCCCACATGTTCAATCATGAAAGAAAGAAACTGTTGGCGCAACACGGCCGGTCGAAATACAACAAGAGAGAGGTTTACAGCTATTCTTTGCAGGAGAAAGCTCATGCCTTTGTGTATCAATGTCGGGAAAGAAATGAAACGCTATACTTCTCAAAGACAAGCTTGGGAATATTCGGCATACAGCCAGGTATAGAAAAATATGACAGAGAACGCTCTCAAGTAGCCGGATATTAGCCAATGATTGGTATGACAAAAAGCCTGTCAGACAAGAAAAAGCAAGTGTTTTCTTTGGCCGAACAGCACATTTTATCTATCTTTGCATATCGCGTTATAGTAACGACTCATTGCTATGAAACACTTGTTAAAATCAACATTCGGTTCGCCAATAGCATTGCTCATCAACTTGCTGTTGGCTTATATCATTTACGCACTTGCACGGCTCACCTACGTGCTGGTCAACTACAGTTACTTTGCCGAGGGGCTCGAAAAAGCTGATATCGGTCAGTGGATAAAAGGCAGCCTGATGTTCGACACCACGGCCATTTGCTACACACATATCCCCTATATCGTTTTGATGCTCCTTCCCTTGTGGTTGAAAGAGACGCGCTTTTATCACCACTTGTGCAAGTGGTTGTTTGTTATCGTCAATGCCGTTGCACTGGCCATTAACCTTGCCGATGCGGTTTACTTCCCCTTTACGCTCCGCCGAACAACGACAACCGTGTTCCAAGAGTTCAGCAATGAGAACAATATTGCCGCTATTATCCTACACAACACGCTGACGCATTGGTACCTGTTCCTTGTCTTTGCCGTGCTGATATGGGGCTTATCGAAACTCTATGTCATGCCCCGTACCGACTATCGTGACTTCTTTACGGGTAAGAAACGATTGGGATATACCGTCAAACATCTTGTTTGTCTTGCCATTGCAGGCGTGGCTACCGTGGCAGGATGCCGTGGCGGACTGCAGTCGGGCGTTCGTCCTATCACGATAAGCAATGCAAATCAGTTCGTAGAACGACCCACCGACTGTGCCGTTGTGCTCAATACGCCGTTCGCATTGATACGCACCATCGGTAAATCCAACTTCGAAATACCTCCTTACTTCGCCTCTTTGAACGAGGCCGCAAAGGTCTATTCGCCCGTCCATATGATTGTTCCGAAGGGGAAATCCAACAAGAAGAACATCGTCATCCTTATCGTTGAGAGCTTCGGAAGAGAATATATCGGCGGCTTTAACAAGGACTTTTTCGGTGGGAAATACAAAGGATATACGCCCAATGTGGACCGCCTGATTGAGAAGAGTATGGTCTTTCGCTATTCGTTCTGCAACGGACGGAAGAGCATCGACGGCATGCCTTCCATTCTTTGCGGCATTCCTCGCTTCGGCGAACCCTTCATCTTGACACCCGCTTCGATGAATGATTACACCGGAATTCCGGGACTCTTGAGTCGCTGGGGCTACCAGACGGCTTTCTTCCATGGGGCAAACCGAGGTTCGATGGGCTTCCTCGCCTTCTCCAAAAAGATTGGATTTCAAAACTATTATGGCCGACAAGACTACGATGAAGACCCGCGTTTCGGTGGCGATGCAGACTTCGATGGCAACTGGGGGATATGGGATGAGCCTTTCCTGCAATACTATTGTGCGAAGATGAGCGAAATGAAACAACCTTTCATGACCGCACTCTTCACTGTTTCGAGCCACGACCCGTTTGTTGTTCCCGATAAATATAAGAACGTTTACAAGGAAGAACACCTTCCCATTCAGAAGTGCATACGCTACACCGACATGGCCATTGGCAAGTTCTTCGCCTCGGCAAGCAAGCAGAAGTGGTTCAAAAACACCATCTTTGTCATCACGAGTGACCACACGAACCAAAGCGATCACGCCCAATACATGACCGATATAGGTGGCTTTTGCTCTCCTATCATCATCTACGACCCGTCAGGTGAAATCAAAGCCTCGCGCATAGATGCCATCGCACAGCAGACAGACATCATGCCGACCTTGCTCAACTACATCGGCTATCCCACTCCTTATCTGGCCTTCGGTGCCGACCTTTTCCACACACCTTTAGAGAAAACGTGGGCCGTGAACTATCTTAATGGCATCTACCAGTACGTGAAATACGGCTACGTCTTACAGTGGGACGGTCGACAAACAAAAGCCATTTACAGGCTTGGCGACCTGCTCATGCAGCATAACCTCGTGGGCCAAGTGAAAGAACAACAACAGATGGAGACCGAACTCAAGGCCATCATCTATCAATATATGTACCGCATGGTAAAAGATAAACTCAAAGCCCGACTCGAAAGATGAAGAAAGCCCTCTTATATATGGCTTACACCGTGGCCTATGGCTTCTGGTGGTTCGTCTCTTTGCTGCCTTTCAGCGCGCTTTATGCCCTCTCCGACGTGCTCTATCTGCTCATGTCGCACGTCATTCGCTATCGCCATCGCGTGATATGGCACAACCTGACGACCTCTTTCCCCGAGAAAACGGAGGCCGAACTGCGCAAGATTGAACGCAAATTCTATCATTGGTTCTGCGACTATATCGTTGAAACCGTAAAACTGATGACCATCAGCAAGCAACAAATCATGAAGCGAATGACTTTCACGGGCACTGAAAAGATAGAACAATTGCTGGCCGAAGGACGCTCCATAGGCGTGTATTTAGGCCACTTGGGCAATTGGGAATGGATCACGTCGCTGCCTTATTGGCTCACAAACGGGCTTTGTTGCCAACTCTATCACCCCTTGGAAAACGAATATTTCGACCGCCTTTTCAAATACGTCCGCGAGCGACAAGGGGCTTATTGCATTCCCATGCAGGAGTCGTTACGCAAAATCATTGCACTTGGAAAGGCAGGAAAGCCCATCATTGTGGGTTATATCTCAGACCAAACGCCCTTTTGGTGGAACATTCATCATTGGTTGGAGTTCCTGCATCATGACACACCTGTGCTCACAGGAGCAGAGCGTATCATCAGACATACGAACCAAGTGTTTGTTTACGGCGACGTGAAACGTATCAAACGAGGCCACTACAACTGTGAATTCAAAGTAATCAGAGAGGACACGAAGCACGCGAAACCCTTTGAAATCACCGAAGAATACTTCCGTGAAATGGAGCAATCCATTCGCCGCCAGCCCGAAATCTATCTCTGGAGCCACAACCGTTGGAAGCGCACCCGCGCCATCTTCAACGACCATTTTGAATATATTGACGGCAAAGTCCACCTGCAAAAGGGAAAAGACATGATTTGGTAATGCCAACCAGTGGCAGAGTAGTTCATGAATAAGAACCATTTCAGATTATTCTTGAATAGGCTTCCATCTCGTTGATATGCCGCTCGCAGTTAGGAAACCAAGCATACAATATTCGATTGCACAGCAGTCATTGCTGAACTTCAAGCTTCAAAAGTTTGGTGATGTCGCAAATTAGCCTTACCTTTGCACCCGATAATGAAATCTCAACAGGTATATCAAATAAAGTGTAAGCACATCATGCGGAAAAATCGCTCTTTCTCTGCATCTTTTAACGCTTATTATTTGGCTGGTCCAAATAAACGGCAAAAGGTGGTGGCGGTGACTATGAGTTCGAACTTGAGCACAAAGCTGCCTACATCTGCTTTTATCCCCGCATTCAGAACGACGCATTGCATCATAATGTTCGCCTTGAACAGATTCTCATACAAGAGATGTACGTAAATCCTTTAGGGGGCTGGTTCGATTTTTCTAATAAATCTATCAAAGACAAGACACCTTTTGCCAGCAACACAGCAGCAATAACGCTCAACACTAACTCGGCACCTATTCCCTCAGCCACTCGCAACGACACCTGTTTTTATATAGCTATCAGGCCGGGCAGTTGGCTTACCCTTTCCATTTCGTTTACTATCAAAGACCCTACAACCAATGTTACGACTACAATCACACACGCTAATTGGTGGACGGGAACCTTCGAAGCAGGAAAGATATACGATTACACCGCATGGCTCGATAAAGATATCAAGAACTACAGCAGCAAGTATTATATGTGGGATGCAAATACTGCAAACGATGACTACTGGCATGGCGTAGAAGCTTATCAGCCTAAAATCAATGGTCAGCAGGACCATACGCACTACCCTACAAGCCCTACCGACTGGCGTTGGTACAACACACTTCCCTATCCTGCGCAAGCCACACGTCATAGTGCTTCTGCTCCGAGCGTGAACGGGATCCGGTGGATTTTAGAGCAGGCAGAAACATGGTTTGACAATCAGACGGTGTGGAGTGTAATGGGCCATTTATACACAGGTGGCGTGTGGGTCAAGGTGCCCGCTGGATATTCTGACGCAGCTGCTCCTGACGGAAAAGACTATCGCAGTAATAATCAGAATGCAGCTTATGCAAAGGGTTATACGCACAACTTCCGGCCATCAAATACAACCGGACTACTTTATTTCCCATTACTGGGTTGGTATGAAAACGGAAAGCTCATCGATGTAGGGAAACGCGTGGGCTATTGGACAAGTTCACTACGCCCAGAGTATAACTATGTTTATGTGCTTTATTTTACCGATAATAACTTAATGGATGTCAGCAGCCCATATTGGGAAAGAAAATATGGACTAAAGAACCTTACACTGACTGGCAATATTGAATGATTTATCAATCAATATACTTGAATACGTAAGACAAAAGAAAACGGTTGTTTCCAGATTTCGGAACAATTAAAAATATGAAGCGTGTTCCCACCGTATTTAAAGGGTAGGAACACGCTTGTTCTTTCCTTTAAAAGCGTATGAAACGGAAAAGGAACTTATATTTTCTCACCGAAAAACTTACAAATAGAGTCTTGATTCTCTACCTTTCCAACCTGTTAAAATCTTTTAAACGCTCCGCGAAAAATGAAAAGTCAAACAGAAGTTTAAATAAATTAACAAATGAGAAGCTTGATAATCAGTCGGTTAGTCTTCCCTAAGAACAAAGAACAAGAACAAGAGAAAAGAAAGACGACGATAGAAAGAAATTGAAAACGTCGCCGCCGTCGTCGTCATTTTTCCTCAAAATAGTTTTTTAATTCCGTCGTCGTCGCTGCTTTTTTCTCAAGATGGTTTTTAATTTCTATCGCCGTCGCCGTCTTTTTTGTTCGTGACGAATGCTTGTTTTCGCCGTCGTCGCCGTTTCCACTTTTGTGCTTGAAAAACAGTGCCGGCCGTATCGGTCATAAAAAAATCCGAGAAAGTCTTGCAATCGCTTGCAAAATTTTGTATCTTTGCATACAGAGGGGACTGGAAAACATTTTTCATGGAATCGCATGCAACGTCGGTCGGGGGAAACAAGACGGCGCAAGCGAACCAATATGACTGAAACGACATTGCGAAATGACTGATAGTGCCATGCAAAAAGACTGAAATTGGAGACTAAAATGATTGAGATTGGCGCATGAAATGACTGAGATTGCACACCGATTTGGCGGAGTGCAAAATGAGATGATAAAAACGGCAGCCAAAGACAGCTACCCTCGCTACAGAATCTGCGCAGCGTGGTCTTTCACCTTAATCTCTTTCGGGCCGATGATTCGCGTGACGACGCCCGCTTCATCGGTGATAAAAGTGGTGCGAAACACGCCCATATAGGTGCGGCCGGCCATCTTTTTCTCGCCATAAACGCCCAGTTGCTGCACGAGTTTCAGCTCGGTGTCGCAGAGAAGCGGGAAAGGAAGCGCATTTTTCTCAATGAATTTGCGGTGGGATTTGGCATCTTGCGTGCTGCAACCCAACACGGCATAGCCTTGCGAAATGAACCGTTCATGGTTGTCTCTCAGGTTACATGCCTCGCTTGTACAGCCCGGTGTGGCGTCCTTTGGATAGCAATACAGCACGAGTTTCCGACCTTTGAAATCGCTCGTCTTCCACACTTTACCGTCCTGATCGGTTCCTAACACGTCAGGAAGTCTTTGTCCTACTTCAATCATCTTCTTGGTTTTAACTTACAATTCATTCTGTTTGCCCCTGCCGAAAAGGCAATCGGGACGACATCGGCAAAGATACGATTTCTTTTTGAGACCGTCAATGAAATGATAAAAAAATACCGTGGGCGACAGGCTGATTTCAATCGTGATTATATCTTCCTTGATGCAAAGGCCATGCTGCATACGAGCAAACACACTGTGAGAGAAATTGCCGACGAACTCCACTTCTCGAATACCTCTTTTCCGGGGAAATACTTTCGTGAAGCTGTCGGCTGTTCTCTTTTAAGCCATTAAAATGATGTCTCCGGCACTGTTAATACCGCAGAAAATCAAGCAAAGACAAATCTCATGAAACCCACAAGGAAATGTTGCCTGTATACAAGTCTTTAGCGAAGTCACAGGCCCGCTCTCCATTGCATCTGGCATGAAGCTTTTGCCGAACTTGAATTCCCGACATAGAGGGTGTATCTGCCACTCATGACACGCATGGTGTTCGTCAGAGGGTCCCAACATTCAAAGGCATTGTCTTGAAGCGTAAAAGTCACCTCCTTGCTCTCGCCGGCCTTCAAACTGACTTTCTGAAAGTCACAAAGACTCTTGACCGGCCCATCGCTATCCGCATTGCGTTTGATATAGACTTGCACTGTCTCCGTACCTTCACGCAGCCCGGTATTACTAACCTTGACCTTGAGGGTGCGCCCTTTGCACACAGGTTGCCCAATGCGGAAAGTAGTATAACTTAGTCCGTATCCAAAGGGGAAAAGGGGCTTGCCGGTGAAATAACGATAGGTGCGACCACGCATATGATAGTCATTAAATGGTGGTAGCTGATCATCATGACGATAAAACGTTACAGGTAGTTTTCCTGAAGGATTTACCTTACCAAAAAGCACGTCAGCAACGGCCCTGCCCCCCTCTTCACCGGGATATCAAGCCTGCAAGATGGCATCACAATTTTTAGTCTCAGGCTCTAAGGCAATCGCACTGCCCGAACAGTTGACCGTAACGATAGGCTTTCTTGCGGCACTCAATGCTTGAATAGCTTCTCTTTGGGCAACAGGCAGTTCTATCGAAGTCCTATCACCACCCGAGAACCCAGGGAAATCGACTTTCATCTCCTCACCTTCCAGTCGAGGTGACAGTCCGCCGACAAAGACAACAGCGTCTGCCTGTCGTGCTTTCTCTATCAGCTGATGTAAGTCGAATGGTTGTTTATGTACTACATCGAAATGAAATGTTGCATTGCCTTTGCATTGGACATATTCCACAACGATATCATAGTTCTTCCCGGCCTCTGCATGCAACGTATATTCGGCCATCTGATTGCCATCACGACTGCGCCATTTGTTGATGACCTTCTTTCCATTGACAGAAACTCGGAACATATCATCTCCGCTTACCTTAATCAGCAGCTCTTCGGTCTGATGCACCTTTAATATACCTGCATAGCGCGCACTGAAATGCGTAAGGTTAACCCCCGGGGCAAAGGTTGTTGCACCTCCATTGTCTTGATTGATAGAATGCGTAAAAACAGCTTGTGCGACAGCCTCGCCCTCTTGGTCTTCGTTATTCCAGTAAGAAGCCTGCATACCCTGTTCGCCTTCCCCGTGACAGAACTGATTCATACGGCTTTCAGAAACTTCATTGGTTAACAGTCCACAACCAGGCATAAACTCTACATGCTCTGCCAACTGCCGAATACCATCAAGTACAGTCACTGTATGGCTTGGAATTCCGTTGTAGTTTGCCCACAGCATCATGGAATCCACGGCATTTTCACCTACGACAAGGATTTTGTCATGCGTAGACAAAGGCAATGTATGGTGCCTGTTCTGCAATAGCACCATCGACTCGTGGGCCATACGCAATGCAAGTTGGCGGTGGGCAGGACAGTCGACCACAGCATAAGGAATGGTTTTCCACGGCACAACAGCCGAGGGAGAGATATCGCCCAGCGCAAGACGTGCCTCTAAGACCCTGATCACACTGCGATCAATATCACTCTCTTTGAGAACTCCTGCTTTTACGGCCTCTTCCAGACTGTGATAATTGCTGCCACATTCTACATCTGTACCAGCGCTCTGTGCTTGGGCAGATGCCTCTACAGCATCTTTTGCCACACCATGCCGGCCAGGTATCCAGAAATCACTGATGGCACCGCAGTCACTCACCACCAGCCCCTTGAAATTCCACTCATCACGCAAGATGTGCTGGAGCAAACGGCTATTGCCACAGCAAGGCTGCCCATCAAAACGCTGATAAGCACACATCACTTCTGCCACTTGTCCCTTGGTTACCAACGACTTGAAAGCAGGAAGATAGGTCTCCCAAAGGTCTCTCGGACTTAGGTTTTCGATATCCATTTCATGCCGTAAGCTTTCAGGTCCGCTATGAACGGCAAAGTGTTTTGCACATGCTAAAGTCTTATAGTAGCAGGCTGTATCTGGTCCTTGTAGTCCTCTGACAACAGCCAACCCCATACGTCCTGTAAGGTAAGGGTCTTCGCCATAGGTTTCCTGCCCTCTTCCCCAACGCGGATCACGGAAAATGTTGATGTTGGGAGTCCAAAATGACAATCCTTGATATCGACGTACATGTCCTAAGGCTTTGGCCCGTTCAGCTTTTGCCCGAGCCTCATCGCTCACGACCGTGAATACTTGCTGCAGCAGTTCGTCATCGAAGGCTGCTGCCATACCGATGGTCTGTGGAAAAACAGTTGCCACCCCA
Source organism: Segatella maculosa OT 289 (assembly GCF_000243015.1). NCBI lineage: Bacteria > Pseudomonadati > Bacteroidota > Bacteroidia > Bacteroidales > Prevotellaceae > Segatella > Segatella maculosa. The sequence goes on from NZ_JH594504.1 coordinate 200,794, forward strand.
TTGCGAGCTACGCCGTGCAATGCTTCGTTCCACCATTGAAAGGCTGGGATATTCAGCCGGGGAATAGCGGGCGAATCGTCTAATAAGAGAGAGACTTTCTCAGACAACGTCAACTGTCGGCACAAAGCTTCTGCTTGCCCGTTATAATTTGATAATTTCGATTGTCCTACGGCATACAGGCAGATGGACAACAATAAGGATATTATTATTTTTCGCATAGCTGTTACTTTGGAATCTGTTCTTTACACACGTATTGCAGTATTGTTTTATAGCGATTCTCACGTTGCATATCCTGCTCCACAGAGACATTGACATCAAGCTGAAGGATTGGTTCTGGCACCTTTCCGTTGACTAAAGGCCACTCCGGAAGACCAAGACCATTGGGATTCCCTGTCTTAATATAATTGACGTAGTAGCCATTGAAGATATCAGACATTATATAATCTTCTGGTTGCCAATTGTAGACGAGATTGGTGGGTAGGGTTCCCATAGCATATTCAATGTCGGCTGAATGTACTGCTCCCTTGTCACGTTGACTTTCTGCCTGTCCTTCGGCTACATTCTGCACTCCACCAGCCAGACCTGCCACTTTTCCTTTATCTTTCATAGCTGGACGCGGATGACAGTAACGGTACCGGTAAACAGGCCGGCCACCCGTTTTGGCATGCATGTGCCCCCAACGCCAAGTTGAAAAGTCGAGAAAGAGATCGGAAGCTAAGTCTATACCCTGACGACCTTTCAGGTCGGCTTCTGTCTTAATACCATAGCGTGGGAAAATGTCATCTGTTGCGTCACCGAAGGTACGTCGTGCAAATTCTTTGGCCTGTTCTATGTTGCTGACAAAAAGTGTCATTTCCTGATTGTTTCCACCTAAAAGTAGGGGCACTTGTGCCTGACTTCCCTTGGCAAAGGTCTTCTCGGGCTGCTCGGTAAAGAACATTCCATCAATACAAGGTGTGGGCATTTTCCGAATATGGGCTTTTTTCATCAGCTCTTCTGCGGGCATTGCACGTAATTCGCTAAGCAGATGACGGCCTATTTTCGTCATCAGTTTAGTCCCATCCTCCTCAGCTTCTTGTAAAGTGGGCAGTGGTCGGAAGCCTAAGATTGAGCCACTGGACCCTATGGCCTGCGCAAAAAGCTTTTTACTCATGGGCGATGCCATCAATGCGCTTACAGAGATAGAACCGGCAGACTCGCCTGCAATGGTAATTCGATTTGGGTCACCACCGAAAGCTGCAATATTGCGCTTAACCCATCGTATGGCGGCAGCTTGATCCATGAGCCCATAGTTGCCACTGCCATGCCATTGATTTTCTTTCGACAATTCTGGTAATGAAAAGAAGCCAAAGATGCCTTCCCGATAATTGGCTGTCACAGCAACAATCCCCATGCGTGCCATCTTCTCACCTGCATACCGGGGCTCGCTACCACTACCAGCCATCAATCCGCCTCCATTGAAATAAATCAATACGGGCAATCGCTCTTTCATGGTCTTAGCAGGTGTCCACACGTTCAAGTAGAGACAGTCTTCGCTCATGGATTTCGTTCCAAAATTCATATCACCAAAAATCGCCTCCTGCATGGGATTGGGTCCAAAGTCCATAGCTTGTCTTTCTCCCTTCCAAGCTGTGACAGGCTGTGGCTCACGCCAACGTAGGTCTCCTATGGGAGGAGCAGCGAAAGGAATGCCTTTGAAAACCTTGATACCCGAAGCATCTGTACCAACTAAGATACCCTCTTCCACTTTAACTTTAACGTTGTTTTGAGCGCTTATGCCCAATGCTTGTACTAAAACCATTAAAGTTAAAAAAAGTCTGTTATACATATGTGGTCGTTATTTATTATTTTTTCATCATCAGAATGATACCAAACAGCTGCTATTTCCAATTACTGAAGGACAACACTGCAGGAAAAAATATAAGAAGATTACTTTTCTCATCTTTTCATTTCAATTCGTTTTCACCGGGCGTTAGTTCATTCTCGCGTCCTTTCCAGATGAACTTGCCACGGAGGCCTTTAGGCAATGTGATGCGTATGTTCCAGTCTTTCCCCTTCTTCTGATAGGCAACGCGTATCATGCCCAAAGGATGGGGAACCGACCCCGAGGCTTGTGTGAGACGACCGAGGTGGGGCTCGATGCGAACCTTGGCGAAACCGGGCGCATCGGTATCGATACCGAGCACCGTGCGCAGCAGTTCGATGTTCGGACTGGCACTCCATGCATGACAATCGCTGCGGGTATTCATCAATTTTGAGTCTTCTCCCCATGTCGTCATGCCGAGTTTCATGTAGTCGTTCCATATACCGAGCCCGTCAAGATAGGCATCGCCAAGTCCTGCTTTGGCAAGGGCGCGGTTGATATAATACTTGAAATAGATGCTTGCTTCGGCCATGGTGGAGTCGCGCAGCATACATTCGGCCAATTGTTCAGCCTGCTTTCCTTTCACCAAACCACAGAGAATGGCGAGTGCCTGCACGTGTTGCGAGAAGTATTTCTTGTTGCTGACGTCCGCATAACACTGTTTGTCGGTATCCCAATACTTGCGTTGAATCGTATTTGCCAGCATATCGGCACGCTGTCGATAGCCATCGGCCATGCCCTGATTGCCGAGATGGGCCTCCAAATCGGTTGCCCATTGATAGGCACGCAGCAGAAGCAGGTCGAGAATGGCCGAGCAACCGTCTTTCCCTTTGGGCGGAACACCCATCTTCCATTGGCGTTGACGCTCCACCCAATCCATGAAGTTCCAATACGGAAGGTCTTTCAGAGTGCCGTCTTTCCCAGTGTGTTGCATGAAGAACGAGAGTACTTGGCGCATTCCCGGCAGGTGTTGACTAACGAAAGCACTGTCGGGACGATACATATAATAGTCATGCAGCATGCCAATCCACATGAGCGAGAAGGGCGAAATGACGTTCGTTCCTCGTGCAGGATAGCGTCCTTCGGTCACACCTTCAGCAAGACGGGAGTTGTCGATGTCGCAGATAGCCTTGCGGGCAAGCGTGTCATTGCCCGTATTATAATAGGAAACGAGCATCTGCAAGCGCGTGTCTCCGAGGTATTGCAGCCGTTCATAATAAGGACAATCCATGTAGGTTTCCATCGCACAGAGCCTTGCTGTGCGCCAACCGATATCAAACATCTTCGCCAACGCAGGGTCGGAAGAAGCGAAGGTGGCCCTCCTTTGGAACGGAAAGCCCGTATATATGCCGTAGAGGTCGTTAAGAACGAGGGGTTCTTCTTGGGTTTCGACGCTCAACTGCAGGTAGCGGAAGGTCTTCCAATTGAGCGATGCATACGATGCCTGCTCATCTCCGGCCGCAATGATACTGTCTTTCACACCGAAAATGACTTTCCCTTCAACGGCATTGCGGTCACCTTTCTCCATTGTCTTCCTGTCATAAAGCGACTCGGCATAGGTGAGTGCCATCGTGGCCTGCTTTCCTTTGCTGAAATCCAAATGAACATAGGCATTGGTATTCTGTCCGTTGTCGAAAAGAATGACGGCACGCGTGTGCGGCGGAATGGTAATGGGCGCCTTTCCCAAGAGGAATGCCTTCGTCACCCTCACACCTTCGGCTTTCCTTACGGCCGACAAGCGTTGCAACGAGCGTTCCATCTGCGGCAACGGCGAGGGAACAAGCATCCAACCTGTGCCATCGGTAGCCATGAAACCCTTGGGAGAACCGGCCATGATGGGTTCTGCCGGCTTCCAACCCGTGGCATCATAGCCGTTCAACTGCCAACCTTTCTCGGCCTTAGTCATGTCGATGACCTCGCCATAAGGCGCAACGAAGTAGCCCAGCACGGTGGGTTTCAGTGCTTGGCAGCCTTTATCTTCGGTCACAAGCCACGAAGGATTGGTGTTCACGGCAGCCTCTTCTTGGGTGTCGCCCTGAAGAATGAATGCCGTGCGCAGTGAAATCTGGGCCAACGGACCGTCCGTGCCGTAGTTCCACACCGTGGCAGCTATCGTGTTGTCGCCACTTTGCAACCAAGGGGCAATGTCTACGGTCTCATAGTTCCAGTGAAGCAGGTCGCTCTGTGCCGGTCCCAAGGACACCATCGTGCCGTTGACAAACAGCTGATAGCGGTTGTCTGCCGAAACATGTACGCGATAATGTCCGGGTTTCTCGGCCAAATGGAGTTGCTTGCGGAAGTGATAAACACCGTATCCTTGGGGCGATGCGCCGGGAGCGGCAATCCAATAGGCGCGCCATCGCTTCTGTTGCAGCTCGGGATTCACCTCAGATGCGGCATAGCTAAATGTTGACAACGCCAAAAAAAGGCATGCAAGAAAGGTTGTTCTCATAGGTGATGATTTTATGAATGGGTGATGCTGCAGAACGGTCATGCGATGTTCGGGTTACCATCTCCCTGCAATTACCGTGCCATATAGGTCATATTGCGCAGCAAAATGGCTGAAATTGCACACTAATATGGCTGAGATTGCACGGTGAAATGGCTGAAGTTGCATGGTCGTTCGGTTTAGGTTGCTGCGTAACTTTCATCTTTAAGGATGCGCTCGTCATAGACATGGTGTTCGGTTTTATCGTGATGTGGATACCAAACCTGCGCAAAGAAGGGGTTAAGGCGGGCCTCTTCGTCATAGTTCCAAGGCATGGGAAGGGTCTTGGGGCTCCAATGTCCGGCCAGCAGCACCAGTGCCGGGGAGGCCTCGAACACGTCTCCTTGGGCCGAACGCCACGTGAGTTTGGTAGCCATGTCGCCCTTTGTCATGGTCTCGGAGAGGCATTCTCCTCCACGGAAGAGGGCAGCCTGACGCATGTCCTCAATGCCCAACTCGGCCTCGGGCTTGCTTTCATCATAGCCATGGTCAAGCAATTGCATCTCCATCGAAGGCTTTTCCAAGGCGAATTGCTCCCACCCCGGTATCTGTTGCCATGCTTCCCGGCTGCCGAAGAAGGCGTGAATGCGGTCTTCAACATTGTGTTTCAGCCAGAAAAGTGTGCCGAATGGCTTGTTGGCAACGGGCTTGAAAACCATGTTTTTAATGGCCCATGACGGCACAAAATGGGCAAATTTCGTACTCATCGGGGCCTTTTCTTTCATCTCACTGATGAAGTCTGCGACGCTTCCCGTACGGAAATGCAGGTAGACTTCCAGCTTATCGGAGTCTGAAAACCACTGTCCATGGAAGTTACGTGTGGCAAACCAGCGCGGTTCGAACAGCTTTTCAATGCGTCCCATGCCCAAGGCTCCGAAGCACATGTTCATAAATTGCCAGTTCACCGTGCGGTATTCGGCTCCTCCACCTATATTATATACATGCCTCCAGAACGCTTCCGGCACATCGGGATCGCAGACATTGGCCAAGAGTCGGCCTGAATCTTCGGCCGTAACCCATTCAAACACGCCGTTGAGTGGCTCATGAAACATGATGGGGTCAAGGTTGTTGAGCATCTCGGGATAGAGAATTCCGGTCTGACGCATCGAGACCCAGTACTTAAGACCTGCTTCAATGACCTCGCGTTCGGCCAGAACTTTCGACAAGGCATAGAAGTCATAGACGCTGATTTTGATGGGGTCGCCTGCCCGTCCCCAATGAATGGGTGCATTGCGGCCGCCGGTTTCGGCCACGGTTCCGATATAAACGAGTTTGATGTTGTTGGGATCGGGCTGCGCCTTGATGGCTTTGATGATGTTTTTTACGGCTGTGACGTTCACTTCGAGCGTGCGTTCGGGGTGATAATCGGCCGCCGGAGAGACCAATCCTCCCACATGGAGCACCACATCTGCGCCATTGACGCATTTCAATACGTCGGCGTAGGCGGTGAGATCTCCGTAGACCACGCGCACACCTTCCAGCTGCTCATAAGGTGCAATGACCTTTCGGTCGTGCTCGGTGGGGAGCACGAGCAAGGTCAGGTTGTAGATATCGAGATGCCTGACGAGTTGTTTCAGGCCTTCATGTCCCATGTGTCCGGTGGCTCCGGTCAGGAAAATATTTTGCTTTTTCATTAGGGTTTGATGTTGATTTGACGGTTAAGCACGAACGAAGCACGCTGCATGATGTGCTCAGACGAATTGCCTATGTTGACCGTATAGCTTCCCTTGTCGGCCACCCAAGCTTGGTTTTGCTCAGAGAATGAGGCAAGGTCTTCGGGAAAGAGTGTGAATGAGAGCGTTTGAGCCTCTCCCGGACGGAGCAAACGCGTCTTGATGAAGCCCTTTAATTCCATTCGTGGCTTGTCAATCTTTGTCGCCGGGGCACTAAGATAAAGCTGCACGACCTCTTTTCCCGGCCTCTTTCCGGTATTCGTTACCGTGACCGTGGCCGTGAGTTTGTCCTTGAATGCGTTGCTGTTCAGCTTGAGCTGCTTCACGGCAAACGTGGTATAGCTCAGTCCATAACCGAAAGGATAGGCCGTAGGAACGCCCTTTGAGGTGTAATAACGATAGCCCACATAGATGCCTTCATTGTAGATTGTGCTGTCAGGATAGCTGATTGGCACGCCCGGGAAAGCCGTTGCGGAAGGCACATCGCTGTAGCGCACGGGGAAAGTCTGCGCAAGTTTGCCCGAAGGCGTCTTCTCTCCGGTCACGACAGAAGCCAATGCACGGCCTCCTTCCTGCCCGGGTAACCAAGCAACGAGAATGGCATCAGCTTGGTCGCGCCATGAAGTCACGTCGACAACACCATCAATGTTGAGCACAACGATGACTTTCTTGCCTTGCGCATGAAAGGCCTTTGCGGTGTTGGAAATGAGACTTTGCTCTGCATCACTCAACAGATAGTCGGTCTCAACCTTGCGATCGGCCCCCTCACCGGCATTGCGTCCGATGGTAATCAAGGCCGCTTCAGAAGCCGAAGCCATCTGTTTCAGCTCGCTTTCCGTCCATGTTTTCTCGGGCAGATTATCGATTTTCTGCAGTATGTTCGTGCGTTTTGGCAGCTTGGCTTTCTCATCTGCGATGTGTCGGACATAGGTATTGAAAAGCGTTTTTTCAATCTTATAGCCGGCAATTTCAAGGCCTTGGGCAACCGATATAGCGTAGGCTTTGGCCACTTCACCGCTTCCTGTGCCACCGATATAGGTGTCGAATGCTGAATTTCCCAACAGGGTGAGACGGCCTTTTGGCAAGGGTAGCGTTTGAGCATCGTTCTTTAACAGCACGATTCCCTCCTCGGCAACCTGCCGAGCCATGGCTGCATGCGCTTTCAGATTGGTGTGATTGGAATACTGGTAATGCTTGAAAGCAGGACATTTGAGGATTAATTGCAGAATGCGTTCCACGTTTTTGTCGATGTCGGCCTCTGTAATCTGTCCGCTTTCCAATGCAGTCTTGATGCGTTTTGTCTCGGCTTTACGCCCCGGCATGAGCAAATCATTACCTGCCTTGAGCTGATTGGCATAGTTGCGTCCGGCAAACCAGTCGGTCGTCACCATGCCCTTAAAGCCCCACTGACTACGCAACACATCGGTAAGCAGCCATGGATTCTCCGAACAGTAAGTGCCATTGATTTTGTTATAGGCACTCATGACCGTCCAAGGCAACGCTTTTTTAACTGCAATTTCGAAGCCTCTCAAATAGATTTCACGGAGGGCACGTTGCGAAATGACGGCATCGACAGAGGAACGGCTTGTTTCTTGATTGTTGACGGCAAAGTGTTTGAGGCTCGCGCCCACGCCGTTGCTCTGAATACCCTGAACAATGGCCGCTCCCATGATGCCCGAAAGCAGCGGATCTTCGGAGAAGTATTCATAGTTTCGCCCACAAAGTGGGTTACGCTGGATATTAACACCGGGCGCCAACAGGATATCAACGCCGTAATCCCTCACTTCTTCGCCCATGGCTTCGCCCATCTTGCGAGCAAGCTGTGGGTTCCATGTCGAGGCAACGATGGTTCCTGTGGGGAATGCGGTGGTATAATAGCGTCGTGAATCGCCTGCGCGCAGGGTGTCAATTCGCAATCCGGCCGGGCCATCGGCCATGACAATAGCGGGAATGCCCAGTCGGGGAATGGCAAATGTGGTACCAGCTGCACCGGGAACCACGCTACCTATGCTGCCGGCCACGGGACCATTGGTGTTGGATATCAACATGCCCGTGCCATGAATGAATTCTAATTTCTCTTCGATCGTCATTGCTTTGATGACGTCTTTAATGGGAGACTTGCCCAATTGGGGAAGATTGTCGGCTGATGCGCCCCGGAATGTCATTGCACAAAAGGCAACGAGTGCGAAGCGAAAGGTGGTTTTGATGTTCATATTTAATAAAGATAAGTTTTGATATAGAAAAGAATGTCATGTATGATGTTGAGGAAACGACCTCAAGGTTGCTCATAAAGCCGCACGGGACCAGCCAGTCCTTCGGCCGCAAGCCCTCCGTTCTTCTTCAACAGTTTGAAGAGTCGGTCGCCGTTGAGCCCACGTTTCACCAATGCATTGTAGAGCGAAGGCTTGAGAGTCACTTGGAAAGTGTTTTCACCGCGGCGAAGATAAGGTGTAATGTCAAAAGTATAAGGAGCATAAATGCGTTTACCTACCTCATGACCATTGATGGACAGCGAGGCAACATGATACACCTGACCCAAGTCGAGGACGTAATGCTTCTTGCGATTGATGGGTAATTTCGTTGTCAATGTATAGATACAAGGACGCGCATTGTAGCATAACACACTGTCTGTGCGCCAATCACACAACGCATAGTCCGTACGTATGTAGGCCGAAACGGCCCCCTGAGCGTCCTCATTCCTATCCAAGCTATCGATATGAATGGTCCATCTCGACAGCTCACAAACGAGTTTTGCTCGCTTGGGAGAGAAGTCTGCGGCGACTTTCGCCGTAGGATTTACGCTTGTTTCCATCTTTATCGGCTTGTCACTGCTTAACAGGAAGGCCGTAGAAAGTGGTGCAAAGGTATGATGCAGCGCCTGATTGGCATCTAATCTGGCCGGTGTCATGCTGCCATCTTCGGCATTCAGCCAATAAAAATACTTGTGCGTGGTGTGGTTTCTGACTTCCAGTGTCTGCCATTGCCGGCTTTCGTTCCAATACATCTGCAGGATATTGCCATCTTCCTGAATGCGACGTGTCTGTCGGAAACAGTCTGTCGGGGATTTACTTTCCAAAGGAACAGGCAACAAGGCAAGTCCTTCTGCACCATCTTTCACGGTGGGTTGGGTCGCCAGATTACGCATAGCCATGCACAAAGTACTGTCGGCTTTCTGCCAATCATGGTAAGAAGGCTGCAGTTTCGGCAACGCCCCGTCTGCGATGATGCGTGCTCCGGCGGCCGCCAAGCGAGGCAGTTGCAGTGCAGTTTCAAGTTGCATGTAAGGCAGATGATAGAGGATAAGCCCCTGATAGCGGTTGCCCCGAATAGCGATTGTGCTGTCAGAAGCCACCTGTGCGGCCTGCAATGACTCGTCATTCACCCAATCCCAAGTGATACCTCGGGCATTGAGTTTGTCAATAAGCGGCCACAATTGCTTCAACCATTTAGATTCGGTCTCAGAATTGAAAGGCCTGCTGTCATCCTTATCCAGTTCGGGCTCCGTTTCGGGAAGACAGCCCCCGATAAGCAGTTCTTTAGGATTATAGGCATCTTCAGGGAACTTCAAGAAAGGATAGTAAATCAACACATCGGCCTGTGGTTTACCGCATCGAAGCAGGTATTGTGCACGTTGGGTATAGCTGTTGATATCGCGGAAGTCGGCCCAAAAGGGATTCTGTTCACTGAAGAACGTCGAGAAGTTCACGCCTAACGAACTATTGAAAAACGGATACCAGCCTTCTTTGGGATAGCCATCGGGGAAGTAACTATAGGGGGTTCCGTGCCAGATGATTTGATTGACACCGCTTGTGAGCACTTTGTCCACCGTGATCTTCAGCTTCTGAGGCGTAGTTAAGAAAACACGGTTAAAGAAAACGGCGGTCTCACAACTGATAATTGGGCGATTATAAAGATGAGCACCTGACGAAATGATTTTATAACCGGCTTCACAAGCCTTTGAAAAAATCATCGTTTCAGTCTCGGGAATGGAGACATCGCCGGTAGCTCCTATCATATCCATGCTGAGTCCATAAGTTTGCGTGCGATGCAACATGCCCCGGCTTTCCAACCAACGTGTCGATCCTTTTAAAAGATGTTGTCGTAGCAAATCACTGAGGGTGAGATCGTAGTCATAGCGCAGCCGCCAATCGTTGTCATCAAAGGCAAACAGCGGTTGATTCCCGGGATGTGCCATTCGTTCATACATGTTGTTATAGCCATACCAAATGTTGGCAGGAAGAAAGGGCACGGGATTATAGCCGCGGTTCTTCTTGAATGTGGCGATAAAGTCATCGGCGAAGTGGCGATTGGCACGGAACTCGTAGCTGTCATTAAAGAGTGCACGGAGCGGATGGCCCATATAAGGTTCTAATCCGGTTCGTTTACCGAGGTAATGTTCATAGTTCTTGGCCACAACCGTACTGTCGAAATGGTTCATGGCAAAGCCTACATCGCGGCTTGCCATCAACATTGGCTTCTCCATGTCGGCCATCTGCCAGAAAGCAAGCAGTTTATAACCTCGGTCTTTCACGGCAGTAACGACCTTTCCGTCTTTCACTTCCGCCGTAATATCTTTCACACTGTTTCTATCGAGCAGCAGGGTTGAATCGGCTTTTCCGGTTGTTTTGGCAATCACTACAGCCACAAGCCGGGCCGACGGACAGTCTCCTCGCTGCGCACGGGGGACGGATACGGGCATATAGTTGCCGGGAATAAGGTCTGCAATGCCCACTTCTAACGTCTGATTATTCTCTTGTTCCGTGATATGTGCACCGCCGGCAGGCCACCCACTGCCATCGGTGAGGTCTACAGTGAGCCCATATTGCTTTGCAGTTTGCATCACCACAGCAAGGTTCTTATAGTAGGCCGGTGTGTCATAGCTCATGATACGGTCGGCACGCCCCTTCCCTTTGCAGGGCATAACAAGAGACATGGGTTGTATTTCGACACCACCGAGATGCTGTTCGGCAAAGAGTCGAATTTCTCTTTCCAGTTCTTGCGGCGTGACATCATTGCCCGGCCACCACCAACGCGTGTAAGGAGCATACTCCAATGAAGGGTTTCGGAACGCCACTGAACTGAAACTCGTCGGGTGAAACCATGAATCGGCAGCCATGACAGAGGCTGACAGCAGGCCCGAAATGGTAAGAATGGAGAAAAACTTGTTCATATCAAAAGCATTAGACGATAATCTAAAGCTGCAGGTAACCCTATTTTAGTTACCTGCAGCTTTTGTGTTAACGAAATTAGGGATAGGAATAGGCCTGCCTAAACGTTATTTCTTTTCAACAAAAGGCTTGCCGGTAACATCAAACATGTCGTTCATGCTTCCCGTGACGGTCTCACCTTTGTCCTTGTCAAGGTAAAGAGGCACATCGAAACCCTGTCCGTTGAAGTTCACGGTCATGGTCTTTGGCTCGATAACTATCTTGGTAAGCGGTGACATTCCACTTCCGTCAGTACCTCCGATAGTCCCTTTATACTTGCCATCTGCGGTTTTTTCTACCACTAATAGCATCTTGGCATCACCCGTAGGGAGTCCTTCTACCAAGAGTTCCCACTTACCGAGGAAGAATTCTTCACCGGTCTTGTCTGCCTTACTCGCGGTCTGTGCGAACGCGCTCATGGTCATCATCATCACGAGCAGCATCAATACTACTTTCTTCATAGCTTCTTGTTGTTAGTTATTAATATTATTGTTAGAAATTAAAGCTTGCTGAGACCTCTACGCAACGTGGACGTATCTGCTCAGCCACGAAACCTTTGCCGATCATTTGGCTTTCATTGGTAATCTGTTCGCCACCAACAAGGGAGCCTTGTACGCCTTTTTGGTTCAGCAGATTGCGCACTTGGCCTTTCAAACTGAGGTTACGGTTGACCTTCCAATCAACACCTAAGAACGTTTCCCACCAGCCCTTATAAGATATGGTGTTTGTCTTATTGCCGTATTGCTTGCCGAAATAGCGCGCACTGGCCCATATTCTCACGTCGCGGTTGCAGAGATAATAACTCGGATCGAGCTCAATGATCACCTTCGAAAGGGTCGGAATAATCTTATCATCATAGCTGTAGCTTGCCGAACCATCGGGCGTTGAATAGGCATAGTTCTTATATTTCGGGTTCTGAAGCGTCAACAAGGCATGCATGTTGAAGTTACCTATGGACGACATCACGTCGGTTGTCCAGCCTAATGTCTTGATGTCGTAGGTAATCGGATAGATATTGTACTGTCCCAGAGCTGTATATAAATTCTCGGACGTAACAATATTATGCTTGTTGATGTAGGTTAGCTTGGAAACCAGATTGATATACTGTCCAAGATTGAAGTAAATACCGCCACCGGCATACATTACGCTTTCGAAATGGCTGAACAACTTGTTTCGCAATGGGTAGTTGGCATCCTTAGGTGCGCCGAATGCGTTCTTCTCCGCATAGTCGGTGTAGGGAGAATAGTAGCGGTTATAGGTAGCCTCAGCCATCAGACCGAACGGTTTGGTGAGCTGTGCAAGGATATTTCCAGTCAGTACATAGTTGAACTTGGCGTTTGTCTTATACACATAGTCGTCGATAGCATCGGGATGTGCAGCCTTCATGGCGGCAAAGTCGCTGTAGTTCTTGTTGGGATAAGGGAACGTATGGTTCTTTCCGGTCTGCATTTCCAACCGAGCACCCACACCTCCGCTGATGATTTGGCTCAAACGGAAATCATCGGCAAGGTAAAGCGCGGTCTTACTGGTGAATGCACGTGAATAAGACCCTGTTCCACCAAGGCAGAATGTCTGTGTCACGCCGGGATAAGCAGGCAAAAAAGAGAGCAAACGCGGGTGGTTCTCCACAGTTTGCACGTAGGTTCCGGTCTGTTGCAGTATGGGAGCGTTGTAATACACATAGGTCAGGCCAAGACGCATGTTATGTTGCCCGAAAGACTTGGTCAGTTCGCCTTTCGACATGAACTGGTTGATGCCCACTTGGGGGTAGTATTGCGATGCAATCATCTGCACCGCACCTTCATAAGGCACGACCGAATTCGGCAAATAGAGCTTGGCTCCGCCGAAAGCATCGTCGGCTTTGTCATAGATGTTCATGCTGATAGGATACTGCATCGTGAGGGCGACCTCGGAGTGCATGTACATCATCGACCACTTCAGCTTATAGTCTTCCCCAAAGCGATGGTTACCGTAGAGATAGAACGCGTGGCTCACGTTCCGAGACACTGAATCTGCACCCATTCTTGCCATTCGTTCCTTCCCCGTATAGAAGTCAATGTAAGGGAACAAGCCGTTTCCAACGATATAAGAGTCCCTTCCGGGGTCGAAACCGTTGAAACCTTCGGTCTTTCCATTGCCCAAATAGCGATACGGAGTGTATGAACCTGTGATGGGACGGGCCATGGCATACTTATAAAGCAAGCCCACCTGACCACGCTCATACTTCTTGTAAACACCGGCTTTGAAGCTTTCATAGCGGTCTTGCCAGTTGGCAAACTGAAGGTTATCGAATGATCCATGGTTGTAAATCTCGCTGGCCGAGAGTGAAATTCCCCAGCCCTTGCCTATCGGCGTGCTGATGTTCAGGTCGTAAGCTGCATTACCTTCGCTCGAAAAGTTCACGCCACCATAGCCACGGAACTTGCGTCCGGGTTCGCGATCAGAGGAAGTTACGATGTAACCCACCTTACCATATTGCAGTGCGCCCTCTGAAAAGGACATCACGCCCATGGCTCCAAGCGAGGAATCATAGCGCCAACAGGTCGTAGGTATCTGTGTCCAGAAGGTATAGACCACGGGCAAGTCGTTCTCATTGATGAGAATGTCGCCCGAAAAAGGCAGACCAATATTCAGCGTACGTGGCGTAGAGCTGTCACCTGCGCCCAACATGACATTACGTCCTTTCACTTCTTTCCCGTTCACGTTGGAAACGTTTGCCACCACCGAGTCTTTCTTCTCGGAAGAAAGGCTCTTTACCTTTGCAGCATGAAGGCTCATCGAACTAAAGATAAGCACACCTGTCAGCAAGAAGCTGCCTTGTCGGCAACTCATGTTCTTTTTTCTAATTTCAGACATTATTCAGGTTCTTTTAAAAGTTAGGTTATATGATGTAATTATTTGCCGCAAATGTAAAACTAATATTCAAAACGTCAAAATTACGTTTTAGTTTTATTTGCAAGCTGTTTCCCTGCTATTATCACGTAATATTCTGTGTTTTAGAATATTATATACAATCCTTTGATTTACAACATACAGAAAATTTATCATTAATTAAGTGTTAGTTATATTTATTTTACACTTCTCAGTGTGGTTAATCCGCTTATTTTTCATAGCCTAATCACGGATAATCGCATCGAAAATCCGCATAGAGCCGATGCAAACAGGGGCGATGTCTGCGTCATGTGCCATGCGTTCGGGTAGATAGAAGCCTGCAACAATTTCTATTAATTATCTGTAATGCGCGGCAATATTGTCATAAAAACTTTGTAACTTTGCTTCAAACGAAAAGAAACATGGACGGAAATCTCAGTCATTTATTCCCCATATCCATAGAAGAAGCACGCAAGTTCGTCAGAGAAAGCCCTAAACTCTTCTATCATAACATCAGTGTTGACATCGTAATCATTGGTTATCACGAACGTTCGCTGAAGGTTTTGCTGGAGAAACCACAGTTCAGCGCGCACGAATGGATGCTTCCGGGGGGCTACATACGGCGGAATCAGACGGCAGAAGAGGCCGCTCAGAAGGTGGTGCAAGACAGAACGCGCCTGAAAGGCCTCACATTGCAGCAATATATGGTCTACTCTGCACCCGAACGCACATGGGGCAAGCAGAACAACATAAGGAAGTTGTTGGAGAATGCAGGAATAGAGATAGATGACGACTTCTGGATGTTCGACAAATTCCTGACCATCGGTTTCTTCGCCCTGACAGAATACGCGCAAGTGAAGCCATCGGGCGACCTCTATTCCGAGGAATGCAAATGGTTTTCACTTGACGAGATGCCGCCACTCATCTTCAATCACCGCCAAATGATAGCAGATGCGCTCCACCGTCTCCGCCATCATGTTGTCTTTCATCCCATCGGTTACTCGCTGTTGCCCGTCAAATTCACCCTGCCGGAGATACAATCGCTTTATGAAACCATCTTGGGTAAGAAGCTTGATGCGCGAAACTTTGCGAAAAAACTCACCAACCTCGGCATCATTGTCAAGACAAACGAAACGCGAAACATCGGTGCTCACCGCTCACCTTATTTATATATGTTCGATAAAGTGAGGTATGATGAGTTCCTTGAGCAGAATGAAGCCCTGATATTATAGCCGCCTTTCATTCGGAGTGTCACGTTCCAACATTCCAATCTCACCCATTTCACCGCGTAATATGGCCTATATTGCACGCTAATATGGCTGAGATTAGTGCGCAATATGGCTGGGATTGAAACACAAGGCACAAGTCGTTGATTATCAACATGGCCGACACACAAAACCGTTTGAGCGAGTGTAGGGACGCACGGTCCGTGCGTCCGCTTAACCAAATATGTGCATTTGCTGGGCATTCCCCCGGAACGGACGCACGAACCGTGCGTCCCTACATGCCTCTTGCTTACAAATCAACTTAATAATAGGACTAATCCTAAAGGTCAAAGGTCAATGTTCAAAGTTTAAGGTCTGCCAATCCTAAAGTTCAATGTTCAAATTTCAAACTTCAAAGTCTGCAAATCCTAAAGGTCAAAGTTCAATGCTCAAAGGTCAATGTTCAAAGGTCAAAGTCAAGGTCCCTACATTCAAACGCCGGTCATTTGGCGCAGCAACAAGGCCGAGAAAGCAGGCCATTCCAATAAATAAAAAAGATTATTTTGCGTTTCGTCTTTTTTCCATTAACTTTGCATTCATATTCAAAAAGACGCAAAACATGGAACAGGATTTCTTGATTTACAATACACTCACACGCCGTAAGGAGTTGTTCAAGCCGCTGCATGCGCCCAATGTGGGCATGTATGTCTGCGGACCTACCGTCTATGGCGACCCACATCTGGGGCATGCGCGGCCCGCAATCACCTTTGATGTGGTGTTCCGTTACCTGAAACACTTGGGCTACAAGGTGCGCTACGTGCGCAACATCACCGACGTGGGCCACTTGGAACATGACGCCGACGAGGGAGATGACAAGATTGAGAAGAAAGCACGGCTGGAACAGTTGGAGCCGATGGAGATTGCGCAGCACTATACCAACCGTTATCATGCGGCAATGGAGGCACTCAACGTGCTTCCTCCATCGATTGAGCCTCATGCCACGGGCCATATCATCGAGCAGGAAGAGCTGGTTAAGGAGATTCTCGACAATGGTTATGCCTACGAAAGCAACGGAAGCGTCTACTTCGACGTGGAGAAATACGACCAAGCACACAAATATGGCATCCTTTCGGGGCGCAACCTGACGGACATCGTCAACAACAGTCGCGCGCTGAACGGCGTGGGCGAGAAGAAGAATCAGGCAGATTTCGCCCTTTGGAAGAAGGCCCAGCCCGAGCATATCATGCGTTGGCCGAGCCCATGGAGCGTAGGTTTCCCCGGTTGGCACTGCGAATGCACGGCCATGGGACGGAAATACCTCGGCAACCACTTCGACATTCACGGCGGCGGCATGGACCTTGTCTTTCCACACCATGAATGTGAGATTGCACAAGCCGTGGCCAGCCAAGGCGATCAGATGGTGCGCTACTGGATGCATAACAACATGATCACCATCAACGGGCAGAAAATGGGAAAGAGCCTCGGCAACTTCATTACCTTGGAGCAGTTCTTCAACGGCACACACGAGAGTCTTTCGCAGGCCTATTCGCCGATGACAATCCGCTTCTTCATTCTTTCGGCGCATTACCGCGGCACGGTCGACTTCTCCAACGAGGCATTACAGGCGGCCGGAAAGGGATATGAACGGCTGATGGACGCCATTTCCGACCTCGACCGCGTGCCCGTGAGCAAGCAATGTGATGCAGAAACCGACAAATTCGTGCAGTCATTGCGTCGCCGTTGCTATGATGCCATGAACGACGACCTGCAAACACCGCTCGTCATCAGCTATCTTTTCGAGGCTTGCCACCTCGTTCATGCACTTCTCGACCATAAGGCTGAAATCTGTTCCGCCTGCTTAAAGGAGTTAAGTGACGTGATGCGGCTCTTTGCTTTCGACCTTCTCGGTCTGAAAAGCGAGAAGGCGGCCAACAATGCAGCCCGCGAAGAGGCCTACGGAAAGGTGGTTGACATGGTACTTGACCTGCGTGCCAAGGCAAAAGCCGAGAAGGACTGGGCCACCGGCGACAAAATACGCGACGCTTTGGCTGCGGCCGGCTTCGAAGTGAAAGACACCAAGGACGGTGTCACATGGAAATTGAACCGGTAAAGCCCTTTTCTTCGATTACAAGCAGTGTCATTTTGACGCCAACTTGCGCCATGTTGTCACACAACAGTATGGGGCACGCGTTTTGTGCAAGGCTGAACAAAAACATAATCGGAGGAAAATAAATGACATTTGACAAGTACACTATCAAAGCACAAGAGGCCGTTCAGGCCGCAGTGCAAGCCGCACAGCAAGGCCGTCAACAGAGTGTTGAGCCCGTGCATCTGCTGGTCGGCATCGTTGATAAGGGCAAGGACATCGTCAATTTCGTGTTCCAAAAGCTCGGTGTCAACGCACAAAGCATTGCCATGGCACTGCAACAGGAGTTGCAACACCTGCCGAAAGTGGACGGCGGTCAGCCTTATTTCAGTAATGAAACAGCCGGAGTGTTCAGTGAGGCCGAGAAGATTTCGGGGCAATGGGGCGATGAATTCGTTTCCATCGAGCCGCTGTTGCTGGCCTTGATGAAGGGAAATAACACCGCAGGACGCATCTTAAAGGATGCCGGTTGCACTGAAGATGCGATGCAAAAAGCCATAGAAGAGTTGCGACAAGGGCAGAAAGTGCAGTCGCAAAGTGGCGATGAAAACTATCAAGCCTTGGGCAAATATGCCATCAATTTGGTTGAACGTGCGCGCCAAGGTAAGCTGGATCCCGTCATTGGAAGGGACGAAGAGATACGCCGGGTGCTCCAAATTCTGAGCCGAAGAACCAAGAACAACCCTATATTAATAGGTGAACCGGGAACCGGAAAGACCGCCATTGTGGAGGGTTTAGCCGAGCGAATCATGAAAGGAGACGTGCCGGAGAACCTCAAAAACAAGCAACTTTACTCGCTTGACATGGGACAACTCGTGGCAGGAGCGAAGTATAAAGGTGAGTTCGAAGAGCGTTTGAAAGGCGTCATCAAGGAAGTTACCAATGCACAAAACGTCATCTTGTTCATCGATGAGATACATACGCTCGTCGGAGCTGGCGGAGGTGAGGGTGCAATGGACGCTGCCAACATTCTCAAACCGGCCTTGGCTCGTGGCGAACTTCGGGCAATCGGGGCCACAACCTTGACGGAATATCAAAAATATTTCGAGAAGGATAAGGCACTCGAACGCCGCTTTCAGATGGTCATGGTCAATGAACCTGACGAGTTAGATGCCATCAGTATCCTGCGAGGATTGAAGGAACGGTATGAGAACCACCATAAGGTAAGGATACAAGATGATGCTTGTATCGCGGCCGTAAAGCTCTCCGAGCGTTACATTTCCGACCGCTTCCTGCCCGACAAAGCCATTGATTTGATGGATGAAGCGGCTGCAAAGCTGCGCATGGAACGTGATTCTGTACCCGAAGAGCTTGATGAACTGGAGCGAACGTTGAAGCAGAAAGAAATCGAACGACAGGCTATTCTGCGCGAAAACGATACGGAGAAGATTGCTTTCTTGGAGAAGGAAATCGCCGAGCTCAAGGATAAAGTGAAGACGTTCCGGGCACGTTGGGAGGCACAGAAGGGCGAAGTGGACAAGATTTCGCAGCTGAAAGAACAAAAGGAAAACCTGAAACGCGAGGCCGAACAGGCCGAACGCGAGGGCAATTACCAGCGTGTGGCCGAGATTCGCTACGGTGAAATGAAGCAAATCGACGACGAAATAGAGCGTCATCGCAATGAAATCAGCAAGCAAGAAGGCGAGTCCTTGATCCGAGAAGAGGTCACCGCGGACGACATTGCCGAGGTTGTTAGCCGCTGGACCGGCATTCCCGTGAGTCGAATGTTGCAGAGCGAGCGCGACAAACTGCTCCATTTGGAGGAAGAACTCCATAAGCGTGTCATCGGACAAAACGAGGCCATAGATGCCGTTTGCAATGCCGTTCGCCGCAGTCGGGCCGGACTTCAAGACCCGAAACGACCGATAGCATCGTTCATTTTCCTTGGAACAACGGGCGTGGGAAAGACGGAATTGGCGAAAGCATTGGCCGAATACCTCTTCAACGACGAGAACATGATGACGCGAATCGACATGAGTGAGTATCAGGAAAAGTTCAGTGTGACGCGCTTGATTGGTGCTCCTCCGGGGTATGTTGGCTACGATGAGGGCGGACAATTGACCGAAGCGGTGCGCAGAAAGCCCTATAGTGTGGTGCTATTCGACGAGATTGAGAAGGCCCATCCCGATGTTTTTAACACGCTATTGCAGGTACTTGACGATGGAAGATTGACCGATAACAAAGGCCGTTTGGTGAACTTTAAGAACACAATCATCATCATGACGAGCAATGCTACACGTGAACAGCTCACCCATTTGATGCGTCCTGAGTTCCTGAACCGCATCGATGACATCATCACCTTCCACCCGTTGACGAAGGAAGAGATAGGAAAGGTGGTCGAACTGCAGCTGAAACGCGTGCAAAAGATGCTCGAACAACAAGGCTTCATGCTCCATTGGACGCAGCAAACCATCGACGATTTGGCCGACTTGGGCTATGACCCTGAGTTCGGAGCACGCCCTGTGAAGCGCGCAATTCAAGACTATGTGCTCAATGATTTGAGCCGAAAGATCCTCGAAGGAAAGGTAGGCAAGGAGGTAACGCTGGGGAAAATAAAAAAGTAAATACCCGCCCCGGCCCTCCCAAAGGGAGGGAAAGCGACCTTCAAGACTTGTAATAGGCCCCGATATCGGCAGCAATGCTGGTATCGGGGCTACTATTTAGCGACCGTGATACGTGGGGACATTCTGATTTTAACGCAGGAAAACCGTTGAAAAACTTGCGGAATTGAAATAGAATACGTATATTTGTAACATTCAATACCCGCTTGTCAGACAATTGAAAGCGGGGCATAAGTGAACGAATCATGATACGGATATTCCTCTTTTCACTGCTTTTCATGTTGCCACCTTGTGCAAGTAATGCGAGAAAGTCGGCCATGTCTGCTGTCATTCCGCCCCAGAAAAGCAGGCGGCCCAGCGTGTCTTGCGAAGAAAAATTAAGGCAGCTCGTGCTGTCGTGCACGAATTTCAAGACGCCTTTTGATAGGAAAAGCATGCACGCAGAGGTTGAAGAGGAACGCGAGAACGGGGTTTACGTCATTCGATTGTTTGCATATTCAGATGGAGAAAACAGCACAAGCACGCAAGGTTGGATTGTTCTTGACACCGAAAAACACTTACTCAAAGACATAACCTATGACCCTGACGCACCCGTTATCCTCAACTATGACAAGGAAAAATATAAGGACTACGTAGCAGTTTGCTTGGAAAGGGCACCGACGGCCAAGCCTGAAGGCCTTGAAACGCTTGACGAGCGGCTTCCTCTCATTCATTTTCCATTTGAATATTCCTATGATTTCATCATCGACTTGCCCGGAACAGTCGCACCAAGCAAGGCGCTCGTACCGCTTCTGAAGACATTCGTAGACGCAGAAACGGATTTATCGAACTGCCATATCGCCCGACTCCCGTCGCTTGATGGCTATGAATTGCTTTTGATTTGCGGTACAGACCGGATCGGCGAGGGCCGTTTCTTCCTTTGTTCCTTGGACAAAACGCACAAACTGACAGATAGGTTGCTCATCTACACTGCCAAGAATGTCTATTGGAAAGGCCAAACCGCGAACTGTTATCTGCATTATTCCATCGGTCATCAGGGGATTTCCCTCAAGAAAATGATTGCCATGCCCAACAAGAATATACCGGTGGACAGCAAGAACTACGCTTTTTCGAAGGGGAAATTCAGGTTGGTCAAATAACAATATGGCCTATCCTCTTATACAATAAGGTATATGTACGACACATGTCGAGGCCGACCTACAAGACTAAGACGGCCTTGATACATGTAGACATGAATAAGAAAATCGTTTATTGTCAATCTTACAAAATATGGTTTACAGCAATTTACAAGCCCAAGATGCAGATTATCACTACATGATTGCGCAGGCAACAAAAGCTCCATCGGGGCATAACACGCAGCCATGGCTGTTTGAAATCAAAGAAAACGAAGTCATCATCAGGCCCAATCTCCGCTATCGACTGCCGGTGGTCGACCCCGATGAGCGCGAAATGTTCGTGAGTCTGGGCTGTGCTGCAGAGAATCTGTGTCTCGCAGCAACAGAGAAAGGCTATCAATCCCATGTCTCTGTGACGGCAGAAGGTGTGATTTCCATTCGCTTGGAGAAGCAAACAGCCCTCGTTTCCGACCCTTTAGCGACACAAATATCCGTCAGACAAACTACACGTGGCCGCTATAACGGACAGCTGATTGCGCCGGAAACGATTGCCATCTTGCAGTCTACGGACTGCGATCCGGCTGTCGGTGTGCATTTCTTTCAGCGGGGAACGGCCGAATTCGACACCATTGCGCAGTATGTTTACAAGGGAAATGACGTGCAAATGAATGACACTGCCTTTATGAATGAACTGAAACAATGGATGCGTTACAACAAGAAAGACAGTCAGCGAAGCCGCGACGGACTCAGTTACGCCGTGTTCGGGGCACCCAATCTCCCGCGTTTCATCGCGAAAACCATCATCTCTAAGTCAATTAATGCTAAGTCGCAGAACAAGAACGACAGCCAATGTATCGCCTCATCAAGCCACTTTTTGCTCTTCACCACACGTCACAATACGCCTCAAGAGTGGGTGAATTTGGGCCGAACCCTCGAACGCTTGCTGCTTCATGCCACTGCATTCGGAATTCGGAATGCGTTCCTCAATCAGCCCAACGAGGTCGGCGGACTCGCCGAAAAGATGGCCGAGAGCCTGCATCTCCATGACGAGACGCCCACCATCCTCATCCGATTGGGTTATGCGAAGCCTCGTCCTTATTCGATAAGACGGCCTGTCTGCGAAGTATTGTTGCCGAGATAACAGGCGGAAGCAGGCCCGTGTGCCCCTCCGTTTCCCCTTTGACATAGGTGCGAAACCGTCATATTATTTCCCCTTTTCCTTTGCATTCCGACCGATTTATTGTAATTTTGCATGCAAAGAAAAGGAAAATAACGAATCAATGGAAGAAAAGAAGTTCAAACGCACCACGGTTACGGCGGCATTGCCCTATGCCAACGGTGGCGTTCACATTGGTCATTTGGCGGGAGTCTACGTGCCTGCCGACATCTACGTGCGCTATCTGCGACTCAAAAAGCAGGAGGTTGTCTTCATCGGCGGCAGCGATGAGCACGGTGTTCCCATCACCTTGCGGGCCAAGAAAGAGGGTATCACGCCGCAAGACGTGTGCGACCGCTACCATCAACTCATCAAAGACTCGTTCAAAGAGTTTGGTATCAGCTTCGATGTTTACAGCCGTACGACCAGCAAAACACACAACAAGCTGGCCAGCGACTTCTTTAAGAAGCTCTATGATGACGGAAAACTCATCGAAAAAGAGACCGAACAGTATTACGACGAAGAGGCCCATCAGTTCCTTGCCGACCGATATATCATGGGCGAATGCCCGCATTGCCACAACCAGAACGCCTATGGCGACCAGTGTGAGAAGTGCGGTAGCGACCTCAGTCCCATGGAACTCATCAACCCCCACTCCACGATTTCGGGCTCAAAGCCCGTCGTTCGCAAGACCAAAAACTGGTATCTGCCCCTCAACGACTATCAAGATTGGCTCAAGAAATGGATCCTTGATGAGCATAAGGAGTGGCGTTCCAACGTATATGGGCAGTGCAAGAGTTGGTTAGACATGGACCTTCAGCCGCGAGCCATGACACGTGACCTCGATTGGGGCATTCCCGTACCTGTCAAAGGAGCTGAAGGTAAAGTGCTTTATGTGTGGTTCGACGCGCCGATTGGCTACATCAGCAACACAAAAGAGCTGTGCGACGGTGCCCCGGAGCGCTTCGGAAGCTGGGAAAAGTGGTGGAAAGACCCTGAAACCCGACTCGTTCACTTCATCGGAAAAGACAATATCGTGTTCCATTGTATCATCTTTCCGACGATGCTCAAGGCGCATGGAGGCTACATTCTGCCCGACAATGTGCCGGCAAATGAGTTCCTTAACCTCGAAGATGACAAGATTTCGACGAGCAGAAACTGGGCCGTTTGGTTGCATGAATACCTGCATGAGCTGCCCGGAAAGCAGGATGTGCTGCGCTATGTGCTGACGGCTAACGCCCCGGAGACCAAGGATAACAACTTCACTTGGAAGGATTTTCAAGAGCGAAACAACTCGGAACTTGTTGCAATCTACGGCAATTTTGTTAATCGTGCACTGCAATTAACGAAGAAATACTGGGAGGGTGTGGTGCCGGCTTGTGGCGAATTGCAGGCTGTAGACCGCGCAGCACTCGATGAATTCAAAGACGTGAAGGCAAAACTTGAGGCCTATCTCGACGCATTCAAGTTCCGCGAGGCCCAGAAAGAGGCTATGAACTTGGCGCGAATCGGCAACAAATACATCACAGAATGCGAGCCGTGGAAAGTCTGGAAGACCGATCCGAAGCGCGTAGAGACCGTTCTTTACATCTCACTTCAGCTCGTTGCGAACCTCGCCATCGCCTTTGAACCGTTCCTACCTTTCTCATCCAAGAAGCTGAGAAGGCTCATCAACATGGCCGATTTCAACTGGAGTGAACTCGGAAGCACCGACCTTTTGAAGCCCGGACACCAGCTTTCGGAACCCGAACTGCTGTTCGACAAGATTGAAGATGACGTCATTCAGAAGCAACTCGACAAGCTTTCGGCCACCAAAAAGGCCAATGAAGCGGTCGCTTACAAGGCCGAACCGGTGAAGAAAACGGTGGCTTTCGACGACTTCGAAAAGCTGGATATCCGCGTGGGACACGTGAAAGCGTGTTGCAAAGTGGCCAAGAGTAAGAAGCTTCTTCAGTTCACTATCGACGACGGAAGCGGCACCGACCGTACCATTCTCAGCGGAATTGCGGCCTATTATGAGCCGGAACAGCTCGTAGGAAAGGACGTTCTCTTCGTTGCAAACTTCGCTCCGCGCAAGATGATGGGCATTGAAAGCCAAGGAATGATACTTAGTGCGGTCAATTTTGACGGCAGTTTGAACGTCACGACCACCATCGGAGCGGTTAAACCGGGCAGTCAAGTGGGTTAATAAGGTCTGTACGGACGCACGACCCGTGTGTTCCGACAGACAAAAACGGCTGATAAAAAGAATTGAACCCATCATGCCAATGAAACGAAAACGCATTCATCTGTCGTTATTCCTGCTGTTTGTAGCCTGCAACATGGCTGTGGGTCAGGCATCGAACGGGCTCGACGAGTACGGCTACGATGCCCATTCGGACACCACAGCATGCTATCTTGGCCGCCCCATTCAGCATTTGACCCACTTTTCGGGCGACACTTTGCGACTGAAAAACGGCTGTCCAAACTCCTATCAAGGCTATCATAAGTGGCAAGGGTTCACCATTTCAGACTTTTATGTGACGCAAGATACTGTCTCATTCAAGGGCATGCATGCCGCAATCCTGTCGCCCGTGACAATGACCCTCATGCAAGACAACCTTCAAGACAGCCTGTTTACCGACCGCTTGCTCATTATCTCATGTGAGGGAAAGTGTTGGGTCTACCCCTATTTTATCCGCAACATGGAGGCTTCCAACATCATGTTCAAGGAAGAATTGGCTGCCGATGAGGACGGTATCACGCTACATTACGAAGCCGGAAACGGCTGGAAATATTCCTATACCATCACGATCGGGGTGTGTTTTGGGGAACCTTGCCTGCTCGAATTGGCGGTTTTCGAACATTCTCCGGGTGCAGAATACCAGTCGGTTCGCGACTTCTACTTTGGAAACGACTACGAATGCTTTCCTGTCAGCCGCTACCGGCGTGACTTCCCCATGCTGCTCAGGGCCGGAGACATCGACAAGTTCTACGTTGACTGACCGCCCTCGCATCGCTTGAAGCTGTAAGTTGAAAATCGATTGCTCCCGCCTTGAGAATCAATTACGGTCACCCTTAAAATCAATAGCTTTCACCCTGCATTCCAATCTCACCCATTTTGCCGCGCAATATGGGCCATATTATCGTTTAATATGGCTGAGATTACATGGTGAAATGGGTGAGATTAGAACACAACATTAAGTAATTGATTATCATTCGAATGCATGTAGGGACCTTGGCTTTGGAGTTTGACCATTGAACTTTGAACTTTAGGATTAGTCTTATTATGAAGATGATTTGCAAACAAGAGGCCTGTAGGGACGCACGGTCCGTGCGTCCGCGCCCTAATCATCGTGTATTTGTGTTTCATTCTCCTTGAACGGACGCACGAGCCGTGCGTCCCTACAGGCTTCTTGCTTGCAAATTATCTTGTCATTCAGCTAATCCTAAAGTTCAATATTCAAAGCTCAAACTTCAAAGTCTGCCAATCCTAAAGGTCAAACTTCAATGTTCAATGTTCA
The DNA here is from genome assembly GCF_000243015.1 of Segatella maculosa OT 289. NCBI lineage: Bacteria > Pseudomonadati > Bacteroidota > Bacteroidia > Bacteroidales > Prevotellaceae > Segatella > Segatella maculosa. The sequence continues at coordinate 226,583 of NZ_JH594504.1, forward strand.
AAGTTAAGGTCCCTGCAGGTGAAAAGGAAAGAGATTGTGGAAGTTACTCCAGCAGGGCATCGAGCTTTTCGCTGAACTTCGGGTCGGAAGGACGGAAGGCATCGGCATCAAGAATAGTGCCGTCGGCCTTGATGAGCAGGAAACGGGGAATTGACATCACGCCGAACTCGCGCGAGATGAGGGCATCTTCCTCGCTGTTGGTAATGAATTGGGGCCACGCAGGACGGTCTTTCTGCAGCTTCGCCAGCCATGATTGCCGGTTCTTGTCCATGCTGATGCTGATGAACATCACGCGAGCATCGTTCTTATAATGCTCCACCTGACGGGCCAAAGCCGGGATTTCCATCATGCAGGGCACGCACCATGTGGCCCAAAGGTCGATGTATAGCGTCTTACCGAAGTAGTCGCTGAGGCGGTGTTGCTGCCCTTCGGGGTCGGAAAACGTCACGTCCGGGCACTTCATTCCACGCTTTGTGGCCTTCCGGGAACTGACGACAAACTCGTATTTCTGCACGATATTGCTGTCAGCTTTGGCCTTAACTACGGTCCAGAACGCATCGGTTTGGTCGGCAGGTATCTGTCCCAAGACGGTGCCAACCATGCTTTCCATGAGCTCGTTCCGTATTTTTGGGTTGGCAATATGGGCGTCGACAGCCGTCAAATAGGCTGCCCCATACGCGCCGATTGAGGTTTCTTGCGTTGCAGGAGGCATCTTACTAAGCACGAACATATCAATCAATCCGCGTTGAAGATACATGGAATCGTTTGGATTAATCTGCTTGATCAACGTCATATAACGCGCATCTTCGTTGGGATTTCGGCCGTACTTGTAGTCTTCATCGGCCGTGAGTTGGAGCCGATTGGCCAGATAAGCGAGGTTGATGTCGCGCAGATTGTCGGCCCGTTCGGCCGGTGTTTCGAGCTTTTCTGCCATTTTTACGAGCCGCTGATAGCGCATATCGAGTCGCCGACGGGCCTCTTCATGGGTGATGGTGTCGGTGGATTGGTTGGCCATTTCATAGCCCGTGTTCTTCTCGGGCACGAATTTAGCGAATTCATTGAAGAGCACCGACAGGGCCGTGTTGGCCCCTTTGTAGTCCACTTGCAGCTTTCCGCCCTTGCCACGTGTGAACTTTATGCGTTGCGTTTTGCCCGGTTCAACGACCAAGAAATAGGACGTTCCGTCGGCAAGGAGCAGTTGCAGCTGTGCCTTTTCCTTGATGCTTGGGTCGTCATAGACGGCAATTCCCTTCTGATTGAACGTGAGTTTATCGAGCGGTTGGGCCTCCGTCATGAGCATACTTCCGCTCAACAACGTGGTGTCCGAGGTTTCTATGACGGCCAACTGTGCGTGGACCAAGCAAGGAAAAAGAGCCAAAAGGCCGATTAAAATACGTTTCATATCGGGTTGTTCTTTAAAAATGCTTCGATTTCGTCAACGGTATGCAAGGCCTTCACCACCTTTCTGGCCGGAGAGACCAGTAGGAAATAGGGCACTCCGTTGCCGATTTGGTACTTCTGGAACAGGTCTTTATAGCCGCCGGGTGTCGTGCAATACTGCGGCCAAGCATGCGGATGCTTCGCCATTGCCCTGCGCCAAGCAGTGTCATTAGTATCGATGGAGAGCCCTATCAGGCTCACCTTACCTTTATATTCGGTCATCAGCCGTTGCAATTCGGGGAAGGCTGCGATGCATTGTCCGCACCAACTGGCCCAAAAATCAATCAAAACGAGTCCTTGGTCGGTCGGAATCTGATCTGAAAGGCGCATCACCTTGCCGGCCGTATTTTTGATTTCGAGGTCGATTAGTGGCGACCCTATGGTGGCTTTACGAGCCATTGCCACGCGCCATTGATATTCTTTCCAGCGCAAAGTGTCGGCCGGAACACCTGTGAGTGCCCGTCCCAAGCGTTCGACCTCACTGTCGGTGAGTCCGAACCCGGCTTTCAACATACCATTGACCAAAAAGGCCGAGACCACAGATTGTGGGTGTTTGTCAATGAACCGCCATGCAACAGCAGCGTCGCGCCAGTCGCCCAAGGCCATCAGTTCGTTACAATCGGCCTGTATCTGCGTGCCCGTCAGCTTAAAATCCGGCCCAATCGTGAGGTTTGCGTTACTGACAAAACAGTCTTCATAGTGCCATTTGATGGAGTCGTCAGGCCAATGATGCGCTTCAACGAGCTTGAGGTTGTTGGCCGTGAACGAGGCCAAAACGGGGTGTTTCACCTGCCCGTACAGTTCAAAACGGCCGTTTTTAACCACCGAAGTGGCCAGTTCTATAATCGAATCCTCCACGGCGTCGATGCCCACCTCGGTGCCGTCGGGCAGCGAGGGAATATAACCTTTGATGGTGAAACCGCGCTCTTGAGCCGTCAGCATCACCGTCCATAGCAGGAAAAGCGAAAGGAATATCTTTCTCATACGACAGGATTAGTTTGCATCGCGCACGCAACGTACGCTTAACATATTGTTGGTTTTAGTGGTGTGGCGGTAGACTTGACCGCTATTATAGCGTATCTTGCGAAACAAGGCCAGTCCTTCAGCGGGCGAAGTGGCCGTCCAATAGTAGCCCACGGCACCCATGAAGAAGAAGTGTTGGGCAAAGGAGGTGGAGTTTTTGTCGTGAAACCCAGCGTAAAGCAAGTTCAGTCCCGTCGCACTGTTAAGCACTTCGGCCTGTCCGTTGCCCCGCCAAAGGTCGCCGTCTGCCTGTTTCCGCGTCATGCCCAAGGCTGTTTCGAGTCGTTTCCAGTCCTCATCGGTGGGCAGTCGCCAGCCAGCCGGTGCGGCAGTCAGGGCTCCTTCATAGCTGTAGAGATAGCCATAGCGGGCCACGGTCCGTGCGTTAGTGGTCGTTCCGTTGTCGCCCGGCAGCTCTTGTGTGGCATAAATGCTGCGCGTGTTATCATCTCCTGTGTCGTAACGCAGGTTATCCGTCATCCAATCAAGGCCGCCCACAGAGACGTAATGATAGGTGTTGGCATCACGCGCATCAGTGAATGAGCCGCGTTTATTGGCACTCAAATCTACCAAAACGGGGGCTTCATCGCTGCCACATGCGGCGAGAAGCGGTGTCAGCAGACCTATCATCAGGTAAAAAACAGTCTTCTTCATCATGCACTTTATCTAATATAACCCAGTTCGTTGAGGACTTCTGTCATCAATCGATACTTTTCAATGATTTTCGGATAGCTTAAATAGGTGGTTTCCACAGCGTCGGCAGTTGCTTCGAGAGCCAATGCAACGTAGGCTGTCACATCTTCGGACACCGTAGGATAGGCTCCGAAAAAGGGGTAACCATAGGAATAGTGAACGGAAATAAAGCCTTTGGCATTCATCAGTGACATGTTCTCGGCCTCGTTTGCTGGAGTCGGACCGTCATAAAGACCGCCATAGGCATCTTTACTGACCGCTTTAAAGGCATCAACCTTGCCACCGCTCTGCAATACAATGGCGTTTGAGAGAATGCTTTTCAGTAAGGTTTGAGCATAAGTTTTCCGCTCTTCCGGATCGGAAGGAACACTTTTCATGGCGATAGCCGTGCTCCTAACGCCCGTAACCAGCTGTGGAGTGTCGCTTTCGTCGTAGTTCTGATAGAACGATGTGCCGTTTCTTGTCCACCGATGAATGCCACTAACGAGCAGAAAAGAGAACGGACGGAGCCGCTTTCCCAAGTGGGGAAGGAGGTCATGCTCGATAAATCGCGCGGCATTTTGCTTCTCGTTGAACGACGAAAGATAGTCGTAGGTATAGACGATGTTGTTCTCTGCGGCCGTCATCACATAACCGTTGTCTAACAATTCGCCGTTAGCGAGCGTATCATTGAAGAGCAGATAGCTGCCGTTTTTGTCGTGAAAGTCGCGCCGGAGCCGTGTATCAGGCCTGTTGTCTGCCGCAGAAACCACGAAAGGATCAGTGTCGGCATGGCTTGGAGTGAGGGCATCTTCGCCGGTACAAGCCGTAAATAGTAGGGCAACGGCAAAGAGGGCAAGGCATGGTTTGCGTCTTTTCATATCGTTGTTGCTTGAAAATCGGGTCATAAAGTCTGTGTTGTATGGGTACGTTCACCGCGCGGGTTCTGCGGCATTTGGTTGAATTCTCTGGCCGATTCGGGTATCGGAAGCGTCCAACCCCAGTCACCGGGCGTCAATGTAAAGGTGTGCAAGGCTGTCTTAACGTCGGAGTCGCGCTGCTGATAGTAGTAATAATGATGCGTGATGGTAGCCGTTTGTGGGGCCGTTTTACAGACGGCATAGCGACGAAGGTCGAACCATCGGTGGCCTTCGAGCAGCAGTTCGCGAGCCCGTTCTTCGCGAATGGCATGGATAAGTGGGGCACCCGTGAAGGTCAACCGATAGTTGCTACCCGATGCATAGCGCGACTTTCGCAGGGTATTCACGGCTTGTTGTGCTGCAACATCATGGCCCAAGCAAGCTTCGGCCTCTGCTAAATTGAGATAAGCCTCGGCACTTCGAAAGCAATTCTTATCTGAAATGTCGTTCGTTTGGTTCTGATAACCGTAGTAATAAACATCGAAATAGTATTTGGGGTCGGTCTCTGTGCGACTTGAAGCAGCTAAGGAAGCTGCGTTGGCAGGTAGTTTTTTATAGCCATGGAAGTCGCCGTTGGTCCATATATACCTTGTCTTTCGCAGGTCGTCGTTGGCATACAGCCGATAGAAAGCATCGGGAATTTGAAACGATTTACTGTAGTTGATGGTGTATTCCATCACGGAATTGCTACCCATCGAGAAGATTAGCTCGGGTGAAGTGGGCGAGATGATGCCGTCGGTTGTACTTAATCGCTTGAGATCGACCAGGCTCGGACGAGCCTCGATGACCTTTCGGGCATACTCGGCAGCCTTGTCCCAGTATTGCATATACAGGTAAACGCGACTCAATAACAGCCTGACGGCCGTGGCATCCGCACGATATTTCGATCGTTGCGCACCATATTCGGCCAGCTCGACCTCTGCCGTTTGAAGGTCAGTGAGTATGAGGTCGTAGCATTCCTGCACCGTATTACGGCCAAACCTACGGTCTTCCACCACTTCGGTTGTCTTCAATGGCACACCAAGGTCGGTTGTTGCAGTTGCCGAGTAGGGCTTTCCGTACATGTTCACCAGCATGAAATAGTAATAAGCACGCAGGAAACGGGCCTCACCGTCTACTTTCAATCGGCCTCGGCGGGCCTCTTCACCGGCCTCTTTCAGCGTTGCAGCCTCGGCAATGATATTGTTTGCCACGTTGATTCGGTTGTAATAGTCTTGCCAACTCTGGTTTTCTGTGTTGTAACCCGTATAGGTTTCGTTCTGCCCACTACGTGCCTGCCACGTGTAATAACCAAAGACTCGCTCCTTACCATCATAGGACATGTAACCCGAAATGACGCTTGTTGAGGTCTCATCCAGTTCATCTGCGAGGAAATGAAGGAAGTATTGAGGGTCTGAAACCGTTGATAATGTAGCGGCAGCATACAGGGGTTGATAGGCCGAACCTATAAGAAGCTCGTCCAAATCGCGCCATGATCGCACATAATCCGTGTCTTGTGAGTATTCTTTCAAGAAGTCTCCGCAACTTCCAAAGGCCAGCATTGCACAGCCTGCGAGGATATATTTGAAGCCTTTCATCGCTATTTTCTTTTCCGTTAAAACTGAATGTTCACGCCAAGGGTATAATAAGGAGTGTCTGAAAGCTGCACTTCGGCAAAGCCACTCTGCATGGGTGTCTGTCCTTTGAGCCTGTTATCGCACCACGTATAAAGGTTGTTTCCCGTCAAAGAGAGAGCGATTCGCTGCACACCCCACTTCATCAAGAGGGCGAGGGGTAGCTCATAAGTGAGACTGAGAGAGGCCAATCGCAGATAATCGGCACTGACAACGCGCACGTTACTGTAGTCGTACATCGTCCAAAGGTCGGTCCCTAACTTCACGCCCTTATAGTTATCGCCATTGAACCAAGGCTGGGCATACTGATAAAAGTTGGGAGAACTGGTGCTCATAATCGATGGAATGTCTGTCAAGCGCTCGTCTCCGGGTCGCTTCCAACGGTCGAGTAGCGCGCGGTTCAGATTGTATTCGGGATAGATATAGCCCGGTCCTGTATTGCTACCTGAGCCTTGATTGAACACTTTGAACAGGCGGATCTTCTTTCCCAAGGCGTAATCCATGAGCAAACCCAGCCGCCAATGCTTGTAACTAAGAGTGGAACTGAAGCTCCCGGTGACGTCAGGATCGCGCTTTCCACTACGTTCAAGCACCCTCATGGCAGTCTCATACTTATTCAATCCCACAAGTTCATGGGCCCTATCTTGCCAATCATCGAACATAGGACCACCGTCCTGAGGGTTCAATCCCACGAAACGATAGGAGTAAAAAGTGCCGATAGCTTGTCCATTAATGATAGCCGTTCCTGCCAAATAGTCGCTGATTTCGTAGGCATCTTCGCCAGGAATGGTGTTCATTCTGTTGATGACTTTCGAGAAAGATGCCGAAAGTAACCAGTTCCAATCACGTGTTTGGACGGGTGTTGCCGTGACGGAAAGGTTGTAACCTTTATTGATAATGCGACCCGAATTGACGTAATAAGCCGAATAACCATTCACATCAGAGATGGTTTTATTCATAAAAGCGTCGGTTGTTTTCTTGTAGTAATACTCCAAAGAGAGTAGCAGTCGGTTATGAAAAAGGGCGGTCTCGATGCCCGTGTTGAACGACTTTGTCTTCTCCCAACGCAGGTCCGGATTGGCAAAACGGTCCACTTCGGATATCATTTCACCGTAGTGTGTGTCGTAAGCTCCCTTCTTTACGGTCAGCTTAGGGGTCTGTCCTTCGAGCATATTGCCCTGTCCTCCATACGAAATCTTCCAAACCAAAGCATCTAACCAAGTGGCTTTGAGGTCTGATATACGCTTGATATTGGCCAAACCCGACACGGACCAAACGGGCAATATCTTCTCATTACTGCGGTCACCGAAGCGGTTTGAGCCGTCATAACGGGTGTTGGCGTTCAGTGTAAACAGCTCTTTATAGCTGTAAGATGCCGTACCATAGGCCGAAACGAGGTTGGTTAGATTGTCAGTAATGACCGGAACATTCCGCCCAAGCCACCTCAAATAGGCTGCATACTTATCGGGAATCTCTGCCGTGAACCTCTTTCCTCGGTCGGCATAGTAGCCACGTTGCGTGAAAAGATTACCCATATAATGGGTCGAACTCGCCTCTATACCCACTGCAATATTGAGGTTGTGGTGACCTTCGGGACCGAAGTTCTTGTTCAGATTGCCCTGTAGGCGTACCGTCCAATCACGCTGATCAATGTCGTTTTCAGAGAGTTCTCCGCCAAAAGGCATCTCACTTGTGGACGGAGCCTCTATACCGTAAGGCGACTGACGCAGTGCGGCTGCATACCAACTCTTCTCACCATGCCAGCCCTCAATGTTCGTATCCGAGGTATTAAAGGCCAGAATAGCATTGAAATTCAGCCAATCCAGCGGTGCATAACGCAGGTTGGCCGTAGCCTTGAAGCCGTTAGTTCGCTGGCGCACATAGCTGTTATCGAGTTCGTTAAGGATATTGAAATCATACGAACCAGAGCCAACTGACATCTTTTTATAATAGAAATAGCCGCTTTCCGTATGAGATGGGATTACCCGACTGGTGTTATAGGCATAGTCGATGGGCGAAACATCGCTCTGATCGTAGCGGCGTTTATCGGTGTGCATACCCAAATTGAGACTCAATTGGAATTGGTTGTTGAGCGTGAAGTCAAGGTTTGCGGCCGCTGTATAGCGGTCGTTGCCGTTGCGGTTGATGACATCATTGTCGTTGGTGTAGCCCAATGAGGCGTAATAACGGAACTTATCAGCACCTCCAGAGAGGTTGATTGAGTGGTCTTGTGAGAAAGAATCACGTGTCAGAAGCTTGAACCAATCCGTATTTTGCACCTCGGCTGCGGCCACAGCTGCCTCGAATTGGCTCCTGTTATAGGTGCCCCCGTAATACTTCTGCAGGGCATCTTCATAGCCAACATAGGTCATATTTGAGGGAAAAGTATAGTGCATTGCAGCCAAATCCCTTGACACTTGCGTGCGCTCTTTGGCGTTCATTAGGTCGATTTTCCGGTCACTATAGCGCGGACGATGGCGGACTGTACCCGTGAAATTGTAGGAGATGACGGGCCTACCTGCCCGTCCTTTCTTCGTTGTTACAACGATAACGCCATTCGCTGCACGCGTTCCATAGAGTGCTGTTGCAGCCGCATCCTTCAGCACATCGATGCGTTCAATGTCCTGAGGATTGATACCTGAGATGGCATTCCCTATGCGATTGACGTAGTCGGGGTCGTTGATAACGTCGGAAGTCAGGTTAACCGGGTCGTTAACAATAATGCCATCGACCACCCAAAGCGGCTCCCTATTGCCGATAAGTGTGCTCACTCCGCGAATACGTATCTTCGGTGTGGCATTCACTTCGCCGCTCGTTGTGGTGAGAACGAGGTCGGGTATGCGCCCCTGCAGCATCTTATCGACCGACGAAACGCCTGCCCGGGCGATGTCATCCATCTTGACACTCGAGACGGAACTCGTCAGATTGCGGCGGTCTATCTGCTGATAACCCGTCACAACCACTTCTTTCAACGTGGCTTTATCGTCTTCCATGATTACAATGACATCTTTTCCGGCCTTTACGGTCAGTGTCTGAGGCTTGCAACCAATGTAGGAAAACGTCAGTTTCAGGCTTTGGTTCTTACCCACGGGCAGTGCGAACCGGCCATCATAGTCGCTGGCTACGCCCCCATTCTTGGTACCATCGATGCGTATGGTGACGCCCGGAAGCGGCTGACCGGCCTCATCGAGTACCTGTCCTGCCACTTCGTTATCGGCCTGTTGCACCGTTTCTTGCGGCTTGCTTACTGCTGCGTCGGCTTCGACATGGGCCGTCATGCCTGCAAACAAGCACAGCCATAAACACGTTATTCTATTCATCTGCATCTTCATTATGTCTCTTCTGCGATGCACAGCGGCCTCCGCTCCCTCGTAGCCTCCCTCGTTTGCGAGGGGGAACACGACCATCGCGAGTTACGATTTGATATGCAAAAGTAACGAAAATCAGTGAAACACACAAGAAACACCCCAATAAAGTAACGAAACCAAACCGCCGACGCATCACAGTCCAGTTCATCAAGCTGTGCAATCCCTATGAAACGGTATTGCTATTTCAGCCATTTCGCTGCACAATATCAGCCATATTGTCGTGCAAAATGGCCCATATTAGACGCTAAAATGGCTAAGATGGAAACGAAAGGTATAAGCCGTTGATAATCAGCATGTATAGGAGTAGCTTGTCCCTTCCATCATTTTACGCATCAACCCGCCCACGACAGGCATGTAGGGACGCACGGTTCGTACGTCCGCTCCATTAGAATTGAAAACATATATGCATGGTTGGTTGAGCGGACGCACGAACCGTGCGTCGCTACATACCTCTTGTCAACAATCCATCTTAATAATAAGACTAATCATAAAGGTCAAAGTTCAATGGTCAAAGTTCAAAGCCAAGATCCCTACATTCGCATCGACAATCAACGTGTTTACCCGTTTTCTATCGACAGGTCAGCTATACCCTCTTTTGAAGAGGCTGGAGAAGCCTCTTGGGAGGGCTGAAATGGGCCTGAAGATTCAGGAGCGTCCTGCCAATAAACAAAGCAAATGTATCAAGTTGTTGCAATAATTTGATACAAAGGCTTAAGGACGGTCTGCCAATTCCACCTCGCATACATCTTCGACGCGCTTGCCTTCCTTCACGGCCGTGGCCACAAGGCGGTTCAATCCGGGCTGAAGCGTGACGCGGAACGTGCAGAGCGAGATGTCGTTCGGGGCGAGAGAGGCTATCGGTTTGCCGTTGAGTGAGAGGGCAACCTCGCTGCAATTTGAGAACACCCACACCTCCGTTTCGGCCTTTTCGTGCCGGGTGCAGCGCTTTCCGGCAATGAAAACCATCGGTTCGGTGGTCCAATTGGCCTTGTAGAAATAATAAGCATCTTTCTTGATATGGCGGTCATGCGTTACCAATCCCTTGTCGTTGATGCCCGGACGGTCGCCTTCTGTGCGGTGAGCTGCGCCGAAATCGAACATGTTCCACACGAAAGAGCCCCACAGATATGGGCGATGTGAGATGATATCCCAATTGCGAATGTGATAGAACGTCTGCCAGTTTTCGGGGTGCCACCAGCTGTTCGGCCGGGGTTGACGCAGCGAATCCTGCTGCTGTCTGACCGATGCTCCCGCGCCATATTCGCTCAATGCAATGCGCAATTGGGGGTGTTCGGCGTGCATTTTGTCGAGGAACGTGGCCAAAGTCGAGGGCGTTGAGCCATACCAACCATCGTAACGGTTCCACGCCATCACGTCGGTTATGAAGTTCATGTCGCCATCTTGGTTGCTTGCACAGGTGGTCAGGCGCGTGTTATCCTCTACATGTGCGATGTTATTCAGCTCTTTGATGTAGTCAACGGGGTTGTCACCGTCGTACTTAAGTTCGTTGAACAGTCCCCAGAAACAGATGCTCGGGTGATTGAAATGCTGCCGAATAAGCTCGCGAAGTTGCTGTTTTCCGTTCGCACGGAAGGCCTCGCTATCGACAAATCCCTTGTCAGCATAGCCGCCGGGGCCCACAAATGGTATCTCTGCCCAAGTGACTATGCCGGCCCGGTCCATTTGTTCGTAGGTGTAAGCCGACTGCGGATAGTGGGCCAACCGAACGGCATTGACACCCATTTCGCGCATCAACCGCACGTCTTCCTCGATGTCTTGCGGTGTGAGGGCATTGCCCACGAGGGCCCGTTCCTGATGTCTACAGACACCATGCAACGGCAGGTGACGGCCATTGAGGAAGAAACCGCGGGCTGGATCGACATGGAACGAGCGCAAACCCAGAGGCTGTTCCACCTCGTCGAGCAGCGTCTTGCCTTGCCACACGCACACTTTCACCTTATATATATAGGGGTCTTGCGTGCCGTTCCAAAGGTGAGGCTGAAGAATGGTGAATGGAATCGTGAGTTTCTGCAGGGTGGCATGCGCACTAACCTTCACGGTTTTCTGTTGCTTTGTCACGGCCTTTTCGCCGGAGAAAGCCTCGACTGTGACGCTGATCTCCTGCGTCTTGTCGGTGCGGTTGGCCAACATGATGTCGGTATATACGTCGGCTTGCCGGTCATCGACCTTCGTCTGACGCAGGTAAACGCCTGGCGAAGCGTAGTCGAGTGGCGAGATACACACGTCATTGGTGAGCATCAAGGCCACCTCTCTGTATATTCCGCCATAGAAATTGAAGTCACCCACGAGCGGCATCACGTCCAATTGCTCGGCGTTGTTGACCCGAACAAGCAGCTTGTTTTCGGCACCATAGGTCACAAGGTCGGTCAGTTCGAAGATGAAAGCGCCGTATCCTCCGCGATGTTCTCCCACGTGTTTGCCATTCAAAAAGAGGTCGGTAACGGCATTGGCTCCCTCAAATCGGATGAAGATACGCCTGCCTTTCCACGCCATGGGCACGCGGAATGAACGGCTATAGTTGCCTATTCCGCGTTTATAGTCGGGCTTTCCGCTGAGTGCATCCATGGCATTCCACGTGTGTGGAAGGCTGACTTGCTGTCCGCTTTCCTTGTGAACTTCGTGTGAAAAGCGGAACTTCCAGTTGTCATTGATAGGGATAAGGGTTCGTCCGGCCTGTGCCATAAGGCCGCAAAACAATAACGAAAAGAGCAGAAGCCACCGCTGTCGCGATGGACTTCTGCCATGATTGAATTTGTGATAAGTAGACATGATCATCGTATTAATGGTTTTCCCGACTGATGGTGCAGCGATATGTGCCCTTCAGTGTCTGTTCTTTGGCCGTGAGGGTGATGCGGTAGACGGCGTCGCCCCACACCTTTGACAAGCGAGGATCGGTCAAATCGATTTTCTCGATGGCCGGAGTGAACGTGGCATCATCATAATTCAGCACGGCACTCACGCCGTTCACGCGAATACGAATGCGTCCTTTTTTGCTCGTATCCACCTCGCCCCACGTCATAAAATTGAGCTGGTTGGCAGCCTTTTTCTCCTTTAACGTGAAGTCATCAGTGACAATCAGGCTGTTATTTTTCAGTTGATAAGAACGCAGCCAAGCGTCTATCGCCGCCCCTGCAGGGTAGGCTTGCGCGATGTCGGCAGTGAAAAGGCACTGCTTCTTGTCGACACTCACCTTGCCAGCCTTATAAGATGCGCCGAAAACCTCGGGCTGCCCATTGATTATTGGCAGATTGTGATAGTTGCTTTGCATGGTCCAAATCGAATAACGCTCACGGCTGAACGTCTTCCGCGTATAGGTTCCCACGCCAACATCAATCATAACGGGCAGATTGTCGATGGCAAGAATAAAGCTTCCCACGTCGTTGTGGTTGTGACTTTCATTGTTGTGACCACCTTTGGCAGCAAGGAACATGTGCCCGTTTCGCATATAGCAGAATTGGGTTTCAGGATACCACACGAAGTTCTCTGGCTGATAGGAAGCGACATCGCTATCCAAGAGCGGGCGATAGGTGAGATTGCCGAGTTCTTGATACAGGTCCAGCCAAGTCCAAGGCCGTGTCAGCGGGTGAGCCTTAGCCCGCATGACTGCCATGCCACGCATTGTCGGACTGTTTACCGACACACCATATCTATAAATAAGCATCGTATTGAGTTCTCCGGCCTTTGCCGAAGCATCGGCAAAGTTGACAACCCATTCGTCTCCGATATACGAAGCCGTGATATATTCGCCCATCTTCTTGATCAACGGACTGTGGAAAATGTTGACTTTGTCGCCGGTAATCAGTGATAAAGCCGTAAGATACTCATAAAGTTTACCGACCGCATGGCCCCAATAGGTTGGTCCTTCCTCGCAGGCACCGTCGCCTTTCACGTAGTTCAGGTATTGATCAACGGATTGCATGGACAGATAAACAGCCTTGGCCAGCACGTCGGGATTGTCTTCCAGTAGCATGAAGCAAAGCAAGGCATTGGCATTGCACCACGGTGTCCAGTTGTTGAGCAATCCATCCTGCTTGTAGTTCCTTGCCATCCACCAAAAATCGTTGCGCTTGAGGAAAGGCGTAAGTTCTCGCTTCTGCAACTCGTAACGCAACCGAGAGGTAATCATCGGATCAATCTTATCAAACGGTTTCTTCAAGAAGTAGTAGGTCCACGCAAGCATTTGAGAAACGTCTCCTTGGCGCAGCTCAAGAATGTCCTCTCTGTAATCAGGCATGGCCCGTTTGCTCTTTTGAGCGCCGAAAAGATGGGCCGACTCTGCCCACGAAGTCATCTCGCAGAAGAACATGACACCGTTTATCAGGTCGTCTATGAAGCGTCCCTTGCCCTCGGCAAGCTCGGCTACAAGCAAATGACTAAAGACTTTGATGTTTTGATTATAGGTGTCTTGCATGGAGTTTCGGCTGCCCGAGCGTTCATATTCCAAATAATCGGTCGCCCGGATAACCTGCCAGTGATAGTCAAGAAACTTCGAACCGGCCTCTATGATGGCTTCTTTTTCCTTTCCGAAAAGCTGATCCCAGTCTGCACGGTCAGCGTATTTCGGGAACGGAACCCATGCTTGTTTCATAACAAGTGAGTTACGTATCAGGGCTTCAGAAGCTGCATTTTGCAACAAATTCCGCTGTTCATAGCCCCAAGATGACAAGAGAACCATGAAAAGCAGACATATTGTGAAGACTGTTTTCTTCATCGTTTTGATTTTAAAAAGCTAAATCCCGCACAGATTCACATCTCTCGGGAAATATAATCCATGTTTATATATAACCTAAAACTACCAATCCGGATTTTGAATGAGGGCTTTGTTCTTCTCTATCTCGTCTGCCGGTATCGGCCAAAGATAGTCACGTTTCTTTACTGAACGTGTGTAACGGAACTTCCCAGTGATATCGCTTTCCTTGCGTTTATCAAGTGTTTCGAGTAGATTCCAGCGCTTCATATCACTGAAACTCCAGCCTTCTCCTGCCAGCTCCACAGCCCTTTCGTGTCGAATTCTTTCGAAAACTTCGGCCTTGGTGGTGGCTTTCAGATAGCTTGGACCACTGTTAATGCCCGGCATTTCAACGCCTTTACGTGCCCTGACTTGGTTGATCAGTGCCACAGCTGCACTCTGATTGCCCAACTCATTCTGGCATTCGGCCATCATCAACAGCACGTCTGCATATCTGATCAGCGGGAAATTGATCGGCGTGTGTTCCTTGTTATTGATGGCACCGCCCATGTTTCCCTCGGCAACAAACTTGCGCCAGAGGTAGGTTTCATAGTTTCCATTGACACGAATATAGCCATTTCCACTTGTGATAGACGGTGCAATGACAAACTCGCAGTCCTCCGGAGCGTTGGCATACCAGCCGTTGTAGCGTGTATAAGGCAGGATAACGGTCATGTTCATACGTGGGTCGCGTTGCTGATACATCTGCAACAACTTGGCTTTCCCTGCCGGATAGGCTGTCACCTTGCCCTCTGCAAGAGTCGCACGGAACGTCTTCACCTTGATATCATTGTCGGTTTTGATGCCCGGGAACCAATCATCCCAATCGAACGGACGGCCGTCTTTATACTCATAAGTATCAACAAAGTAAGGTGAAACCATCACATTATTCCAACAACTGCCATAAGATTCGCGTGTTCCCATATAGAAATTCATCGGCATTCCATGGTCTGTTCCGACGCCACCCATGTTCTGTATGGCGAAAATCATCTCGGAACTCTCGTCCCCACCGGGTTTGAAAAGACCGGCATAATCGTCATAAAGCGCGTATTTTCCTGAAGCAACGACTTGCTTAAAGCTATCCAAAGCCTTCTGATATTCCTTGGCATAGAGATAAACTTTGCCCGTCAATGCAATCGCAGCATACTTTGTGGCGCGTCCGTAGTTGGTCTTATCCCATGCTTCGGGCAGTTTATCAATCGCCTCGGCAAGGTCTTTCAGCACGAATTCACGTACTTTTTCAATCGGCTCACGCGCATTTTTCATATCACTATAGCTTTTGCTAACGACCACGCTCTCGTCATAAATGGGCACACCGCCAAAGAAATCCATCAGTGTGAAGTAATAAAGGGCACGCATGAACTTGGCTTCTGCCTTGTATTGTACCTTAAGTTCGTCGGCCATTTGGCAGCGGTCTACATTCTGCAACACGCCATTGGCACGTGCAATCCCCTCGTAGAGGTTTTTCCATTTGTTCAATACCCAATCGTTCTTCACATCATATGTGCCACGTTGGAACGTTTGATAAGAAGGTGGGTCATATCCCATTGCAATACCTCCCAAACCGTCCATGGAAAACTGAAGACCGAAGACATTATCATTCTGCATCTGACTATAGACAGCCATCATGGCCTCCTTTGCGTGCTCTTCGTTTTTATAGAATTGCTTAGAACTTAACTGATCGGCAGGAACTCGGTCCAAATCATAGCATCCCGACAAGGATATTGTCATGGCAAATGCTACGAGTATGATATATTTCTTTTTCATATTACAGCGTTTTTAGAATGATACATTCAGGCCGATTACCGCCTGTTTCATTGAAGGATAGGCTATACCACTGACTTCGGGGTCAAATCCATTGTACTTAGTGAACGTGAAGAAGTTCTCCAAACTGCCATAAAGACGGATTCTTTCGATATGGAATTTTGTGGTCAGCACCTTCGGCAATGTATATCCCAACTGGATATTACGGATTTTTACAAAGCTCTTGTTCTCCAAATAGAAGTCACTCTGCTGGGTATTCAGCTTATCTTGATATTCCACAAGTCGAGGATAAGTAGCATCGGTACGGCCTTCATACCAACGTCCGTCGGCAATCTTCTTGACAATTTGATAGCCATAACGTACGGTCGGCGTGTTATAACCAACGTTTTGCCAATATACCTTAGCCCCGAATGAACCTTGTATCAGCATTGAAAAATCAAAACCTTTCCAACCAGCGTTAAGGTTCAAGCCCATCATGAACTTCGGATTCGGTCCATCACTGACGATTTCCTTATCGTTATTGTCAATAATTCCGTCGCCGTTGACGTCCTTGTAGAGCAGGTCACCTTTCTTAGGTGTACCGAAAGCCGCAAATGGGTTGACTCTATTTCCGTCTTTCCCTATGGGTGCATTATCGATAAGTTCCTGCACACGCTTCATATCTTCATCGGTCTGAAGCAGTCGTTCTACCCGCAACAGATACTGAGAATTGATGCTGTGGCCTTCCCAAATCAGGTTGGCACCATTGATAGACATACCGCCTTTATCCGTTCCCTTGAACTTGTTTACCTTGTTCTTGATAAATGTAAAGTTGGCCGTTGCTCCATAAGTGAAATCACTTACTTTATCTTGCCAGCCCAAGGTTAATTCTAAGCCTTGATTGGTTACCGTGGCACTGTTCATCTTGGGTAGGCTTGCCGTACCATGGACTGCTGGTGCAGGTAAATCGATAAGAATATCCGTCGTACGTTTATTGAAGTAATCGATAGTCCCAGTAAGTCGGTTTTTGAAGAAGCCAAAGTCAACACCTAAGTCGAATACTTTCGTAGTTTCCCATGAGAGTTGTTCGTTGGCCAAAGCAACCTGTGCCATACCCGTCACCATTGAATTGCCCAAGACATAGTTCAAAGCACCTTTATTACTTGTGTAAAGTGATTGAGAGTCATAGTTTCCTACCGAATTGTTTCCCAGCGAACCGTAGGATACACGCAGTTTCAAGTTGCTCAATTGCTCATTGAGTGCACCCTCCATGAAGTGTTCTTGATCGATACGCCAGCCTGCCGAAACCGATGGGAAGTATCCCCAACGCTTATTAGAACGGAACCTTGACGAACCATCGGCCCTGAGATTGAACTCCAACAGATATCGATCTTTCCAGTTAAGATTGAGTCGGCTGAAGAAAGAACGCATCGCCCACTCCGTCTTACCACCGTTTGCACTGGCTTGTCCCATAGCCCCATCGAGGGCATCCATGCTGAGGTCTATCATATCCTGCTTGGTAACATCAAGCGTCTTCGACCGATAAAGTTCCTGACTGGCACCCAACATGAAGTTCATGGCCAGGCTCTTCTTGAAGAACTTATTCTCATAACGCAACACGGCATCATTGAAATAACGTTCTATCTTACTAATCCCATGATAGAAAGTAAACTTATTCTTCGAAGAGAACGTCTTCTGCCCGGTCAGGAAATTCCAACCTTCTTGTATAACAGGCTTGCGTGTCACTTCTCCGTCAACCATCTCATACGAATAACTCAATGCCAACGAAAGCCCTTTCATCGGTTTGATGGTGGCAAGGAAGCGCGGATGGAAATTATTCTTGCGATTCATTCCTGCCCAAAAATAGGAACGTATCACAGGATTATTAACTGCACACTGTGCAGCATCTTCTTCATTGTTCACAGCACCGAATCTTCCATCGGGAGCACGGAACACCATACCGGGTGTTGTACCTTTAGAATATTTGAAGACGTTTTCCATTTCATTATATCCCGGCTGCATGTCTGACACATAGCCACTCATTTGGAAGCCGACATTAAGCCATTTGGCCACATCCGCACTCAGATTGAGTCGCCCGTTGTACTTCGTGAAGCCTGCATTATACATCACACCGGGGTTATTCAGGTAACCAAACGACCCATAGAACCTTATCTTATCGGAGCCTCCGGAAATCGAAACAACATGATTGGTCGAAACTGAGTTCTTAAATGCCTCGTCTATCCAGTCTGTATTAGGATATTTCAACGGGTCTTTCCCGCCGTCGTTCCGCCATGCGTCGATCATTTTCTGGCTGAAAACAGGTCGCTTGCCGCTGTTCCTGTAGCCCTCGTTCACCAACTCCATGTAGCGCGCATAGTCAGAGACAGGTGTCATGGTCTTACGGATAGACTCAAACGACACATATCCATTATAATCTACGTTGATTTTCCCGCTCTTTCCGCTCTTGGTGGTGATGAGGATAACGCCATTAGCCGCACGTGAACCGTAAATGGCAGCCGAAGCAGCGTCTTTCAACACTGAAATACTTTCTATATCCTGCGGGTTCACGGTATTGATGCCTGCTTCCGACCCATCAATGATAATCAATGGGGCCGAAGAGTTCAGGGTTCCCTGACCGCGCACCAGAATGGAAGCGTTGTCGTTACCGGGTTGGTTATGGTTAGAGGTGACCGACACACCCGATGCCAAGCCCGCCAAGGCCTGAGAAACATTGGTCAACGGACGGCTTTCTGCCAATTCCGACACATTGATGGCGGAAACAGCTCCCGTCATGTTTACTTTCTTCTGCGTACCATAGCCGACAACGACAACTTCGCCAAGCAGTTTGTTGTCTTCTTGCAGCGTGACAGCCACGGTCTTGCGTGCGTGAAGTTTGATTTCCTGCGTCGTATAGCCCACGCTTGACACGATAAGAACCGCATCGGGCGACGACACTTTCAACGTGAAATGACCGTTAAGGTCGGACACCGTACCGTTAGATGTCCCCTTTTCTTTGATGGTTGCACCGATCATCGGCCCCATAGCGTCCGATATGTTGCCCGAAACCGTAAAGCCTTCTTGCGTAGGCGCAGCTTTCAACACACTCGTACCGCCTGTCCTTTCCGGCGTCATACCTGCATGAACTGACAAAGATGTCAGCGCAAGTGCACAGAGAAAAGTCTTTCTCCAAGGTACATAATTGCTATTATTTCTCATAAAGTAAAATAAGTATTAGGTTAATAATACGATTGTTTTTCAACAGTTTTGATTGCAAAGATAACGTTCTGATTGCGTTTTAAGGGGTAATATCGTACAAAAAATGTACAAAATCGTCCGAAATTCACCCTGTCAACCTACAGATATCCATGCTTCAACCCGCATCTGTCGCTCCGCTAAGTTCGATTATCATACATATTGCTTCCAAAATCGTCCCGAATTGTCTCCAAGTATGGCCAACCTTGATTTATTAGGTATATCTTTGTAGTCTGTATCATCAACACAAACGCTATGAAACCTCTACAACCTACACCACCGGGCAACCTCTTCATGGCCGTCACGGCCCTGATGTTGCCTTCCACAGCATTCGCACAAGCGGGGCACACCCACACAGAACGTCCCAACATTATCCTCTTCATGGTCGACGACATGGGCTGGCAAGACACGTCACTCCCCTTTTGGAACCAGCGCACCTTCTATAACGACCGCTACGAAACGCCCAACATGGAACGCTTGGCGGCCCAAGGCATGATGTTCACACAGGCTTATGCCTGCCCCATCAGCTCGCCGAGCCGTTGCAGTTTGATGACGGGGAGCAACGCCGCAAGGCATCGGGTGACCAATTGGACGTTGGAAAAGAACAAATCTACTGACCTTAGTGACGATAGTTTGGCACTTCCCGACTGGAACTACAACGGTATCAGCCGCGTCGATGGCTGCCGAAACACCTACAAAGCCGTCTCGTTCGTCAACCTTTTGCAAGCGTCTGGCTACCATACCATACACTGTGGCAAGGCACATTGGGGCGCCAAAGACACGCCGGGCGAGAATCCTACGCACTGGGGCTTTGAGGTGAACATCGCAGGACACGCAGGTGGGGGGCCAGCCACCTATCTCAGCGAACGCTGTTTCGGCAACACTACCGACCCGAAAAAGCAACATAAGATGGCCATACCGGGACTTGAGAAGTATTGGAACACGGGCGTCTTCCTCACCGAAGCCCTGACTCGCGAGGCCATCTCGGCGCTCGACAAGGCCAAACGCTACAATCAACCGTTCTATCTCTACATGTCTCACTACGCCGTTCACATTCCCATCGACCGCGATCCCCGCTACTTTGCCAAATACCTGCGCAAAGGACTCTCCGAGAAAGAGGCTGCCTACGCCTCGCTCGTCGAGGGAATGGACAAGAGTCTCGGCGATATTCTCGACTGGCTCGACCAAAACGGCGAGAGCCGCCGCACCATTGTCATCTTCATGAGCGACAATGGCGGCTATGCCACAGGCACTCAGTGGCGCGACGAGCCCCTTTTCACGCAGAACTTCCCCCTGCGTTCGGGCAAAGGGTCCATGTACGAAGGCGGCATACGCGAGCCGATGATCGTCAGATGGCCGTCGGTTGTGCGCCCGAAATCGGTGTGCGGACAATACATTATGATTGAAGACTTCTTCCCCACCCTGCTCGAAATGGCGGGAATCAAGCACTATAAGGTGCCGCAGAAGGTAGACGGCAAGAGCTTTGTCCCCCTCTTGAAAGGACAAGAAAAGCCATCGCGCCGCCCACTCGTGTGGAACTATCCCAACGTTTGGGGCAACACGGGACCGGGCATCAGCCTCAACTGCGCCTTGCGCGAGGGTCCTTGGAAGCTCATCTACAATTACAAGACGCGCCGAAAAGAGCTCTATGACATTCCGAACGACATCGGCGAAGCACACGATCTTGCCGCCTCACGCCCTTCACTCGTGGCAAAACTCTCGAAGAAATTGGGCCGTTACCTGCGCAAGATGGGTGCACAACGCCCGTCAGACAAGCGTTCGGGCCGTCCATGCCCGTGGCCCGACGAACCATAAACGGCCACTCCACACCCCAAACCCCATCACAACGCGCCCGGCTTCCCGCAAGCCATGCGCGTTTTTTGTTGCTATCGCCCATCGAGCAGGCGCAATCCGCGCGTCCGCTCCGTTGGGAATGTAAGTCGATATGCATCGGCTCGTGCGTCCGCGCAAGGTGAATGACAAGCAAACAGCGTGGTTGTTGAAACGAATGCACGCAGCGTTTTGAGCGGACGCACGAGCCGTGCGTCCCTACATGCCTTTTGTCTGCAAATCATCTTCATAATAGGACTAATCATAAAGGTCAAAGTTCAATGTTCAAAGTTCAAAGTCAAGGTCCCTACATGCGCTCGAGCAACTCACCACATGGGCCGCATTGATTACCAACGACTTACACCTTGCGTT
>NZ_JH594505.1:0-74712 GCF_000243015.1 Segatella maculosa OT 289
GACAAGACAAACAGCTTGTCAACGCATCAACCGTGACCCAGTCGACTGCCAAAGAGACATCAGGTGGTTATTGCGGCGGGGTCCCACCTCTTCCCATTCCGAACAGAGAAGTTAAGCCCGCCTGCGCCGATGGTACTGCAATGCAATGCGGGAGAGTAGGTAGCCGCCTTCTTTTACTTGGAGCCCCGAGGACAGCAATGTCTTCTGGGCTCTTTTTTTGTTTTGTGGCCAGCACGATGCACCGGCGGACAAGGCTAAGTGAAATCAGTCCTGGTCAGAGGCAAGGCACCTTCAGCCTTGTTACAGTCCGATCCCAGCCATATTGCGAAGCAATCCCAGCCATATTAGGCGCTAATTACAGCCAGATTGCGTAGCAATATGGGTGAGATTGGAGCGCAATATGGCTGAAAAGAGAAGGAAAAGTCGCGACTTAGAAGTATTCGCGATAGGTTTTGATATCGAGCCAGCCCGCTTTTCCGTCCTTGATGATATGGTAGAAAGACTCGGTTTGCTGCTTTATTGCTGTGTAGCGAGGCTCTTTGTGGCGAGGAAAAAGACCGATTTTACCGTGCTTGAAGAAGTAGGTAAGACCGTCGGAGCCGAAATAAATCGAGTCGTTGTCAATGGGGAGAAGTGTTTCTCCCGTGATGTTCGCGATGGGATAAACCCGTTTTTTGCGTTCCCAACCATGATCGCGACAGACTACAGTCTTGGGTTTTGCATTATTGGGTTGGTCATATTGATAGCCAATGATGCCGGATTTCCCATTTCTCTGCACCTTTATCCACTGCGGAGAAACGTTGATATCATCAAGAAAAGAGCTGTTTCCGTCATAGCTCGTTTCCTTTCTTCCATCGGTGAAAGCAACGGAATCGCTGGGCAGACAGCCTGACAATGCAAAATATTCCTCTTTATCTTCTCGCACACCGGGGCCACCGGTATATTTTTGTAACAGGTATTTGCCGTGTTTTTTCAGGATTGTAAACGTCCAATGTGGAACGGTTCCGCATAGATAAAGGGGCTGTTTAATGGGGTTTGAGACCCTTTTTCCCAGCTCATCATAGTAAGCTGGGCCCGTTTTGTTGAGCACTTCTATACACCCGATGACGCATCTTGTGATTTCTCTTGCTTCTTTTACCGTACCCAGATTGAGTTTCTTGAGATACAGATTGAACACGTCAACCGCTTGTCCCGCCTTGGCGATGAAGAACCCCCTGTCGTATGTAATCGTGTCGTAGTCTTTTCCGAGTACATTATTGTCGAAAGCATCAATCAACCGGCATTTCCCAGCCGTACGATGTACGCCATAGAATTCTTTCATTTGGAAGAAACAGAAATCGTCCGGGGCAGTATCGTCATATTTTCTCCCGGCAAGTGTCAGATAAGCCGGCATTCTTATCCAGCCGAACCGAACCAACCGATCGCCTTTTTCGGTCGGGATGAGCATATAGCTTCTCCCGTTTGCCCTGAAAACAAACATTCTTTTGCCGCCTTTCATCTCTATTATCGTCGGCAAAAGATAATGAGAATTGGCCACACGCCACATCACCACGGAGTCAGGAATGATAGTCATTGATGTGCGATAGTCGGCATATCCTTCCTTGCAACCATGATATAACTCTTGCACGGCAACGATGTTGCGACTGAGAAACTTCAGAACGAGTGAAGAATGCTCGTGTATCCGCCTCCAAGTATTGTTGTCGTTGATGTCGAACGTGTGGCCCACATAATCGCTGAGTGTCGCCGGACGCAAGTCAAGTGCATCGATAACACCCTTTTGTGCGGCCCGTATCTCCGTTCCTGTCACAGTGTCTGCCGACTCAGAAACATTCCATTTGATGCGCCTCATGTATGAACCTTTGTCCACGCCGGCATCATCTGAGCCTATATCCACATTCCTTTTAATATAAAGATCGTTGCCAATTCTCGTGTATGCATAGAGCCCAACTCCGCCGATATCATAGCCGATGGCATCCACTTCGGGCAGTTTCAACACCTGCTGTGCCCGAAAATCAGTTGCAAAGCAGCAGCAGAACAAGAGCAAAACGGCTGTTTTTTTCATTCTATGCTTGTTCATTATGGATGTTTTTTCATTTGATTCTATTTGCAAAGATAGTTCTTTTAGGGTTCAATTCCTAATCTTTCAGCAGGAAATCTTTTGAGAAACACTTGCATATTCCAAGATTTTTTACGAATATTGCAGGCCGAAAGGCATACCGGAAACAGAATTCCATGATAAAATATCATCTGAAACGCATTTGGAACTGGCTGCGCCGCATGGGTTATTCGCGCGGATTCGGCGTCCAGTCTCCGTCGGCATATCGCTTCATTCGCTATGTGTTGACCGAGCATTACCCCTATTATGCCTATTCCGAGTTGGGGAAGAAGCACAAAGCATCGGGGCACGAAGCGAACAAGATGGGCCGGCTTTATTTCCGATTGGCCAATGATGCGCAGGCCGAATGCTGGTATGACTATCTTTCAGGCAGCGAGATTTATGCCGATTATGTGCGTTCGGGCTGCCGTACAACCGTTTTTGAGGCTATGGACAGTACCTCGGTTCCACGGCATTTCCGCATTGCACGCCTCTCGATGAGGGCCGATTACAAGACCGTTTATCGCAGACTTGTGCCCGTTGCAAGCAATGATTCGCTCTTGATTTTAGAGGGAATCAACGACAATCCCGATGCAAAAGCCTTTTGGCATGAGGTGGTTGAGAGTGCCGAGGCCGTCATTACCTATGACCTTTATGCGTGCGGCATCGTGCAGTTCGACCGTTCCAAGTACAAACATCATTACGTCGTTAACTTCTGAACAGCGTCGTTGCTTTCCCGTCTGCCTGCCGATGCATGGCTTTCCGGCCGGTTCTTTTAATTATTCTTGACTTTTCAGACGAAAAATATCTGTGTCTTTGCTTGTGGATAAGATTTATTTTGCTACTTTTGCACGCAAATTTGTAAACATAAAAAAGATAAGACTATGTATTGGACACTTGAATTGGCTTCAAAACTTGAGGATGCACCATGGCCTGCAACAAAGGAAGAATTGATAGACTATGCGATTCGGTCGGGTGCGCCCCTTGAAGTGCTTGAGAATTTACAGGAGATAGAAGACGAAGGCGATGTCTATGACAGTATAGAAGATATATGGCCAGACTATCCATCCAAGGATGATTTCCTTTGGAATGACGATGAATATTGATTGTTTTGCGCCATTAAAGGTCGCCGTTTCATACGTATAGCGAAAGGTCACTCCGAATATGAGTGGCTTTTTTTGATGCTTTTGGTAAAAGATTGTGAGCGGTAAGGGCTCTATAAGCATAAAAAATGCAGAGTTCTCTTCTAAGCATTTGAGAGATATGGGGTTATGGAGAGTCTGTAGTATGGCCCGTTTTAGTGTTCAATCTCACCCATTTTACTGCGCAATATAGTTGAGATTACACGGTAAAGTTGCCCATATTGCGCGGTGAAATGGCTGAGGTTGGAAGGCTGAATGAGCGGGGCCGAATGCGGAACGGGAAACATGCTGCAATATTCTGCAGGAAACGGCGTTATATAAACGTGCAGAAACTTCTCAGAAACATCATCATTCTTGCGGCGTGGTTGGCCGGATTGTCGGCCAAGGCACAGTATGACGCGGCCTTCAGTCACTATTTCGACATGGAACCCTCGTTCAATCCTGCGGCCGTGGGCAAGGAGAATAAACTCAATGTGAACCTTGCCTACGCGATTGACTTTGCCGGTTTCGAGCATAATCCCCGCACGATGTATGCCGCGGCCGACCTGCCTTTCTATGTCATGAGGCGTTATCAGGGGGCCGGTGTGCAGTTTGTGAACGAGAAAATCGGGCTCTTCAAGCATCAAAGGTTGGCCGTTCAATATGCCTGTCGCTTCAAGTTGGCGGGCGGAAACCTGCGGCTTGGCTTTCAAGCTGGGCTGTTGAACGAAGGCTTCGACGGCTCGAAAGTAGACCTTGAAACGCCGGGCGACCCTGCCTTTTCCACTACCGATGTCAACGGAAATGGCTTGGATTTGAGCGCAGGACTCTATTATATGCGTGGCGATTGGTATGCCGGTGCGTCGCTACAGCACCTGAATGGGCCCACAATCCGCATGGGCGACGTCAACGGACTGGGGATTCCGGCCACCTATTATTTGACGGGAGGATACAATATAAAGCTGAGAAATCCGTTCTTGAAAATAAAACCTTCGGTGTTGTTGCGCACGGATGGCACTGCCTATCGGGCCGATATTACGGGCCGATTGGTCTATACACACGAGGGAAAAATGCTCTATGGGGGCATTGGTTACAGTCCCACGAACTCCGTGACTGCCCTTTTTGGCGGCACGTTTCACGGCGTTGTGCTGGCCTATAGCTATGAGGTTTACACCTCGGGGCTTAGTCTTGGCAACGGAAGTCATGAGCTTTTCGTGGGCTATCAGATGGATATCAATCTCGTAAAGAGGGGAAAAAACAAACATCAAAGCGTTCGAATATTATAAAAAAGATGAAACATCAAATCACAATATGGGTTGGAATGCTGCTGACGAGCGTCATGTTTGCGGCTTGTTTCAGCGGAAAGACCATGTCAATGGCCGGCCGTGGCGGTGAGGTTGTGGGCGTTGGTGGCGGAAGGGCCTTCAATGAGCCGGCTCCCTACGGCATGGTGAAGGTTGACCGCGGCTTTCTTCACATGGGAATCAACAAGCAAGACTCGCTTTGGGGCAGGAAAATGCCCGTGAAAGACATCTCTGTTGACGGCTTTTGGATGGACGAAACCGAGGTAACGAACTCCAAATACAAACAGTTTCTGATGTGGGTTCGCGACAGTATTCTACGCACTCGCCTTGCCGATCCGGCCTATGCGGGCGACGATAGCTACATGATTACCGAGGATAAGAACGGAGATGCCGTCACACCGCACATCAATTGGAAGAAACCTTTACCCAGAAAACCTAACGAAGACGAGCAACGGGCCATTGAAAGTCTCTATGTCACGAACCCCGTCACAGGCGAAAAGCTCCTCGATTGGCGGCAGATGAACTATCGATATGAGATTTACGACTACACGGCGGCAGCCCTTCGGCGCAACCGTATGAATCCCGATGAACGCTCGTTTAACACAGACAGGCTCGGCGAAGCGGCCGAACCGGTGATGATTTCAAAGGATACGGCCTACGTAGATGACGAAGGACACATCGTCAGACAGACGATAGACCGACCGAGAACGGGCCCTTGGGACTTCCTTAATACCTACATCGTGAACGTCTATCCCGATACAACTTGTTGGGTAAATGACTTCAAGAACTCCGATAATGAGATGTATTTGCGCAACTATTTCAGCAATCCTGCCTATAATGATTACCCTGTCGTGGGCGTCACTTGGGAGCAGGCGAATGCCTTTTGTGCGTGGCGCACCGACTATCTGCTCAAAGGTTTGGGTGCAGAAGCACGCTATGTGCAACGCTATCGCCTGCCCACAGAGGCCGAATGGGAGTATGCTGCGCGTGGAAAATCAGGTAACGAGTTCCCTTGGGAAAACAAGGATATGAAGAATGGTAACGGCTGTTTCTATGCCAATTTCAAGCCCGACAGGGGCAATTATACCGAAGATGGCAACCTGATTACCAGCAAAGTGGGCATCTATGGAGCCAATTCTAACGGACTATATGACATGGCTGGCAACGTAGCCGAGTGGACCAGTACGGTTTATACGGAGTCGGGCGTCGACGCAATGAACGACCTTAACCCTCAACTCTCTTATAACGCGGCTCAAGAAGACCCTTATGCATTGAAGAAAAAGAGCGTGCGTGGCGGTTCATGGAAGGACCCCGAGAGCTTTATTCGCTCGGCATGGCGCACTTGGGAATACCAAAATCACCCGCGAAGTTATATCGGTTTCCGTTGCGTTCGCAGCTTAGCAAATACGACAAGCAGTAACAAAAGCAAGAAAAGATGACGAGATACAGTAAACATAATATCATCTATCGGCTGCAAAAGTGGATGGATAGCGTGCCCGGACAAACCTTTCTGAACTATGCATATAGCTGGGGTGCCGCGATTGTTGTGCTGGGTGCATTGTTCAAATTGATACATGTTGAGGGCGCAGACTTCTGGTTAATGCTCGGCATGGGCACTGAAGTTGTCGTGTTTTTCCTGTCGGCTTTCGACCGTCCCTTTGACAAAACGACCGACGGAATGGAGCTTCCTACGCACGTGACCGATGAATATTTGGAGCGAAAGGACGAAGAAGAGACTCCCATTTCAGTCTCGGTGGCACGGCCAAAACAGCCGGTCGGCCTCGCATCGCCGGTGGAAAAAGCCGCTGATGTCGTGGCCGCTACGACACAAGTTGCCCAAGTGAGCCTGCCAACGGCCGACCCTGCGATGGCCGAAGCCCAGCAAAATTATGTGGATGAGCTCAAGAAACTCACCGAAGTATTAGGGAAAGTGGGCGAGCAGAGCGTGCGGTTGACACGCGATAGTGAGGAGATGGAGAACCTGAACCGAACGCTGACAGGCATCACAAGAGTGTATGAAATGCAGTTGAAGAGTGCAAGTCAGCAGATAGGAACCATAGACCAAATCAACGAACAAAGCCGTTTACTGGCCCAACATATCGAACAACTCAACGGTATTTACGCCCGCATGATCGAGGCAATGACGATAAACATGCGCGCGGCAACGCCAAATCAAACCCCATAGTTGCATGGCTATCAAGAAAAGACCGGTATCTCCTCGTCAGAAGATGATCAACTTGATGTACATCGTCTTGTTGGCCATGCTTGCACTCAACATCTCTACGGAGGTGTTGGACGGCTTTTCAATCGTGGAAGATAGCCTGAACCGTACCACGGCCAATGCTTCCGAGGAGAACAGATCGCTCTATCGTGACTTCGAGACTCAGCTGAGGCAGAACCCTGAAAAGGTGAAAGCATGGTTCGAAAAGGCTACGGCCGTGAAGCAGATGAGCGACTCGCTCTTTGAATTTGCACGGCAATTGAAGGTGGCTATCGTCAAGAAAGCCGACGGAGCGCAGGGAAACGTTGAAGACATTGCACACAAAGACAACCTCGATGCAGCCGGCGAAGTGATGCTTGCACCGCTGACCGGAAAGGGAAAACAGCTTTTTTTGCGCATCAACAGCTATCGTGAACGCATCTTGAAACTGGTGGACGACCCCCATCAGAAACGTATCATCGCCGACAATCTCTCCACTGCCGTTCCGCGGAAAGCACGTCTTCAAGGTAAGAACTGGCAGGAATATATGTTCGAGAACATGCCGGTAGCGGCCGCTGTTACATTGCTTTCAAAGCTCCAAAGCGATATGCGTTATGCCGAAGGTGAGGTGCTTCACACGCTGGTTTCCAACATCGACGTGAAGGATATCCGTGTGAATAAGCTCAATGCCTACGTGATTCCTGAGAAGACGGTGCTGTATCCGGGCGAACGTTTCAATGCAAATATCGTCATGGCTGCCGTAGACACGACGCTCAGACCACAGATTTTTGTCAACGGTCAGCGTGTCGTGGCACGCGAAGGACGGTATTCTTTCATGGCTCCCAGCGTGGGCGAGCATGCTTTCGGTGGCTATATCATGATGCAGAACCGCAGGGGAGAGGTCGTTCGTCGCGATTTCTTGCAGAAGTATAGCGTGATTCCTGCGCCGACGAGTGCCACGGTTGCCGCCGATATGATGAACGTTTTGTATGCCGGTTACCCCAATCCAATGAGCGTCAGTGTGCCGGGTGTGCCGGCGAATGCAGTCTCCGTGTCGATGAGCGGAGGTGCAATGACGGCCAAAGGTAACGGACATTTTGTTGCCGTTCCGGCTGCCGTGGGACGCGATGTAACCATTCGTGTCACGGCACGCGACAAGGGACAGGTGCGTACGTTGCCCCCGTTCGTGTTTCATGTGCGCAAGTTGCCCGACCCAACAGCCTATATCGCCCTTGGAACCACACGCTTCAAGGGTGGTGGCATGAGCAAATCGGCATTGATGGGTGCTACGGGTATTCATGCAGCCATTGATGACGGACTGCTTGATATCCCGTTCCGTGTGCTGAGTTTCGAGACCGTATTCTTTGACAACATGGGAAATGCGGTCCCTGTCGCATCGGCTGGAGCGGATTTCTCTGACCGTCAGCGCGAAACGTTCCGTGGTTTGGCGCGTAACCGACGGTTTTATATCAGTCATGTCAAGGCCGTGGGTCCCGATGGCATAACCCGTACGTTGACAGGTGCCTTGGAAGTAATCGTAAGATAATGGAAATGAAGATGAAAAAACGATATGTAATGCTACTGATGGCAGGTTTTGTGCTGAACGGCATGGCACAATCACCGCTTCGACAGGCTGAGGCAGCTGCCAAGGTGAAGAAGAACAATGCCAATAACCTGACGATGCGGGCACAGCTCATGTTCCCCACGCAGGAAAAAATGGGCGAAGACGTGGTGTGGCGTCGCGATGTCTACCGCGAACTCAACCTCAACGACGATGCCAATGCCGGGCTCTACTATCCTGTGGAGCCTGCAGACGGGCGAATGAATCTGTTTACCTTGATATTCAAACTGATGATGGCCGGACCGAACCGTGGCGGCATCAACGTCTATCAATATCAACTTGACGGCAATGAGCGGTTCACCGACGATGCGAAACTAAAGCCGTTGACCTTCCTCGACGACCATCATATCTTCTATGAGCGCACCGATCGTGGTGTGCATATCAACAACAGCGACATACCTTCGGCAGAAGTGAAGGGCTATTACCTGAAGGAAAGTTCGTATTTCGACCAATCTACAGCGACATTCCACACCAAGGTGCTCGCTTTGTGCCCGATTATGGAGCGCGAAGACGAGTTCGGCAACGGCGCAACGAAGTATCCGCTCTTCTGGGTGAGGTATGATGACATTGCTTCGGCACTTGCCAAGCAGACCGTGATGACCAGTAATGTGAACAATGCGGCCGTGATGAGTCTTGACGACTATTTTACGATGAACCTGTATAAAGGGAAAATCTACAAAACCACCAATATGCAGGGCAAGACGCTGGCACAATATTGCAATACCGACAGTGCGCTGAATAAGGAACAGCGGCGCATTGAAAGCGAGATAGCCTCGTTTGAGAAGAACATTTGGGGCGACCAAGCACGCAAGGACTCACTCGACAGCATCTCAAGACTCGACCGCAAGCAACTCAAGGCCGTGCGTGCCAAGGGTCAACGCGCAGCAACAAGTCTGCGTCGCAGCCGTCGTTCGACCTCGGGAAGCAGTGCGCCGGTAGCAGGTTCGGCCCGTGTCACCGTGCGTCGGCAGCGTCATTGAAGTGTGACAACGTTTAACCATTAATCATAAAAGTGTATGAAAAAATCATTGGTCTTATTGACTTTCGCCATGATATTCGCAACAGCGTCACAGGCGCAGTTGAAGTTTGGTTTGAAGGGCGGCCTCAATGTCACCAACCTCTCGCTCAAAGATTTTACACATGACCGAAGCAACCAGTGTGGTTTCTTTGCCGGCCCTACAGTGAAGTTCACTTTCCCGGCCATCGGCTTAGGCTTTGACGTTGCAGCCCTTTACGATCAGCGGCAAGCTAAGATTAAGGGCACGGAAGACGACCTGAAACAACGTCAGATGATAGTTCCCGTAAACACTCGTTATAGCTTCGGTTTGGGCGATGCCGCCAGTATCTTCTTCTTTGCAGGTCCGCAGTTCGGTTTCAATATCGGCGATAAGGACCAGCCGATAGGTGTTATGGCAGATGGCCGCTATGAAAATGTTGGCGAATGGCGGTTGAAATCGTCCAACTTCAGCGTGAACCTCGGCTTCGGTGTAATGCTGTTCCATCATCTTCAAGTGAGTGCTAACTACAATATTGCCTGCGGAAAGACCGGAGAGTTGAAGTTCGGTGAAGCTGCCGGCACCGTTTGGAATGCCTTGCAAGGTAACAGCTATGAAGGACGGGCCAATGCTTGGCAGGTTGGTTTGGCTTATTATTTTTGATGAACGGCTGAAAAATAGTTGACAGGACGTCTTTGTCAGGGGCGACAGGACAACAGATACTTTCCTTTGGTTGAATACCTTATGAGCGTATTTGTTGCCTTGTCGCCCCTTGTTTTGTTTGGATTGTTGGCTTTTTTTGATAAAAAAGTGTCTATTTTCTTGCACCCTAAAAAAATAAACACTATTTTTACATGGTAAAAACAAATTGAGTATATTATCCATGAAAACAAATATCACTGAAATAAAATAGTAAGGTTGGTTATGAGATTCAAGATTACATTTCGTATAGACCGCAGTCTGGGCGATTGTTTACCAATAAACTATCAGTATGAACAGTCAGCAGTCATATATAAGATATTGTCGAATGCTGATAAAGCTTATTCGGACTGGTTGCATGATAATGGCTTTCAGCTTGATAATGGAAAGCATTTCAAGTTGTTCTGTTATTCGCGTTTCCAGTTTGAAAAATACCGGATCATGCCCAAGGTGGGTTGTATCAACATCATCGGCGATAAAGTGGAGTGGTTTGTCAGTTTCCTTCCGGAGAAAAGTACGGCCGAGTTTGTCCATGGTTTGTTTGCCAATCAGCATGTAGTGATTGGGAATAAGGATTATCGGGTAGCCTTGGATGTAGTCGGCATTGAGGCTTTATCTTCTAAGCCTTTAGAAGACGCAATGACTTTCCGTGTAAACTCTTCTATCTGTATTCGGGAGAAGAAAGATAATCGGGTACAATATCTCTCTCCTTTAGACAATCATTATAAGGAGGGCTTGTTAAAGGGGCTTCTTGCACGTTATGAATCGTTTTATGGCTGCCCTTTTGTGGGAGACATCTCTTCGTTTGGATTTGAGTTGCTGACTCATAAGCCGAAATCTGTTCTTATTACAATCAAGGCTGACACTCCCGAGCAAACTCGCGTTCGTGGCTATCGCTATGATTTCCGCTTGAAGGCTCCAATAGAATTGATGAAGATAGCCTATGAGGGTGGTTTGGGCGAATTGTGTTCTCAAGGTTTTGGATTTATAGAAATAAAATAGAAGTGTATGATAAGGGAAATAATTAATTTTACTAACGGATTGTTGTCTGATATTCCTGATATTATGCAATGGAATATTCAGCCAGACAAAGGACTTCATGTGTTTATTGATATTGATGAAACAGGAAATTGGGCAAATCAAAATCTTCAGCAAAGTATTGATTATGATTATTACGATGGAAAGAATCAAGATATCAAGTTGTGGAATGATTGTATTCGGTATCAAGAAGCTACAGAATACATAACGATGAATAAGGTCTCTAAGTTTGATAAGAAAAAGAAGATACATTCTTGTTCTCCATTTGCTGTTGCATTTAATTTTAATTTCAACGACAAGGAAAAATCAGAGTTAGGAATCAAAATTTTCAAAAAGTCAGATAAGCCTTCAAAAGAAGAGCTTAAAAGCAATAATGCTCTTATCAGGGCACAGCGCCGGATTGTTATTGAAGAAAGATTGAAAGATTATCAAAGCAATTCATTGTCGATTTATGGAATAAAGAAAAAAGATGGAGATTTGTTCTCTAATCAACCTTTTATATATGGTAAGCAAATAATGGGGTTCTTCAATAATTTGCATAAGATACTTAATGCTGTTGAATTAATAGCAGAATATTCTCTGTTGACAGGAAAGGATTATCTTCACTTATATCTTAGGACGATTCCGATTGATGTTCAAGAAGAGTTGCATAATAGGTATGTAAAACAAGAAATATTTAGTGGAGAAGTAATGTTAAAGGAGCATTTTGGCTCTGTTGGATTTTTTACGGCATATAATCAAAAAAAGCCATTTCTTAGACATCGAACAAGTTTTCTAAAAGATGGTGTAAGCCAAAGATTCTCAGAAGAGGATGCTATTACTCTTTATACCTTTGAAAAGTTATTAAGGAGGAAACCCCAATGTTTGCCAAATCCTCTACCAATTATGGTTGATGGAAGGGAATGGAATAAACGTGTAATCAAACTATTTAATGAGAGTGGTGATACGTTATCTTTTCGGGATCTTCTAAAACAACTTTTCGCAAAGTACAACATGAAATCTTTGCCTAATTACTATTTACTTAATCTGTCGAAAACTGTATCGGGCATTGTCATCAATGATTTTGATTTTGTGCCATTGTTCAGATATTATTTGGATGGCGATATTGTTGTTTCAAATGTGACAAATAGTTCAAGTCTTCAAGATAAGTCATTTGAGCGGGAGCGTGAAATCAGTATAAAAACAATATTTGATTTTGAAAGAGTTGCTGTCAGGGAAGTCTTTAATAACTCTTTAGTGAAGATTAAGGAAGATAAGTACGTGACGAATTATTTCGGTGAGATAGATTCAAATTATGTCATAGGAGGAACACTTATGTCCAATCTTATGCAAAAATACAGAAAAGCTATTTACGCATATATATATAAGTCAGATACAAATGCTATAAATGCGAGTATGTTTGATGATATAATGTATCAGTCTGTCCTGTCTAATATCAAACTGGATACTTTTGAAAATAAACGATTTGAATGGAATAATTCGATAAAAAAGAAAATAAATATATGGTTTAGTTTATATAAAATGTTCAATCAAAATGATAAAAGAGAAAATATGGTTACAAAAATTAATGAATTAAAGAATGAAATCAGTCGGGTAACTAAAGGTGAAACCGACTTGTTGTCCCCAGAGTCTTTTGCTTTTGGAGCAGGACAACTTGTTTCTTACCTTATGGATAGGAGTGTGTCAACTAACAAAACGTATGCAATGTTAGAGCCTTATTTACAAAAAGGGAAATCCCGGTTTTTGCAAGATGCTATCGCCCAAACAGTAACGGTTTATAAACATGATATAAATCAAATATATAAAGGTAGATTCGAGTTCTTGGCTTCACAAGTTTTGACTTATGGGGGAGATATAGATATGAAGCCACTGTTAAAATACTTTTTAGCAGGTTGCTTTAGTCCTTGCACTATATATGAAAAAACAAAAGAAATAACGAATAACAATTAAAATAATACAATTATGGAAAAGTTTGAAAACAGAGTGTTTGGTTGTGTCGTAGTAAAAGCTATTAATTCAAATTATAATGCGGACTTCTCAGGACAACCCAGAACCTTACCTAATGGTATCGTATATGCTACAGACAAAGCATTGAAATATACGATTAAAAATTATGTGAGGACTATAAATCCAACATTGAATATCTTTTATTTCAAAACGCTTAATGAAAATCTGAATCCTTTGTCTTTAGATGACAAATATATAAAACTTTTTGGTGATTATCCTAAAAAGAATACCAAAGAAACTGTAGCTAGAAATCTTTTATCATGCATAGATATTAGACTTTTCGGTGCAACTTTTGCAGGAAAAACAAATATATCTCTACATGGTCCTGTCCAAGTAGATCATGGTGTAAATAAGTGGAAAGAAAATAATATATTTACGGAGCAAATATTATCCCCTTTCAGTAATAAATCAGATAATCCAGAAGCGGAAAAGGGAATGACGACTAATGGACGCCAATCAAGGTTGGAAGAGGGGCACTATCTCCATCACTTTTCTGTTAATCCTCAGACACTCTATGAAATGTATAATATATTAGGTAAAGATGTATGTACATTAAGTATTGATGATATTGATAAATTGAAGGAGGCTATGCGTCGTGGAGTAACATGGCTTGACTCAGCTTCAAAGATTGGTAGTGAGAATGAAATGTTGGTTTGGATACAGTTAAAGAAGAACTCCAAACTCGTATTGCCAAGTCTAGATACTTTAGTAGAAATGGAATCCGAGAAGCAAGAAGGAAGGGTGGTTTTTGATTTTAGTAAACTTTCAAATCATTTACAGCAGATACAAGATAATGTAGAAAGTGTAGAGGTCTATCTGAACAAATTGTCGTGTGAAGCTAAAGGTCTATTAGATGTAGTAAAAATTTTTGATATATAATGAGATAATAATATATGATGTTAATATCCTTTGATTTATGTGCACAAATGGGGTTCTTAAAGAAACCCGATATTAATGATGGCATTTATCTAACATACAATATGTTGCATAAGCCTGCACTTTTAGGTATGTTAGGTGCTATTATCGGTTTAAGGGGATATTGTCAGAATGGAGAACTTCCCGAGTATTATCAAAAGTTAAAGCACCTAAAGGTCGGTATACAGCCATTGAAATGTGATAAAGGGAATTATGTAAAAGAAACTCTTTGCTATAATAACGGAACGGGATTTGCTAGTAATGAAGATGGTGGGAATTTAGTTATTAAAGAACAAGTTTTATTGAGGCCTTCATATCGATGTTTCGTATTATTAGATTTATCAAACCCTTTTGAAAAGACTTTATATGATAATATTTTGTCGTTTAGAGCAGAATTCTTACCTTATTTAGGAAAAAATGAATTCTCTGTATGGTGGACTAATGTTCAGGCTTATGAGGATGCACATATTTTTAATTTCGAGAAAGAGACTCACATTGTAAGTTTGTTTAGAAAAGAGGAAGCTGTAAGTAAGTATATAGTAAGATTTATGTCAATATCTACGTCTAATATCCCTCCCTTTCTCTATTTTGAACGTTTACCTATAGGATTTAGTGAAGAACTTTATCAATATGAATATGGCGATTTCGTTTATTCTAATGCAACATTTAAGCCCGACATGGTAAACTCACTTAGCAGTAATGATTTCTATGATATAGGTAATTCACAAATAGTACAGTTAATATAATTATGAAAGATTTTGATAAGGATTTTTTTGATGGTCTCATAAAAGACAGTTATAAGTACTATGCTCATTGTGTGGAAAATGGAGGTGAATGTAGACATGAATTACTATCAGAACATTCTGCTTTAACCTATTCTTATGCTAGAACTTTGGCAAAGGATAATAGTCTGGTGCCTATCATTAAAATTCTTATCAGAAAATCATTGGAGGGGAACTTAGAAGAGGCATTAGGTAATTTTGTCGAAGAAATGTTCTGGACTGCGATTGCATTTCATGATTTGGGGAAAATGAATGCTATATTCCAAAAGCAAAAGATGAATAATAATGAGGAACTACTATATGTAGATCATCCTTTTTCATCTCAGCATTCTGTAATAAGTATATATATATACTTAGCTATCGCTTTTCAGAAAATGTGTGAGTTGGAAGACCTGACTGACGGAGAGCAGATGTTTTTATGCAATATAATCTTATATTTAAGCTATCCTATTTATAATCATCATGAAAAAGCTTTGTTCGAGTGTCAAGATGAAGATAATTGGTGCTTCGAACAGCTTTTAACATTAAGGCCCTTTCTTTCTTTGTTAAATCTCTCATATAGTGATGAGACTGTAGAGAAGTTTCATCAAGGTTTACTCCTGAATGCAAATTTTAATTGCTTATTTGAATTCTTTAATGAAGAAAATGAGCATTTAGAACATGGCTTCCCATTATTTGCACTTGTAAAATTAGAATATTCTCTATTGACGACTGCTGATTATTTGGCAACAGCCCATTTTATGAATCATTGGGATGATATGTATAGGCATACTGGCTTTATTAATGAAACTTTGCGTAGTAAGATTATTGGTGCAGTCCAAAGTAGTAAGCCGTATAATAAAAGTATAATACAAAGATTAGAACAAGAAAAATTTATCCAAGCAGATGAGTATAAGGATGTAAGCTGTATCAACTTAAATATATTGCGTGAGGGTATGGCTGTTGAAACCTTACATAATATAGGAAAGAACTTGCGGGAAAGACTTTTTTATTTAGAAGCGCCCACGGGAGGTGGAAAAACAAATATCTCTATTCTTGCATTAGCTGAATTACTAAAGTGTGATAGTTCAATTAATAAAGTTTTTTATGTATTTCCATTTACAACACTTATTACGCAAACAGCTCAAACATTGAAGGATACTTTGAGTGTTAAGGATGTAGAAGTGTTTGAGATGCATTCTAAAGCAGAAATGGGTTCTAAAAAATATGGTGATGAATATTTGAACTATTTAGATAATATTTTTATGGATTATCCAATAGTTCTTTTATCGCATGTACGTTTCTTTAATGTAATTACAACGAATAAAAAAGATGCAAATTATCTATTGCAGAGATTAGCTAATTCTGTTGTGATTATGGACGAATTACAAACTTATCCTCCTGCTATTTGGGATAAAATGGCATATTTTATATCCGAATATGCTACGTGTTTCAATATGAGATTCATTCTCATGTCTGCAACATTGCCTAAATTGGGGAAATTATTAGATTTGCAAAATGAAGAATATGGATTTGTATCTCTTATATCTAATAAGGGAAAATATTTTCAAAATCCGAACTTTTGCAATCGAATAAAATTTGATTTCTCATTATTGGGACTTGGGAGACCTCTGAAGGAACAAAAAGGGGGATATTTGGAAAAGTTAGCAGGATTTGTAATAAAAAAATCTGCTTTTTATGCAGAACATAATCAGAGAAATCCTCAAAGCGTATTTACGGTTATTGAGTTTATTACAAAAAGAACAGCTGGTGATTTCTTAAAATGGATAAAACAATGTAACCGTTTTTTTGATGATGTTTATATTCTTTCAGGTACCATATTAGAGCCTCAAAAACAAAAGATTATAAAACAATTAAAATCTGTTTCTAATAGGAATAAAAAAATATTACTGATTACTACTCAAGTCGTAGAGGCTGGTGTAGACATTGATATGGATTTAGGCTTCAAGGATGTTTCTTTGATTGACAGTGAAGAACAAATTGCGGGAAGAGTTAATAGAAATGCAAGTAAAAAAGGTTGTAAATTATATTTGTTTGATTGCGATTCTGAAAAATTCTTGTATGGAAATGATGCAAGGCTTCAAGTAGTGGAACTAAAGAACACGCATTTATATAAAAACATATTAGAGTCAAAGGATTTTGATTTTCTTTATGATATTATAATGACTAATATTAATGAGTCAAATCAATCAATTTTTAAACAAAATATTCAGGATTTATATAATGCAGTTATATCTTTAAATTATCCTCAAGTAAATAATTGCATCAGAATAATAGATAATACTAGTATTACAGTTTTTATTCCTATGGAATTAGATAAAGACTTATTACGAGAAAAATTGCAAATAGCAAGAGATTTTAATTGTATAATAGGGAATGCTGTAGATGGTAAAGAGGTTTGGGGAAAATATTTAGAATTAGTCTTGTACAAAAATGGAAATTTTATAAATAATAAGTTGAAAATGAGACAACTGATGAGCTTAATGTCGAGTTTTACATTTTCTATCTATCCGTCAGGGAAAGACTATGAGATATTAAAAACGTTTGGTAGTTTGCAATATGGATTTTTTTATCTTGAATCTTGGGAACCTGTATATTCTCTTGAGGATGGAATAAATACTCAGATATTAAAAGATACATTATTTTTCTAAATTAGTTATGAGAATTTCTGGAACCTTAGTAAATTATTATTTTGTTTGTCATCGTGAGCTGTGGCTGTTTGCTAACGGCATAAACATGGAACATAATTCGGACTTGGTGTATGAAGGCAAACTGATACATGAAGATAGTTATCCGCAGCGCTCAGTGAAGTATGAAGAAGTTGCGATAGATGGCATAAAAGTAGATTACTATGATGCTCGGAATAAAGTTATTCATGAGATTAAAAAGTCGAATAAGGTTGCGAAGGCGCATGAATGGCAATTGAAATACTATATGTATGTTTTCGAACAGCATGGTATTAATGGGGTGAAAGGAATATTGGAATATCCTGAGCTTAGAAAGACATCGGAAGTAGTATTGACAGATGTGGATCGCGAAAATATTGCTTTAATTCAGCAAGATATCTGTAATATTATAGAACAGGATTTATGCCCTCCTATAGTGAAGAAAGGTCTATGTAAGAATTGTAGCTATTTTGAGTTCTGTTATTCAAATGAGATGGAGGAAGATTTATGAAAAGGAGTTTCTATTTGTTTAATCCGGGATTGATGGAGCGTAAAGACAATACATTGAAGTTTACGCCTATTAGCATAGATGAACAAGGAAATGAAACGAAGCAACCATCTCGTTTTATTCCGATAGAGGATGTTGCTGTATTATATGCGTTTGGTAGTTTGAAAGCGAATAGTTCTCTATATAATTTTCTGGGGCAACGCGATGTGCCTGTTCATTTCTTCGATTATTATGAGAATTATACAGGGAGTTTCATGCCTCGTGCAGGACTGCTATCAGGAAAGGCTTTGTTAGCACAGGCAAAAACATATCAAAGCTCAAAAAAACGGGTAGAACTGGCAAGAAAGTTCATTCAAGGTGCGGCATGGAATATGGTGATGAATTTGAACTATTATAATAGGAGAGGAAAAGAACTTGAAGGGCAGATTGCCGAAATGAAAGAATTTGCACAAACTCTTCCTGAAGCGAAAACTGTTGAAGAAGTGATGGGAACAGAAGGGAATATTCGTAGAATTTATTATTCTGCTTTTGATATCGTACTTGATGATTTTAAGTTTGGCAGTCGCACGAAACAACCTCCAGAGAATGAAGTGAATGCTTTAGTTTCTTTTGGTAATATGATGTGCTATACAGAAACGCTGCGCGCAATTCATCAAACTCAACTGAACCCTACGATTAGTTTTCTGCACAAGCCAGGAGAACGCCGTTATTCTTTATGCTTGGATATATCTGAAATCTTCAAACCAATTATAGTTGATCGAGTTATATTCAAAGTACTCAACAAACATGTACTTCAAAAGAGTCATTTTGATTGGAAGTTGAATAGTTGCCTGTTAAATGATAAAGGGAAAAAGATTTTTGTTGCAGCCATGGAGGAACGTTATAATGAAACATTTCGTCATCGTTCCTTGGGACGTAATGTGAGTTATCGTCATCTGATAAAACTTGAGTGTTATAAGCTCTTGAAAGATATACTCGGGATAGAAGAATATAAACCTTTTAAGATGTACTGGTAATTATATGTATGTTATCCTGATTTATGATGTGGCTGAAAAGCGTGTTGGTAAAATGTTGAAACAGTGTCGGCAATATCTTTGTTGGATACAGAATTCTGTGTTTGAAGGCGAACTGTCAGAAGTTAAACTGCGGGAGTTGCAGCATAAGATCGAAAACTTGATTGATAAAAAAGAAGATAGTGTGATAATATTCTCCAATAAAATGGGTTATCATATGAGTAAGGATATTCTTGGCAAGGAGCGAATGTCAACAGATAACTTTCTGTAAAGTTGTCGATGTGGTAATAAGATTATTTATAGTGTCTTCTAATATATAATAGAGTCGCTCTTTGACTTCTTGAAACATATTACAGCAAAAGATATGTCGAAGCCCAACGGAAAATGTATTTTTAGGTATCGACATTTTTTTGCTCTTTTTTTAGTACCTTTGTATCGCAGTAAACGGTTTATATATCGACCTTCTCATTTTCAAGAATGGTGGGTTCTAATTGTACCTTAGTGGAATTGAAACGCTTGTGCATCTTCTCGCCGCCTGTGTTTCCCTGGTTCTAATTGTACCTTAGTGGAATTGAAACAAGTCAAGTTCAGTTGAACAATGAGACCGCTAAGAAGTTCTAATTGTACCTTAGTGGAATTGAAACAAGATGAAAGAAGCATTAAAGAGTTTTCTCACCTCGTTCTAATTGTACCTTAGTGGAATTGAAACACCGGACCAATCGTGCCAGACTGCATTTGATTACCTGGTTCTAATTGTACCTTAGTGGAATTGAAACTGAGTTGCTTCTTCTCGCCGCCTGTGTTTCCCTGGTTCTAATTGTACCTTAGTGGAATTGAAACAAGTCAAGTTCAGTTGAACAATGAGACCGCTAAGAAGTTCTAATTGTACCTTAGTGGAATTGAAACAAGATGAAAGAAGCATTAAAGAGTTTTCTCACCTCGTTCTAATTGTACCTTAGTGGAATTGAAACACCGGACCAATCGTGCCAGACTGCATTTGATTACCTGGTTCTAATTGTACCTTAGTGGAATTGAAACTCCGAACGGATGGTCCCAGACTGCATTTGATTACCTGGTTCTAATTGTACCTTAGTGGAATTGAAACTCGGACAGGCGGCTCCCACCGGCAGTCTCCGTGTGGGGTTCTAATTGTACCTTAGTGGAATTGAAACTGAGTTGCTTGAACCATGATGTGTTGAAGTATTTTAGTTCTAATTGTACCTTAGTGGAATTGAAACATGGTAAGCAGGAGCTTGTTCACCAGTTCCGGGCGTTCTAATTGTACCTTAGTGGAATTGAAACTTACTCAGCTTGTTAACAAGAACGTACCGCGTGAAGTTCTAATTGTACCTTAGTGGAATTGAAACAGGATCAACGGGTAACCAAGAACGTACCGCGTGAAGTTCTAATTGTACCTTAGTGGAATTGAAACAGGATTTAAGGATACCCTTCAGAAAGGAGCCGCTGCGTTCTAATTGTACCTTAGTGGAATTGAAATATCGGAGACGCAGTCTTATTCGCCACTATCTGAGGTTCTAATTGTACCTTAGTGGAATTGAAACGCGCAAGGTCGGTGGTAGACACAACCCTAAAAGCGTTCTAATTGTACCTTAGTGGAACTAAAAATTCTTTAGTGG
The DNA here is from genome assembly GCF_000243015.1 of Segatella maculosa OT 289. Taxonomy (NCBI): domain Bacteria; kingdom Pseudomonadati; phylum Bacteroidota; class Bacteroidia; order Bacteroidales; family Prevotellaceae; genus Segatella; species Segatella maculosa. Next base: position 20,602 of record NZ_JH594505.1, read on the forward strand.
AGTAACCAGGCCATTCCTACACCGAGATTTACATATTTAAAAGGCTCGTTAAAGCAGATGTCGTTATACATGTTTAGCTGCAATCGCGGTATGACGATATAAGAAACGCCCGTTTCACCCATACAGTTGAAGTGGCTTCTATGGCCGGGTCTGGCCCAGTCCTCCTGCTTTTCAGAATTGAAGCGATTATAACTTTCTATGAAAAAGCACCACCTATCCGTAGGCTGGAAGTTCAAACCGGCACCGAAAAATATATCCGGGCGATGCGTCTCACCACTCCATTCCACTCCAATATCATAGCCTATACTGAAAAATTCCGTTATGTTATTTTCAAACAACAGGTGGGATTGAACGCCAATATGCTTGGGGAGATAATGAGATTGACTGCTCCCGGGAAGGAGAATTGTCCCAAGGAAGGCTGTTTTCGGCAGGCCTTTCGACCCTTCAAACACTTTTATCTTTGTCCCGACAGATGCATTGGATATGCCACCATAGAGCTTCTGAGATGCCAACGTGGCACTCTCATCTAATTGGAAACGCAGTTCTACATTGGTGGTAAGTCCTAAACGAAAGAGCGAAGTGTTGATAGTCCACGTATGTTCATGCGCTCCATTCCTTCGGTTCCACTCGTATGAGGAACCTGTCTCCCAATCAATGCTCCATTGTGGCATGATGTCTGGCCCCGTAGTTGCCCCGGACAATCGGGCGAAAAGGCAATCTCGACTTGTGCATTTGCTGTAATAACAAAGGAAAGTAGGGACAACAAACAAACGATAATTTTACACTTCATTTCTTTTTGTCGACATAATAGCTACAAAACGGCGTCAGTTCCAAACATTGTTAAAGGCCATGAAACCGCTTACAGCAATGACTCTTTGTCGTATTTGTCAGCGGTTCATTTGTCAAAATCCAATTTATGTGTTGACAATTGACCTGCGGGATAGCGGATACCCGGCTACAAATATAGTTAAAATAGGATAGAAACAGGTACAACGCGGCAAAGTTTATATACTGAATCTGCTGTTTTATCTGTTGTTGACGATTGACAACACGTCTTTCCCTTCATTTGGAATGTCGTCAATATCAGTCATATTAGCGCGCGATATCAGCCACTTTACGTGCCAATATCAGCCATTTTACCGCGCAATAAGGTTGATATTGCGTGCAAATATGGCTGATATTACAAACCGGCTGACTATCTGTAGATGTCTTCCTTCTTTAATTCTACAACACGACCATAGCGTTCGAGGGCCTTGCGGTCGATGGCTTTCAGGTTGCCGATGATGAAATAGGAACGCGGAGCGGGCTGAACAACGTCGTGATAATAGCTGATGACGGCCTCGTCGGTGGTTTGCATGATGGCCGAAGTGCGAGCCTTGCTGGGGTCTTCCGCATAACCTTTGAGGACAGCTTCGGCCATATAGTCGGGCTGATCTCGGAATGTGGGGCGCGAATTGTTGATGCTGTTGAGTGCCGATTGCCGTGCGTTTTGTAGGTTTCGACGGTCGATAGGCATGTCGTTTTGCAGACTATCGATAAGCGAAAGCGTGGTGAGCGCCTTGTCGGTTTGCGTGCCTGCCACAGTGAAGTAGCCGATATTGCGGTTTTTCCTTGCCTTAAACGACTGCGTATAAGCGATGCCGCTGCAGGTGTAAACCAGTGACCGAAGGTCGCGAAGTTCGCGGAATAGCACGCTGTTGAGGCCGCCGTTGCTGAAATAACGCTGCCATATCGTGAAGCGCGCTTGCTTTTCTTCAGTGTCAAGCGGTGGTAGAACGGTGTATGTTCCAACGACAGCTTGACGTGCATCGGGCTTGTCATAGAGGTAAATCGTGTGTTCGGGCTGCTCTACATTGAAGTCATAGCCCGTGTAATCTTGTCTTTCTACGGGCGAAACAATGGGGTTCAGCATCTCGGCCACGCTGTCTATGGCAAGTCTTCCACTGTAGGTGACGGTCAATTTTCCGTTTTGTGCCGATTTAAAGAGGTCCTCAATATCCTGCACTTCGAGTCTTTTCAGCTCGCTTGTCGGCATGTCTTGCAGGTAAGTGGAGTTCGTTCCGAGGGCGATTTTTTCCAAAACGGCGCTGCGAACCGACTCCATGTCCTTATCAAAAAACTTGTCGCCGAGGCGTGCGTCCTTCTTCATTGTCGCAACAGACGGCCGGTCGGTCTTGGGATTCTTCAGCAAATCGGTGAGCAAGTCTATCGAGGCTGCGAGGTTCTTGTCGAAGCCTGTGAGTTCAATTGTCATGCGGTTGAGCGTGTAGTCACCCTTGAGCGTGGTACCAAGTGCCTGCAATCGGGCCGCAAAAGCTTGTTTTTTGAGTGACGAAGTGCCTAAATAATCAAAGAGATCCGACATCATATGGACGGGCTTTTGCACGTGGATTTGGTACCAAGAGAGCGTGAGTTGGAAGATATCATTACGTGGATTTGGCGCGGCATATAGGTCGGCTTGCTGTGCAAGATGGCGTGTTTCGACGTCCTTTCCAAATGCAATGAACTGTGGAGAGAGCGTGGGTGTGGCAGTCAATGCCAGCTGTTCAGCATAGGCAGATTGCTTACTTTCGTTATCAGTCTTTACGGGTTTGTAGGGCGGTTTCGCTATTTTATCCTTCTTGTATTTGCCGAATTTCTTGTGAATAAGCAGGTAATGATTGTTGAAATAACGCTGGCAGGCTGCCACAATGTCAGCCTTTTTGAGTTGCGAAATCATGGAGATATGCGCCAAGTATTCGTTCCAATCCATGCCGGCTGCATAGCAACCGGCCATCAATACGATGCGATTACCAATGTTTTCAAGCTGTTGTTCCGTCTCTTTTTGATATTCTGTCTTGGCTGCTTCGAAGCTTTCTGTGGAGAAATCTCCATGTTTCAGCTTGTTGATTTGCTGCCAAAGGAGTCGCTCTGCCTTGCGTTTTGAACCGAAAGGAAGGTTGGGCACGGCCGCTAAACCTAAGAGACCGACCTCGCGGGTCATGAACATATCGGCACCTGCTGCCATGCCGTACATCACATGATGATGTACGGAGAGCGAGTCGATGAGCCCGCTATTGTTGCTGTTCGACAGTAATCGCATAGCAATCTGCATGGCGGTATAGTCGTGATCGCGTGGGGTTGGACCGCGAAACACCAATGCCGAGGCCTTGATCAAAGGAAAAGGAATCTTGATTTTCAGGGTCTTTTCGGGGTTGAAGTCAGCCAAATAGAAGGGCTTTCTCATCGGGTTTTCCCCGCTTCTGATGCGTCCGAATGTCCTTTCCAACAGGGGAATGATGTCCTTCTCCCTGAAGTTTCCACAGAGGATCAACCCCATATTACCCGCCACATAATACTTTTGATAGAAGGCATCCATATCGGATAAGCGCGGATTCTTGAGGTTTTCGGTGCTTCCGATGACTGGAAATTCGTAGTCACTACCCTTGAACACCATGCTTTGCAGGCGTGCCATGAGTTGCATACCAAAGTTATCTTCGGCCCGATTCTTCTCTTCATAGACCGTTTCAAGCTCGCCTTGGAAGAGCCGGAACACAGGGTTTATGAAGCGTTCGCTGTTGAGTTGGCACCATTGCTCAATGTATTGTGGAGCACACTCACTGTGATACACGGTTTCATCAAGGTCGGTATAGGCGTTGATGCCCGTGCCGCCGTAGCGCGTGAGCAGTTTTGAAAACTCGTTGGGAATGGCATATTGAGCCGCTTGTTGGTTAAGTTTGTTGATTTCGAGCTGTATGGTCGTGCGCTGTTTCGGGTCGGTGGTCTGTGCCAAACGGTTGTATTGCCGGCTGATGTCGTCAAGCAAAGGTTTTTCTTTGGCGTAGTCGGTGGTCCCAATCAGTTGCGTACCTTTGAACATGATGTGTTCAAAGTAGTGAGCAATGCCTGTATTGGGACAATCTCGTGCTCCTGCTTTCACAACTACGTAGCCGATGAACTTCGATTCGGCCGTGTCGGGGTTCAACCAAACGGTCATTCCGTTCGAAAGCCGATGAATACTGACCTGTTGTGCCGATGCTTGAAGGAGACCGAACAGGAAGAACAAGAGTGCAATGTGCTTTGTTTTCTTTACCATTATGCCATGAATAAGAAGATGATATGAAAGCGTATAGACGCTAAAATTTCTCACTTGCGGGGTAGTCCGTCGGGTGTTACATGCCAACCAACTCGCTTTCGATGCGCTTCAAGCCTTCCATCAACGTGGAACGTGGGCAGGCAAGGTTGATGCGGAGATAGGAATTGCCTGCTTCTCTGCCGTACATCGTGCCGCTGTTGAGCATCACCTTGGCATTTCCGAGCAACCTTCGGGCGGCTTCGTCGGCCGTAATCGGAATGCGAGAGAGGTTGATCCATGCAAGATAAGTGCCCTCGAGGCGACACACTTCGAGCCGGGAAAGCCGCTCACGGAAGAAGTCTTTGAGGGCAAGATAGTTCTCGTGGATATATTGATTGAGTGCATCAAGCCACTCACCACCGTCGTTATAGGCCGCTTGCAGGGCGATAACACCGAACGGATTAACGTCACATACTTCGTTGATATTGATGGCCCGGTTGATGCGTCGCCGCCATTCTGCATCGTGACACACGATGTTTGCAATCTGCAGACCAGCAATGTTGAAAGCCTTGGAGGGCGAGTTGAGCACTACACAGTTGTCACGACAGGCCTCATCGACGGCCGCAAAGGGTTGGAATGTGTGCCCCGGCATGACGAGTTCGCAATGGATTTCGTCGGCAATCACCTTCACATGGTGTTTCAAGCAGATATCGTTCATGCGTCGGAGTTCGTCTTTTCGCCACACGCGACCTGCCGGATTGTGGGGGTTACAAAGCAGGAACACCGTGGTTTTCTCGTCACTACAGCGGCGTTCAAAGTCGTCGAAGTCTATCACATAGCTGTCTCCTTCGCGCCGAAGTGGGTTCTCCGACACTTCGCAGCCACTGTTCTTAATGGCCGAAAAGAAGCAGTTGTACACCGGAGTCTGCACAAGTACCTTCTCGCCCGGCATGGTTGTGGCCTTCAATGTGCAGGCAATTGCGGGCACAACGCCCGAGGTGTAGAGAATATCCTCGCGTTCGATGTGCCACTGGTGTCGCCTTTTGAACCAGTTGATGATGGCATCATAGTAACTGTCGGGCACGAACGTGTAGCCGAAAATGCCGTGTTCTACGCGCCGTTTCAGCGCATCGATGATGCAAGGGGCGGTCTTGAAGTCCATGTCGGCCACCCACATCGGAATGATGTCTTCGCCTTTCGGCAGGTCCCATTTATAGGAATTGGTGCCGCGGCGCACCACAATCTCGTCGAAATCAAACTGCTTCATAGTTGTTTATTTAGTGGTTTCAATCACGCAATCCTTTTCTTTGGCAAACGCATCGTAGGTGATTCTGCCGATTTCGTCGGCCACAATGCGCCCGCTGATGGGGTTCTTTATCTCGGTGATGCGCCCTTTGATGGTGGCATCGATGTTGCGACTGTCTTCGAAAGCACGGTCGCAGGCGGCGTCAAACGTGCAGTCTTCGAGCGTGATACCGTCGAGATAGCACAGCGGTTGCTCGCCGCCGATGTGGCAACGCACCAATTTCACGTTCTTGGAATGCCAAGCCAAGTACTCGCCGTCAAGTACCGAGTCGTACACGGTGACGTTTTCACACTCCCAAAAGCTGTCTTTTGTGGTGATTTTGGCATGGTGAACCTCTACGTTCTTGCAGTATTGGAACACGTATTTTGCGTCGCTCGTGAGGCCGTCCACATAGATATTGCGCGAGAACATGAACGGATAAGTGCCGTCATGCAGGCTGACATGCTTCAGTTTCAGGCCGTCAACTCTCCAGAAAGTCTCGTCAGCATCGTTGATTTTCACGTTTTCAAGCGTCAGATTCTTCATCTCTCGGAAGAACTTCGGCCCGTCGATGACCGAGTCTTTCATGGTCATATCACTGCTATACCAAATGGCCGAACGGCTTTCGGGGGCGAAATAGCAATTCGTGATGAGGCTTTTATCAACGTGCCACCACGGATATTTGCCATAGAACTTCGAGTCGTCGCACACTAAGTTCGCGCAACATTTGATGCCCGACTCACCATCGGTGATCGTGATATGCTCCAAGTGGGTGTCCTTGATGCCGAAGAGCGGACGCTCGCCTCCAAAAGATTGATTGCTGATAACTTTCATTTTTAATACCTATTTTGTTTTATTTTCTGTTCGCCTTTGGGCTTTTCGTCGTACCAAAGGGCAAAAATCATACCAATTTATAGTTCGGATTACCATTTCAGATAGCCGTGCTTCTCTTTGTAATACAGCTGAATGGCATTGATAAGGTTCTGCCAAATCACATAGACGCAGGGCGCAATGGCAGCGTAGGGATTGAGGAATGAGAGCGTGAGCCATATACCCACCACCGTATTCTTCTGTCCCAAGGCCTGTCCGGCCCCTATACTATCGCCGTAATAATGGCCGACCAGCTTGCCAACGGAGAACTGAACGACGGCTAATAACAAGGGAATGACGCACAAAGCTACGAGCACCCAGCCTGAAACGGGGGCGCGTACGATGTGCTGCATGGCAAGTCCCATGATGATAGACAGGTTGAAACTCCAGATGTAAAAAGCGATGTTGCGCTTCGTTTTCAGCCATGCGATGAAGTCGGGCAGGCATTTTCGCGTCAGCAAAGCCAAGGCCAAGGGAACCACCAGCACCGTCAACACGCGCTTGAGCACCAGCCATGCCGCCATGACAAAGGTGATGTCGGCACTCTTTTCCATCAATGGAAAGAACAAAGGAATAATGACCGACGTGAAGCAATTGGCTATCAAGAGATACACCGTCAGCGAGGCAATGCTACCACCGAGCTTCTCTACGATCACAGGGGCAGCTGCAGCCGTCGGACAAATGGCGCAGATAAAGACGCTTTCCCATAGGAGTTTGCCCGTAGAAGTGGTGCAAAGGTTGGCCGCAATGACGCTCGCTGCCGCCAAAAACGTGCGGATTCCCTGAAGAATAAAATGCCATTTGCGCGGTGTAAGGTCGTCCATTCGTATCTTGCAGAACGTGACATAGAGCATCACAAAGAGGTTTACGGGCAGCAAGGCCACGAGTTTCGGCCCCGCAAAGTCGCCGAAAGGCACGAGCACGTCAACGTGTGTGAACACCCAATAGACGATGCTTCCGAAGCCGATGGCGCACAACAGCGTCCAATCTTTGATGAATTTAGCGATACGCATAGTCGATATTCCCTCTGCAAACTACGTGCAAAGTTACGAACTTCCCCCGGAATACGTGCCGACCTTCCCCGCTTTCTTGCCTCATTCCATGCAGAAGATTTTCCAAATGAACGACATCGCTTTCCACTATCACCCTTCTTGCCGCATAATATGCCCGATATAGGTATGTAGGGACGCACGGTCCGTGCGTCTGCTCAAGCAGAGTAGAAGGCTAAACACGTGTTTATTTGGTTGGACGCACGAGCCGTGCGTCCCTACATGCATTCGCACAGCTTTTCCCATCAATCTTTTATGCATCAATACGCCCAATATAGGTGTGTAAGGACGTACGGTCCGTGTGTCCGCTCAAGCAGAATAGAAGACTAAATACGTGTTTATTTGTGTGGACGCACGAGCCGTGCGTCCCTACATGCATTCGTGCAGCTTTTCCCATCAATCATTTTATGTATCAATACGGCTGATATAGGTATGTAGGGACGCACGGTCCGTGCGTCCGTTCAAGCAGGATAGAAGACTTAAATACATGTTTGTTTGTGTGGACGCACGAGCCGTGCGTCCCTACATGCATTCAGATTGACAATCAACGACTTGCATCTTGCTTTTCAATCTCACCCATTTTACTGTGCATTCTCAGCCATATTAGACGCTAATCTCAACCATATTACCGCGCAATATGGCTGAGATTGAAAAGTGATATGGAACATATTGGAAGTTACGGGGGCAGAGAAAGGGTGACAATGCCAACGTTTTTCCTGCCATCGGGGCTGAAATTGGGCGGCGCTTTAATTGGAAGCTGTGTCTGAAACGAGCGTAGCTTGATCTCTGCGATAGTCGCTTGGCGTCACACCACACACGTTCTTGAACGCCCGGACAAAGTTCGGATAGGCCTCGAAGCCGCATTGATAGGCCACTTCCGTGAAACTTATTATCATGTCTTTGTCTAACATGTTGCGGGCTTTCTTGATTTTGAGTCGCTGGATATAGGCGGCCGGTGCGTAACCTGTAAGCGCATGAATCTTACGGTGGAACTGTCGGGGACTCATACACATGCTCGAGGCGAGGAAGGCCACGTCGATTTCTTTGTTTTTATTGAGCTGCAGATAGACGGCCGTCGTCACTTTGATGAGGAAACGCATGTCGGCATCGGTGGTCAGTTCGCTGTCTTGCTCCTCGTTTTCGTTGAGTTCCATCGTTGTTGCGAACTTTTCTTGCAAGAGTTTCCGTCCTGTCAGCAACGCCTCTACCCGTGTTTGCAGTTCTTGACTGTTGAACGGCTTGGAAAGATAGGCGTCGGCACCGGCTTCTATGCCTTTGATTCGTTCCTCTTCCGTTATTTTTGCCGTCACAATGATAATGGGAATGTGGCTGATAATCTCGTTGGTGCGCACCTGTCGGCACACTTCCAGTCCGTCTATCTCGGGCATCATCAGGTCGGTGATGATGAGGTCGGGCACCAACTCCTGTGCCTTTTGCAGTCCTTCACGGCCGTTTGATGCGTAGGACACGGCATATTGGTCGGTAAACTGCCCGCCGATGTAGGCGGCAATGTCTGCATTGTCTTCAATGATCAGCAGTTGGCAGGCGCTTTCCTTGTGTTTGCTCTCTGCGAGCGGTGCTTTGAGTTTCGGAAGAAGCGGTTTGATAGTTTCCGGCGTAGCGGTTGCCTTCCGTTTTACGGTGTTATGGATGGGAATACAGACGTGGAAAGTGGAACCTTTGCCCATTTTGCTCTCTACCGTGATGCTTCCTGCGACGGCATCCACGATTTGTTTGACGAGTGCGAGGCCCACACCGGTCCCGATATGCTGCATTTCGTTCTTTCCTTGATAGAAAGCCTCAAACACATGAGCGGCCGTATCCTTGTCCATGCCCTCGCCTGTGTCGGCAATGTCGATGAACAAATGGTCTTTCTCGCGCCATACCGAAACGTCTATCTTGCCGTATTCAGGGGTAAATTTGAAGGCGTTGGAGAGCAGATTGTTCATCAGCTTGTTTACATAGTGGGGAATGAAATCCATAACCACGGTTTCCTTGGCAAGAAACTGCAGGTTGATGTTGCGACTGTGGGCATAATCACGATAAGTTTCAATGATCATCGTCAGGTGTGCCGTGATGTTTCCGTTGTACCAATCGCTGTTTCCCACGGCCGACTTGACTTTTGAGATGTCAAGCAGTTGGTTGATGAGCGAGAGCAGACCCTTGCCTTGCTGTTCGATGGTCGCCGGTTCGCTTGTAGTGCTTGTAATACAGGGTGTAGATGTCGGCCAGATGTTCTTTCGCAAGAATGCGTTCGGCTATCGGTTTCGCCCTGCTGAGATAGTCTAAGGTCTTGGCTTCGTCGTGCATCGCATTGGATATGCCGGCCAAGGCGATGAGTGCATTCAGGGCATGCCACTCGTCTTTCGAGTCCTTCATCAGTTGATAGGAGGTCTCATACTCGCTGATAGCCTTGTCATATTGGTGTGCTTTCTCGTAAAGCGAACCGAAATAGTTATGGCAGAGTGCCATTCCAAGCGTGTTGTGCGCCCTTTAGTTGTGCGCCATCGACAGGTGATAGTACACCCAAGCCGAGTCGGTTTTTCCTTGTTGCTCGAAGATAGAACCCAGATTGGCATAGTTGATGGCCTGTCCGATGTCGCTATTGAGGGCTTGTTCGCCTTTCAATGCCCGGCGTAATAGCTCGGTTGCCCGCTCATGATTGCCCAGAGTCATATAGATGTTGCCCAATCCATTGAGCGAAACCACGCGGTTTTTCCGGGCCGTAAACGAGGTATCGCTGCATTCTTCGCTGAGCATACACGCCTTGGTGTGGTATTCTTGCGCCATGTCGAGCACGCCCATGCGCCGGTAATCGGTCCCGATGTTGTTCAAAGCCTGCACCCATTCCGACGTGTCGCCGGCCGCTTCGGCCAACCGGAGTCCCTCGCTGTGGAAGCCGATTGCCTCTTCGAAGCGGCTTTCGTTGCGCAGTTCCTTGCCCAGTTCTCTGAGGGCGATGATGTTGCCGAGCTTGTTTCCCGCGCGTTCCTGTTGTTTTTGCAACCGTGTGAGCGCCTCGATGCCATGCGCGGCACGCACGATACTGTCGGCGACATGCCGTTCTTCGGCCGTGAAACCGGCAGCTTGCTTTTTGCACGAAGCCGCCAACAGGCAAATGAAGAGGAGGAATCCCGATGCAACGAAAGCCTGCCGGAGGCGTTTCTTTTCAAAAATAGGGAAAAACCGATGGAGGAACTGTAAATCAGACGTGTGATGGTTGCAGTGCTTCATGCGTGGCATATTTTAGGGTTGTTCATAGAAAAGGTGACCTCCGTGTGTCGGGTTCGCCGCTTTTCTGTTTGCAAAGATAATGAAATTCTGTCAATCGGCAACTAAATTCCTGCAAAACTTCTGTCGCGCGGGCAAGGTTTCTTTCTTGCAGCCTCGACCAATCGAAGCGTCGGCAGGTTCATTTCACTCGTTTTCCGGTTCCGTTCGGTTGCACTTCAAATCATGTTCGAGGGCGGAAAAAAGAAGGTTGTTAAATAGTTTAAACCTATCACTGCTAAAACATCATATATTAGCACGTTAGATAGGGCCGATGTCCGATGGTGATAGGTCGGCGGAAGATGAAAAATGTCCGATATTGATAACTTTTTGTCCGATGGTGATAGGTCGCTTTGCTGTTTTCGTGCTTAAATTTGCAACAGAGAACAATGAAACAGGAGAGGAGATGGATATGAAACAACAACGAGATGAAAAACAAGGCAGCAGACAGCAGCACAACATGCAAGTTTCGGAAGACCATTTGCAGTTGCTTGGCACGATACATGAAATGATCGACACGGAACTCGACCGACGTGGTGTGGTGCAAACGGGCCGCCCGGAGCACCCGCCGCCCGAGAAAGCTTCGCCATGCAGGCACTCACTGTGGCACAGCATCGTGAAGTTCTTTATCAACTGAATGCCTATATATAATATAATGTGTAATTCTTAACCCAACGCCCGAGCCCCCGACACGGCGTTACTCCGAAAGGAGTTTTAACAGGGGGGTACGAATATTTATGAAAACAACAAGTTTTTTTGCAAGCGCAGCGAAAGCAGCTTTCGCCCTTGCAGCAGTAGTGATGATGAGCGCGACGTTCACCTCGTGCTCGAAAGACAGTGACGACGACAATCTACCCGAATCCAAGGCGCAGACCGTGACCCTCGACGACGTGGAGATAAAAGTTGAAAAGTCAACACTGACTAATGTAGGAGACAACCCCCATTATTATTGGCTAAGTCTGGAACTTGAAGCCGGAAAAGAAGCCACTACTGTGTTAATCGCGCTCGAGACTTCGATGCACAACGGCAAGCAGATCAACCTCACCGAGCAGAAAACCAAAGAAAGCGACGGCTGGAGCGTAACGGTACTTAAAGGCTCTAAATGGCTCTTCTCCGGCCAAGAGGCGAAAAATGATGCCTACAAGTTCTCGAGTGGCACGATGAAACTCAACGTCAATCCCGCCACGAAGGATGTGGAGGTGAAGCTCACCGGCGGAGAGATAACGACACCGTCGGGGCTTTTTGGCGACGGCAAGAAGCACACCCTCGCCATCAGCTATAAAGGAACAGCGGAAAAGTAAACACCCGCACGACACGAAAAATCCCTCACCCGCTTGCCGGAACATCGGCGAAGACGGGTGAGGGAGATAACCCAAGGGAAGAAATGGAAAAACTATCGAGCGTAATGAAAGCGAAGCGAGAAGACATAAACGTAGATCATTCCGTTTGCGACGGAGTAAACAAGTCTGTGTTCCTTGTCAATGCGACGGCTCCACTTGCCCTGCAGCGGTCCTTTGAGCGGTTCGGGTTTCCCGATACCCGTAAAGGGATGCTCCACGATGTCGGCAAGCAAGGCGCTGATGCGACGCATGATTTGCTTGTTGCCGGTACGTTTCCAATAGTCGCGGTCGCGCCGCGCCTGTTCAAGGAGAACTATTTCCATAGCTCCTCGAGCTTAATGGGGGTTACGTTGCCGTCGGCAATCTCTTCATCGCCCTTATGGATAATTTCCATCATAGCGGGCGAAGCAAGGATTTGCTCCGTGGTATCCTGCTCTTCTTTCTTCTCTATGATGCGCTTGATGGCCTTGATGGTCTTGCGCATGAGATTCTCGTCGCTTGCAACGATAGCGAGTTGACGGAAAAGTTCTTGGTTGAGTTCCATGCTTGTCATAATCGTAACATATAGATGATGATGCAAAGATAAAGGATTTTCCCGAAAAGAACAACAAAACATATTTTTAATATCAACAACCCAACGCCCGAGGCCCCGACACGGCGTTACTCCGAAAGGAGTTTTTAACAGGGGGGGCACGAATATTTATGAAAACAACAAGTTTTTTGGCAAGCGCAGCGAAAGCAGCTTTCGCCCTTGCAGCAGTAGTAATGATGAGCGCGGCGTTTACCGCCTGCTCAAGTAGTGACGATGACAACGGCGGCGGAACACCTCCCCCGCCCGCACCCAAAGCGGGCTTCGTGACCCTCGACGGCACCGAGAAGCCTATCGTCAAGGCCGAATACGAAGACGGGGGCAACGGCAACTACTACCTCTACCTCTTAACCGACAGTAAAGAAATCGTGCGAATAGATTTTAACAAAGGCCTGCATATGACCGGCAGCCCCATCAGCCTGACCAAAAAGGAAGAGAAGCACGCCGGGTTTTATTGGTTGGTAAAATACTATAAGTCTGATAGCAGCAACCTCATTGGTGCTTACGGCGAGCCCGGCAGTAGTGAGCCCTCCTTCAAAACCGGCACGCTCACCATCAGCGGCTCGCCAGAGAGCACCATCAACATCAAACTCGAAAACGGGCGCGTAATGGGCGAAGACGGCAAGGAGCATACCCTCACCATCAGCTACAGCGGCACGATGACGAAGAAGTAAAACCCTAATCAATCATTCAAAATCGGGGCAATTAAGCCCTAATCAATCATCAATAATTAATAATTTTAAAATGAAAACAAAACAATTTTTGGCAAGCGCAGCGAAAGCAGCTTTCGCTCTTGCAGTAGTAGTAATGATGAGCGCAGTGTTCACCGCCTGTTCGAAAGACAATGACGACGACAACCCGCCCGCACCCAAGACACAAGTCGTAGCTCTCGACGGCGTGGAGAAGCCCATCGTCAACGCCGAATACATAGACGAGAAGGACGGCAACTACAGTCTCTATCTTTACCTCTCGGCCGACCGTAAGGAAAGGGTGATAATTACTCTGAACAAAGACCTGCACATGACTGGCAGCCCCGTCAAACTGACCGAAAAGGAAAAGAAGCACACCGGAAAGTGGTATTGGGGGGTAGAGTACGATAAGCCCGACGGCACCATACTCATTGATACTTGGGGCAACCCCAGCGAGGATGACTACCCCGTCTTCACCACCGGCACGCTCACCATCAGCGGCTCGCCCGAGAGCACCATCAACATCAAACTCGAAAACGGACTCGTAAAGGGCAAAGACGGCAAGGAGTATTCTCTCACCATCAGCTACAGCGGCCCGATGACGGAGAAGAAAAAGAAGAAGAAATAATCCCTGCCCCTGCGCCCCCGAAACAAGGAAATCAAAGGGGCGCGGGGCGGCGGGCCTCACTCTTGGGGTACAACAACCCAAAAAGCGCCAGAGTGTCGCACTCTGAAACTAAAACGTTGAGAAAAGTATAGGAGTGCCACACTCTGAAGTCGAAATGTTAAGAAAAGTATAGGAGTGCCACACTCTGAAATCAAAACGTTAAAGAAAGTATAGGAGTGCCGCACTCTGAAATTAAAATGTTAAGAAAAGTATAAGAGTGTCACACTCTGAAACCGAAATGTAAAAATAACCCTTTAAAAACCGCAACTATTGCACAAATATGTAGGTAGGCTTATCGTCAGCCCACATCATAAAATAAATTTAATATCAACCAAAAAAAAATCTATGAAAATCAATATTTTTGATAAGCAGCGCCTCCAAAATCTGGAGCACTCGCAATATGCCATTAACCTGCATGCCATTTGCACGGAGGCCAACATCGAAAAAGTTAACGCATTGCTGCCCGCACTCAAAACCTGCATCGACAAAGAAGAGCAGGCGCTGAACCTGCCCCGCGGGAAGGAGTTCATCACAGAGATACGGCAGCTCGACGCTGCCCGCGACGAGTCGTATCGCGCCCTGCAATTCACGGTGCGGGCGGCCAAGCATCGCCGTGCGGCTGACGTGCAGGCTGCGGCCGACGAGGTGGAAAAGGTGATGAGGCGTTATCCCGAATTGGCCGCGCAGAGCAACAATAAGGAAACGTCGGGTATCCGCAACCTTGCCGACGACCTGAACAGTGCCAAGTACAAGCCCCTTGTGGCCAAAATCGGCGCGAAGGCCGACCTCGACCAGCTCGTGGCCGACAACGAAGCCTTTGCGGCTATGTTCCTCAAACACTATTCGGCCACACCGCCCAGCAAAGAGTTCGACCTGAAAAAGCTGCGCGCCGCTACCGATGAGGCTGTCAATGCCGTGGTGCTGCGCATGCAGTCGCTGGCCGACCTGTTGCCCGATACGGTCGGACTGGCTGACCTTATCACCCGCTACAACAAGATGGTGGCCGACAGTCATCTCACCCTCGCCCTGCGCAAGGCCGCAAACAAAAAGAAACCCGGAACGGGCGACGGCGAGAAACCCAAGGACAAAAAAGGAAAGAAGGGCAAGAATGAGAAGCCCGGCACGGGCGGCATCGGGCAAGAGCCCAGCGAGAAAGGCATCTTGATAGACGGAGTCCGGAAGACCGTCGTTAAGGCCACCATCATGAAGTATGTCGACGACAAACACTTCCTCGCCCTGCAGTTCGACGCGGCGGGTAAGGAGATGCTCTGCGTGTACTTCGTCGCGGAGGGCAACAAGAGGGTCAACGACATGACCCGCGAGAGCGACGTCTATTGGGTTGTGTCTTACGACAAAGACGGCAGCTGCGTCTTCTTCACTACCAACGTGGGCAAAGACCAGAAATGCAAGGCCGGCACCCTGCTCTACGACATCGACATGGAGAGCGGCCGCTATCGTGTGGACGTCACCACGGCCCAAGTGGGCAAGAGCAACGGCAAGACGGGCGACGGCAATGCCCACACGTTCGCCGTGAGGATTGACGGCACGGCCGAGGTGAAGAAGTAGGGGGCTGGCGCGGGCGGAATGCTTGCGCCGGCACACGTGCCGGACTTTCCGTCGTGTGGTCAAGAAGTGAAGTGCTTAAAACAAATAACATTCAAAACAATTTAACCCAACGCCCGAGCCCCGACACGGCGTTACTCTGAAAAGAGATTTAGTAGGGGGCAAGTTGAAAGTATGATTAAAATCAATCAAATAATAACAGTATTGGCAGCCATTGTACTAACGTTTGCCATCGCAACGCCCGCAGAGGCACAGTTGGGTGGTCTGCTCAACAAGGCCCAAAAGGCCATTAAGAAAAACGTAGAAAAAATCGCCGACAACACGACCGCTACCCAAGATGACAGTCGCAAGAGCAAAAGGGAACGGGCAGAATCGCTGGTTGTTCTGCATCAAGAGGATTTCAAGCCCTCGAAAGCTGCGCTGGCAGCAAACCCGCTTGCCAACAGCAAAACCGTGCCCGAGAGATTCTCGAAAAGCTACAAAGACCTGTATGCCGCCTACGAGCATCTCGATTCGCATTATTTCCCGCTGCAACCCTACTACAAGTATCCCACCCTATATGCTTTGGGCGAGGAGCAACTCATTTATCCGTGGGCACGCTTGCTCAAAGAGGCCAAAAAGATCTTGGCCTTCCCTGTGGGCACCACTCTGGGTGATATTACAATAGGGCTTGTAGGCTACGACGACGGAGTGAAAGAACTTGTTTCGGCAGACGGACAGAAATTGGCAATGCACGCCGACGAGCTTTTCCGTTATCCCATGGCAGCACGCTTCTTTGCCGACCCCAACTGCGACGAGTCGGTGTGGAACCTTGCCATGTTGCTTGCCTACAACAACGGTCGCTTCAGGGCAGTGAAAGCATATACCACGACACAAAACTCCGGCGTGGCAGATGCAAAGCGGGGGTGGATGTTCCCCTACAGCGATGGAGGGGAATGCAACGAACGCGAAGCGCTGATGAAACTCATGGCACGCTCTGTTGTTGACATCAACCTTATTGCCAAATGCGTTCTGCAACTTTATCAAGGCATGGATACCGAGAAAGAGGCTACCAAAAAGGCTCTCTATTTGATTGCTGCCAACGAACTGTATAAACAAGTGCTGATGGAGCACGATAAATTCTCCGCGAACTCCTCGAAGCTGAACAAGCAACTGATGTACTACACCCGTTATAACGGTACCCCCGAATATTCGGAGATTGTCGACGCAGCGATAGTGAAGCCCGAACCACCTACGATGGCCCTCAAGCCCGGTGCATTGGACAAGCAACTCAATGCTCAAGTGTTGCGCATCATTCGGCAGCAGTATCCGGACATTATTCGCGTGGTGGTTATCAACGATGCGTGGAAAGTGCACACAAACGGCATTGTGCCCACCGACCGCGCCGTAATGGCATGGGCTGTTTATCGCAATAAAAAAGGTAAACTCGAAGCCCACGACTACAGTTTCTGCCAAGATTATCAAGGTGGTGGCAGATATGGCGCCCTGCGCTACAAAGGCGTCGGCACGACTACCGTTTATGTAAAGCAGTAAGGTAAAACGATGTGCCATCATATAATTAATAATGTAAAGCAATATAGATAACCCCAACGCCCGAGCCCCGACACGGCGTTCCCTTGTCAATAAGGAGGGTATAACGGGGGCGAATGACATTATGAGAATAAACGATTTGCAAGGAAGTATGGCAGGAAGATTGTTTGCCATAGCCAACGAAATCAGGCGGAACAAGGTGCTGGCTGCCCGTATAACCGGCCGGAAGAGCGAAGAAGCGGTGGGTCGGGCAAATGAAATCATCATCGACAACGTGAGGAAACAGGTGGTCAGAACCGAATATAAAGACGATGACGACGGCAACTACAGCCTCTGTCTCTATCTCTCGGCAAACGAGTGCGTGGAGGTGCAGTGGAACACGAACGTTCATGCGGATAGGACCGTGGGCCTTGTCAGGAAGGAAGAGAACCACAGTGGGTTTTATTGGGTGGTGGATTATTATGCAACAGACGGACGGCAGGTCATCGACACCGTTTCTGACCCCCATTTGACGGATGTTCCCGTCTTCCTTTCGGGCAGTCTGAGGATAACGGGCACGCCCGAGACTGTCTTCTCACTGCATGTTGAGAATGGACGTGTGGCAGGTGCCGACGCGAAAGAACACACTTTGAGCATCAGTTATCTGGGAAAACCGATGAAGAGTGAGTGAATTTTGACCATCAACAACTTATTCTCGTTTTAATTTCAGTCCTATTGCACGGTGAAATAGCTCATATTACCGCGTAATAGGACTGAAATCGTGTTGTAATTTGGCTGAAAAAAACCGCATTTGACAAGTCTTGCACACAAGCTCCGCCTCTTCTCTCTTCGGCAGAGGCGGAGGTGAGCACTCTATTTCTCCTCTTTCGCCTTCGGCTTCAGTTCGGGATACTGTATTCGCGTGTGGTAAATGGCCATCAATCTGGCGATGATAATCTTCTTGGCCAGCGTGATGTCGCGGAACGTGATGGGGCATTCTGTGAAGAAACCATCGGCAACTTGTCCGTCAATAAGCCTGTCTACAAGTTGGCTGATGCTCTCTTCGGTGTATTCATTCAATGAACGTGAGGCTGCTTCCACGGCATCGGACATCATCAGAATGGCCTGCTCGCGTGTGAAAGGATTGGGACCGGGATAGGTGAACTTCTCCATGTCGATCGCTTCATCGGGGTGTTCGTTCTTGTATTTGATATAAAAGAACTTGGTGACACCGCGCCCGTGGTGGGTCGAAATAAAGTCTTTGATGATGGTGGGCAGGTTGTTTTTCTCGGCCAGTTTCAGACCTTCGGTCACGTGACTGATGATGATTTTGGCACTATCCTCGTAGCTCATGTTGTCATGGGGGTTCACTCCGGCTTGATTTTCGGTGAAGAACACGGGGTTGGCCATCTTTCCTATGTCGTGATAGAGGGCACCGGTACGCACCAAAAGACTGTCGGCTCCGATGCAGTTTGCTATCTCTGCAGCGATGTTTCCCACCGTAATGGAGTGCTGGAAGGTGCCCGGTGCAATCTCACTCAGGTCGCGCAGCACGCCTTTGTTGGTATTTGAAAGTTCGATGAGCGTCACATTAGAGACGAAACCAAACATCTTCTCAATCAGGAACATCAGCGGATAGGCCAACAACAGCAGGATTCCGTTGACGATAAAGAAGATATACATGTCGCGGTCCATTTTTAAGAAGTCGTTGCTCTGCATGAGTTGCAAGGCAATATAGACCACGATGCTCCCCGTTGTGACGAAGAGTGCCGTCTTAAACAATTGCGAACGACTCGACAATTCGCGCAATGAATAGATGGCAATCAGGCCAGCCATGAGCTGAATAATGATGAATTCGTATTGATATTTGACCACTACTGCGCAGGAAAGCACCATCACCACGTGCACGATAAAGGCCGTTCGGGAGTCCATGAACACGCGAACGAAGATGGCAGCAATGGCAAATGGGATGATATAAACATTGAAAATGCTGTGGCTGACCATCAAGGATACCAAGATAGGATATACCGTAATGATGGCATAAAGCATGGCAATGTTGCGCGATTTCTGGAAATAATCTTTTCTGAAGAGATGCAGATAGAGGGTGAAGATGGCCACCAACAGGGTGACAAACAGGATTTGTCCGATCAGTGTATTGGTGATTTCGGCCTCCGTGGCCTTACGTCTTTGCATCTCACGCTCAAAGGAACTCAACACCCGATAGGTGTAATCGTTGACGATTTCGCCCCGGTCAATGATCTTCTGTCCGCTCATCACCATGCCTCCGGCCAAGGGAATGCTTCCCAAAAGGTCTGCCTTCTCGGCCTCACATCGCTCTTTATCATAGGTCAGGTTGGGCGAGATATAGTCGTTCAGATTGCAGCGTTGCAGGATAGAACGATAGGGAATGAGCATCTGATTGTGCAACAACGATTCGTAAGCCGCCATGGTTGAATAGATGTTTTTGATGGAAACGCTCTTGGCTTCCTTGCCGTTGACGATGCGAACCATGCCGGTTGTATCGCGTGCAATGCCGTTATACTCGGGCGTACTGATGATACCTGCCTGATAAAGTCGGTGCAAATGGTTGGCCAATTCGCGCACGACAGGAGCCGGAACGCCCTCTATTCCCGTGCTGAAATCATGGTAGAACTGTCGTAATTCTTCCTTTTCCAGCTTACTATTGTAGTTATAATAGGGCTGAAACGTCTTCATCACCGAGTCTTGTTCAGCCTTGATAGCCTCGTCGGTCTTATAGATCGGGAAGTCGAACTTGGCGATGAAAGAACCGTACATCCAGGGTTTCCCGATGTCATAGCGCAGTTGTTGACCGTAATTGCGGGGCATGAACCACACGATAATGACCACTGTGACGAAGATTAAAGTAAGGCGTATGGTCGCATTGCGCCAATAATCGCGCTTATATTTCTTGAATATATTCATTCGATTGCATTTGGTTTACCCTGCGAAAATACTAAAAAAATACGCAAAACTGAAAAAAATATATTAAATTTGCACAAAAATATCGTCAGAAAAAATGTCAGAAAGAAAAGTAAGGGTGCGTTTTGCGCCCAGCCCTACGGGTGCTTTGCATATCGGCGGTGTGCGTACTGCCCTCTATAACTACCTTTTTGCACGTCGTAACGGGGGCGAATTTATTTTCAGAATAGAGGATACCGACTCACATCGCTTTGTTCCCGGCGCCGAAGAATACATCATCGAGTCGTTCCGTTGGCTTGGAATCAAGTTCGACGAAGGCGTAGGTTTCGGCGGAAACCACGGGCCATACCGTCAGAGCGAACGTCGCGAAATCTACAAAGACTATGTGAAACAGCTACTCGATGCAGGCAAAGCATACCTCGCTTTCGATACGCCAGAAGAGCTAGAAGCCAAGCGGACCGAGATAAAGAACTTCCAATATGATGCCCATACGCGCTCGCAGATGCGCAATTCGCTGACACTCTCGCCTGCCGAAACGCAGCAACTGATGGCCGGTGGCGCACAATATACCGTTCGTTTCAAGATAGAACCGGGCAAGGAGGTGCGTGTCAACGACATGATTCGCGGCGAAGTGGTCGTCAAAAGCGACATTCTTGACGACAAGGTGCTCTACAAAAGCGCCGACGAACTACCCACCTACCACTTGGCAAACATTGTCGACGACCACCTGATGCAGATAACCCACGTCATCAGAGGCGAGGAATGGTTGCCCAGTGCACCGCTCCACGTGTTGCTTTATCAGGCATTCGGTTGGGAAGAAACGATGCCCCGGTTTGCCCATCTACCCTTGTTGCTCAAGCCAGAAGGCAAAGGCAAGCTGAGTAAACGCGACGGAGATCGGCTCGGTTTCCCCGTTTTCCCGTTGGAATGGCACGACCCCAAGACCGGAGAAGTGGCTTCGGGCTATCGCGAAAGCGGCTATTTCCCCGAGGCTGTCATTAACTTTCTGGCCCTGTTGGGCTGGAATCCGGGAACCGAACAAGAGCTTTTCACCCTCGAAGAACTTGTAGATGCCTTCGATATCAGCAAGTGTTCGCTCCACGGAGCCAAGTTCGATTATAAGAAAGGAATATGGTTCAACCACGAATATATCTTGAAAAAGAGCGACGAAGAGATAGCGACACTCTTTGCACCTATCGTTGCCAACAATGGAGTCGACGAGCCTTTGGAGCGCATTACACAGGTGGTTCACATGATGAAAGACCGTGTCAACTTCGTGAAAGAGCTGTGGCCGCTTTGCTCGTTCTTCTTTATTGCACCATCAGAATACGACGAAAAGACGGTGAAAAAGCGTTGGAAGGACTATTCGGCCCGGCAGATGAGCGAGCTGGCAACTGTGCTCGAGGGCATTGAAGACTTCACCGTGGCAGGTCAGGAGCCTGTCGTGATGAAATGGGTCGAGGACAAAGGCTACAAATTAGGCGACATCATGAATGCTTTCCGCCTGACGCTGGTCGGCGAAGGCAAGGGCCCCGGCATGTTCGACATCTCTGCTTTCTTGGGAAAAGAAGAAACCTTGAAGCGGTTGCAAAAGGCTATCGACGTGCTGAAATAAGGCTGCAACATCATAAAATGACAAAACCAACGGAAGGTCGTGTATCAAATCGTAATCTATCTTTATTTGTTCGGAGTGGCTGTAGCAAGCCTTTTCAACAAGAAAGTCAAAAAGATGTGGGCTGGAGAACGGCAGGCTATTCGACTGTTGAAGGCGAAAGTAGACCCCGATGCCCGGTATGTTTGGTTCCATGCAGCCTCACTCGGTGAGTTCGAACAGGGGCGTCCGCTGATCGAACGCATTCGGAACGAGCACCCGGAGTATAAGATTTTGCTCACGTTCTTCTCGCCTTCGGGCTACGAAGTGCGCAAAAACTACGACGGAGCCGACATCATTTGCTACCTGCCTTTGGACACCATACGCAACGCCCGCCGCTTTCTTAGGGCGGTAAGGCCCGTGATGGCCTTCTTCATCAAGTATGAATTCTGGTATAACTACCTCCACATTCTTCAACATCGTGGCGTTCCTGCCTACAGTGTCAGCAGCATTTTCCGTCCCGATCAGATTTTCTTTCAGTGGTATGGGCGCAGCTATGGGCGTGTATTGAAGTGCTTTACGCGCTTCTTTGTGCAGAACGAAGAGAGCAAACTTCTGCTGAGTAGGTTGGGAATAACGGCAGTCGAGGTTGTCGGCGACACGCGTTTCGACCGCGTACTCCAGATTAAAGAGGCCAGCAAACGGCTGCCCCTCGTCGAGAAGTTCACTGCCGGCGCGCAGAAAGTCTTTGTGGCCGGCTCGTCATGGTTGCCCGATGAAGAGATTTTCCTCAAGTATTTCTCAACGCATAAAGACTGGAAAGTCATCGTGGCCCCACACGTAGTCAGTGAGGAACACATTGCTGAAATCCTCGATTTGCTGAAAGGTAGGCGGGTGATTCGCTATTCGGAGGCCACCGAAACCAACGTTTCCGCGGCCGATGTGCTGCTCATCGACTGCTTCGGGTTGCTTTCTTCGATTTATCATTACGGCACGGTTTCCTATGTGGGTGGCGGCTTCGGTGTGGGCATTCACAACGTTTTGGAGGCTGCGGTGTGGGATATTCCCGTCATCATCGGGCCAAATAACAAGCATTTCCAAGAGGCTCAAGGCCTGATGACGGCGCAGGGTGGCTTTGAAATCGATGACTATCAGGCGTTCAGCGCCCTCATGATGCGGTTCGAAACCGATGCTTCTTTCCTGCAATCCGCTGGCCGCAATGCCGGAGAATTCGTGAAAAGCCGTGTCGGGTCCACCGAAAGAATTCTTGGCGACATCGCACTTTAGCCTTAATAGTCCCATGCGTGTTTCCTTAAAAAGATAATGCAAATTGCCTTCATAACCCCATCAACTCACCGGCAATCGCATGCATGCTTCCTTAAAATGAAGAGGAAGTGCGCCACTCTCCATTTCTTCGCCGCGTTATCTCAGCTGTTTTGCACGCTAATCTCACCCATCTTGCACGCTAATCCCACCCATTTTACGCGGTAAAATGGGTGAGATTGAAAAGCAATATATAAGTCGTTGATTATCAATCGGACTGATGCGACGAACCATTTGATGGTATGTAGGGACGCACGGCTCGTGCGTCCGCTCCAATAAATGTGCATATTTACTCGCATGGTTTATCAAATACGTCAACAATCAAACAACAAATACTCCCCATTTATTATCAACTGCGCCCACATTCCTGCACAAAAAAGGAGATTTGCGCAAGAATAATGCCTCGTTACGTTAACTGATTTTAAAATAAACGGCAATTATATCGACATTCAGAACAATATAGATAACTTTGCGACGAATTTCATTAAGGTTTTTAAAGATGAATAAATTAAAATTCGCTTTCATTGCAATTGCAATCTCAGCGTCGCAAACAACGTGGGCAGGTGGCCTGCTGACGAACACCAATCAAAATGTAGCCTTCGACAGAATGTTGAGCCGTGAGGCTTCCATCGGCATCGATGGTGTGTATTCCAACCCTGCCGGCGTGGCATTTATGGAAGATGGGTTGCATCTTTCATTGAATTGGCAGCTTGTTTTCCAAAGCCGAACGATTAACAACGACTATCTGCTCTTCGGACATAACCAAAACAACGCCTCAACCACACGCGAATTCAAGGGAACGGCCTTTGCGCCGGTGCTCCCATCCTTTCAGGTTGCCTACAACTGGAAGAAGTTTTCGTTTCAAGCCATGTTCGGTGTGACCGGAGGTGGCGGAAAATGCACCTTTGATAACGGCCTTGGGTCGTTTGAAAAGATTGTCGGTGAGATTGGAATGGGCGTTTCCGGGTTGGCAAAGGCTTTGGATCACGCCACAGGAAGCCGTTTAGGACTGAGCAGCGACCGTATGTTTGGCACGCAAGGCACCTATGCTTTCGACAGTTATATGCGTGGTCGGCAGTATTATTACAGTCTTTCGCTCGGAACGGCCTATCGTTTGCGCCCCGACCTGAGCGTATTTGCCGGCGTTCGCGGCGTATATGCCATGAGCAACTACTATGGTTACGTGCGTAATATCAGGGTGGGAAAAGTGCCGCTCTATACAATGCTCGACGCCAGCAAGACAAATGCTTCGGACATTCAGCTGAACTGTGACCAAACGGGCGTGGGCTTCACTCCTATTCTTGGTATCGACTACAAGACAGGTCGCTGGAACTTTGCCGCAAAATATGAGTTCAAGACCCGAATGCGCTTGAAGAACGAGGCCGTGAACCAGTTGCCAAGCATCGGTAACCTGCCCAACACCTTGGGAGTGATGTTTGTAAAGGCCGGAATGACGGCTGCTCAGGCCCAAGCCGTGCTGACCAATCCCCAAATTTCAGGAGCAATGCAGGCCATCAAGACGCAATTCGACCAGAAGATAGAAGAAGCGACCGGCGAATTTGCTGACGGAAAGAAGATAGCGAGCGATATTCCGGCCTATCTTGCTGTGGGTGCGGGCTATACCCCTGTCGATGGATTGAAAATCAACGCGGGGTTCCATTACTTTTTTGATAAGCAAGCCACCTCATATCAGCACCGTGAGGACAAACTCAAGCGAGGTACGGTGGAATGGAATGCCGGTGTGGAGTTTGATGCAAGCAAAATGGTGACTGTTAGCGCAGGTTGGCAGAACACAAGCTATGGTCTGACCAAGGAATACATGGACGATAAGTCGTTTGTTACCAATTCCAACTCTGTCGGAGTAGGTGTCTGTTTGCATCTAAGCAAGAAAGTAGATCTCAATCTGGCCTACTTCCACACGTTCTACAGCCATTTCAAGAGCGACAAGACCGAGAACTTGGGTGGAACACCACTCACTTACAAGGCCGACTTCAACCGAAACAACAATGTATTCGGGGCCGGAGTGGACATCAACTTCTAAGATTTACGTCGCATCTACAGCGGATCGACATCATAATATATGTGCAGGGCGGCGTAATGCTTGTCCTGCATCATTTGTTTTTGGACGTAACGCAAGGCCTCTCGCACTCGGTTTCGGTCGATGCTGCTCTCAAGTTTGATAACAATCTTACGGATATGCATCGTCTTCACACGGGCTACGGCGGGCTTATCGGGTCCGAGTACACGGTCGGCAAAGTATTGTCGGAGCCGACCGCCCATCTCCAGCGAGGCCGTTTCTACCACTTCGTTCTTGGCATGCTTGAGGTAGACGTACACCAAATGGTAGAAAGGCGGATAATGGAACAGCGATCGCTCGTCAAGTAAGTCGCGGGCGAACGCTTTGAAATCGTGGTTCACCACCTGATTGATAACAGGTAGGTCCGCATTCTTGGTCTGTAGGACGACCAATCCGCGCCGGCCTTTCCGACCGGCACGCCCACTCACTTGGCTCATCATCATGAAAGCATGTTCGTAGGCACGGAAATCGGGATAGTTGAGCATGGCGTCGGCATCGAGAATACCCACTACACTGACGTTGTCGAAGTCAAGTCCCTTGCTAATCATCTGTGTTCCGATGAGAATATTCGTGCGGCCGGCCGAGAAATCGTCGATAATCCGCTCGTAGGCATTGCGTGTATGCGTCGTATCAAGGTCCATTCGGGCGACGCGGGCCTCGGGAAAGAGTTCTCTCACCTTGTCTTCTATCTTCTCTGTACCGTAACCTCGCCCCGTGAGATGCACGCCGCCGCACTTGGGACACGTTTCCGGAACGCCGTATGTGAAGCCGCAATAATGGCAGGAGAGCTGGTTGAACTGCTTGTGATAGGTGAGTGTGACGTCGCAGTTCGTGCATCTCGGCACCCAACCGCAGTCTTTACATTCTATTCTTGGCGCGAAACCGCGGCGATTCTGAAACAAAATGACTTGCTTTTCTTCGGACATCGCTTTGTGGATGGCCTCTAACAGGCGGGGAGAGAATGGTCCTGTCATCATCTTTCGGTGTTGCAGGTCTTTGGTGTCCACGACTTCGATTTCAGGCAGCCCGATGTTCTTGAACCGTGTGGAAAGTGTCACGAGCCCATATTTGCCCTGCTGCGCATTAAAATAGCTTTCCATCGAGGGCGTAGCCGTGCCGAGCAAGGTCTTGGCTCGGTACATTGCCGCCAGCATGATGGCCGCACTGCGTGCATGATAGCGGGGAGACGGCTCTTGTTGCTTGAAACTCGTCTCGTGTTCCTCGTCAATAATCACGAGTCCCAAGCTTTTAAAAGGAAGAAAAACGGCACTGCGCGCGCCTAAGATAATGTCGTAAGGCGCATCAGAAAGCTGTTTTTTCCAAATTTCAACGCGTTCGGCGTCGCTGTATTTGGAGTGATAAATGCCCAAACGACTGCCGAAAACCTTTTTCAGTCGGCTCATCATCTGCACGGTCAAGGCGATTTCGGGCAACAGATAGAGCACCTGTCGGCCCCGGTCGAGCTCTTGTTGAATGAGATGTACATAGATTTCGGTCTTGCCACTCGACGTAACACCGTGTAACAGCACGACATTCTTCGTCGAAAACTGCGCACAGATAGCCGAGAAAGCCTTGGCCTGCGCCTCGCTCAAAGGCTTTATTTGCTTGGCCTGTGCCTCCTCGGAAGTGTTCAGTCGCCCCACTTCTCGCTCGTAAAGGCTGAGCATCTTGCGGTCGACGAGCGCCTTGACGACCGTAGAAGAGCAGTTCGCGGCGTTCATCAGCTCCTCGCGTGTGAGTTCAGTCAATGGTTCTTGCGTCGTATTTCCCGACAGCGAGTCCCAATGCGACAGCGAAAGAAAATCCGTAAAGGCCTTAAATTGCTTCGTGGCACGCGCCAAAATGTTCAGGGCCACATGCAAAGCTTGCTCGCTACGGTAGGCTTCGGCGAGCGTGACATAGGTCTCCGTCTTCGGCTTGTAGCCCTCCTCGGCCTTCAATCCCGCCGGCAACGCCGCCTTGTAGATGTCGCCCAAGGGCGAAAGATAGTAGTTGGAAATCCATTGCCACAGCCGCATTTGCCGGGGAAGCAAGATGGGTTGCCGGTCGACCACCGCTACAATCGGCTTCACATCGAATGCGGGTTCCACCTCAACCACGTGCATCACGATGCCGACATACCGCTTACTCTTGCCCAACGGCACGAGTACACGGCAGCCTTCCCTTATCATTGCCTCCGAGTCTCCGGCAACGGAATAGGTGAAAAGCCCGTCCAAGGGCAACGGAAGTACGACCTCGACATATTTCATGTGCTTGCAAAGTTACTGAAAAAACAGGATTAAAACATCGAATAGGAAGAATATTCTCCCCAAGAGCAGTGTCAATCTTGCAGAAGGTTCGCCCAGCTTGCTCCCCGATGCTTCCTCGTTGGTATGTAGGGACGCACGGCTCGTGCGTCCGCTCAGGCTTTTTGTTCGCCGATGCTTCCTTGCAAGCAATATCAACTAAAGACTCTTGTAAGCTATTTTTGGCCGACAGCGCAACAGTTGTCCATCAGATTGCTTGCCAATTCAGCTGCAAGACCCACCGAAAACGGCTTTTACTGCAAGATAAGAACCCGTTTTTACGAAATAAATGCAAGGATTTTCCGTTATAAATACGAGAAAATTCTATGCCAACCCGGCACGAACGGCAGGTCGTGGCACGACTTTTGCCATTGTCTGTTAGCCCAAAGCGAGCTATTTTTCATGCTGTAGCGGAGTTTGGTAAAGTTTAATGAAATGACAAATCACGATAAGAAGCTCATCGTCATATTGCCTCCGGAGTTCGAACTCTACAAGGCCATCGAGAAAAACCTTAAATATTTGGGGTTCAGCAAGGCTATTGTGCTGGCTCCCAAGTTCAGGCACACGTTCAAGACACTGATGGTGAATTTCGTGCTGAAGCATATTCTCGGCAGAAAGGAGTATAAAAAGCGGATAGCAGCCGCTTATTATTCCAAAAGGGTGGGGCAGGTGCTGCGGCGTTTCCACTCGAAGTATTTCGACTATGCCATTGTGATGCGTTCCGACATGCTGGAACCGGCGACCATCGACGAGCTGTTGCGCGTTGCCGTCAAGACGACGGGCTACCAATGGGACGGTTTGGAGCGGTTTCCACGGGTGTTTGAGGTGATACCTTGCTTTGATCGCTTCTTTGTTTTCGACCCCAACGACGCACCAAAGTACAAGTCGCGCTACCCGAACCTGCTGTCGTGTACCAATTTCTACTTCGATTTTCCGATGCCCAATGTAGAGGTAAACCCCACGGAAGTGATGTATGCGGGGGCTTATTTAGAGAACCGCGTGGGCTCGCTGCTGAAGATGGTAGACGAACTTCAGAAATATAACCTCACGTTGAACATTCATTTGGTGCTGGGGTGGCGTTCGGTGGCGTTCGAACACCCCATTATCACCTTTTCAAAGAAGGGAGTCGGCTTCCTTACCTACTTGAAAGCGTCGCAAAAAGCAGGTATACTGCTCGACATCAAGGCCTGCGAACACAACGGATTATCGTTCAGGGTGTTCGAGGCTATCAGGTATAGTAAGAAGCTGATTACCGACAACAAGAGCGTCAAACGGTATGACTTCTATCGTCCGGAGAACATTTTTGTGGTCGAAGACGGCTGCTTCGATGGACTTGGAGCATTCCTTGCGGGCCCTTACATGCCGCTTTCCGAAGAAATCAAGCAAAAATATAGTTTCACAAACTGGTTGAGGTATGCCTTGGACCTACCTCCATATCAGGCAACAAACAGTAAGACATGAAGACATCAGTTATCGTAACGTGCTACAATCAAGAGGCTTTCCTCGACGAATGCCTGAACAGCGTGGCCCAGCAGACTTGTCCCGATTGGGAATGTATCATCGTTGACGACGGCTCTACCGACACTTCGGCCCAGATAGCCAAGGGCTGGCAAGCGAAAGATGCCCGCTTCAAGTATGTGTTTCAGGCGAACAAAGGGTGCGCCGGCGCACGCAATACGGGATTGAGTAAGGCCGAAGGCGAATGGATCCAGTTCTTAGACGGCGACGATATCCTGCGACCAACAAAGCTCGAAGAGAGCGTAAAGGCTTTCGAAAGGGAGAAATGCGATGTCGTGGTCACGAATTTTTCGGAAGAACATAACGGTAAGCCGCAGCCTCCTTTCAGCGATTTGTCGAAGTACGACTTCACGTATAAGAACCTGTTGCTGCAATGGGACATCGATTTCACGGTGCCTCCGCATTGCTTTTGTTTTACGAAAGAGATACTACACGGGCTCACTTTCAAGGAATTCCTGCGGGCGAAAGAAGACTGGGTAATGTGGCTGGAGGTGTTCAAACGCCACCCCAAGGTGTATTTCATCGACAAACCGCTTGTGATGTACAGGATACATGGCGGCAATATCACGCGCGATGCAGCCATCATGGAGCAGTATACGGAGGCAGCCTTGATTCATATACTGAAGAACGAAGACACTTATTTCGAGGAGTTTTACCTTAAAACGGTGAAACGATACAAGGATCAGCTCAACAGAATCCTTTCGCGTCCATGGCATAAGCAGGTGTTTTATGCCATTACGGGCAAGCGATAGCCCCTTTTCGCGGCTTGTGTCTCAATGCAAGCGCACTCATGTCGGAGCACAAAATGAGTGAGATTATGGGTTATGCGAATGTATGCAGGGACGCACGGCCCGTACGTCCGCTCCAACAACCATGTATATTCGTTTGCTATTCTGCTTGAGTGGACGCACGACTCGTGCGTCCCTACATATCCGTCTTGGCCCTATTGCATTGCAATTTCAGCTATATTGAGTTATAAAATATTCTTGGATATCCTATGATTTACTTTGATATACCGCTTGCCGTTAGGAGAACAAAAGTTTAAGGACTAATCATTGGAAATCAATAACTTATATCTTGCATTTCAATATCAGCCATATTACAGTACAATCTCAGCCATATTGCACGACGAAATGGGTCATATTGCGCGGTAATAGGACTGATATTGAAAAACAAAAAAGGCTGTGACAATCATGTCACAGCCTTTTTTCATAGCTATTTTAACGGAAATTTATTCCGTAACAACGCTCTGTTCGGAGAAGTCGAGCACATTCTTGCGGTTGGCTTGCATGCGTTCGTATTCCTCTTTCGAGCCAACGATGAGCTTGTCCCACTGGCGGAGACCCGTTCCCGCAGGAATCAAGTGGCCGCAGATGACGTTCTCTTTCATGCCTTCGAGCCGGTCTTGCTTGCCACGGATGGCTGCTTCGTTGAGCACCTTGGTGGTCTCTTGGAACGAAGCGGCACTCATGAAGCTCTTGGTTGCAAGGGCCGCACGCGTGATGCCTTGTAGAATCTGGGTCGAAGTGGCTGCAACGGCATCGCGCACCTGAACGGGTTTCAGGTCACGGCGCTTCAATGAGGAGTTCTCATCGCGCAGTTTGCGGACCGAAATGATTTGTCCGGGCCTCAGAACTTCAGAGTCTCCGGCGTCGGTCACTACTTTCTTGCCCCAAATGCGGTCGTTCTCCTCGGCAAAGTCGAGCTTATCGACCATTTCCTGCTCGAGGAACGTGGTGTCACCCGGGTCATCAATGCGCACTTTACGCATCATCTGGCGCACGATAATCTCGAAGTGCTTGTCGTTAATCTTCACTCCTTGCAGGCGATATACGTCCTGAACCTCGTTAACGATGTATTCCTGAACGGCCGTCGGACCCTTGATGGCAAGGATATCGCTTGGTGTGATGATGCCATCTGACAGCGGTGTGCCCGCCCGGACGGCGTCATGCTCCTGCACGAGCACTTGGCGTGACAGCGAAACAAGGTATTTCTTTTGGTCGCCTGTCTTGGAAGTGACGATGATTTCGCGGTTTCCGCGCTTCACTTTGCCCATGGTCACCTCGCCATCAATCTCGGAAACGACGGCAGGATTTGACGGATTGCGGGCCTCGAACAGCTCGGTCACGCGCGGCAGACCACCGGTGATGTCGCCGGCACCGCCGACTGCACGTGGAATCTTGACCAATGTGGCACCGGTTTTGACAGTTGCACCGTCTTCAACGACGACGTGTCCGCCTACAGGGAAGTTGTAAGTGCCGAGCACTTTACCGTTGGCGCCGATGATATCGCAGGTAGGAACCTTCGACTTGTCCTTGGCCTCGGTGATAATCTTCTCGGTTAGACCGGTCGTATCGTCGGTTTCGGCATGGAAGGTGACGCCTTCAACGACATCTTTGAACTTCAATGTTCCGGCATATTCGGTGACAATAACGGCATTGAATGGGTCCCATTTGGCCACCAAGTCGCCTTGTTTCACGCGATCGCCCTGTTTGAAGTAGAGCGAAGAACCGTAGGGAACGTTCAATGTGCTCAAAACAATCTCGGTATTCGGGTCGATGAAGCGTACTTCGGCCAGTCGGCTCACGACCATCTGGCACTCCTTGTCGTCCTCATCGGTGAATGGAACGGTGCGAATCTCGTCGAATTCGACCTTAGCGTCGTTCTTTGCAACGATACTTGCATTGGCTGCGGCGTTACCGGCAACTCCTCCGGCGTGGAAGGTTCGCAGCGTAAGCTGTGTACCCGGCTCACCAATCGCCTGAGCTGCAATAACACCGGCTGCCTCGCCAAGCTGAACCATGCGGGCAGTAGCAAGGTTTCGGCCGTAACATTTCATGCAGACACCGCGCTTGCTTTCGCAGGTGAGCACCGAACGGATTTCAACCATCTCGATAGGTGACTCATCGATGACCTTGGCCTTGGCCTCACTGATTTCCTCGCCGGCCCGGACAATGACCTCACCTGTTGTCGGGTGGATGACATCATGGACGGAAACACGGCCCAAGATGCGCTCGTAGAGCGTGGAGATGACCTCGTTTCCATTCTTCAATGCCCGACATTCGAGGCCACGCAACGTGCCACAGTCTTCCTCGGTGATGATGACATCATGGGAAACATCGACAAGACGGCGTGTCAGGTATCCGGCATCGGCCGTCTTCATGGCCGTATCGGCCAGACCCTTGCGGGCACCGTGAGACGAAATGAAGTATTCGAGCACGGACATTCCCTCTTTGAAGTTGGAAAGAATTGGGTTCTCGATGATTTGCTGACCCTCGGCACCGGCTTTCTGTGGCTTGGCCATCAGTCCGCGCATACCCGAAAGCTGCTTGATTTGGTCTTTTGAACCGCGGGCTCCTGAGTCGAGCATCATGTAAACGGCGTTAAAGCCTTGGTCAGCCTCTGTCATCTGCTTCATCAAGAGGTTTCCAAGGTCGTTGTTAACGTGTGTCCATGCGTCGATGACCTGATTGTAGCGTTCGGTATCGGTGATGAAGCCCATCTCGTAGTTGGCTTTGATTTGGTCAACTTCAGTCTGTCCCTTGCTGACGATACCTGCCTTCTCCTCGGGGATAATGATATCGTCGAGGTTGAACGACAGGCCGGCAGTGTAGGCCATGCGATAACCTAAGTTCTTGATGCCATCGAGGAATGCGCAGGCACGTGCCATGCCGACCGCTTTGATGACATCGGAGATGATGCTACGCAGGGTTTTCTTTGAGATGATGTCGTTGAAGAACCCTACTTCATCAGGGATAATCTGATTGACGATGACCCGACCAACGGAAGTCGCTACCATATGACGGACGGGTTTGCCATCAATCAAGTCGTCAACCACACAATTTATCTTGGCATGCAGGTCGCAACGGCCTTCATTGTGAGCAATGATGGCCTCTTCAGGGCCATAGAACTTGAGTCCTTCGCCCTTTGCCCCCGGACGCAACTTGGTGATATAGTACAGACCGAGCACCATGTCTTGAGACGGAACAGTGATAGGTGCACCATTGGCAGGGTTGAGAATGTTATGACTTTGAAGCATCAGGATCTGTGCTTCGAGCACGGCTTCATTGCTCAATGGAAGATGGACGGCCATTTGGTCGCCATCGAAGTCGGCATTGAACGCCGTACAAGCCAACGGGTGCAGCTGAATGGCCTTTCCTTCGATGAGTTTGGGTTGGAAAGCCTGTATACCCAGACGGTGAAGTGTCGGTGCACGGTTCAGCATGACGGGGTGACCTTTCATTACGTTCTCAAGAATATCCCAGATAACCGGCTCGCGGCGGTCTACAATCTTCTTGGCACTCTTCACGGTCTTCACGATGCCGCGCTCGATGAGCTTGCGAATGATGAACGGTTTGTAGAGTTCGGCTGCCATCAGCTTTGGTAAACCGCATTCACCCATCTTCAATTCGGGGCCAACAACAATGACGGAGCGTGCAGAATAGTCGACACGCTTGCCAAGGAGGTTCTGACGGAAGCGCCCTTGCTTACCTTTCAGGGAATCGGACAGGGACTTCAACGGACGGTTGCTCTCACTCTTCACGGCTGAAGCCTTGCGCGAGTTGTCGAATAGCGAGTCTACGGCTTCCTGAAGCATGCGCTTTTCATTGCGCAGAATGACTTCCGGTGCCTTGATTTCCATTAGTCGCTTCAAACGGTTGTTACGAATGATGACACGACGATAGAGATCGTTGAGATCGGAGGTTGCGAAACGACCACCATCCAACGGAACCAGTGGACGAAGTTCGGGAGGAATCACCGGAACAATCTTCAAAATCATCCACTCCGGTCTGTTGATACCTTGTGAAGCACGGAAGGCTTCTACGACCTGCAAGCGTTTCAGCGCCTCGGCCTTGCGCTGCTGGCTACTGTCATTGTTGGCACGGTCGCGGAGTTCATAGCTCAGACTGTCGAGATCAAGGTCTCTCAACAAATCGTAGATGGCCTCTGCACCCATCTTGGCAATGAACTTATTGGGATCATTGTCGTCAAGATAGTCGTTGTTAGGGTCGACTTGATGGTCGAGAATGTCGAAATATTCTTCTTCAGAGAGAAGATCCATCTTTTGTGAGCCGTTCAGTTCGATACCATCCGCGTCTTTCTTGCCTTCCATGACACCGGGCTTGATGACGATATATTTCTCGTAATAAACGACAGCATCGAGCTTCTTGGTCGGCATGCCGAGCAGATAACCAATCTTGTTGGGCAATGAACGGAAGTACCAAATGTGTGCAACGGGGACAACGAGTTCGATATGCCCCGACCGTTCACGGCGAACTTTCTTCTCGGTGACCTCTACACCACATCGATCGCAGACAATGCCCTTGTAACGGATACGCTTGTATTTGCCACAAGCGCACTCATAGTCGCGCGTGGGACCGAAGATGCGCTCACAGAAAAGGCCGTCACGTTCGGGCTTATAGGTTCGATAATTTATGGTTTCGGGCTTGGTAACCTCACCATACGAATTTTCCAGTATCTCTTCGGGAGAGGCTAAACCGATGGTAATCTTCGTAAAATTATTCTTTACTTTTGAATCTTTCTTAAAAGCCATATTCATCTTTTAATTAGGAGTGTTCACATTAATCAAGTTTGATGCTCAGACCGAGACCACGAAGTTCGTGCAACAACACGTTGAGAGACTCCGGAATGCCGGGCGTCGGCATGGGATCGCCTTTCACGATCGCCTCGTAGGCCTTACTACGTCCTACAGTGTCATCAGACTTGATGGTCAGAATCTCCTGCAATACGTGGCTTGCACCGAAGGCTTCGATGGCCCAGACTTCCATTTCTCCAAAACGCTGACCGCCAAACTGTGCCTTACCGCCGAGTGGTTGTTGCGTGATGAGAGAGTACGGACCGATGGAACGGGAGTGCATCTTGTCTTCAACCATGTGTCCCAGCTTCAAGAAGTAGGTGATACCGACGGTTGCAGGTTGGTCGAACTTCTCACCTGTCTCGCCATCATAGATGTAAGTGGAGCATAGGTTTGGCAGACCGGCCTTGTCGGTCCATTCTTTCAGGTCTTCCAACTTGGCTCCGTCGAAGATTGGTGTTGCGAACTTGCACCCCAACTTCTGGCCGGCAGCACCGAGGATAGCCTCGAAAATCTGGCCAAGGTTCATACGCGAAGGTACGCCCATCGGGTTCAATACCAAGTCTACAGGGCGGCCATCCTCCAAGAACGGCATGTCTTCAGTACGTACTACCTTTGAAACAATACCCTTGTTACCGTGGCGTCCGGCAAGTTTATCGCCCACCTGTATCTTACGTTTCTTGGCAACATAGACTTTGGCCATCTGGAGAATGCCCGAAGGAAGCTCATCACCGATAGAGATTGCAAATTTCTTGCGCTTCATCTCTGCATCTAACAGTTTGTA
The DNA here is from genome assembly GCF_000243015.1 of Segatella maculosa OT 289. Lineage (NCBI taxonomy): Bacteria > Pseudomonadati > Bacteroidota > Bacteroidia > Bacteroidales > Prevotellaceae > Segatella > Segatella maculosa. The sequence goes on from NZ_JH594505.1 coordinate 55,601, forward strand.
CTTGTGGATGTAGTTCATGATGAGTTTCTGAATCAGTATGTTCGTATGGTCGTCATTCGTCCAATTGTTGCTCTGGATGCCATCGAATTCGAGATTTTTGAGAGCCGTAATCGTGAACTTGCTACCTTTGGTGATAATTTCTGCACCGGTATAATCCTTTACACCTTGTGAAACCTTACCCTTAGTCAAAGTCATCAACTTGTCGACAAGGATATCTTTCAAGTCATTATTCTTTGCCTCATACTCTTCGTCGATTTTGGTCAAAAGTTCTTTGTCCTGTTTTTTCGACTCACGGGTCTTGATGGCACGTGAGAATAGCTTCTTATCAATAACGACACCACTCAGTGAAGGATTGGCTTTCAAGGAAGAGTCTTTTACGTCGCCGGCCTTATCTCCAAAGATGGCACGGAGTAATTTCTCTTCTGGAGAAGGGTCGCTCTCTCCCTTTGGAGAAATCTTTCCAATGAGGATATCGCCCGGTTCAACACGCGCACCGACACGGATAATGCCATTTCCATCAAGGTCTTTGGTAGCCTCTTCGCTTACGTTTGGAATATCAGCAGTAAACTCTTCCACACCGCGTTTGGTTTCACGCACATCGAGTGAGTATTCGTCAACATGAACAGACGTAAGTATGTCCTCGCGAACCATACGTTCTGAAATAACCACGGCGTCTTCATAGTTATAGCCTTTCCAAGGAATGTAAGCAACAAGCAGATTACGTCCCAATGCCAATTCTCCGTTCTCGGTTGCATAGCCTTCTGTAAGGATATCGCCGGCCTTCACACGTTGACCCTTATCGCAAATGGGGCGGAGATCGATAGTCATGTTCTGGTTGGTGCGACGGAATTTGGGAATGCGATATTCCTTCAAAGCGGGTTCGAAGCTGACAAACTCATCTTCTTCTGTGCGGTCATAAAGTATGCGGATCGTTGTTGCATCAACATATTCGATGACACCATCGCCTTCTGCGGTAATCATTGTGCGTGAATCTTCGCACACTTGCTTCTCAAGACCGGTACCAACGATAGGTGCATCATTGTGTATCAATGGTACGGCTTGACGCATCATATTACAACCCATCAGTGCACGGTGGCCGTCATCATGTTCCAAGAATGGAATCAAAGAGGCAGAAACAGAGGCAATCTGTTGGGGAGATACGTCTACGAGGTCGACCTGATCAGGAGTTACAACCGGATAATCGGCATCTTGTCGGCATTTCACCGTATCTTTTAAGAAAGTACCGTCTGTAGATAGTGGTGCATTACCTTGGCCGATGATTTTCTCTTCCTCTTCCTCAGCCGTGAGGTAAACGACATCTTTGTTGTCCATATCGACTTTGGCCTTAGAGGTTTTGCGATATGGCGTTACAATGAAGCCGAGGTCGTTGATCTTCGCATAGATACAAAGTGAAGAGATCAAACCGATATTCGGTCCTTCAGGGCTTTCAATGGGACAAAGGCGCCCATAGTGAGTATAGTGAACATCACGGACCTCGAAGCCAGCACGCTCGCGTGACAGACCGCCCGGGCCAAGGGCAGACAGACGGCGCTTGTGGGTTACCTCGGCAAGCGGGTTGGTCTGGTCCATAAACTGGCTCAGTGGGTTGGTCCCGAAGAACGAGTTGATAACGCTTGAGATAGTCTTTGCATTGATCAAATCAGTCGGAGTGAACACTTCATTATCACGAACATTCATGCGTTCACGGATAGTACGGCTCATACGTGCTAATCCGATAGCAAATTGGTTGGCCAATTGCTCTCCGACCGTACGTACACGACGGTTGCTCAGATGGTCGATATCGTCAACAGTTGCATTGGAATTAACCAGTTGGATAAGATATTTGATAATCTCAATGACGTCGTCCTTGGTCAGAACGCGGGTATCCATATCTGTGTCAAGTCCTAATTTCTTGTTGATACGATAGCGACCAACTTCGCCGAGGTCATAACGCTTGTCAGAGAAAAACAGATTTTGGAACACTTCGCGTGCGCTGGCATCATCAGCAGGGTCGGCATTACGTAACTGGCGATAGATGTAGTTGACAGCCTCTTTCTCGGAATTGCTCGGGTCTTTTGCCAGCGTGTTGAAAATAATCGTGAACTTGTTGGCCGTTTCAGCATCTTTGTGGAGCAGTACGGTAGAGGTTCCGCTATCCAATATCTCGGAGATGTTGTCTTCAGTCAGTTCTGTTTCACGCTCCATAATGACCTCATTGCGCTCGATGGAAACAACTTCACCCGTATCTTCATCTACGAAATCTTCGTTCCAACTTTTCAATACGCGTGCAGCCAATTTGCGACCGATGGCAGCTTTCATGTTCTTTTTATTGACCTTGACCTCTTCTGCAAGGTCGAAAATCTGCAAGATGTCTTTATCCTGCTCATATCCCATGGCACGAAGAAGTGTTGTTACAGGCAACTTCTTCTTGCGGTCGATATAAGCATACATGACGTTATTGATGTCGGTAGCAAACTCAATCCATGAACCCTTGAACGGGATAATGCGTGCACTGTAGAGGACGGTTCCGTTAGCATGTACACCCTGCCCGAAGAAGACACCCGGCGAACGATGTAACTGTGAAACAACGACACGCTCGGCACCATTGATGACAAATGTACCATTGGAAGTCATATAAGGAATTGTTCCTAAGAAAACGTCCTGAATAAATGTACCGAAATCCTCATGGTCCGGATCTGTGCAATACAGCTTCATCTTGGCCTTCAAAGGTACGCTATAGGTCAGACCGCGTTCAAGGCACTCATCAATAGAGTAGCGAGGCGGGTCGATATAGTAGTCCAAGAACTCAAGAACGAAATTATTGCGTGTATCAGTGATAGGGAAGTTCTCGGCGAACACCTTATACAAACCGTCGTTCTTACGTTCTTCAGGTGGTGTGTCCAACTGTAGGAAGTCACGGAAAGACTTCAACTGCACATCGAGAAAATCCGGATAGGGGAGCGGATTATGCACGCTGGCAAAATTTACTCTGTTATCAACAACTTTTGTCATATATAAATATTTAATTGGCCCAACTGGGCTTATAAGCTTCATCAGCCTAATCAGGCTAATTATATGTAGAAAAGACACAAAAAGGTTAGGACCAACCTACTTGGAAGATCCTAACCGTATTTAAGAAAAACTGTATTCTGAATTACTTCAGCTCTACCTTGGCACCGGCCTCTTCGATAACCTTCTTCAGATTCTCAGCCTCGTCCTTGGCAACGCCTTCCTTGATGGTAGAAGGAGCACCGTCTACAAGATCCTTAGCTTCCTTCAAACCAAGACCGCAAGCTTCCTTAACAGCCTTCACAACCTGAAGCTTTGTAGCACCAACCTCAGCGAGGACTACGTCAAAAGAAGACTTCTCCTCAGCTGCAGCTGCACCACCAGCAGCAGGACCAGCAGCTACAGCAACAGCTGCAGCGGCAGGCTCAATACCATACTCGTCCTTCAGGACTGTTGCCAACTCATTTACTTCCTTAACAGTAAGATTAACTAATTCTTCTGCAATAGCTTTAATGTCTGCCATTTTATTCTAAATTTTAATTGTTCTTGTTAAAAAATAATATTTGTGACTCTATATTGAATGTTGTCCAACTTTTTATTCAGGACGCTCGCCTAAAGTCTTGAGCACACCATGGATGGTGTTTGCGCCTGACTGAAGAGCAGAAACAACGTTCTTTGCAGGGGACTGCAATAGAGAAACAATCTCTGCGATGACTTCGTTCTTGCTCTTGAGAGCTGCAAGTTCTGCAAGTTTATCAGCACCTACATAGATGCTTTCCTCTGCATAGGCAGCCTTGAGTGCAGGAATTCCTTCCTTTTCATAATCTTTTATCAACTTTGCAGGGAGGTTGGCTGTGTGTGTGAACATAACAGCCGTCGTACCTTTCAGCGAAGTGTATAAAGGTTCAAAATCTACATCTGAAGCCTCGAAAGCCTTGTGAAGGAGTGTGTTCTTCACAACAACCATCTTGATCTCGCTCTTGAAGCACTTGCGACGAAGATTACTTGTAGCCTCTGCATTCAAGCCGGTAAGATCTACCAAATAGAAATGAGGATACGCTTTCAGCTTCTCGCCAAGTTCAGTGATTATAGTATCTTTTACTTCTTTCTTCATTGTACAAAACTTTTAGAGTTATTCAACTGATTTAGGATCAATTTTGATACCCTTACTCATAGTGCTTGAAATAAAGATACTCTTGAGGTATGTACCTTTAGCTGCAGCAGGTTTCAGTTTGATAACAGTCTGGATAAATTCCTTTGCATTACCGAAAATCTGCTCAGGGGTCATTGATACCTTACCGATCGAGGTATGGATAATACCAGCCTTATCGACTTTGAAATCAATCTTTCCCTGTTTAACTTCTTTTACTGCTTTGGCAACATCCATGGTTACTGTGCCACTCTTAGGGTTAGGCATCAGACCACGAGGACCGAGTACACGGCCTAAAGGTCCAATCTTTCCCATGCAAGACGGCATAGTTATGATGACGTCAATGTCGGTCCAACCACCTTTGATCTTCTCAACATATTCGTCAAGACCTGCATAATCAGCACCGGCTTCCTTTGCGGCAGCCTCCTGATCAGGAGTACAGAGGGCAAGTACACGAACAGTCTTACCGGTTCCGTTCGGCAGTGAAACAACACCGCGAACCATTTGGTTAGCCTTACGTGGATCTACGCCCAGACGTACATCGATATCCAGAGATGCATCAAACTTTGTCGTGGTGATTTCCTTGACGAGTTCTGCAGCCTCTTTCAATGTGTATGCCTTCCCTACTTCAACCTTTTCAGCTACTGATTTTTGATTTTTTGTCAGTTTACTCATTTTCTTAATTGAAGTTTTAAATTATTCACCAGGGAAGTCCCCTTTTACAGTAATACCCATACTACGAGCAGTACCTGCAATCAGCTTCATAGCCGACTCAACTGTGAAGCAGTTGAGGTCGTTCATCTTGTCTTCTGCAATAGCCCTTACCTGATCCCAAGTTACACTTGCAACCTTTTGACGGTTAGGCTGGGCTGAACCGGTCTTCACTTTAGCGGCCTCTTTCAGCTGAACAGCTGCAGGAGGGGTTTTGATGATGAAGCTAAATGACTTATCTGTGTAGTATGTGATAACAACAGGTAGAATTTTACCTGCCTTATCCTGGGTTCGGGCATTGAACTCTTTGCAGAATCCCATGATGTTGATACCCTTAGAACCCAGTGCAGGGCCTACGGGAGGTGAGGGATTTGCAGCGCCACCCTTAATCTGTAATTTGATTAAACCAGCAACTTCTTTAGCCATTTTCTTTGTTAATATTAAAAATTGAATTTATAAAAGACGGTTAACTTCCGTAACGAGGTTTAACCTTCCTTTTCTACTTGCATAAAACCGAGCTCTAACGGAGTTTTACGTCCGAAGATTTTGACCATCACTTTCAGCTTATGCTTCTCGGTATTGACTTCTTCTATCACACCGCTGAAGCCACTGAATGGACCGTCTGTCACCTTAACTGTTTCATCAACAGCGTAGGGGATATCCATAGAGTCCTCTATTTCTGTGATTTCCGCAGTACCCAACATTCTGTTGATTTCAGATTGTGGGACAGGTGAAGGGTCGTCCAAACCTCCAAGGAAACCTAAACAATTGGGCATGAAGCGCAACATGTGTGCAACATCACCAACAAGGTTAGCCTCAACAAAGATATAGCCGGGAAGAGAAATCTTTTCCTTTACTACTCTTTTGCCATTACGCAAGGAAGCATGCTTCTCCATAGGTATCAAAACCTGTGAGACATGCGTACTCAGCAGCTCGTTATGCTTCATTTCGGCATCAATGTATTCTTTCAGTTTTGCCTCTTTTCCGCTAACGGCGCGCAGTACATACCATTTGTTTCCTGTTTCAGCCATTTCCCGAAATTAATTTGGATAGATTGTATTCATCACGAACCGGAACAAACTGTCCATGGCGAACACCACAAGAGCAATGACAAGGGAAGCAGATAATACAACCATTGCACTGTGAGTCAGTTCGGCACGTGTCGGCCAAGTAGTTTTATGCGCAAGTTCTTCGTAACAAGCCTTGCAATAATTTACTATCTTCTTAAACATATTATCTTCTCATTAGCACGGGAAGCAGGACTTGAACCCACGACCCTCGGTTTTGGAGACCGATGCTCTACCAACTGAGCTATTCCCGTAAGAAAGTTTCCACTAACAATATAGTGGAAACTTTTTATGTCATTAAATAATTATTTCGTTTTAATTACTTAACGTCGTCAAGGATTGCAGTAATCTGACCTGAACCTACGGTACGGCCACCCTCACGGATAGCGAAACGCAGACCTTCGTTCAGCGCAACCTTGTAAATCAAGTCAACTTCGATTTCAACGTTGTCGCCCGGCATAACCATTTCTACGCCTTCCGGCAACTTGATTTCACCGGTACAGTCCATCGTACGGAGGTAGAACTGAGGACGATATTTGTTGCCGAACGGAGTGTGGCGGCCACCTTCTTCTTTCTTCAATACATAGATTGAAGCCTTGAAGTGATCGTGAGGAGTGATGGCACCCGGGTGAACGACTACCATACCACGCTTAACCTCAGCCTTGTCAATACCACGGAGCAACAAACCTACGTTGTCACCGGCCTGACCTTCGGCAAGGTTCTTGCGGAACATCTCAACACCAGTGATAACCGACTTCTTGTCTTCACCGAGACCAAGGAGCTGAACTTCATCACCTACCTTACATACACCGGTTTCAATACGGCCTGTGGCAACAGTACCACGACCGGTGATGGAGAATACGTCTTCGACAGGCATCAAGAAAGGCTTGTCAACCTCGCGTACTGGCTCTTGGATCCACTCATCAACAGTGTCCATCAACTTCATTACTGAGTCAACCCACTTCTCAACACCGTTCAAAGCACCAAGTGCAGAACCACGGATAATCGGAGTATCCTCCTCATAACCGTACTGTTCGAGGATTTCACGGACCTCCATTTCAACGAGGTCGAGCATTTCCTCATCGTCAACCATATCGCACTTGTTCAAGAACACAACCAAACGAGGTACGTTTACCTGACGAGCCAACAGTACGTGCTCACGTGTTTGAGGCATAGGACCGTCAGTTGCAGCAACAACCAAGATTGCACCGTCCATCTGGGCAGCACCAGTAACCATGTTCTTTACATAGTCGGCGTGGCCCGGGCAGTCTACGTGTGCATAGTGACGCTTTGCGGTTTCATACTCGATGTGAGCAGAGTTGATGGTGATACCACGCTCTTTCTCTTCAGGGGCATTGTCAATCTGGTCAAAAGACTTTACATCCTCAGAACCAAAGCCCTTATCGTGAAGAACCTTTGAGATTGCTGCGGTAAGTGTTGTTTTACCGTGGTCAACGTGACCGATTGTACCAATGTTTACGTGCGGTTTGGTACGTACGAATTCTTCTTTAGCCATAGCTTTTCTTTGTTTATTTGTATATAATGTGTAATCAATTATTCTGTTTTTCTCAGTGCTACGGAATAGAACCGGAAAGAGCTGTAACTGAGAGTTGAACTCAGGACCTCTTCCTTACCAAGGAAGTGCTCTACCACTGAGCTATTACAGCGTCGCACAAGAGCGGAAAACGGGGCTCAAACCCGCGACCCCCAGCTTGGAAGGCTAGTGCTCTATCAACTGAGCTATTTCCGCAAAACTCCTTTCGGAGGTGGGTGGTGATGGATTCGAACCACCGAAGGCATCGCCAGCAGATTTACAGTCTGCCCCATTTGGCCACTCTGGTAACCACCCTTGTTGGTTTTTACAAGCTGCATTCGCTCGGATAAACGGTGAGCCTCTTGTCGGATTCGAACCAACGACCCCGAGATTACAAATCACGTGCTCTGGCCAACTGAGCTAAAGAGGCAAATCCTTACAGCCGCTGACGGCTTTTCGAACGTGTTGTAAAACGGCTGCAAAGATACGATTTATTTTTTAACTTCCAAAACTTTTAGCCGCTTTTTTTAATGTCTGCGGATTTTTTCCTTGTATTTGGTGAGCTGCACTTTCATAGAATCGACTGCTTCGTCAATGCCTTCTTCAAAAGTGTCGCAGGTTTTCTGTACAAAGAGCTTCTGCCCCGGAACCGTGACCGTGATGCTGGTTTCTTTGTTCAGCGCAGTGGCCGGTTTCACTACTTTCAATTGTACCTCTGCTTTCTGTATGTCTTCATAGGTTTTCTCCAACTTGGCAATTTTCTTTTCGATAAACGCCTGTAGTTTCTCGGTAGCATCGAAATGAATCGACTGAATTTTTAGTTCCATAATTACCTCCGTTTTTAAGGTTAAGCCCTTGGATGGGCGTCTGAATATTCACGTTTCAACTGCTCGAACGTCGTATGCGTGTAGATTTCTGTTGTTGTCAGACTCTCGTGTCCGAGTAGTTTCTTGACACTTTCTATGCCGGCCTTGTTGTTCAGCATGGCCGTTGCAAATGTGTGACGCAGTACATGGGGTGAACGTTTCTTCAGTGTGCAGACCTTCGAGAGGTTCCGTTGCACGCTTTTTCTTACTTGTTCCGGGGTCATCCGCTCACCCTTGCTCGTCAGAAAGAGCCCTTCCGCCCTGTTCGTCAACTCGACATTGCGTCGCTCAATGTACGAGCGGAGCGCAGAATCCAATTCGTCTCCGAAAGGGATGATGCGCTGTTTGTTTCTCTTCCCCGTGACTTTCAGTTGGTGGTTGACAAAGTCCACCGCGTCATCGTCAAGTCCTGTCAGTTCTGAAAGTCTGATACCTGTTTCATAAAACGTCATGACAATCGTACGGTTCCGCACATCTTCATAACCATCTGTCCACAAATCGGGCTGTAGCAGCCTGTCCATCTCGCGCTCTTTCAAAAACTGTGGCAACGGTTTGCTCCGTTTCGGACCTGTGATGCTGTGCGCCGGGTCTTTGCTCACGAGTTTTCTTGACAGTGCAAAACGATAAAAGGAACGCAACGCACTCAATCGTCTGTTGATTGAGGTGGCATTGTTTCCCTTATCCATCATGTGCTCCATCCAATTACGGATGACGTCGGCGTCTACCGCCTCCCATGAAATTGGTTCTTCTTGGTCTTTGCAGAACGTTTCGAAGGCCCGAAGGTCATCTCCATAGTTCTTTACCGTCAAATCCGATCGGTTTCGCTCAAATTTCAAGTAGTCCAAAAACCTTTGAATCATCATAAATGCGCTGCTGTTGTCACAATGTTCACGCAACGAATTTACGGAATTAAATTCAAACGGCCAAATTTTTAACGAGTTTTTATTCCTCGTTCGTGCGCAACTTCTGTACGTAAATGGCGTGTTCCATCTTGAGTCTCTTCAAAACCGACGGCTTGTTGTATTGCTGACGGGCACGAAGTTCTCTGACAACACCTGTCTTTTCGAATTTTCTTTTGAATTTTTTGAGTGCTCTTTCGATGTTCTCACCATCTTTTACGGGTACAATAATCATGTTTTTTTGTTTTTATTTAAATTGTTTATTTTGAATGTCATGTTCAAGTTGTGGCAGTTGGTCTCAGAAACCGTTCCGCTATAAGTGGGTGCAAAATTACATTATATTTCCTTAACTTCCAAATTATTTTGCGTTTTTCTTTGAAAACGTATTGATAATGAGCCGCATGTTTTCTCCTTTCATTTGTTTGTGCCGTCATGCCCAATGCTCTGGCTTTATAATCTTAGCCAAATGATGTGTTCGTTTCAGTCACTTTACCTTGCGATCTTAGTCATTTTGAACGGTAATAGGACTGATATCGGGCTGCAAAATGATTGAGATTGGAAGCCTGTCTTTCTCAAGTTGTAAAACAATACATCTTTAATAAGACTGTGAGTGACTTGCGGGGGAGAGCCGAGGGCTTTAATGTGATAGTGTGAGAAAAGGGAAAATGGACTTTGTAAGGCATGAGGTAGGCAAACAAGCGGATGGTAGAATTATACCTTATTGTATATAGGGTCTCATTAACACTGTGCTTCATGGTATGAGCATGCAAGTCATGCACATTTATTTCCAAGGAGAGGATTTCGTGATAGGCGATGGAATGCTTCTGTGTCATAAGCTGTTGGTAATTCTTTTTGTTGCTCGTTGGCAGACTCCTTTTTTGAGGATGGAAATAAAAAATATCTAAAAAGGTTGTTATTCTCTAAAAAAAAGTCGTAACTTTGCACACGTTTAGCAAAAGAGAGGGTAAAAAGACGTTTTTATCGTGTTGTGTTACACGTTCAATAATATATATAGTGTATGTATAGAATTAAATTATTAATCGTCGTGATTTTGATAGCTGCTTCGCCTGTTGTTGCTCAAAACGTGATGCAGAGCGGAAAGGTTGACGATATGGTGAGTCTGATTAATTCGAATCCAGGCTTGGCAAAGACTTATGTGGAGAAGGCTATCAAGGCAGATAAGGAAAATACGGACATGATTGCCACCATCGGGTCGGCTTACTTGAAGGCCGGAAAGATTGATGAGGCCGAAAAGTATTTTCTCTTGTCGAAGAAATGTTATAAAATTAGCACGAAGACGATTAATTTAGGTGGTGATATTGCGTTGGCAAAGAACAATACGGACTCTGCCAAATATTATTACGGGCGTGCGATGTATTTCAATAAGCGCGACCCGGAAGCCTATTTCAAGTATGCAGAAGTAGTGAAGTTTACGGATATGAAAGATGCTATCAGTAAACTGAATTTTATCAAAATGCTTCGCCCCGACCTTCCCGTCGACGGGAAGATTGCCGAATTATACTATGGTGCTCAGAATTATACGGAGGCGATAGCTCGATACGAGTCGTTGCCTGACTCGTTGATGACCGAAGATGAACTTGTGCATTATGCGCAGTCTGTGCTATTGTCGGGCAATTATGAGAAAGCATTGCAAGTGGCCACGAGAGGTAATGAGCTGCATCCGCACAATACCGATCTTGTGCGCTTGATGCTGTATTGTAATACCGACCAAGAGCATTATGAGGCTGCACTTGAAAATGCCAAGGAATTGCTTGATATGGCTACCGATACGACGAAGATACGTTACACGGACTACTTGTATTATGGTTATGTGCTCAATGGATTGGGCCACCCGGAAGAAGCCATCGAGAAGTTTGAGTTGGCAAGAGCGAAAGCCAAGAACGTGCCGGGTATCGACAAGGATATTGCCACAGCCTATCAGAAAATCGGTGATTACGACAAGGCCATCAAGTACACACGTGATTATTTGGCTACGATTACCGACTCTACCTATGACCGCTCGCGCGATTTGTTCCAGTTGGGTATGCTTTATTGGCGTAAGGCAACGAGCGAGAAGATGGGTGACGATCTGACACCTGAGAAGATTGCTGTGTTGAAAGAGGCAGAGGCAGTGTTCGGAGAGGTGTCGAAGTTGCGTCCCGACAGCTATGTGGGCTATTATTGGAGAGCCAAGGCCAATGCTTTGATGGATCCGAAATATGTGCGTGGCCTCGCCAAACCTTATTATCAGCAGGCTTTGGAGATTCTGGAACGTGACGGTGGTGATAACGATTACATGATAGAGTGTTATAAACAGCTGTCTTACTATTACTATATCAAGAAAGTGATGCCGATGGCCGTCAGCTATGCTGAGAAGATCATCAAGTTGGACCCTGAAGACAGTTATGCAAAGCAGTTGCTTTCGATTGCAGGTACGAAGAAGTAAAAAGATAACGATTTTATAGAGATTTATGAATCATTCTAAAGTATGTAGATGGGTTGTCTGTCTATTGATGCAATTGTTTTTCGTTGCATCGGCACAAGCGCAGCTCTTATACTACAACAAGGTGGATACCCTGAAGTTCGGTCAGCGATTCAACTTCAGAACGAATACTGTCGATTGGCTTGCCTTAACCCCTAACGTGGGCGTGGAGTTTACGTTGGGCAATCGGAACTGGAGTAAATGGACGGTTGGTGTACAGGGCCGGTTTAATTGGAAAGAGCAGTCGAAAGAACCGCGCTTCTATATCTATGATTTGTATGACGGCAGGATACAGTTAAGGAAATATTGGCATGGAAAGAACCCCACTTCTGTTTTCTATTGGGGTGTCTATGCCGGTGCTAATTCTTTTGATATCAAGTTGGGAAAGACGGGCTACAAAGGGACTTCAGCCTTTGGCGGACTCTCTTTCGGCTATGTGAAGCAACTCTATGGCTATACCAATGGCAGCAGTCTCGACCTTGATTTGGGCGTGAATGCCGGTGTTGTCTTTGCAAAATATAAGGAATATACGCGTGAGCTCAGAGGCAATCGCTTTGAATATGTAACGACAAAACCTGAGAAAGGTTATAAACCAACATTCTCTCCGCTTATCTATGCAGCAGCTACGGATGCGGTGCGCGTGTCGCTCGTTTATCACTTCGGTCCGATCGTCGCCAACAAATACAAGAAACGTGTTGAGGTTGATAATGATTACCGCGTGATGTTGGCTACATTGAAGCTGCAGCGCGACAGTACGGCGGCTGCACAGAAGGTAGCTCGAAAGATAAGAAAGGACTCTTTGGAGAAGCTTGATTACGAAAAGAGATTCGAACAGCAGCATCGAGAGTTGGAGCGGAAGTTTATGCAAGACTCTTTGAAGAACGTACGTGCGATAGCCTATAAGGAGCGTCAAGCACAGATTGCTGCAAACAAACGTACAACAGACTCGCTGAGGTTGGCCAATAAAATGTTTGCCGATTCGTTGAAACAGGCTAACAAGCACATGGTAGACTCACTGCGAGCAATGAGAAAGCGTGGTGCGAGTGCCATTGTACCTGTAGATACGACCACGATCGGTGCGGATACAACTGTCGTGAGCGATACGGCCACATCAGAACAGCCTGTTGACACGACAATGACCACTCCTACAGATACTACCACGACCGTTCCGGCCGGGAATGAGGCTCCTGTAGAAAAGAACGGTGATGACAATCAGCCGTCAGAGCCTACGGAAACACCGGACAATGCTCCTGGAAAGCCCACTACTGAAGGTGATAAGAAGACGGAAACGGAACAGCCTGCCGAGGAAAACGGAAAGAATAATCCGACCGAGGCCCCTGCCGGTGATAATCCGCCAACGACTTCGGAAACACCTTCTGCCCCTTCTACTCCGGAAAATGAGAATAAAGAGAAAGAAAAACCTGCGGAAAGCCCTGCTACGCCTACCGAATCGACCCCTACAACGACAGAGGGTGAGAAGAAAGATGAGAAGCCCGTAGAAGAAACGCCATCGACCACGCCGGCCGAGCAGCCTGCAACAGAGTCTGTACCTACTACGGGAACAGGTGAAAACGGAACACCGACAGACTCAAAACCGACAGAAACTCCTGCGGAACAGACGGACTCTGTTCCCACGACCCAGGCAGAACTCGCGTTCGCACAAGTTAGAACGGTAGCGCGTGATAATGGAACTGATACTGTTTTTAAAGGTGCTTTCTTGACGTATGACAGGCTGACTGCATGGATGAAAGAACAAAATACGCAACAATAAGGCTGTATAGGAAATGAAAAAGATATTTTTGATGCTCATCATGGCTTTAGGAACGGTTGCTTCTCATGCGCAGAAGCTTAGTGTCAACACAGATGTAACGATGTTGGCACTGCAAACCTACAATTTAGGAGCCGAGATGACGATAGGTAACCGCTCAACATTGGGCTTGTCGGTCTTCGGGACGAAGAACCCTTATTTCCACGATAATTTGAAAATCATGGGTGTGCAGCCTGAATACCGCTACTATTTTGGTGGTCGTCCACTTTACCATCATTTTGTTGGTGTCAGTCTGTTGGCAGCCGATTACTTGTTTACCCACGAAAATGTGAATTATGACGGCTATGCCCTTGGTGCAGGCTTGACGTTCGGCTATGTTTTTGCATTGTCCGATAAATGGGCCATCGATGCACATGCCGGTTTCGGCTTCATTGGTACGCGCCATAAGAAGCTGCATCTCGACCATCCTGACCTTCAACTGAACAACGGTTCGCTTTTACGTAAGGGTTTCAGTAGTTGTTATATCCTGCCTACCAAGATAGGCGTCACACTTTCTTATACGATATGGTAGAAATGTAATTTTTTGAATGATGAAGAAATATATTAAATACATATATCTGCTATTGCTCGTTTTTCTGTTTTCTACGGAAAGCGGCCGTGCTCAGGTAATTCATATCACAGGTAACATTTCGAAGACAATGCGTACGCTTGACGGAAAGACAGGTGGGAAAGAACCTTTGTCAGTTCCCGTGTATGTCTTCGATAACAAGAAAGATGCCCGTGCACAGGCCAATCTTTACCGTCAGAAGGGCAATGAGTTGGGAAGTGTTGTGAATATCAAGAGTAACGAGGTTGTTACCCCTGACTACGAAGGCCACTTCGAAGCTGATATTTCTGCTAACGGTGCGCTGCTTGTTATCAGTGACAATCAGGTGAAATTGATTGAGATCAAAGGTACACAGCTTAATTATGATATTTCGTTTACTTCGGGATCAAATGATGCCATCTTGTTGAAAGGAACAAGTGTCTACGCCAAGCGAAAAGGTGTGAACTTTTCAGAACAGCCCCCTCTGGATGACGGACCAAATCTTCATTGGAACGTCAGCATCGGCCTTCCTGAGAATTACGCCAAGAAGCATGCCCGCTTGATATTCCAGCCTGCCGCATTGGATGCAGAATCCAAAGATACAGTTCAGTATTTGGAGCCGATGGTTTTCGAGGGTTTCCAATATCATCATAATCAAATTCGCCGTAAGAGTTACGATTATGAGCGTAATGATTCTCTCCATTCCTATTATGACCCACAGCAGCCTTTGAGTGAAAAGGCTTTGCGGTTGGATTGGGAAGTTACTTTCCCCAAGCCCGATCCTGATAAGAGTTACAAATGGGTGGGCAAGGTGAGCCTTGAAGACTACACGCATGTTTATTTCAAAGATAATAAGGAGGGTTCTGCAAACAGCAGAAAGCCTTGGAAGATGCTTGATGCAGCTACGGCAAAGTGTGAGATGGATTTGTCATCACGCTTTTTCGAGCAAGTAAGAGCACGTCTCCAAGAGGTTCCAAGAGATTTGGAATTGTTCTTTGTTGTGGGTAAGGACGAACTTACTTCAGATTCCGTGAACCAGCAGACTTTGGATATGCTTGTGCGAGAGCTTCGCTCATACGGACGTTCTTTGGTGAACTTCACAATTCAAGGTGCAGCTTCTCCTGAAGGAGGATTTAATTCAAACAAGTCTTTGGCGGCAAATCGTGCACGGAAGATTTTGCGAATCATCGGTTCACAAATCAGCAGTGCAGACTTGGTTGTCAAGGAACCGCATGTATATACATGGGATGACGTGGCCGACTCTTTGGTCCGTTACGGTCAAAAGGCTGAAGCCGAGGAGTTGAGAAAGTATGGACAGGCTCATGATCTTGCCGGGTTGAACCGAATGATGGCAAGCAATATGTTGATACAACGTGTGATGCAGAATCAGCGTTTGATTAAGAGTTCTTATACCATCAGAAGAAACAAAATACTTGATCCGGTTGAAACGGTATGGACCTATTATAATGATCCTCGCTATGCCGAAGGTGGAACAGAGATGTTCTCAAATGGTGATTATTTTAATTTGTTGTCCCAAATTAAGGACTCTGCCGAGATACGCAAGATAACGATGCGGGCTTACAAGGAGAATATGGCTCGTAAGACGGCCAAGTTTAGTCCTTTTGCCGCTTATATTGCTAACAAGGTCGCTTGTTATATGTTAGATGCTGATTCTGTCAATTTGGATATTTTGAAGCCTTTTATTGACATGCAGGCTGGTATCGAGGTCTCCCGTCCTATCGCATTTGACAACTCTTACAATTATACGGTCAACTTTAAGGAAATTGTCGCCAATCAAGCTTTGATGTATTTGCGTAAGCGTAAATTGGGCGAAGCTGCATTCTTGGCAAACAAGTTGCCGGATACGAATAAGTTCCATGAATTGAAGATGCTGATAGATTTGCAAACGTTGTTCTTCAAGCAGAATAAAACGCCGGCCGAAGAGGAACGTGCGAAGGCTGCCTTGGATTATGTGATGAACACCAATCCGGTGAACCGTGCAGTTTTAAGTACGGAGTTGGCTCCAGAGTTGGGCTACACTTATAAGCAAATAGAACCTCTGATAGATTCTCTGCCCGATAATTTGGCAAAGAAATGGTATTTGAAGGGAGTCGTTGTTGCAAACGATCCGGATATGGAGAACGTCACAATAACGGATCTTATCAATAAGTATGGCGCAGACATTGCGTTGAAGTTGCAGGCAATAGACTGTCCTGACTTCTTGGCATATTTCCAACACAGCTTTGATTTGGACGACTCGTTCCATAAGTTTTTCAATACCGATGCCAATATCAGTGATGATTTGCGGAAACGCTATCCTTATAAAGAGGCAAGCATTCCGGACTATAGAGAGCGTTTTAAATATATAACGATGTCAACAGAGGAAACAGCGCCTGTGGAGACAGAAGAGAATAAGGCTGAGGAGGCCAATAAATAGATATAAACAGAAAGAATAATGAGAAGGATATTTTTGTTACTGTTATCTGTACCGACTTTTGTTGTGAGTAGCGTTGCTGCAACGACACCCGCTTTGGTAGCGGAGGCGTTGCCGGGTGCTCGTCATTTCGGCATACAGCAAACAGATACAGTTGCGCGGGATTTGAGCGAGTTGGAGGAAGCGCTTGCAGATTCTACGGTTGCTCAGCAGGATACGGCTTACTATGGTGCTCCTCGCCAAAAGAACTTTAATGCACTTAATTATGTGCTTGACAGTCGCCATCGTTTTAAAGGCGACCAATACGTAAACAGAGGATTTTTGGGTAACACCTATTTTCATATAGGTGGTGGTGTAGGTCACTTTTATGAGAACTCTAATCAGGAACTCTACTATACACCAATAATGAGTTTCCGCCTTGGTCTGGGAAAAGAACTCAGTCCAATGTCTTCTTTCCGTGTAGGTTTGGAGAAATCATGGGGGTATACAAACCCTTCTGCAGGTGTGTTCAACACGAACCAATATAATTCTTATGGCGGTTATGTTGATTTCTTGTATAATTTCAGCAATTATCTGTTGGGTTATCGCCCTGAGCGTCCTTTCAGTGTGTCGGGTATTGTGGGGCTTGGTTTTCGCTCTTCAAGTATGCATTCATGGAAGAACCCCGGTCTGTCTGCTACTTATGCCTACACTTCGGGAACTTCATTCGACGGTCATGTAGGCTTCCAGTTCAAGTTCTTTGCAAGTCCGCATGCTTCATTTGGCTTTGAACCTTATTTCAAAGTTGCTTCGACGAAATATAATCTTTTAACAAATCCAGGCTATAGCGATCCCGATTTTGCTTACGGAATGAATCTCATGTATCAGTGGTATTTCGACCGTCAGCTTTCGGACAAGGCACATGCAGGTGTCTTTATGAAGCGTTTCAATAATGATTTGCGCTATCTGTCAGACAACGGTCAGTTGAAACATCTTCGTTTCCCGGTATTCTTTGACTATGGCTTCGGTGGTTCTTTCATGGGAAAGACGGACGGACTCTCGTTACTGAACACAAAGGGCTTTGATGCATCTGCTGCTATTGGTTGGTGGCTGGCTCCCGCTGTGGGTATCCGTTCAGGTATTCATGTGACGAATGCCGATTGGAAAGATGGCACATTGAGTAGGCAGCCGGTAAAATATATGATTGGAACAAACGGATTTAATTTCGACTTCCTTTTCAATCCTTTCGGCTTCAAGCGTCATTATAACTGGGATTCTAACTTCGGATTGAATCTTTTGGCTGGCTATGAGTTTGGCAGATTGAAAAAGACGACACCTGGCTTCGCTAATTCTTTTGAAGGAAATTACACGGCATTCCGTTTGGGCGGACAGCTTTGGATGAAGTTGACAAACGATCTTCGTTTGACTTTGGAACCCACGTATATGCCTATACAGCATTACAACGGTAATCTTGATAGGGCACGTTATGATGAATATGCGCTTAAACTCGGACTTTCCGTTCTGTTCCGTGATAAGGCTATCCGCAACTACCATGTGTTTGGTACCGATTCGGTTAGTAGAGACTCTATCAAGAACACTCCTCTTAGCGGTTTCTTTGCCGGTGTAGGTTTAGGATGGAACAATACGGTTTGGGATTGGAGATTCTCCGGTTATCAACATGACTTGTTCAAAAACGTCTTGGCGTTTGGTGGTTATCGGTTTAATCCCATTCATGGTGTCCGTTTGCAGGGAGAGTGGATGAAGGAGTCTTTGGCTTACTATGGCAATACGCCTTCTGGTATAGATAAGTATAGGTTTGAGAATTACCTCTTTTCGTTGGACTATCAGCTGAACCTGTCTAACATGATGGCGGGCTATGACCCCTTGCGTCGTTGGAATGTCTATCTCTATGCAGGTCCTACGTTGCTGATGGGTAATGGTGGAACGGATTTCGCTGCCAATGTGGGTGGTATGCTGTCTTATAATGTATCGCGCAGGGCGGCTCTGTTCATCAATCATACGGTTTATCGTATGCCGCAAAACAGATATCCCTATCATACGGTATATTCGAAGGAAGGCACCTTTACCAATAACTTCAATATTGGTATGATGTATAACTTCGATGGAACTGAGCAAATCTTCGATGCAGCCACACAGTCTAAGTTCTTCTTTGAATATACTTTTGGTCCCTCTTATACGGGACGCACCTCCCTCGGTTTCAGAAACACGCGCGGGTTTGATGCCACGGCTTCATTGGGTTGGTGGTTCTCTTCAGCCTTTGCTGCGCGTTCCGGTTTCCATGTAACTAATGCCGATTGGGCATCGAGCAGCTATGCCGGCCAGCCAACCAAGTTGCTGGTGGGTACGCGTGGTGCCACTTTCGACCTTTTGATTAATCCTTTTGGTTTTACGAATAACTTCAATTGGGATCAACGTTTCGGTGTTAATCTCATCGGAGGTTACGAACTCGGTCATGCCAAGCGCACAGATCCCGTGTTTGTCAACTCTTACGAAGGTAATTATACTGGTTTCCGTGCTGGTGCTCAGTTGTGGGCCCGCCTTTCCAACGGTCTCCGCTTCACGGTTGAGCCTATGTTCTCTTCCATAAAGCAAAAAGGTGAAAACGG
>NZ_JH594505.1:75308-143962 GCF_000243015.1 Segatella maculosa OT 289
TAATTTGTCTCGTCATACCTCGCTCTTCTACAGCTATTCGGTTTATCGTATGCCGAAGAACCGCTATCCTCACAGTATGGTCTACTCTAAGGATGGTACTTATACGAACAACTTGAATGTGGGTGTGATGTATGACTTCGATGGAACGGAACAACTCTTCGATGCTGCCAAGCAGTCTAAGTTCTTCTTCGAGTATGCTTTCGGTCCCTCTTATACGGGACGCACCTCTCTCGGTTTCAGAAACACGCGTGGCTTTGATGCCAATGTCGCTTTGGGTTGGTGGTTCTCTTCCGCTTTCGCTTTGCGTTCCGGTTTCCATGTAACCAATGCCGATTGGGCATCGAGCAGCTATGCCGGTCATTCCACCAAGTTGCTGGTGGGTACGCGTGGTGCCGCTTTCGACCTCTTGGTTAACCCCTTTGGCTTTGTGAGAGAATATAACTGGGAGCCTCGCTTCGGTGTAAACCTCTTGGGTGGTTACGAATTCGGCCATGCTAAGCGTACTGTGGACGGTTTTGTCAATTCTTATGAAGGGAACTACTCTGCTTTCCGTGTAGGGGCTCAGTTCTGGGCTCGCCTTTCCAATGGGCTTCGCTTCACGGTTGAACCGATTTACGCTCCTGTCACACAACATGGAAACGGTGGTATCGATTATAACGAATATGCTTTAAAAATGGGCTTCTCCATGTTGTTGAAGAATAAAGAGGAGCGCGTTTATGAAGAAGTTGACGAAGCCAATCGCAAGAACATTGCAACAAAGGGCTACTTCCTTGGTGCAGGTCTTGGTTGGAACAGCACGGTTTGGGATTGGCGCTTCACTGGTCACCAGCATGACCTCTTGAAGAATGCGACCATCTTTGGTGGTTATCACTTCAACACGTTGCACGGTGTACGTCTGCAAGCCGATTGGATGAAAGAAAAGGTTGCTTATCCCGGTCACAGTGATTTGACCGACTTGAATTATAACAACTATCTCTTATCACTCGACTATCAGCTCAACCTCTACAACCTCATGGCCGGATATGACCCTGCACGCCGTTGGAATGCCTATCTCTATGCAGGACCGACGTTGTTGATGGGTGATGGCGGAACAAAGGTTGCTGCCAATGTGGGTGGAATGTTCACTTATAATGTGACGCCGTCTTTGGGCTTGTTCTACAGCCATACAGTTTACCGTATGCCGAAGAACCGTTATCCCCACAGTATGATTTACTCTGAGAACGGAACCTACACCAACAACTTGAACATCGGTTTGATGTACACATTCGATGCACTCAGGAAACTCTTTGGTCAAGGTGAACCGAGTGATGATGAAGTCCGTCGCAGTCCGCTCTTCTTCGAGTATGGCTTTGGTCCGGCTTTCATGAGTAAAACACCGCTTGGAGCTTCTAAGACAACGGGCTTCGATGCCAAGGTTGCTTTGGGTTGGTGGGCCAATTCAGCCATTGGGTTGCGTGGTGGCTTCCGTGTCACCAATGCCAACTGGGACGAAGGCACTTATGCCTCCTATCCGGTCACCTATCTCATCGGTACACGTGGCTTCATGGCCGACCTCATGATCAATCCATTGGGCTTCAAGCCTAACTACAATTGGGATTCCGCTTTTGGATTGAGCCTCTTTGCAGGCTATGAATTCGGTCATTCAAAGAAGACCGTTGCAGGCTTTGTTGACTCTTATGAGGGCGGCTATACGGCATTCCGTGTGGGCGGACAGCTTTGGGCTAAGTTGACCAATGACTTGCGTCTGACACTCGAACCAACCTACACGCCGTTGAAGCTGAAGAATATCACTGACAACCGCCACAATCGTTTCGCTCTCCAAATGGGTATCTCGTTGTTGATGCGTAACAAAGCTGACAGAGACTATGACGAAAAAGATATTGAAGGTCGTCATAACCTGCCGCTCGAAGGTCTCTTTGTCGGTGCAGGCTTCGGTTGGAACAACACGCTTTGGCAGTGGAAGTTCTCTGAACAGAAGAGCGATTTACTCAAGAATGCCATGGCCTTTGCTGGTTACAACTTCACCACAGTTCATGCATTGCGTTTGCAGGGTGAGTGGATGAAGGAGAAGATGGTTTATCCCCATGTGTATGACCTCACGACGTTGAACTTTACCAACTACTTGGTTTCGCTCGACTATCAGGTGAACCTCTTCAATGCGATGACAGGCTACGACCCTGCACGCCGTTGGAATGTCTATCTCTATGCCGGTCCTACGTTGTTGTTGGGCGATGGTGGCACGAAGGCAGCCATGAACTTCGGTGGTCAGTTCAGCTACAGTGTTGCACGTAACCTGTCTCTGTTCTACAGTCACACGGTTTATCGCATGCCCGAGGGTCGTTACCCTCACAGCCTGCCTTATACCAAGAGCGGAACATTTACGAACAACATCAACATTGGTGTGATGTATAACTTCAATAGCTTCAGCAAGTAAGTTAAGTTGGCAAGTTGACGGGTAAATAAAGTTTACGAGTTGATTGCAATGCACCCATAAATTTATGCAAGCAACTTGTCTACCCGTCAACTTGTTTACTTATCAACCATATTTCGTAATAAGCAAGGAGGCGTGAGTCTGTTTGTGTTATTACTTTTTCGAGCCCTGTCTCCCGATGTGTGTGTGGGAGGGGGCTCTTTTTATGCTCTGCCGCTCTGAAGGAGGGAGAATGCGTTAGCAAGTAGTTTATTTAGGTTCGAGATACGTTTAGCATGAAGCAAAATAAGAGACCATTAATAAAAATAACGATTTCCTAAGCCTTTCTTCATACTTTGAGACCTCTGCAAAACCTACCACATTTTCAATTTTCATCTCTATAACCTTAAATGAGTGCATATTTATAAGCAACTGATACCATAGAAGATTACTTTAGTGCAAAATAGACCCTTTCTTTGGCGTATTTTCCCCTTATCTGATACAATTTGACACAATAATCCCAGGTGTTCGGTATAAGTTGTAGGCAATGGATTCCATAATATGCTGCGCATGTGTTTTTGAAAGTCCGACGTATCTTGCTATTCCAGTACCAAATCATCTATGCATAGAACCAAAGGTGCGTTCTACTTTGTAGCGTGTCTTACTCATAGTAATGTTGATACGTTGCTGCCTTTCAGTAATTTCATGTCCTCTTGTTCCCTTATGCATGATGCGACTTTTAAGTTTCATACGTTTGAGGGTTTTTTATTCTCAATTAAAGAGTCAACCAATAAAAAAAATGAAATTTCAGAGTAAATAACTACATTTGCAGTTGTGCACTTTTGTTTGACAACATACAAGCAAGTTTTTCTCTCTTTTATAACTTTTTTTTATATCTTTGCAAGCGACTCTAAAAAAGTTATTCTTATGAAACACCAAGAATTATCATTCTTCAAATTACTAAAAAAATACTTCAATATCAATGCTGACAAGGAAGATGAACAGACTACGATTGAGAATGTGGAAAGTTCCATTAGCTTCCATGGAGCACAGCTATGGATATTGATTTTTGCTATCTTCATTGCTTCTTTGGGATTAAATGTCAATTCTACGGCAGTTATCATTGGTGCCATGCTGATTTCTCCCTTAATGGGACCTATCATCGGTATTGGATTGGCTGTTGGTATTTATGATATTGGATTGTTGAAACGTTCGGCAATTAATTATCTGATAGCTACGGTTATCAGTGTGCTCACAGCCACCATTTATTTTTTAATTACACCTTTGAACGAAGCACAATCAGAATTATTGGCACGAACTTCTCCATCGCTCTATGATGTGCTGATTGCTCTTTTAGGTGGAGCTGCCGGATTCATAGCATTGGCTACAAAAGGTAAAGGTAATGTTATTCCGGGCGTAGCAATTGCCACAGCACTCATGCCACCACTGTGTACAGCTGGATATGGAATTGCAGTTGGAAATTTATCCTATTTCTTTGGGGCTTTCTATCTATTCTTTATCAATACCGTTTTTATTTGTCTGGCAACTTTCGTTGGAACCAGAATGATCAAATTCAGGCAGACCACCATCATTGATGCCGAAAAGATAGTCAAGGTTAAAAGATTTATTATGGCTGTCGTGGTATTGACCATGCTCCCTGCTGCATATATGACCATGCTTATCATTAAACAGAGCATTACTAAAAATAATCTAAGGAGCTTTGTAAGGGAAGAACTGACGTTTAAAGGTACACATATTTTATCACAGAATATCAATGAGCATGACAAAATGCTCAATATAGTTGCTTTGGGGAAAATAATTTCGCATGATACCATCAAGAAAGCAAGCAAGAAGCTATCCAAGTATCAGTTGGCCGACTACAAGCTTAATATTATTCAGGGAGACCAATCCGACAGCCTATTACTCATGAATAAAGAACTTTCGACAGTCACAATGTCAAGGGAAGCTAATGACAAAAAAATAATAGAACAATCACAACAAATTCATGAGTTGGAAAAACAATTGGAAACCTATACACGTTACGAGTCTTTAAGTTCTGAAGTTTCCGGTGAGATGAAACAACTTTTTCCTTCTGTTAGTCAAATCAGCATCTCAAATATCAAGGAATTTGAGACAGATTCAGCCAATCACAAAAGATATATAGTTGTAATTATAAACAGTAAGTTAAGATTTAGTAGTTCAAACAGACAAAGACTACAACTCTGGCTTAAGGAACGTTGTAAAGCAGATAGTCTCAGATTGATAATAACTCCATAATCATATCTTACATTATCGAGACCTCTACAAACCCTACCACCCTCTCAATTTTCACCCATATACTCTTAGAAGAATGAATATTTTTGACCAAAAGATGCCGTTGGAGGTTACTTTTTGAGTAGATAACAATCTTTATCGGTGTATTTTCATGTTATCTGATACAATTTGACACAATAATCCCCGGCGTTCGGTATAAGTTGTAGGCAATGGATTCCATAATATGCTGCGCATGTGTTTTTGAAAGTCCGACGTATCTTGCTATTCCAGCACCAAACCATCTATGCATAGAAGCAAAGGTACGTTCTACTTTGTAGCGTGTCTTACTTATCGCAACGTTGATGCGCTGCTGCCTTTCTGTAATTTCATGTCCTCTTGTTCCCTTATGCATGATACGACTTTTAAGCTTCATACGTTTGAGGGTTTCTTTGTTCTCCATCGAGTCATATCCTTTATCGGCATAAACAAGTGCTTTCCGTGGCAATTCAGCTTTCTTCAGGGGTGTTTCTAAGTGTTTCATATCACTTTCATTGGCAGCTGTCGTTTCCTCGGCAAGCACCATTCCGTTTTCATCCGTTACCGTGTGACGCTTGCAACGCCATTGCATTTAACTTTCCTTTTGGTTTGGCGTTTGCTCATGTTGAGCATTTAACTTTCCTTTTGGTTTGACGTTTGCAACGCCGGTGCAAGCCTCCCGCCAGTTGTCGTGGCGTCCGACTAAGCGAAAAAAAGTATCTACGTTAGGCTTGACAACTTCTTTGAGCATGGCTTTCTCCGAAGCCTCTATGTGTTCTTCCTCTTTTCTGTCCTCGACGACCTCATAGCTCTTACCTCCACGGGGGCGGCGGGGAGTATTCGTAATGCTGGCATCAATAATGGCACCACGCTTAACAATGATTCCTTTAGCTTCCAATTGCCTGTTAAACTCCGCAAGAAGCGTATCATACAAATCCGCTTCAACAAGAATGTTGCGAAAACGGCACACAGTAGTACTATCAGGGACGATATCTTCCATGCCAAGACCTGCAAAACGGCTGAAAGACAGGCGGTCGTTAACCTGATCTTCAACTTCTCCGTCACTCAGACCATACCAGGTGCGGAGTAATTCAATCTTGAATAAAACAAGGCTGTCATAGCTGGGCCGACCGGTAGACTTATAGCCTTTTGTATAAGCCACCTCTATTATAGCACGAATAGGTGCCCAGTCAATGACGGTGTTTATTTGTGAAAAGAATGTCTGCTTGACCTTTCTTTGTCCAAGGAACAGGTCAGCAAAACTGGGAGAGGATAACTTCTGTTTCATACGATAAAGGTACAAAAATATTTAAGAAAATTATGGGAAGAGTTTTGCAGAGGTCTCATATTGTTATTTTCCTGATGCGGGAGTCTTTTTATTCAACCTCTTGAACACATCCTTAAAATATTTGGCCCGTTGAGTTTCTTTTGCTTGTGGAGCTGGAGCCTTTTCTCTACTAAACCAGAAGGCATTAAGACCTTCCGGACTTTCCAGACTCCATCCTTGCCACTCGCGGAAAGCATGGAAGCACCAAGAGAAATTATTCTTCTCGAAGATATCTATAACATCTTTAAACCAATTGATAGCCGAATTTACAGGTGCCCATGTGATGACACTGAATTCACCGATCAAGACAGGAACTTTATATTCAGAGGCAAAATTTGTCAGGGGCTTGAGTTCAGCTTCTAAGGTTGCTTTGTTACAATAAGTTTCTTCCTTTTCCCACCAATGGTTTTTGGCCTTTCCCGGGTATTCTCTTTTGAAAGAGGCAATGGCTTCTTCATGAGTCATTGTTTTGGAATTGTATTCTCCTTTATATAATACTCCCTGACAAGCAAAGGTTTCAGGGCAATAGAAATGAAGACTGTATACCACCCGCTTGTCTTTCTGAATAATCTTTTTCTTTTCTTTTTGGAAGGTTTCTGCCACCAGACCGGGTTGGAAAACAATCCATACGTTTTTGTTAACAGTGCGAATTGCTGTTATGATATCGGGTACCATAGCCAACCATTCCTGCACCGCAGCTCTGCCTTTCTCGCTGGGCTCGTTGAAAAGATCATATCCCCATATCTCATTTTCGTATTCTTTTTTTGTAAAATGCTGTGCAATGTTCTTCCACATCCGGATAAGAGCATCTTTCATTTCCGGATGATTTGCCCAAAAACCACGCTGGTTGTGGTCGTCTAATGTTGGTACTTTTCCGTTTACATAGATAGGAGGCTCATGCAAGTCTAGAATAACTTTTACATTTACACTTTGTGCAGCACGTACTTTTTCTTCTACCAAATTCAGATATTCCGGCAAGGTTGCCCATAAATCTTTTCCCTTTTTCAAAGCATAAGTTGCTGGGTTAAGTTGCAATCTTATGACGTTGGCGCCCCAAGTACTCAAATCTTTGATTGTTTGTGGGTGTAGTCCGTTAGCAGTCTGAACCATGAAGCCTCGCACTCTTGGAGGGGACGTTACTACTACCGGTGGGTTAGGGGGATTTGGGTTGGGATTAGGTGCAGGAGGTGTGTCTGGGGTATTCTTATCACCGCAAGCAAATAGGATTGGCAACATAAACAACAATGCAATAATTTTTTTCATAATTACAGTTTTAAGTTAATAATTAAAGTATGAACAATGCTATGTTCTTCCTCATAATTTTAGTTCTAAGTATTGTTAATTAAAATGAGACTATAACCGTATTCTGTTCAACAGTCATATTAATTTTGATTAGCCTTTTACTAGTATATTAACGTGAGTTCGACGAATTCTCGTTATGTTAATAGCATCTTGAACATGAACGATAGCCTTCACTTCGTGCAGAACTTAAAGATGTGCGAGAGTAGTTTCCACGCCACAATGCAGGACAAGATGTTCGTGAATGGTAACAAGAACCTGTAGGAGTGATGTATACAACCCGACCTACTTTAACAGAGCGGGTAGATCTTTTCTTATGGACACTTGGCTTACGGGCTTTCGAACGCTTACAAGCTTTCCTCCCCTTATACTTCATTTGCGTCTGCAAACTAATGTTTTCTACGCGGGTTGTAGATGTAGTTTCATACGTAAAACTACTTGTGCCTATTAGTGTTGCCACGAAGAGAAGAATAGAAAATAGATGTCTCATAATTTTGTTTATATTTGTTATTAATAACGTGAGTTTGATGAATTATAAGTGTCTATAAATTTGGTGATTAGCGAAATTTGTTGTAATTTTAAGGTGTTGATATATAGAATTACAAACAAAAATCGCTATGATCTCCGAAGACAAAATTACTGAAATATTTTGTATGGCAGACGACTTCTGCAAGTTTTTTGACGCTATGATAGCAAAATATACGCTAAAACCTACCGGGAAAAGAAAATATCATCGCAGTTCTACGATGTCAAAGGCCGAAGTCATGCTGATAATGATTCTTTTCCACGACTCCGGTTATCGCTGCTTTAAACATTTCTATCTTGAAAAAGTATGCAAGCATCTTCATCATCTGTTTTCCAAAAGTTGTTTCTTATAACCGTTTAGTAGAATTGGAAAGGGAGGTAGCCGTACCCTTAACCTTGTTTATCAAGAAGGTCCTCTTGGGCAAATGCACGGGCATAAGCTTTGTTGACAGTACACCATTGCGTGTCTGCAAGAACCAGAGAATACATATTCACAAAGTTTTCAAAGGCATAGCCCAAAGAGGAAAATGCGCTATGGGTTGGTTTTTCGGTTTCAAATTGCATTTGATTTGCAATGAGAAAGGAGAGCTTCTCAACTTTATGATAACGCTGGGAGATGTTGATGACCGTAAGCCTTTGGAGTACAAAGCATTCGTAGATTTTATATATGGTAAGCTAATCGGTGACAAGGGGTACATCAGCAAGAACCTCTTTCAAAGGCTTTTCGTTGACGGAATACAACTTATTACCAAATTGAAAACTAACATGAAAGGAGCTTTAATGAGTGTTTCAGACAGACTTTTACTCAGAAAAAGAGCCATTATAGAAACTGTGAATGATGAACTTAAGAACATTGCACAAGTGGAACACTCCAGACATAGATGCTTTGACAATTTCATCGTCAACTTATTAGGGGCAATTGCAGCCTATTGCCTATTTCCAAAGAAGCCGTGCATTAATGTACAAAGGACCATTGATACACAGCTTGCATTGTTCTGAATTCGTCGAACTCACGTTAAAATATTTGTAAATCTTCAAATCCGCAACTAAGCCCTTGAACGTCCTTATTGCGTTTACACGTCCTCTCATTACTGAATTTGCAGATAATTTGAACTTGAAGCCCCACTTCTGCCTACAATATCCCCTTACCCCACAATGTGCCTTGAGGCAATACACAATATCATTCCCATAAGTTGTAGGCATTATCCAAAATCAGTCTGGAAAACATCTGCGTAAGCATTATTACAGGTATAGATATTCAGCACATACCGCCTTGATGTCCTGATCCACTTGGCTGGTACAGAGATAAACCTGAAGACAAACGCTTTTATGCGACTTGTTGCATTGAGTCCGAACTTCTTTACGTCAAGTCTTTGAATAATGGCCTTGTAAAAGTTACGGATAAGTGCTGTAAGAAGAAGGAACACTGTGTTCTCTGCCATGAAGGATTTGGGCAATCTGTCCCACCCGAAACCATTGTTCATATCATCGAAGATACGTTCCTTTTCTCCACGAAGGTTATAGAACTCGACAATTTCTCTTACGGAAGAATCATAGTCGTTAGTCAGAATACAACGGTATGTGTATTCTCCTTCCCAAAAATCCTGCACACCATCCATCCGTTTCTGTCTTTGAATCACAAGTCGATATGCCTTACCTTTCCACTTCTCAACAAGGATAGAGTTCAATTCAAACTCAATGCCATTGATTTCCTCTGTTTTCCAGCCTTTGAGAGCAAAGGTGTCATTGTAGATCGAACTGCATCGGTTAGCACGGATATAGAAGGACTTGCAGTGTTTTTCTATTTCCTCCACGATTTCCTCGGAACATGATCTACAATCAGCCCTGAAGCGATTGATAGTGAGCCCATTCTGTTCAAATCTCTCAAAGAACCTCTTCAGCGTGTCCTTCTGATGGAAACGAACATTTGTGTTACCATCGCTATTCTCTATACCGACTATCAAATCGCCAATAACCGCCACGCCAGGGCGATAACCAAGGAACTTCTTGTATGTAGGCTTTGCATCATACTTCTCTGTCTCTATGAACTGATGGTCGAAATAAACATCATACATCTCACCCTCTTTCAGTTGGCCAGAAGCAAATATACAATTGAGCAATAAAGTATTGAGAGTGTCAGCCGTATTGAAATCGTAGGTCTTGCCCATATCTGATGTGTATGAAATGTTTTCTTGCGTCAACTCCTTTATCGCTCTGAGGATAGTATCAGAGCTACAAGTGCGAAGTGTCGGATGAAGCGAGAGGTGGTTCATCAAATGAGTAGTGACATCCTCAATACATGAACCGCCACAGAAGTAGATACTCATAAGAGAACGGATGATTTCGCTGTACTGATAACCGAACGATCTACACCTTAGACCGAGGGTTGAGTCGATTACAGATGATAATGTGGAGTCAAATTGCTCCATGATTGAAAATAATCCCCCAAAAGGAGTGAGTCTCTCAGATTTAATTTGTATCTTCGCCATGTCTATCGTCGGATTCTCTTGTTTTTTTTGCAACACTAAGATAAGTGAAAATTCTGACATGGCAAAATCCTGAGCGACTTTTTGTTGCTCAGGTGCTTAAAAAGTTTAATTTATAATAGTGTTGCGGAATTAAAGTAAATTAGAAATTTATTATATACATTTGTGCTTGGGTGCTGGTTTTGTTCGTCACCTGTTATTGTAATAAACCATTTAATAAGTTTCCAGATATATGAATTATAGTCTTCCATTCTTTCGTTTATCCGCAGTTCTTACATTTGTTTTTAATGCATTCATAATGAAAGCAGAAGCCCCTGATACGGTATTGCTTCCCCATGTTATTCAATATTGCATTTCTCATGAAGACCTTATAAACAATCGTTGGTCGGAGCTTCAGGTGGACGGACCAGCCTTTGTAAAAGATGCGAATGGTGAAAAAAAGGCGACCACAGAGCTATATTTTTTATTACAAAAGAAGTCTGTAAGAAAGGAAATTGGGAAAAAGGCGCTTGCTGTTAAATGCGATAGTACGTTTATGCTTAATTTACGGTCTCTTCGTATTGGTTTGGTAGGAGCTATGGGGCGTGATTTTGCACGGGCATATCCTTTAAAAGACGGGCGATATGTCATAACTTACTATGACGTATCAAAAATGGGAGGAGTTTCCAGTATGGGTGTTATGGGAGGACTCATGGGGGCGACAATGATGTTGGCGGCTATTGAGAATATTCGCAGTAATTACGTTTGTTATCTTTTCACACCGGGGGTAAACAAAGTCGTGAGAATAAAGAATGATGTGTTGAAAGAGCTTCTTGTGGGGCATGATGATTTGTTTGATGAATACAGTAAAATCGACAGATATGAACGCAACTTTGAGGGCATAATCTTGCCATTACTAAAACGAGCTAATCTTTTTCGGTAAAATCCCAAACAGATATAGAGCTAATGACTGTTTGTCGTTACCAACAGCCTCTGATGAGTTATGCTGTTAGTGTTTGATAATTGAACCGGTTTTTATGTTTTCACAACAGGTTAAAATCCCTTAATTGTTTGACGAAAAATGAAAAGTCAAACAGAAGTTTAAATAAATTAACAAATGAGAACCTTGATAATCAGTCGGTTAGTCTTCCTAAGAACAAAGAACAAGAACAAGAGAAAAGAAAGACGACGATAGAAAGAAACTGAAAGCGTCGCCGCCGTCGTCGTCATTTTTTCTCAAGATGGTTTTTTATTTCCGTCGTCGTCGCCGGTTTATTTTTAGGGCGTAAAGTGCGTTGTTGGTCAGTCGGTTTGCAAAATAAATTGGAAAGGACTTGCAATCGCTTGCAAAATTTTGTATCTTTGCATAGGGCAGGATAGAAAAACACATTCATGGGTTCGCATGTTATTTCGCTTGGGGGAAGCGGTATAAGGCTTGGGCAAATTTGAATGTCGGGGCAAGCAAGACAATATGGCCCATATTGGCGTGCAAAATGGCTGGAACAACGGCGTAAAATGGGTGAAATAACAGCATAATATGGGTGAGGTTGTAAGTCAATATGGCCGGGATTGCGAGTAGGGACGCACGGCCCGTGCGTCCGTTCGAGGTGAAGGGAGACTTAAATGCATGGTAGTTTGAACGGACGCACGAGCCGTGCGTCCCTACATGCACATAAGCAATCAACTTGTTCACCCGTTTACTCGCCAACTGTCAACTGAAACAAGAAGCGGACACACGAACTGCACATCCCTACATGCACATAAGCAATCAACTTGTTCACCCGTTTACTCGCCAACAGTCAACTGAAACAAGAAGCGGACACACGAACTGCACATCCCTACATGCACATAAGCAATCAACTTGTTCACCCGTTTACTCGCCAACAGTCAACTGAAACAAGGAGCGGACGAACGGACCGCACGTCCCTACATGCATTCGATCCGTGTGTCCTATCAGTCATTTCACAGCGCAATATGGGCAGCTTTGGCAAGGTCCGGAGGGGGAGGAGCGCGTCACTCCACCTTGTACACAACGGCAGAGAACCCATCGAGCCGTAGTTCGTCACCCGTGTTAGCTTGTTTCACAGCTGTCTTTCCCGTTTCGAGCAGCTTGTGCAATGTCCCTGTGTGCGGAATGACAGCCTTCGTTTTGAACCGTGCGGGGTTGATAGCGACGACAATGGTTTCACCTTGGTTGGAACATTGATACACAAGCGGGTAGTTCTGTCCGTCTTTGTTCAGCAATGTCCACTCGCCATTGCCACGAAGTGCCGCCTGTTGGTGGCGCAAAGCGGTCAGTCGGCGCGTGTAATGAAGCAGCGAAGCAGGGTCTTTCAGCTGTGCTTCCACCGTGATGCGTCCGTTTTCGGTATCGACGGGCAGGTAAAGTTGCGCGGGTGTGCAAGAAGAGAAGCCTGCCGTTTCGCCCTTTGTCCATTGCATGGGTGTGCGTGTGCCGGCCCGATTGTTGCTTCCTTCCTTATTAGGCAAGTCCATTTGATACTTCATTCCGATTTCATCGCCATAATAAATAAAGGGAACCCCGGGCATGGTCAGGAAGAAGGTCATGGCCACTTTCAGCTGTTCGGGGGTGTTGCGCGTACCGATATTGGGGCGTTGGAAATCGTGATTGGCCGTTGGCAGGGCGATATAGCCCAACGATTTGGTGGCGTTATAAGCGCGTTCGTAGTTCTCGGCAAACTCCTTCGGGCTGCCTTTGCCGTCGCGGTCGAAATAGCAGAAGCGGTATTCTTTCTCATTCTCGGGCTTATAACCACGCTTTCCCCATGGCGTATCGCGCGAAAAGAACAGCGATCCATAGCCCTTGAGCCCAAACTGCATCATAAAATCGACGTTAAAACCTGCGGGAATGGCCTGTTCGGGATTGCTCCATTCAGAGATGAACACGCAGTGCGGATAATGCTTGTCCTTCCACGCACGCATCTCGTTCCACAGTTTCGATACCGCCTTCTTTCCTTTATCGTTCTTAATCAAGGAAGAAGCCATGTCTACCCTGAAGCCATCTATACCCTTGTCGAACCAAAAGGCGATGATGTTCTTCAGCTCTCTTCGCACTGCTTGCGGACCGGGTGCATCAACGGGCTGTTCCCAAGGATGAGCCGGGTCGGGATTGGCGAAACCGTAATTGAGTGCAGGCTGGCATTCAAAGAAGTTCTTTTCGTAATACTTCCCACGGGGCGCATTGGCTTCGACATAACGCCCGTAAGTGCTTGATGCGGGGTTTGCTGCTTGATGGCGCACAACAATCTTTTGCTGCTCTTTCGGGCTGATGCTGTCCGTCCAAATGTAATAGTCGGCATAGCGACTATTGCGGTCGCCCGTGGAACAGTCCCTGAACCAAGGCGATTTATCACTCGTGTGGCCTGCAACAAGGTCAAGACACACCTTTATACCACGGCGATGGGCCTCGTCTATCAGCTTAACCATATCGGTGTTGGTGCCAAAGCGCGGGTCGATTTTGTAAAAGTCAATCACGTCATAACCGCCATCGAACCAGCCCGACTCAAATACCGGGTTCAGCCAAATGGCCGTGATGCCGAGCGATTTAATATAATCGAGCTTCGAAACGATGCCAGGAAGGTCGCCTATGCCATTGCCATCGGAGTCCATATACGAGCTGGGATAAATCTGATAAAAGATGGCATTGTCCAGCCATTGCGGATTGTTTGCCACTTGTGCATGGGCTGCAAAGGACATGAAAGAGGCCAATGCCGCCGCGATGATAGTTTTTTTGTTCATGTGTTAAGTGTTGTTTGTCGTAAGAAATTATTTAGGATGGTTTGCGGTTTTGGTATAGACGTTCCCATAAGGGTCGGTTGCCCGCACGCTGATTTGCTTCCATGACTGGTTCTTTGGGTAATATACGAACATATGATCGTTGTTCTCCTCAGGTTCGGCCGACGGCCGTTTCTCCCAACTGTTGCTATATTGCAAGGTTCTCACGGCCTCGGGGTCGAGCCATTTGGTGTTATTGGTCAGGGGTGTCCATGCACCATCGTCTTCTTTCAGCTCTACGGTCCAGTCGGTGTGCCAGTTGAATACGTTTACCAATACCCTTTCCATGTCGGTTACCAAGGGACGGGCGTCAAACGGCGTTTTGATCGGCTCGTTGACACGCCCCCATCGGAAGGTGGCATCTCCGGGAACATAGACCTCTATCTGATAATTTCGGTCGGTATCACTGCCCATATAATACTCGTTCGTCAGTTCGTTGCCTTCAAATTCCAGTACGGCAAAGCCGCGCGGACTACCATCATTGCAGATTTTTCCATTCCAAAAGGCACCCATCACAGCCCCAAACGTGGTCTCGCGTATGTTGGGTGCGATGGTGGTGGTAAAGTTGTTATGGGTGTGTCCCGAAAGGATTTCGACCCGATGGTAGTCTTTCACCAAGTCGTATAAGGCCTTGTTGTTAGACACATGCGTTCCCGATGTCCTGCGTGAAGTGGGGATATGCACGCCAATGAGGATAGACTTATCCTTATCCACATAGGCCAAATCCTTTTTAAGCCAGTCGAGTTGCTGTTGCGTAATGGTGCCACTGTAATCATTTCGGCCATGAACACCGCTGTAAAGTATGTCATCGAGGGCCACAATATGCCAATCGCCGATGTTGCACGAATAATAAGTAGGGCCGAGAGCATCGCGATATTCCTTGTCCGATTCAGTGTCGTTCTTCACCTTTTCGTTGTGGTCGTGGTTGCCTATGACCGAAAATGTGGGGACTCCCGTGCGGGTCACCTGCTCGATATAGGTAGGATAAAGCGCCGGAACATTCCAAACAATGTCGCCCAAGGATATGCCATACACCGGACCGGACAGCGATTGAGCATACGAACTGATATTGCCCATCACCTCTTCGCGCAGTCGGCGTATGTCTTCTGCATCGCCTATTTGCACGTCGGCAAGGGTCAAGAGTTTGAATTTGGACAGTTTCGGACGCGCTTTCAAGTCGAAATTCATCTGAATAACAGCATCGGTGAAGGTCAATGTCTTATAAATTTTCGGCATTTTGTTCTCTATAGGTATCTCACAATCGGCTGGAACAGACACGAACACATGCTGCCTACCCACGGAACGCATTTGATATTCGCCCTTTTCGTCGGTGACAACAACATTCACTCCATCGCTCACAACGACGCCCGAACGAGGTTTTCCGTCAACAGTGACATAGCCCACAACGTTCATTCCGGGTTTATGACGAATGGTCAATTCACTGTTTTCCAATCCGGAACGCACTGCCACATTATTGTCTGCACACGAGAAGAGTCCCAATAGCAGCAGGATGGCATATATATATCTTATATTCTTGTACATAGGTCAATGATATGATGAATAATTATACTGAGATTCCCGTTTAATATCCGGGATTCTGTTTCAACTTCTTGTTTGCTACAAAGGCCTCGGCCGGAAGAGGAAACAAGTTTTTGGTGGCATCTGAAGCGGTATGCGCCCACCAGTCTTCGGTAGACCAAAGCCCCAAGCGTATAAGGTCGGTACGCCTTCTGCCCTCGCCCAAGAATTCTATCATCCACTCGTCTGCCAAACGATAGACATCAAAGTCATCGGGGACGGGATTGGGGTCGACATTATGATTGAAGTTGCGTTTGCGAACGGTGTTAATCAGTTGGGCCGCTTCGGCTTTTTTACCGGTTCGCCAATAGCATTCAGCTAGCATGTAATAGATTTCCGTAAGGCGGATAACAGGGCAATCGGGATTCCAAAGCAGGTTGATGTCCGTTTGGTTTGGAATAGGTGCTTTTACCAATCTGATGCCCGAATCTTCTGACCCGGCCAGCATGTCGGAATGCGTTCCCTTCACGTTGATATAGTCTTGGAAAGTCAAAGGCTGTCCCGATTTATCGGTCACGCCCACCACATGCTGCCCCGTTTGCGGATTGGTCTGGTCACCTACGCAAAACATTCCGCGATAACGTTTACCTCCTAAGTAGACATAAGGTTGCTTACGCAGGTCGGCATCGTTGAATTTCTCGTAAGTGTTACCCAACTTCCAGCGTGTGTACACTCCCGAATGGGCGTTCTCGCGCGATGGTGTCAGACAGAAACCGTTAAAGCAAGACGCAGGGAATGACACGTTGAAGTAGACTCGTGAATTACCATGGTAGAAGTAGCGGTAATACCAATTCCACTCTACCTTCGAGTTCTCTGAAGGTACGTTCCAAATGGCTTCGGGCGATTTATCGTTATCAAAGCCGTGTGGTCCATACCAAGTGTTGTCTAATGCGTATGTGCCGTAAGTTCCTGCAAGCAAGTCCTTACAAATTTTCGCACAAGCCTCGAAGTGCTCTTCGCCTATGTAGCTTTTGGCGTTGAAATATAGCTGGGCCAGCATCGCAGCTGCAGCACCTTGCTTGATGTAACCATCTTGGCTTTGATTTAGCGATGTTCGCTTGGTGAGGTGCGGAATGGCCTTTTGCAGAAGTTGCTCTATATATTCGAAGGTTTGCTTGGCCGTCGAGCGCCCCACAACGCCATCGTTCACCGAGCGATAAATGGGCATTCCTCCAAAGTAGTCGAGTCCGCGCATGTAGAAATAAGCGATGATGGCATTAAGCTGATTGAGCTGGTCTTGTTTTGCCTGTTCGTTCATACCGATAGCCGTGTAGTTTACTGCGCTAAGGTCTTCATAGGCCTCGAGTGCACGGGCTATTCCACCCACAGTTCCATTATAGGTGTTGGTGATGAAACGGTCGGTTGGTGCCCAGGTATGTTCTTGTAAACGAATGTATTCTCCGTTATTGTAGAAATCACTGCCACGAGTCGGGCACGTCATTTCATCAGATGTCAACTCCTGCAGATACCATCTGTCGGCCCCTATATACCATTTCCAGTGCGTAAAGGGGCGAGAAAGAATGGCGTATGTATTCTCTGGGCGCGTGATAAAGGTATCCGGAGTCACGCTGGAATAGAATTTCTCGCTCAGGTCGCATGCGCTGAGCAAGGAAGAGCAGATGATGATAAGGATACTTTTTGCTTTCATATTCGATATATAAAAAAAAGTTAGAATGTTAACTGCATGCCAAGCGTGCAATGAATGGTTTGCGGATAGGTGGTGTACGAACTACGTACGTATTCAAAACCGGGGAAAAGACCGTTGATGTTCACCTCCGGATTGTAGCCGTTATAGTTGGTGAAGCAAGCCACATCGCGCAATGTGAGATAAAAACGCGCACGCGATACATACTTATTAAATTTCGAAGCTTTGAGCGTATAGCCCAAAGTGATGGCATCAATCTTTAAGAACGTACCATCTGAGAGGAAATAGTCTGACGTAATACGTGTGTCGTTGATTTCCTTATTGTCAGTGTAGGCTATGCGTAGCACGTTATCAGACGATGCACTCTTTAATCCATGATAGAGATTGAGCTGGCTAAACACGTCGAACTTTATCCACGAACGCAACGATATTCCAAAATCGAAAGCACCATAAGTAAAATTATTGTCCCAAAAGAGTATTAATTTCGGAATGGCATTGCCCACATAATGCTTGTTGGCATCAACCAGATTATTCACGCCACCATTGCGTGCCGGGACTACATTACCGTCTTTGTCGTAGATAAGCCACTTACCGTTTGCATCCAGACCGGCATATTTGAAGAGCCAAAACTGGCCTATCCGCGCATTGTTCACTATCTTTGAGGCATAGCCCATCGACTGCGGGAAAGCATCGCCATAGAGATAAGACTCCGAGTCGCCAAGGTTCTTAATCCTCGTGGTGTTATGTGATGCACGGATTGTTGATGTCCAATTGAACTTTTTACCGACAAACACATTGCCGGAGAGTTCGGCTTCCCAACCCGTATTGGTGAGCGTGCCTACGTTTTTCATAATCGTTGGATAGACCATTGGCGGCATCGACGCGGGAACTTCAAAGAGCATGTCATCAACACGACGATGATAGTAATCGAATTTTCCGTAGATGCGATTGCCAAACAGAGAGAAATCGAGTCCCACGTCAAACTCTTTCTTTTCTTCCCATTTCAGATCGGGGTTGATGTTACGTGTAGAACCGTAGCCCGGTTGCCATATCCCGTTTGTGGGCCATAGGTCATTACTCTTATAAGTACGGACGGTATAGCCATTTCCAAAATCATTATTGCCCGTCACACCATAACCAACCCTTAGCTTTAAATCGTTTATAAATGTTACATTTTGCATGAATTTCTCCTTGCTGATGCGCCAACCGGCCGACACAGACCAGAAGTTTCCCCATCTGTTATTCTTGCCAAACCTTGAACTTCCTTCACGTCGATAGCTCAGGGTTGCCATATAAAGGTCGTTATAACCATAATTGGCCCGACCGAAGAACGACAGCAATCGCTCGCGAGGTTGCTTATGCGACCCCATACTTGCATAGCCATCGCTGAGATCAGTACCGGCACTCATATCCCAAGGACCAATACCGTCGACCGTGAAGTTGGCGTTACTCATACTGAAGCTCTCACCGTTCGTTTCATAAAAGCTCCATCCTAACACACCGTCAACACGATGTGTGTTGTTGAACTCATGAATATACGAAGCATAGCTTTCGAAGGTTTTGTTCCACGTTTTAGAAAAAGAATGATCGGCCTTGCCACGCTTATTCGAAGTGATACTCCAAAGATGGTCTTGTGAATAATAGTTATAGCTTTGGTATTCGCGCTGGTCTATGGCCATTGTTCCTTGAACAGAGAGACCTTCAAGGAGGTTAATCTTGAGGGTTGCATCACCCAACAGCCACTTGTCTGTTCCCTTATAGTCTTGCAATTCTATGTCGGCAACAGGATTCCATGTCGTACCGGAGAAACCAAGAGTGTTGACATTGTACTTCGTAGGACGGTTAGGATCCATCAAAGGTATCGTCGGATTAAGCATAAGGGCCTCTTGAAAGGAGTTAGAACTGTTACGTCTGTCACGGTCGGTTTGCCGTACTTGCAACTTCATTGTCAGTTCGGCTTTGCCATCAAACAACCGGTATCGACCGTTCAATCG
Source organism: Segatella maculosa OT 289 (assembly GCF_000243015.1). Classification (NCBI taxonomy): domain Bacteria; kingdom Pseudomonadati; phylum Bacteroidota; class Bacteroidia; order Bacteroidales; family Prevotellaceae; genus Segatella; species Segatella maculosa. The sequence goes on from NZ_JH594505.1 coordinate 94,636, forward strand.
TGCCGAATAATCGGTGCGGCCATCACCAATCACAATACCTTTCATGTCTTGATACATCAGTGAAGAATAGAGTTGCAATGCCTTGTTTCCACCACTTGCAGTCAAAGTATGCCGTTGCGAGAAAGGTGTATCACGTGTAAGCGACTTATACCAATCGGTGTCGTAGCCATAGTCTTGCCCCAGACCATACTCTATATATTCTTTAGACGACAGCATATCGAGGTGTTTGCGCACGCCTTCTACCGACAATTCACTATTGTATGTTACTTTCACCTTGCCTTCTTGGGCTTGTTTCGTGGTGACAAGTATCACACCAGCTGCAGCGCGCGTACCATAAATGGCACCTGCCGAAGCATCTTTCAATACATCGATTGATTCAACATCTTCTTGATTAATGGCCCGAAGGTCTCCGCCAGGAATACCGTCGATAATCACCAACGGACCTTTCCCTGCATTGACCGAAGCTACGCCACGTAACTGATAACCATTAGAGGCATTCGGACTGGCACTGCCCGATATGGTGAGCCCCGACACTTTCCCTTGCAAGGCTGTGGCAATGGTGGAGCCACCTAAACCCGAGATAAGGTTATCTCCTTTGATGGATGTGATAGAAGAAGTAACGCGTTTCTTCTCCATGGTACCATAACCCACCACAACAACATCCTTCAACATCTTGGCATCTTCCACCAATATCACCTTGAACGAACGCTTTTTCTCCACTTTAAACGTTTGGGATGCAAAGCCGACATAACTTACTTGAAACTTGCCTTTATCGTCTATTTCCATACTGAAAAGGCCGTCTACGTTGGTTGTAACACCATTTGTCGTGCCCATTTCCACAACCGACGCACCCATGATAGGCTCTCCTTTCTCGTCGGTCACGGTCCCAGAGATTTTCACACGGTCGGCAAATGCACTTATAGATAACAGGCATAGCCACACGATACATATTATTTTATGGAGGCTCATCGTTTGAGTTGTTTTATATTTTGCCATAGTTTTCTTATCCATTTATGTTTACGCGAGTCAGTTTGATGTTATCCAAGAACCAACGGTGATAGCCCGAAGTCTTCCATTGCGTAGAACGAATGATTATTTTCGTGCTTGCCGTGACCCCTTTGATAGTCACTTTGTGGCTATTCCATTGCCAATTCTTCGTTTTATCAGCATTGTTTATGGGTACGAACGCAGCACTTAACAAGGGCGTCTCGCCACCAACGACCCTACCGTCGCCTTCTATCTCTACGGTAATGGTAACGTTATCGGTACCGTTTTTAGCAATATCGAAAGACAATTCTACGTTTGCCATCTTGCCTGTTGCTATTGAAGACAGCAGATTATGGAGCATAACGCCCGTCTGATTATTCTTTCTGCCCATCTTGATATATCCATCGGCTACATACAAACAATTACCAGTCGGGTTAACATCATTGAGCTTTTTCTCGAATTCGGCTTTCACCGCGGTGAACTCCGCCCCATGAACAGGAATGGTCTTAGACTGAGAGCCGTCCACGCTTCCCACTTGGTCTTGACATAAATTGGGATATAACAGAGCCACTTGATGTGCCCAATCGAAACTTTCCTGAAAGTAAACGTGTCCCACAGGCTTATCGTCGGGTTGCAATCCTTGTTCTCCGTCTTGCGACAATGCAATGGATCCCTCCACACCATGTGCCGAGACCAATATCACTTCGCCATTACGCGGCTTCCCCGAATTGGCAGCTGCCGTTATGCGCATTACCGTATTCCCTGCCAGACCCTGCGTGGGCGAACAGGTAATCCACGTAGGCTTCGCTTTCACCGTCCATGCTTCCACTGCCAAAATGTTGATAACAGGTTGCATGCCATCGATGGTTGTGATGCCTGCTTTTGCCAATTGCAACGACGTTGCAGAAAGCTTCAAAGCCTCGGCTCCCTGCGTAACCCGCACCTTCTGCGATATCTCGCCGGCCTGAATCACAATCGTAGCCGTGCGTTGTACCTTGGCCAGGTTAGCTTCTACGGTGAGTGTAATCTCCGCTTTGCCTGCTTCGCCCTCCATTATTGATGGAGTTATCCAACGCTCTTGCTCTGTTAGCACCATCTTCCATGGATAATTGCTTTTCAGTTTCAACACGGGCGACATACCCTTATCGGTCAGCCCCAAAATATTCAACGAAAATTCTTGGGGCGTTAGCTGCAGGTTCTCCTTCAGACGATGCTGGAATACTGAAACTTGTTCGGGCTTGCCGTTGGCTAATTCCAATTCGATGTAGCCCACTCTGTCATGTCCCGTTAGGTTCTTGGTCCCGGTAACGCTAATCGTTATACGCCCCCTACTGCCTTGGGTATGACTGACCTGCACCCAATCGGGCTTCGAAACGATTTGCCAATTGTCGTTGGCTCCCAATTCGAACATACCCGGTTGCCCTGCTTTTGTCAAACCATCGTACTGCAATTCGATATCGCTTTCTGAAGCCGAGATGAAAGCATCCATATTCGTTTCAGACGAACAACCCGACCATACGCTAACCAATAGGGCCAGGCAAACATGCAATAGGGCGTATTTTATATGCTGTGTTTTCTTCATTTGGTGTTCTAATTTAAGCTTTACTTTTTGAATTCTTTCAATTTTATGTCGTCAAGAAACCAACGGCAATACTTATTTTTACCACCTCCTGCCGTATGAATGGCAAGCCGTGTCGTCGCACTGAACCCATAGACCTTCACTTCCATTGGATTCCAAGCCCATGTGTTGTTGGGATACATCACTTCACTACGCTTCACATTGGGGTCGTCGGCCGAAAGAGAGCCTGTACCTTCCGTTATTTCCACGACGAGAGGAACGATATCCGGGCCACTGCCATCTGAACAAGTGGCAAACGTGAGTGAGGCATTGGCCGTATCGGTCATTGATAAGGCCGGTAGAACGACACCACTGTCATAATATCCGTTCGAATTGAAGTGAATGTAATGTGCATAAGCGCTGATGCAATTCTTTGCCGCATTCCAATCGGTTAATCCTGTGGCGGCCCATGCGGCTTTCAGCTTTTCATCGGTTACACTTGTGCGATTACTATTGCCTGCCCCGGCCGCAACGGGGTCGGAGTTAGGTTTCGCAAAGGGCTTGGCCCAGTCGAAGTTCTCTGAATAAAAGGTACGTAACTTGGCTTCCTCGGCCGGATCTTGAAGGGTCTGCCTCACCATAACCGTTTCTTGTAATCCATGACTTTCTACTGTGAAGTTCCCAACACGAATGCTGTTGCTCTGATTTTCATCGGCCACAATGGTCACAATGGCCCATCCTGCACCTTGCGGCCTGTCTACACGCAACCACGTTTGGTTACTCGTGATTCCATAGCCCTTGTTGGCCGTCACTTGAAAGGTGGCCTGACTGCCATCGGCAAGTGTTCCGGTCTTGGCTATCTCTATCACTGCAGGCGTAACTTTAAGCCTTGGCACGGCTTCGTCGGCCTTATCGTCCATGCTACAAGCAACGATGGACAAGCCACACAACAATAACACACCCAGTCGTGCAAGTGTAGACACATGACGTGTTGGACTTGAACATACAAAGGCTGCCTTTTTCGTTTTCCAGTTTTTCATCTCATTATTTTTAGGTTTTAAACGATCAATAGCTTGTTTGCCGCTTCATATCTGAAAGCGACATACAAAGATGGTAAAAAAACAGCGGTTTTAAAACCCCTTATCCATAAAAAGTAAACACATAACGATGCTGAAAAGCAACAACCCTTTTATATTCAAGCTTTTATAAAAAGCCATCATTGTTAAAAATATAAATGCCATGTAAACACCAACCGGGTCAATTTGGCCTACATTCTACCTATTTCTCGCAGGCGTTGTGCGAACAATTCCTTATCAATAAGCGTGGCAGCACGAAACCTTGCGCGGTAATTATAGATGGTATGGATAGAGCAATGCAAGAACTCGGCTATCTTTCTGCTGTCGTCAATGCCCAATCGTATGAGTGCAAATATGCGCAGTTCGGTCGTCAATCGGGCTTTGTCTTTTCTGAAAACACGGGCTTCGGGCACGAGCATCGCATTGAACTCGTCGATAAAACGAGGGAAAAGTGAAAGGAAAGTGGCGTCGAACTGAGCATAAAGTTCGTTCAGTTCGCGGGTTTTAAGCTCGGTTGTCCGGGTTTGTTCGTACAGTTCTTTCTGTTTACCGTTCTTCAATTGGCGGTTCACCTCCTGCCGGAACTTATCCAACTTGTTCACATATGTGTTGCAACTATTCAGGAAACGGCCGATATACTCCTCTTTAATGCGATTGGCATCGTTCAGACTTTGGTTGGCAGTTTGCAGGCTTGCATTGAGCTGATGCAGCCGTTTTTTTTGCCGATAAAGATAGAAAAACAGCAAAAGAAGCAATAAGAACAACACGCCCATGGCACATAATGCCATGCTGAGGTAGGTGTTAGACCTTCGTATCTGCTGCTGATAGTTGTTGTCGATCATTGACAAGAGGGGCGAAAAGGTCCACGTTCGTCTACGAGTGTTGAAGTGTTTGTTGCATTGCCATGCAAAATGTACGTATCGAAATGACCGTTCTTTCTCGCCTTTCTTTTGCAGATAACGCGACAAGAACAGCAACGAGGCTTGGTCCATCACACCATTGCGCACATCAATAATAGCCGACTTGATGAGGCACGGAATGGCTTCGGCCTCGCGATGGGTTTGATGGTATATCTGATAACGGTAGAAATAAACGATGGCAACCTGATGCGAGCTCGCAGGTATGGCCTTCAACCAAGCGTCGTTCAGGCGCAGTGCCCGTGCAAAGTCGCCCGCCCCGATGGCCATTTTCTCTTCAGTCATTCGGTAATCATCGTCGTTTGGTGTTCCGTATGCAAACAATGCGTCGCGATGGCTGTGTGCCTTTTCGGAATAAAGCCGTTTGGTATCGGCCAAATTCGAATGGTTTGCCATCTCTTCGTAGGCAAAATAGCAGGCTTTGTGGTAGTGATAGCGTTCTTTGGGCGTGCGAACCGATAGCGGAGGTATATCGTTGAGCAACGTAATGGCCTCTGCATAATAGCCCACACGGGCGCAACACTCGGCGATAAGTTCGTTACACAGACTTGCACGGGCTATGTCTCCACCCTTCGAAGCAATAGCCACACATCGCCTGAGATAATGAATGGCCGAGTCGTTCTGATAGGCCTTGTTCTCTACGTACAGTGCAAAGGCTGCCGCATACTGCTGTTCGGGGCGTCGTGCCCGATGATATGCATCGCGCAGCCGCTGCAACTTGCATTCTTTGGCAGCGACAACAGAAGGCGACTCGGCTATGGCTTGGTCGAGTTCGCGATACAATTGCGAAAGGTTGTCTGCTCTTCCGCCCGTGCAAAGGGCAAGAAGCAGCAGCATAAAGGATATTCTATACGTTATGAATGTCATGGGTAAAGGGGCATACACAGGGAATTATGGCCTTAACACCGGCAATATCAGCTTCGAAGCATGCGTGGCATCATGGAAGATACGCACCGTCGTCGGCACGAAATCGCCCGGCCTGCAGCGATAGATATTCACGAACTGCTGCGGATTGCGGTCGGCCAAGGGGAACCACGAGCTTTGTATTTGCACCATGATGCGGTGACCTTTCGGGAATGTATGTGCCACATCAGCCAGAGAGAACATGATGCTTGCCATCTTATTTGGCGCAAAAGGCTCGGGCTTTGTGAAGCTGTTGCGATAGCGTCCACGCATGATGTCGCCCCTGACGAGCATCTCATAGCCCGCTTGTTTGCTGTCTTCGTCGGGAAACACGTCAATCAGCTTGACAATATAGTCGGCATCGGTGGTCGATATGCTGGTACTTAGGTCTATTTCTATCGGTCCGCACAGGGTTAAAGCTTCTGTCAAGGGCGACGTGGAGAAGCAAATCACGTCGTTGCGACGCGACGCGAAACGTTGGTCTTCCACCATATAGGCGGCATCTCTGTTCCTATCAATCCGGTTGGTATAAGGAACGGGGTGCGCAGGGTCCGACAGATACTGGGTGTACGACAGCTTCTCGCGTGGCTTTTCAAAGCGCAATGCACCGCCTTTGTGCAGATATATCGGTGTTAGAACAGTCTTCTCGGCAGGCAGTTTGGCAAAGGTGCGCCAGCTATTCTCACCGGTAAAGAACAGCGTTACGGGCGGAAAGTCCATCGTTCCCACATGGTCGAGGTAGTAATCGAAGAAGCGTTGCTGCATGGAGCGAAACCGTTCGCTCAGGTCTTCATGACCAAACGACATCTCTCCCAGCCTGTTTGCCCCCTTGGCATGCCAGCCTCCGTGCCTCCAAGGCCCAATCAACAAGTATAGCGGGGCCTTTTGGCGTGCAGCCAAAGCCTTATAGCTGCCCCATGTGCCGTAAAGGTCTTCGGCATCAAACTGTCCGCCGACCACCATCACGGGTATATCGATTGCCTTGTATGCTTGGATTGGACTCCTCTGCTGCCACCATTCATCGTAATCGGGGTGCTTGAGCATGGCATTCCAAAAGGGCAACGAGTCGCGTTGCAAGGCCGACAGCCCGCCAATGGTTGCCGTGCGGAGGAAAAACGAATACTCATCGGTGAAATAATAGGGTTTCAAGCCCTCCACTTTCTGTGAAGGTTTGGAGCGATAACGCCCGAATCCCCAAAGAAAACGAAAGGCATCCGTCAGCATCAGTGCCCCGTTATGGTGTACATCGTCGCCCATGAACCAGTCACCGATAGGTGCTTCGGGACACACGGCCTTGATGGCCGGATGCTTACAAAGGGCAGCGGTGAGCGCATAATAGCCCAAATAGGAATTGCCCGTGAGCCCTATCGAACCGTTATTCCATGTGTTTTTGACCAACCACTCGGCCGTATCGTAGGCGTCGGTGACATCGTTGGCACGCTCTCCGGGCTGCAACACTACCGGACGCACATTTTCGTATTCGCCCTCGCTCATGTATCTTCCGCGCACATCTTGCTGAACGATGATGTATTGCCGGGTCACATAATGTGCCAATTCCCCCTCGATTGCGCCGCTGAAAGACTCTCCATAGGGTCTGCAACCATAGGGGGTGCGAAACATGAGTATAGGGTGTCGCCGCGAGTTGTCCTTTGGTTCATACACGGCCGTATAGAGTTTCGCGCCGTCGCGCATGGCAATCATCACCTCGCGCTTGGTATATGTCTCGGCAACCTGCCCTTTCACATGAAGCGTCATGCTTAGTATTGCGAAACATAACGCGGTGTATCTCAATGAAATCCGTTTCACTTTCATTATTTTATGCTTTCAATCGATGCAAAAATACAAAAAAACAAACATATAAAGAAATTCCTCAAGCGGGATTATAGCAGGTCAATGCGAAATCACCTGCATGGACCCTCTTTTTCAATCTCAGCCATTTTGCCTTGCAATATGGCTGGAATTTGAGATGTGAGTGGCAGATATGGCGGGGTAGGGACGCACGGTTCGTGCGTCCGTTCCGGGTGAATGCCAAGCGAATGTATACGGCTGTTTGAGCGGACACATGAGCCTTGCATCCCTGCATTCGCTCAAATGATTTTTGTGTTTTCCCTATTGATAATCAATAACTTGCACTTTGTATTCCAATCTCTGCCATATTACCGCGCAACCTCAGCCATTTTACCGTGCAATATGGCTGAGGTTGCACGGTGAAATGGCTGGAATAGGCCGGCGATGTGATGCGTCTTGCGGCACAGAACGGAAAAAGGAGGGGCTATATGGCCCCTCCCTGCATGCAAAGGTTGCGGATTTCGCAATCTGTTGCACATTGACATGAAAAGTATTTACTGCTTTCCTTTGATTGCCGTCACGCTAATGGCACCCAACAGCAGGCAAGCGGCGGCCACAAACATCATGTTGGTCTGGTTCGATCCTACCAATGTGAGAATGCTACCACCGCAGATTGCCGCGATGATTTGGGGCATACAGATAGTTCCGTTGAACAATCCAAGGTAGGCACCCATGTGCCCATAGCCCTGAAGGGCATTGGTAACGAAGGTGAAAGGCATGGCCAACATGGCCGCCCAAGCGCAACCGATGAGCACGAAAGCAATGAACTGAACATACGGATGACTGATGAATGGCACCAAGGCGAAGCCGATTCCGCCGAGCACAAGGCTCAAACCATAACCCAATTTCCGGTTTTTGAACTGCGGAAGCACCATGGCCCAGATTACACTTCCGATGGCTTGGACGGCATAAAGAATGCCGACCCAGTTTCCGGCCACCTGATATGCCTTGGTGGATGTGGCTTCGGGCGACATCATGTCAACGCCCCAACAAGTGTCGGCAATGGCTCCGTTGGTGTAGGTCCACATATACATGAAGGCAGCCCAACAGAAGAACTGCACCAATCCCACGCGCCAGAAGGTGGCAGGTGCCTTTTTCAACAGGGTAATCCAGTTGCTTTTCTCCTCCAATTCGGGCTCTTCGGCCTCGTCAACGCTGTTGTATTGAGCATATTCCTCGGGGTTCCACTCCTTCACTTTGACCGTGGTATAGAGCACACATAGTATCAATATGGCCGCTCCGATATAGAAAGACCAAATCACGGAGTCTGGAACAACGCCCGGAGCTGCCGTGATTGCCACGCCAATGGCAGTGAAGAAGTAGGGGAAAACGAAGCCCGCTACACTGCCGGCATTGCAAAGAAAGCTCTGAATACTGTAGGCCAAGGCCTTTTGTTTTTCGTTGACCATGTCGCCGACAAGCATCTTAAAGGGTTGCATGGCCATGTTGATGCTGGTGTCAAGGAACATCAGTGAGACCAGACCAAAGGTCATTGCGGCACTCAATCCCAGTCCGAATGAACCGGCATTTGGCAGCAGACACATCACGAGTACGGCGATAGCGGCTCCTATGAACAAATAAGGTACGCGACGACCGAAGCGACACCACATCTTGTCGCTCAGTGTTCCGACCACGGGTTGCACGAGAATACCCATCAACGGTGGCAGAATCCAGAAGTAACTCAGGCTGTGTGGGTCGGCACCGAGCGTGGCAAAGATGCGCGAAATGTTTGCACTTTGCAGGGCGTAGGCTATCTGTACGCCGAAAAAACCGAAGCTGAGGTTCCACAATCCCCAGAACTTCATGTCGGGTTTTTGTTTACTTTGAACGTTGAACATTGGTGTTTGAACTTTGAAGATTGATGTTTGAACTTTTATTCGCTTTGAACTTTGAACATTGACCTTTATGACATGTTGCCTTTGTTTTTAGATTTATATATTTCCTTTCCATATTTTTATTCCTTTCTTTTATTCAAGTCATATCATAAGGTTCAATGTTCAAAGGTCAAACTTCAAAGATTAAAGGTCAAGGTTCAAAGTCATCGCGTTGTTCCCCGCACGATCAGGCGAGTTCTTACCACGCGTTTTTCGACTTTGTCTGAAGGAATCGAGCCTTCGACCTGACCAATCAAGATGTTCGCGGCCTCCTCTCCAACGACGAAACCGCGCTGCTCTACGGTCGTAAGCATGGGGTCGCAGGCTATCGCCCTCTCCCCGTTTGTAAAGCCACAGATGCTGATATCCCGCGGAATATCGAAGCCCATGCGCTTCGCTGTGTAGAGGATTCCGATGGCTGTGTCGTCATTCACGGCGAAGAAAGCATCGGGATGGTCATCTTCGTTCAGCAATTCGGGCGTGATTTGTTCGGCATCTGCACGGTTGTCACAGTGTTTGATGAACCGCTCTTCGGGCTTTAATCCGTTGTTCACCAAGGCATCATGATAGCCGTTATAGCGGTTTTTCGTAATCTCGAGCTTCATGGGAGTGCCGTAGAAAGCTATCTTTTTGCACCCCGTTCCAATGAGATGGTTCACCGCAGTATAGGCACCCATGTAGTCATCTACAACCACTCTGCTGCAATTAATGCCTGTACAAATGCGGTCATAGAACACAACTGGCACGCCACGATCCATGAGATTGCTGAAGTGTTCGTATTTGGTTGTGTTCTTGGCTTGCGAAACGATGATGCCACAAGCTTTGTTTTCAGAGAACGATTTGCATATTTCTACCTCGCGTTCATACCTTTCATTGCTCTGTGCCACCATGATTCTGTATCCCCGGGCAGATGCTTCTTCTTCGATACCGCTAAGGATTGAGGAGAAATAAAAATGCGTTAACTGAGGTATAATGACTCCGATAAGCTTCACAGGTTTCGTGCGACTGTTGCGCAAACTCTCTGCAATGACGTTGGGAAAGAAGTTATGTTCTTGTGCAAAAGCCTTGATTCTTGTACGCTTTTCCATGCTGATGCGTGGGCTGTCTTTAAGCGCACGAGACACCGTAGCCACAGAAACGCCAAGCTCCCGAGCTATGTCTTTCATTGTTATAGGCGCAGATTCTTTCATGGTTCACGTCAGTTATGCAGCAAAGATATGCAAAACTACTAAATTTTATTTTAGAAAACAACATTTAATTTGCAAAAGATTGCGCAAACGTTTGCATTTATTAAAGAGCAGATTTAACGTTAAAATATTACAACGTAAGGTGAAGTGAACTACTTTTGTAGCATCAACCTTGGTGCAATATAGCATGGCATGAACACGAAAACCTAAGCAAATACGACACAAAAGGGTTGACCTAAATGACGAAAACTGAACCAATATATTAACGTTAACTTAACAATCAAAGCAAATGATGAAGCAGGTAAAATTCAAATTGCCGCTAAGGGGCTGGGCCATCGCTGGTGGTTTGTTCCTTTCGGCAGCGGTCTTTGCACAGTCAGGAACTGTCAAAGGTCATGTCAAAGATGCTTCCGGAGAGCCTATCATCGGTGCCACGATCATGGCAAATGGTAAGCCTGTGGGCGTGACCGACCTCGATGGAAACTACACAATCAATGTTCCTAAGGGCACAGAAATCACAGTTACCTATGTAGGAATGGCTCCTAAGAAGGTGACTGCGGCTGAAAACCTTACGATAACTCTCGAAGATGACAACAAAACCTTGAACGAAGTGGTGGTCATCGGCTATGGTGTTGCGAAGAAATCAGACCTGACCGGCTCTGTGTCGGCATTGAAACCCGACAGCAAGAACAAGGGTCTCGTGGTGAACCCGCAGGACATGATCTCGGGAAAAGTGGCCGGTGTGAGCGTCACCAGCAATGACGGAACGCCCGGTGGCGCAGCAACGATGCGCATTCGTGGCGGCTCTTCGCTGAATGCTTCCAACGATCCGTTGATCGTTATCGACAATGTTCCTATTGATAATACGGAAGTGAAGGGTGTCTCGAATATCCTTTCGAGCATCAACCCGCAGGACATTGAGAGCTTCAATGTGCTGAAAGACGCATCGGCAACGGCCATCTATGGTTCGCGTGGCTCGAATGGTGTCATCATTATCACCACGAAAAAGGGGCGGAAAGGGCAGGCTCCGCAGGTTTCCTACAGCGGGAGCTTCACCTTGAGCACCCATAAGAAGACCTTAGACGTGATGGATGCCGATGAATACCGCACGTTTGTGCGCAATCTATTCGGCGAAAACAGCGACCCATATAAGGCACTTGGCACGGCAAACACCGATTGGCAAAAGGAGATTTTGCGCACCGGTTTGGGCCATGACCACAATGTCACGGTGTCAGGTTCGGCCTTTGATGTGCCCTATCGCGTGTCGGTTGGCTACACCAAGCAGCAAGGTATTGTCAAAACCTCAAGTTTTGAACGTGTCACAGGAGCCGTAAACCTGAACCCGTCTTTCCTGAATGACCACCTGACATTGAACCTTAATGGTAAGGGAATGTATGCCCATAGCGTGTTTGCCGACAAGGCTGCCATCTCCAACGCGGTCAGAATGGACCCGACGCAAGACCCTTATCGCTACACATCAGCCTATCATCGTGCGCTATTTGGCAACGATATGGCAAAGACATTGAATAACTTCGGCGGCTATTTCGAGTGGACAACGAGTGGAATCGACGACGATAAAGATGCTTGGCCATTCTCTTTCAACAGTACCGGCCCGCTGATGAACCCGCTTGCCGTGCTGAATACGCGCCGAGAAAGTGCTTATAGCCGCGAGTTTATCGGTAGTGCTGACATTGATTATAAGGTACATGGCTTCGAAGACTTGCGCTTGCATGCCACCTTAGGAGCCGACGTTGCAAAGGGAACGCAGCACAGAAACGCATCTCCGGCATCGCCTCAATTCATCTATTACGGCAGTTATGGCTATGAAACCATCTTGAAGCGCAACCTCTCTTTGAGCATGTATGCCCAATATTTCCATGATTTTAACGATAAACTCAAGAACCATTTCGACATCATGGGCGGCTATGAGTGGCAGCATTTCTATAATACCAAAGACAACGATTACATCGGTTACTACTCATCGACCATCACAACGAACGATAAGAACGGTAAACCATTGCGCAATACTGCCCGTCCTCACACGCCTTATGAGTTTGCAACAGAGAACTATCTGGTGTCTTTCTTCGGCAGAGCCAACTGGAGTTTGATGGATCGTTACTACATAACGGCCACCGTTCGCGATGATGGTTCGTCACGATTCAAAGACCATTGGTCCGTATTCCCGTCGTTTGCGTTTGCATGGAAGGTCAACCAAGAGAATTGGTTGAAGCCGGCAAGCTGGCTGTCCGACCTTAAATTGCGATTGGGTTGGGGTAAAACCGGTCAGCAAGATGTAAAGAGTGACTATGCTTGGATACCCACTTACTCGATCAATACGGGCACAGATAGCTTCTATCCGCTGGTGGGTGACGGTACTCTTTACCGTCCGAATAACTTCACACCCGACCTGAAATGGGAGACAACCACAACGTATAACGTCGGCATTGACTGGGGCATTATGGACCAAAGACTAAGCGGTACGTTGGATTGGTACTACAGAAAGACGACCGATTTGCTGAACTATGCCCCCGTGATGGTGCTGTCTTCCTTCCGAAATCAGGCTTGGCAAAACATCGGCGACCTGTCGAATACGGGCTTCGAAGCCACGGTTAGCTGGAAAGCCATACAGACAAAGGACTGGTTTTGGACCTTGGATTACAACCTAACTTACAACAAGAACAAGATAACCAACCTGTCCGGAGTGAGCAGCGACGGCTCTCCTGTGCCCAATACCGACATAAAAATAGGTACGGACAAGAACCTTGAATACAATCAAGTGGGCCATCCGGCCAACTCATTCTATGTCTATCAGCAGGTGTACGACAAGAACGGGAACCCCATCGAGGGCGCAGTTGTCGACCGAAACCGTGACGGAAAAATCACCGATGCCGACAGATACTTCTACAAGAGCCCTGCGGCTCCGGTCATCATGGGCTTGTCTTCACGCCTTGAATACAAGAGATGGGACCTCGGTTTCGGTCTGCGTGCCAGCATCGGAAACTATGTTTACAACGGCGTTGCACAGAGTTTCAAGAACGTAAGCGCCAATGGTATTTGGTCACAAAGCCGATTGGTCAACACAACTTCGGCTGCTGTGGCACGCGGTTTCATCACCGACGACACCAAAAACACCGTTACCGACTACTGGGTAAAGAATGCAAGCTTCCTGAAATGCGATAATATCACCCTTGGATATAGCTTTAACCTCTTTAAGACAGGCAGCTACAAAGGCATTAATGGCCGTCTTTATGCCACGGCAAGCAATGTTTTCACCATAACCAAGTACGACGGACTCGACCCCGAAGTCTATAATGGCTATGATGATAACATGTATCCGCGTGCTTTCTCAATGATTTTCGGTGTCAACCTGAACTTCTAACCCTAAAAATAAAGTCATGAATAAATATCTTAAACATATCATTCCCTCGGCAATCCTGTTGCTTTCGTCAGGGATAACGGTCTCTTGTGTGGGCGATTTGGACGTTACTCCCATCGATCCCAACGTCAAACCGGAAGTGAGTGCAGCCGCACTTTTCAATAAATGTTATGCAAATCTCGGTGTTGCAGGGAATGGCGGAGCCAACGGAGACTGTGATATCGACGGCTTAGATGGCGGTACCACCGGGTTTATCCGGCAGATGTGGAACTCCAACGAACTGACGACCGACGAGGCAATGTGCCACTGGAGCGATGCCGGTGTCGAGCAATTCGACTATAATACCTATGATGCCAGCCACCCGATGCTCAATGGTTACTTCGCACGTTTAACCACCGGAATCACCTATTGCAACGACTATCTGGCCAAAGAAAGCGATTATAATGCTGCCATGACAGCCGAAATACGCTTTGTCCGCGCCTTGGAATACTATCTGTTGATGGATGCTTTCGGGAATATTCCATTTGCCGAAACCCTCACAACGCCTACGATGAAGACGCGTGCAGAGGCTTACGACTGGATAGTCAAGGAACTTCTTGCCATCGAACCGGCCCTTTCGGCCGCACAACCCAAGAAGTCTTCCGACGCTAACTACGGGCGGGTTGACAAGGCTGCAGCGTGGATGCTGCTCGCACGGCTATACTTGAACGCTCAAGTTTACACCGGAACGCCGCAATGGGCCAAGGCTGCCGAGTATGCAAAGAAGGTGATGGACTCTCCTTATCGGCTCAACACAGTCGGCAAAAATGGCTGGAGTGCCTATCAAATGCTGTTCATGGGCGACAATGGAGAGACCGATGCAGCCTATGAAAGCATCTTCTCTGTCCTGCAAGACGGTCTGACCACCACCTCATGGGGCACGACAACCTTCCTGACGGCGTCTGCTTTCGATGACAATATGCACGCCAATCCCCACGACGCAAGTGCTGTTAACGGACTGAGCGGACAGAACTGGGGTGGCAATCGCTGCCGTACTGACTTGCTGAAACGCTTCTTTCCCAACAACGATGCACCCAATTTGGCCTGCACAGACATGCCAGCTGCGGCCCATGATGACCGTGCCATCTTCGACGGAAAGGACAGAACGCTCGACAACGGAAAGGGAGTTAACGGCAAATTCACTGATGGTTTCGCCACAGCCAAGTTCGTTAACTTCAAGACCGACGGCTCCGCTGGCCACGATTTGACCTTCTCCGACGCCGATTTCTTCTTCTTCAGAAAGGCCGAAGCCTATCTTATTTATGCTGAGGCAACAGCTCGCAGCAACGGAAACCGACTGACTCCTGACGGTATTGCAGCCGTGAACACCCTGCGTGCACGTGCCAATGCCGAGACAAAGACAAGCTACACGCTCTCCGATTTGTGCGACGAATGGAGCCGGGAGTTCTACTTCGAAGGTATCCGCAGGCCCACTTTGATTCGCTTCGGACGCTTCGGTGGCGACGTAAACTACAACTGGAGCTACAAAGGAGGCATCAAAGAGGGACGCAATTTCCCTGCAAGCAAGAACATATTTGCCATTCCTTCGGCCTATGTAAAGGGTGCTATCAAACAGAACCCCGACTATTAAATGTCATGATTGAATAGGAATAAAACGACAGAACAATGAAAAATATCATAAAATCTTCAGTCTTGTTGTTGTTCAGCCTGCTGGCTTTGGCCGCATGCAGCGACGACCGTGACTCGAATCCCACGGTACAATCGCCGACAACATTCAGTTTGAACACGCCTGTCTACGCGTCTTCAACCATCGATTTGGCCTCGTCTTCGGCCATCAACTTCTCGTGGTCGCAGCCCGATTACGGTTTCCCTGCCGTGGCAAACTACCAGATTGAGTTCTCATTGAACAACTCTTGGAAGGTTTCCACCACGAAGGCACGGGCCGATAAGAGCGGAAAAACGATTGCAGACTACACGACTATCGAAGATGTTTATAACATTTGCAAGGCCCAAGTGAATGCCGCAAAGATTGCACGGGGCCTTGAAATGATTGCAAGATGGGAAGAGGGGAAAGTCCCCGCCACCCAAAAAGTCTATGCACGCTGCGTGGCTTCGTATGCCGGAGACACCATTTCGTCGAACGTTGTTACCCTCACCGTCGCTCCATATTACGTGGAAGTGAAAGACCATGCACCCGTTTTGTGGTACATGACGGGTAATTGTATCGCCAACGGAAAATGGGGAAATAGCGAAGATGCAGTCGGTGTGTCGATGATTCCACTGCTTCCTCTGGCCGGAGAAGAGTATGATGTGAACACAGGAACAGGCACTATAGGCTACACAGGCTACTTCCCTGCAAACGCAGAATTCAAGATTATCGAGAAACTTGGCAGCTGGGACAAAGGCATTTGCAGCGATGGTTCACCGTTAGGTACCAAATATCGTGACGGAGGAAGCGACCCTGGGAACATCAAGATTGACCAAGCAGGTTACTATTCCATCACGTTGAACACCAAAACCCACGCGTGCACGATTAAGAAACTCACCGCAACGACGATGCCTCTTTATGCAAAGATGGCCATGCCGGGCAGCTATCAGCCGGGCAGCGGCTGGGATCCGACGGCCAATTTTATGAGGAAATGCACCACGGCCGCAGGTGTTGAGAACCACGATTGGACGGCAACCGTCACACTGGACACTGGCCATCAGCTGCAATTTGCAGCCAACGGGGCACTGACCGACACGTGGAGTGCGAGCGACTTCCCCTATGGAACGGGCGTGAAAGGCGGCACCGCACGTATCACGGTCATCGAACCGGGCAAATATACCGTATTCTTCAACGATATCACCGGGCAATATTATTTCTTGAAGTAAGTTTTATCAAACGTCGGGGGAGGGCAACCTTTGCCGCTTCCCCGGCCAAATAGCATCCGAATATGAAAAAAACATTTGTCTTGATGGGGCTGGCCGTGACTGCACTGACGGCTTGTTCCGACGATTATACCGACTGGGCTGCACCGCAGTCCAACCCGCAAGAGCCCGCAAGAACGGTCTCGTTTGCTGCCACTGCGGCTGCCGCTATCGACTATAACAGCGTAAAGAGCGACTCCGTTCAGCTGTTCAAGCCCTCCATAACGGCCTCTTCTGCACAGAAATCCCGCGGCTATCAGAGCCGCAACCAAGAGTTCAAGCCTTCCATAACGGCCTCTTCTGCCGTTGCTGTTCAGCGTTTGGCGGCCACTATTCACAATGCCGCAAAGACCAAACAGCGCGTGATTGAGGCCAATGCCGCGGGCAAAGTGAGTGCCAATGACCTGAAAACCGCCGTCATCGCCCTGTATGGTAAGAGCGATGTTGTGCGCGATGTGCCCGTCACGGTGGCCGATACTATCCGCGTAGCCGAGGGAGAAAGCTTCACGAAAACGGCCGACATCACCTGTAAAATCAATCTGGTGAAGAACGCATTCCCTGAATTCTTCTATGAAATCGGGGCCGAAAGCGGTTGGAACACGGCGCATGCGCTGCGCGGTCCCGACTTCGATGGCAACTTTGAAGGCTATGCTTATCTCAACGGAGCATTCAAATTCCGTCCCAATACAGCCAATAACAGCAACGACCTTGAGTATGTTTCGCCCGGCAAGATTGCTGATAATGCGTCGGGAATAAGCTGCCCCAACCCCGGAGCTGGGTTCTACAAGATGAACATTGTGCTGGAGAAAGGCGCGAAAAAAGGCACATATTCGCTCACGAAAATCAACACGGTGTCGCTCATCGGCGACTTCAGTAACGACGGATGGAGCACGGATATCGACCTTACTTACAATGTTTCGACCGGTGTTTGGGAGCGCGATAACGTGCAACTTGGCAAGAGTGGTGCGCTGAAACTGCGGGCCAACCACGATTGGAGCCTCTCTTGGGGCGGCAATGACAGCCCAGAAGCGTTTGATGACTTGACGTCCAACAACGGTAAAAACCTCAATGTTGCGGCCGGAACCTACAAAGTTCAGCTCACCCTTTCCTATGAAGGAGCCTGCAAAGTGGTTTTCACGAAGAAATAACCACGGCTCGATAAGCCGTTAAACCAAGCTTAAACGGTCCTCGGAACCACTTTCCGAGGACCGTTTTGCATAGATAAAAGTAGGGACGTACGGCTCGTGCGTCCGCCCATGTTATGGTTCCCAGTTGACAAGTAAACAGGTTTGACAAGTTAATTGTTGTGCAGTATGTAGGGACGCACGGCTCGTGCGTCCGCTCCAATGCCCTGTTTCCCGGTCGATTGTCTTCCACTCGTCCCCTTGTTCACTCATCTTACGTGTCAACCGTGTTGAGCGGACGCACGGTTCGTGCGTCCCTACTTTCCAATCTCAGCCATATTGTACGGTAAAATGGGTGAGATTGGACGCTAAAATGGGCCATATTGCGCGACAATAGGGCTGAGATTGGAAAGCTGGGTGCAAGTAGTTGATTTTCAATAGCTCTTGAATGGGATTGAAAAGCGGACTGTTTACAATCGTTTACTGCCCACTTGTCCACTCGTAACCCCGCCTGCTTGTCAACCATGTTGAGCGGACGTACGAGCCGTGCGTCTCTACATTTCCAACACATGCCACCCGTTTTTGCGGAATACATCACTTCGTTTGGCGGGAAATATCCATGACAACGGCTCCTTTTGACATTTTTTCAAGAATAAAAGAACCCAAATGTTTGGTTGTTCGGATATTTACTTTTACCTTTGCATCACATGCTTTGCGGGAATAGCTCAGTTGGTAGAGCACGACCTTGCCAAGGTCGGGGTCGCGGGTCCGAGTCCCGTTTTCCGCTCATTTCAATCATTTAGCACCCAAGCCGCAATGGTGGAATTGGTAGACACGAGGGACTTAAAATCCCTTGGCCAGTAATGGCTGTGCGGGTTCGAGTCCCGCTCGCGGCACATTTCCTTTAATTTAATTCACATTTATGCGCACAAATCACATTCTTACGCTATTCGGTTGCTCGTTGTTTCTGATGACATCGTGCTCGAAATTAGGCAAACTGTCTGCCGATAACTTTTCCGTTACGCCCAATCCGCTTGAGGTGACCGGCGGAAAGGTCACGGCTACCGTCGAAGGTCAGTTCCCCGAGAAATACATGAACAAGAAAGCCACGGTTACCGTGGTGCCCGAACTCCACTATGCGGGCGGACAAGTGGCCAAGGGACAGCCCATGACCTTCCAAGGTGAAAAGGTTATGGGCAACAACAAGACCATTTCCTATCGTCTCGGTGGCCGTTATACGATGAAGACCACGTTCGATTACGTGCCCGCAATGCAGAAGAGCGACATGTATCTGGCCTTCGACGCCTATCTCGGTAAGTCGAAAGTCGAGGTGCCCGCGGTCAAAGTGGCTACGGGAGTGATTGCCACTGCCGAGCTTTATCGCGAGGCTATCCGGCATGAAGGAGCTTGTTTGGCCCTCGATTCGTTCCAAAGAGTGATCGACAAGAAGCAAGAAGCCAACGTGAAGTTCCTCATCAACCAAGCCAATCTGCGCAGCAGCGAACTCAAAAACAACAGTGTGCAGGAGTTCGTCAGCATGCTCAAGCGCATCAATGCCGACCGCGAAAAGCTGGCTATCAAGAATGTTGAGGTGCAAGCCTACGCTTCTCCGGAAGGCGGTTTCGCCTTTAATGACAAGTTGGCCGGCAAGCGTCAGGACGTCAGTGAGGGCTATGTGAAACAGCAACTCAAGGGAACAAAGCTCAAAACCGACATCGATGCCCACTATACGGCACAGGACTGGGAAGGCTTTATGAAGCTGGTTAAGGCCAGCAACATTCAGGATAAGGATGTTATCCTGCGTGTATTGTCGATGTATAAAGACCCGCAGGAGCGCGAACAGCAAATCCGTAACATGAGCGAAGCCTTCCGTGAGTTGGCTGATGGCATTCTTCCGGAACTCCGTCGCAGCCGTCTGATCATCAATTATCAGGTAGTTGGTCGCAGCGATGAGCAGATCCAGCAGCAGTATGCAGCCGATCCTGCGAAGCTGAGTCTTGAAGAATTGCTCTATGCAGCATCGCTCACGAACGACGTAAAGGCCAAGAAAGGCATCTATCAGAAGGCAACCGAGCTTTATAACAAGGACTATCGGGCCTACAACAACCTTGCCGCATTGGCACTGAACCAAGGCGATGAGGCCACGGCCAACACCTATTTGGAAAAGGCTTTGCGGGTCAATCGCAAGGCACCCGAGGCTTATGCCAACAAAGCTTACATCTTCTTGACTCACGGACAGGTTGACAAAGCCGAGCATGCATTGGCAGATGCCACCGAAGCTAACGGCTTTGATGAGATCCTTGGCAACTTGAATATCGCCCGAGGCAACTATGCCAACGCCACGGACGAGCTTTATAACAACAACAACAGTGCGGCCTTGGCACAGCTGCTCAACAAGAACTACGTGGCTGCGGAGCAGACATTGAAGGCCATCAAGGCCCCCAATGCACTCACGCTTTACCTCTTTGCCGTGCTCAATGCCCGGCAGGGAAAGAACGATGCAGCCGCAACCTATCTGAAAGATGCACTGCGCAAGGACCCGTCTTTGGCCGAATATGCCAAGAACGACCTTGAATTTGCCAAGGTAAATCGATGAAGAAACTCTGTTTACTGCTACTCACGCTGATTTTAGTTGCTTGTGGTACCGACCGTCATCACTTCGAAATAGACGGTAGACTCACGAACTTAAATCAGGGTGAGTTTTATGTTTACAGCCCGGATGGGGGCATCGAAGGCTTGGATACTATTAAAGTGGAGGGCGGACGCTTCTCTTATGAAATCCCATGTGAGCGGGAATGCCTGCTCGTGGTGGTCTTTCCGAACTTCTCCGAACAGCCCGTTTTTGCTCAACCCGGCAAATCTATCGATATCAAGGGAGACGCTTCGCATCTGAAAGAGCTTGAAATCACGGGCAGTGATGACAACGAACTGATGACGAAGTTCCGTCATGCGATAGCCAATGCCTCGCCTCCGGAGATTGAAAAGCATGTGGGTTTGTTCGTTTCCGACCATGCCGAGTCGCCCGTCGGCCCCTATTTGGTCAGCAAATACCTGCTGCGTAAACCGCAACCCGACTACAAACAAGCTTATCGTTTGCTCCTTTCTCTGCAGTCTCATCAGCCACGCAACGCCTATCTGAACCGGCTTTTGGTTCAGACAAAGCCCTTGACGGAGGCCTCATTCGGCACACTTCCCGCATTCACGGCTACCGATGTCAACGGCAAGCACGTCTCTTCGGCCTCGCTTTCCTCGGCTCCCGTGGCCGTTATCTACACGTGGGCTACGTGGAGTTATGAAAGTATCGAACTGCAACAACGCCTGAACGACCGCTCTAACAGTGCCGACGGAAAGCCCCAAGTGCTGGGGATTTGCCTCGATGCCGACCGCAAAGAGTGCCTGAAAGGGCTCGAGAACCGAGGCATCGACTGGGCTATCGTCTGCGACGAAAGGCTCTTCGAGAGTCCGTTGGTGCGCAAGTTGGGTCTTACGGCCGTGCCCGATAACCTGCTTTTGCAGCACGGACGCGTCGTGGCCCGCGGCCTTTCGACCGACGACCTGATGAACCGATTGGAGAAGATGCACTGAAAATGGACTGCTTCCCGACCTGAAAAACAACCTTAAACCACGAATACCATGCTCGTAAAAACCTATTGTGCCGCCGTAAACGGACTCGAAGTGACCACCATTACCATTGAGGTAAGCATGAATCCCGGCGTGGTTTACCACCTCACGGGACTGGGGGACAAAGCCGTACAAGAGGGACGTGACCGCATTGCCGCAGCCCTTTTGTACTGCGGTTACAAGTTTCCGAAGGCCGATATCACCGTGAACATGGCACCGGCCGACCTGAAAAAGGAGGGCAGCAGCTTTGACCTTCCGTTGGCAATTGCCCTGCTTTCTGCCGGAGGAAGCATACAGGCAGACGGTCTTGACCGCTATATGATGGTCGGAGAGCTGGGGCTTGACGGTCGGTTGCAGCCCGTCAAAGGCGCCCTTCCCATTGCCATCAAGGCGCGGGCCGAGCGTTTCAAGGGGCTGATTGTGCCGAAAGACAACGTCAGAGAGGCGGCCGTGGTGAACAATCTCGAGGTCTATGGCATGGAAAGCATCGTCGATGTCATCAAGTTCCTCACGGGAACGGAGGCCTTTGCACCCGTGGTTATCGATACGCGAAAGGAGTTTTACGAGCAGCAGACACTGTTCGACTTCGACTTCAGCGATGTCCGAGGGCAGGAAAACGTGAAGCGTGCACTCGAAGTTGCAGCCGCCGGCGGGCATAACCTCATCATGGTGGGACCTCCGGGCAGCGGCAAATCGATGATGGCCAAGCGACTTCCCTCGATACTTCCGCCCCTTTCGCTCTCCGAAAGCCTTGAAACCACCCAGATACACAGCATTGCCGGCAAGTTGGGCACGGGCACTTCGCTCATCAACCAACGCCCTTTCCGCTCGCCGCATCACACGATTTCCGAGGTCGCACTCGTCGGCGGAGGTGCCAATCCTATGCCGGGTGAGATATCATTGGCCCACAACGGCGTGCTCTTCTGCGACGAACTTCCCGAGTTCAACAAGCACACTTTGGAGGTACTTCGGCAGCCGTTGGAAGACAGAAAGATTACAATCAGCCGCGCAAAATACAACATCGAGTTCCCTTGTTCATTCATGTTCGTGGCCAGTATGAACCCTTGTCCGTGCGGATATTACGGCGACCCGACTCACCACTGCGTCTGTACTCCGGGCCAAATCCAGCACTATATGAACAAGATTTCAGGTCCGTTGCTCGACCGTATCGATATTCAATGCGAGATAACCCCCGTACCTTTCAAGGATATCAGCAAGGTTTCGCCGGGCGGACCGAGCGAGGCTATCCGCCAACGTGTCATTCGTGCGCGTGAAATCCAGACCGAACGGTTCCGCAACGTCAAGGCCGTTCACTGCAATGCCCAGATGTCCGAGCGCATGATTCACACGTATGCCGAACCCGATGAGGCCGGTATTGCCATGTTGCGTATGGCCATGGAGCGCCTATCCTTGTCGGCCCGGGCCTACAGTCGCATTCTGAAAGTGGCCCGAACCATTGCAGATTTGGCCGCTTCTCCTGCCGTCACGTCCGACCATTTGGCCGAGGCCATCAGCTATCGTCAGCTGGA
Organism: Segatella maculosa OT 289; assembly: GCF_000243015.1. Taxonomy (NCBI): domain Bacteria; kingdom Pseudomonadati; phylum Bacteroidota; class Bacteroidia; order Bacteroidales; family Prevotellaceae; genus Segatella; species Segatella maculosa. The sequence goes on from NZ_JH594505.1 coordinate 117,546, forward strand.
TAGGGGCGATTGGGCTGAAAGATAGGGACGCTCGGGCTTGCAACAAGCCAACCAAAAGGCAGGAAACACTGCGCCTCCGCGAATGATGTTCATTGCCTTTATATAAGGGTTTGCGAATTATCTTCACGACGAGAAATATTTATCATCATGAAGAGACGAATTTATCATCGTGAAGAGAAATATTTCTCGTCGTGAAGATAATTCGATATGCCTTATATATCGAGGGTGAAAACTACGTTTATCAAGGGCGAGGATTGCGAGAGGAGTTCCGCTTGTCCGTAGCAATCATGTGCAAGGCGCTCATGGTTGGCAAACGGAGGGCCTCATTTCGGTCGGCTCGCTCGCCCAAAAAGGACGGAGGAGACGCACGGTTTGTGCGCCTCCTCCAGTGATATGCCTTGCTTTGGCCCAGCCGACCGCGTATGACTTTGTCACTTGAGCGGCCGATGATGGACGGGACGAGGCTTGCTTGCAATGGTGTTTTGTGGGAAGATGACCGGGTATCGGTTTTGACGGAAGTATAAGTTGTGCACTACGAAAGTATAAGTTGTGCACTACGGAAGTATAAGTTGTGCCCCACGAAAGTATAAGTTGTACTCCACGGAAGTATATTCCGTGCCCGGCGCAGCTTTTTCCTCATCTCATTCGGTAGGCGTCGATGTCCACCCAGCCCCCCTTCTCCTCCGTGGCATAGTTGAAGATGGCGAAACGCGTGCCCATGAAGAAGCGACGATAGTCGAACCGCATCTTGTAGTTGCCACCGACAGGCTGCCATCTTCGGCCGTCGAAGCTGTAGAAGAAGCGGGCCGTGTCGCGACCTTTCACAAAATCGGCCGTCATGCGCAGGTAGATGACGTTTGATTTGACGGGGATTGGCTCTTTGAGCACGAACTTACAATCGATGCCCGTAACGGTTTTGGTGTCTTCACTCAGTTGCACGCTTTCGTCTGTCAGCATAAGGTGCTTTGTCTTGTCCGCACAATAGACCGTGAGCACGCCCGAATCGCCGTTGAAGGCGGCTATCCCTGCCCGGTCGCCCGGCTTCATGTGGCTCACGTCCATGCGAACATAGCCATCGCTCACGGGCCCCATGAGGCGTTGCGACAGCGTGTTCAGCGCTTCATAGAGGTTGTCGACAATGCGACTTGTCTTGAGTCGCAACCACCCCGGCCGTTCGGTCAGCGTCCAAGCCGTGTCGATGGGGTTGTGGTTCCACTGCCAGTCGAGGCTCATTCGGCCGTTGAAGTCGTCGCTGCTCACGATACTTGTGGCGGGATATCCTTGAATGGGCTTGCGCATCACCTTGGGCACGCGTCCTTGTTCATCGCCCAACATGGGCCAACCGTCGCTCCATTGGCAGTCTTCGAGGGTCAGAACGCGACCTATTCCCCCGCGGTCTTGGAAGATTAAACCATACCAACGGCCGTCTTTAGTGTCTATGATTGTGCCCTGACCTACGCCTCCGAAGCCGTCGAAATCGGTCTCCAAGATGACCCGTTTCTCATAAGGACCGTGGATATTCGAGGCCCTGTAGCACACTTCGCGGCGTGGGTGACCCGCTATCCACGAGATCATGAGCAGGTAGTATTGCCCATTGTGCTTCACCATTCGGCTGCCTTCCAAGAGTCCGTTCTCCTCTTTGTCGCGCTCGAAAAGCTTAGCGTGAGAGCCTTCCTTCACGCCTTTGAGGTCGGAAGTCAGCTCGCACAGCTCTCCCGTGGCGTAAATAACGTAGGCACGGCCGTCATCGTCGAAGAAGAGCGAGGCGTCATGGAAGTGGGGGAGGCGTGAAACGAGCGTCCATTTCCTTTCGGGTCGGGTCGCACTATAGATATAGGTGTCGCCTCCGGGATTGTCGTTGGGCGAGAAAAGTGCATAGAACTTTCCGCCATGATACTTGAGCGAAGTGGCCCATTGCCCCCGTCCATAGACGGTACCGTCCTGCATGTCGTACCTTGGAGAATCGGTCAAGCGGTCGAAGATATAGCCAATGGTCTTCCAATTCACAAGGTCTCGCGAGTGCATGATGGGCGCTCCGGGCATCAGGTGCATCGTGGTGGTCACCATATAGAAGTCATCTCCCACGCGAATCACGTCCGGGTCGGGCACGTCGGTCCACAATACGGGGTTCGTGAAGAAGTGTGCCGTGTCGATGGTTTGCGTGGTTTCGGCCTTCATTTTAGGTCGCTTGACGGTCTTGAACGGCCGTTTTTGTGCCCCTGCATGACCCGCCATGCAAGTCAATAGCATGAGGAACACGATGCTTTTGAGGTTATTTTTCATTTGCTTTTTAGGTTTTCAAAGGCAAATATACGGAATTTCTGCCGTCTGACCATGGCTTTTTGTCTCATAATCTTTGCATGGTCTGTCAAGAATTCCCTGTTGGTTGTCCGTTCATTCACCCCCGCAAGCCCACTCTCCCTTCCCTTTGTGAGGGGTAGGGGGTGGGTATTAGAGGGTTTGGGACGGGGTGTTTCCGCTAAAACCAGAAGCCGGCGTCGCTGTGTTTACTCTCTCCGTGCAGGTTCCACCAGAATTCAAGGACGGCAGTCTTGATGTCTTTTAAGCCGAAAGCCTCCATCAACGAGCGAATGGACACCAAGTCTTTCTGCGAATAGTCCTTCTCGTCGTTGCTGATTTTGGTCAGGTCGGCCTCTAAAACCTTCGATTCGAGTTCGCGTTCGTCGCTGTCCATGTAGATATTCATCGGCACTTTGATGGTCGGCATCCATGCTTCGTCGTTCCATTGTCGGCTGGTTGGTTCGCAGAAACCGCTTGCCTTGTCGTCTATGAACTTGGAGCATCGGGCACGCATCAGGCAGATTTCGAGGTCGAAACGCTTGTGGGTGCGCAGGAACTTGAAGTAACCTTTCACGCCGATGGGGTTCTTTTCGCCTGTGAATTTGGCCCCGTCGAAATGGTTGGTCTTGTTCCATGGGCTCGTATCGCAGTAGAGATAGTTGAAGAACGCAGTTGAGTTCTTGTCGGTATCTTCCTTCTTTCCGCCGTATGAAGGACGGATATTGTCCACCATGAAGAAGTGTTGATAGTGCCGATCTTCGTCATTTTCGACGATTTGAGAGGTGATATCGTTACCCGATTTGTCGTAATAATGAATGACGAAAGCCGACACATAATGGTCTTGGTCACTACCCATAAGGTTGACACATGGGGCATTTTGCGCGTCAGCAACCCACTTTCCGCCTTCCAAAGTGTACGTCAGTTTGTAGTTCTTTCCCATATATTTGAGCTCTTTCGGCGTGGGGTTCTGATGGAAGGCACGTGTTCCGTGCAGGTGTCCGTTGTAGATTTCGATTACAACCTTGGCCGGTTTGAAGAGCGAAGCATCGAGCCCTTCGTTGCCTTCTGCCTGACCATCAATCACAATAGGCAGCTTTACGTTGATATCCCACTGCCCCGTGCTGACCAATTTTGGTGCAGGATTGTAGAAAGGAGAAGGCTTTCCGTCGGCTCCGAACTTGCTTTCAGCGGCGTGAAGCAGGTCTACTGAGAGTTCAAAACGACGGCCGGGCTTCACGAATTTAATGAACCCTTGGAAGCCCATCGGGTTAGTTTCGCCGATAAAACTGCCGTTCAACTCGTCGGCATAGTGGTAGTCATAGGGCAACTCTGCCTTGTTTGTGACACGGACGGAGCTCATCTTACCTTCGTATTCCACCTGTTTGTACATCTGGAAGAAGTGCTGATGGATCTTGTCCTGACCGAGATTGAAGAACTGACTGTTCATCATTTCGCCCTTGTCGTTGTAGTATTCCATCTTTAAAAGGTAGACCGTGGAAGGATTGTCCACGCTATTCTTCACGTTGAATGCCGTCGTCGGGCTCGTCACGTGCCAGCCCTTGCCGGCCGTGGTCTGCCATTCTATCACCTGTGCAGGGGCAGCCGAGGCCTTGAAATCAGCCATCTTCGGCGTTGCATCAAACTTCCCGGCACCATTAAGCGTGCCTTCCTGCAACGTAAAGACGGCCCGAACGGGGTCTTCGTGCAACTTGTTGTTCTTCTCATTTTCCGGCTGTTCGGGGTTACAACCCACGATGATGCCTGTCAGGAAAACACTCATGGCAAGCAAAAAGCCATTGAAAAAATTCTTTGTATTCATCGTTTTATGTTTTAATTAAAAGTTCCATGTAATGATACAGCGTATATCTCGCCCCATGTCATGGGCGTAATAGCGGCTGCGGTTGGTGTATTCTTTGTATTCGCGGTTGAAGATGTTGTCGCCCATCAGGCTCACTTTTAACGATTGTCCCTCGCTGACAGGCACCGAAACGCCCGCCTCGAAGCCCACGAGGTGGTAGGCATCAGGCGTGAAAGCAACCAAATCCGTAGCGGGATTGAAGCGCGTCTGCTTGGCCACATAGCGGTGACTGATGCTGATTCTTGGCGACAGCGACCGGCAAAACGGTAGCGACCACGCCAAAGAGTGGGTCAGTCGGAAACTCGGAATGTAGGGAAGATAGTTATGGGTAGACTGCTCTTGCGCCCAAATCATAGCCGAAACAAGATGATAGTCGAGCGACGAAACGGGCCGAATGTGGGCATCCAGGTCGATACCTCGGAAGAAAGCGCGCGTCTGTCTGTACTGAAACACGGGATAAGCACCCGACACCACGACGATATTCTTGCCCGTTGGCTGGTCATAAATATAGTTCCTTATCCACTGAAGATAGCCATCAAGCTGTACAGAACAGCGACTATCGGCATACTTTATCGATGTAATCCACTTGTAACTCTGCTCAGATCGGAGCGTTGAATCACCCTTAACAAACATGCCAGAGCTTAGTTCATTGCCGTTACTATAAAGCTCATAGACATGCGGAGCACGCCATGCTGCACCGAAATGTGATGTAAGTTTGAGGTGAGAATCAATGTGATAGTGACCCCCGATGCTGTAGGTGAAGTTCGTAAAGTTGCGCTTTCCGCCATATCGTGTGCCCGTCCAGTCATAGCCATCGGCCTTGGTTTGCTGGCCATCGAGGCGCATTCCGCCCTCCAATCCCCAGCGGTCGGCCGTGTATTTCTGCAAGGCATAGAGCCCAAAAGCCACCTCTGTGTAATTGGGAATGATAGGCACCACACCCGTTCCGCGTTCATTATGGTTGTCGGTGGCAAGGAGTTGAGCACCTGCTTCACTCAACCATCGCCGGTAAGTCTTGCTCCATGTCAGTGCATTTTGCAGCGAACGGAGGTGCAGACTGACCGTCGGAATGTCCGAATGATTCATGCGTCGAATGCGGTTTTCGCGGCGATCGTCTTGCTGAAAGGTCGATTGCCAAGAGAAATTCCCCAAGTTTGGGTGGTCATAAAAGGCTTTGAAGAAAACCGTCTGATGGCTGATTCGCTGAAAAGGATAGCCGATGTGCCGGCTGAAGGGGGTAAAATAGACGGGTCGACCGAGCCTGATGCGCTCCTTAAGCAGCTGCTCATTGCCCATCTGCGCACTCTGCATGACGCCCAGTTTCTGTGCAAACAAACTGTAACCGGTCTCAAAACGCCACGCCTGATGCCTGTAACCAAGCGTCAAAGAGAGGTCGTTCTCGCGCAAACTTGTGTTGTTCAGCAGGTAATGGGCAGTGCTTCTGTCACCTCCGTTCTCTGTGTTTGCATGCAAACGCCACGCCCAATTGCCATGCCATTTGAATGAACTTTCAATGTAACCCGACGTACCTAAACGCCTTCCATTCGTGCCATAGAGAGCTGAAAGCATGCCATGTAGACCGCTATCATAGGGCAAAGGCGACTGTTGCATGAGGATAATACCGCCAAGGGCCTCTGATCCATACTTCACGGCCTCTGCTCCTTTCACTACTTCTATATCGCTATAGCTGTTCTTATCAACCTCTGGAGCATGGTCGGCCCCCCATTGTTGCCCCGTAAGTCGCGCCCCATTGCTCACCATAAGAATGCGGTTGCCATACATTCCGTGGATAACGGGCTTCGAAACTATCGTACCTGTCTGGATAGAACTCATGCCGCTGACTCCTTCGAGCAGTGACCCAAGCGAACGACCCATGGCCCCCGTGATGGCCGTTTGGCCGATTTGACTGCCCACATGGTTGGCTCCCAACACCGAACGTCGGGCGGTTACCACGACTTCATGCAGGCAAATGGAGTCGTGAACGGGCTTTTTGGGGCTCACATCTTGTGCCCCTATAGGCATACAACCGGCCATATATACGCCGAAAACGGGTATCAGCCGACGGATGCCTGACTTAAAATTGAGCATCATATCTTGTAAATTTGAAATTCTGTTGCGCGTTTTCTACCCACAAAACGGCAGAAAAAGGCACCTATAAGCTACGGCATGACTGCGCACACTTGCGTCTGTGCACACCTATACCTTATTATATAAAAAGGGAATCAGCCCACCGTAGGGGGAGAATGGCTGTTGACGGACGCAACAGTCTGATAAACGATTTGTTCGGATTTGGTAGGACGAACGATCCATTTCACCACGGTAATGGGTACAAAAACGGTGGACTTGACCGCTGCGGCTTCGTGCATCGTGAATTCACAGACGCTGCAAAGCTGCCCGACGGAAGCCTGATGACTGGCCGAAACCTTTGCTTGTCCGTGGTAACTTGTGTCATGGAAATGGACAGCTTTGAGTGCAAGCACCGACGTGAACACTGCAATCAGTGTCCAAGCATAGATACATTTTATCGTTTGTCTTGCTTTCATCTCTGTCCTTATGCCTGATATCGATAGCCTAAATCACATTGCAATCGATATATTCGCGGTAAAATTAGGCAAAAAGATGCTATCTTCCACCATGCTTTCTAAGTTTATAAGTAGATTTAACGCGCGTTAACAGGCTGTCCAGCGGTGGTGAAATGCGGGGTCATGTCACTATTACTGAAGAGCCATGTCGGTCTTTTCTTCTGTTAAAATACAATAAAACCCGCCCTTTCGTCACATATGTTACCCTTCATAGGGAGCCGTTTTCCTATCTTTGCACCCGATAATAACATCTAAAAGAAACAGATTATGACACACGGACACGAAGTTCTCCACATGATGGAGGGACACAGTTACGCTTCAAAACAGGAGCTTGTTGATGCAATTATTGCCAAATTCGGGGCCGAAGAACGCTTCTGCACGTGCTCTGCAGAGGACCTTGACGCTACCGAACTCGTTAATTTCTTGGCCGATCGCGATAAGTTCATGTCCACGCCTGACGGAGGTTTCACGGTGAATTTGGGGCGCATGTGCAATCATTAAAGCTGCGAAGGAAGACCATATGGGAAAGAAACTCGATTTAAGTAGGTCGGTCTACGACCTCACGAAGCAATATCCGGAACTCATCGACATCATGGTGGGCCTCGGATTCAGCGACATCACGAAGAAGTTCTTGCTCAACTCGGTAGGCAAACTGGTCACGATTTCCAAGGGAGCTGCCATGCGTGGCATCGATATGACAACCATTGTGACGACCTTGATGGCCCATGGTTTCGAGTTGGAAGGCGAGGCTCCGCAATCTGCATCGCCCGTATCGGCCCCCGAAGAGACCCATGCCGACCGCACAAACCGCCTGAAAAGCTATTTAAAACGGCTTGGCGAGGGCGAAGACTTGGAGCAGGTGCGCAAGGAATTTGCCGAGAACTTCAGTCAGGTTGAGGCTTCTGAGATTATGCAGGCCGAGCAGGAACTGATGGCAGAAGGTGTTCCTTTGGAAGAGGTGCAGCGACTTTGCGACGTTCATTCGGCTCTTTTCCATGGTGCAACAGGCGAGGAACAAACTTCCGGGAGCCATAGTGGAGCCGGACATGCGCACAATCACGACGCTATCCACGCCATGGCTGAGGCCAACAGTGGGCGGGCGGCCGACCTGTCACGCATTGATGGGCATCCCATTCAGACCCTCATGCGCGAGAACGCCGCTATGGAAGCGTTGCTCAACGAGGCATTCGGTCTCGAAGACCGTGAGCAAGTGGCCGCATTGTTGCCGCGATTGCGCGAGATAGCCATTCATTATGCCAAGAAAGGTGACCTGCTTTATCCGCATCTAAAGGTGAAATATGACATCAGCGGCCCCTCACAAGTGATGTGGACCATCGATGATGAGATACGCAACGAGATGGGAATTCTTGCACGAAAGTCAGTGCATGACGAGTTATGGTGGGGCAGATTGCAGGCTGTTCTGACCCGTGCAAAGGAGATGATTTACAAGGAGAACAACATTCTGTTGCCCATTTGTGCGGCTAACTTCACGCAGGCGGAGTGGCAACATATCTATCGCGACGGCAAGGACTATGCGGTTTGCCTCGGTGTGGAGCCGCTCGTGTGGGCCGAAGCCGAGCGTAATGAGACGCCAAATGGCCGAGAAGGCGAGATAGTTATGCCGGGTGGACACCTCACTTTGGCCCAATTGACGGCCATGCTCAACACGATTCCGCTCGAAATAACCTTTGTTGATGCCGACAACATCAACCGTTATTTCAACGAAGGTCCCAAGGTTTTGAAACGTCCTTCGATGGCTATTGATCGCGAAGTCTTTAGTTGTCATCCGCCAAAGATAGAGCCTATGGTGCGCAGCATCATTGACGATTTGCGGTCGGGTAAGCGCGATCAGGTGCAGATGTGGATGGAGAAGCTGGGTCGAACGATGCTCGTTAACTATATGGCTGTGCGCGATAAGGCCGGAAACTACGTGGGAACGGTCGAAGTGGTGCAGGATATGGAGTTCGCCAAGCAGCATTTTTTAAGATAAGTGCATGGCATTCGGGTGTCCGCTCACATGGAAAAAAGAGTCCATATACACGGTTGCAGGAGCAAACGCACGTGTTTATTGGGGCGGACGCACGAGCCGTGCGTCCCTACATGCGCTTGAGCGGCTCGTCATTTCAGCCATTTCACGTATCGATTGGGCCATGATAGGTATGTAGGGACGCACGGTTCGTGCGTCCGATCACATGAAAAAGAGAGTCCATATACGCGGTTGCAGGAGCAAACACACGTGTTTGTTGGAGCGGACGCACGAGCCGTGCGTCCCTACATGCGCTCGAGCGGCTCGTCATTTCAGCCGCATTGATAACCAACGACTTACGCTTTGCGTTTCAATCTCACCCATTTTGCATGGTAATCTCACCCATTTCGCCGTGCAATATGGCCCATTTTACCGCGCAATATGGCTGGTATGAAAAACCGATATGACCGTTTATCCTGTTTTGCATGCGTTTATTTGCAGGTGAAGTTTTTTTTGTTTATCTTTGCCACACAGCTGAGATACCTATAGAAACTTCAAACAATCGATACATGAATAAGAATTTTTTGATGGTAATGCTTGCTTTGGTAGGCTCCTTATGCAGCCGGGCCCAGCAGCAACCTACGTTCACCGAGTGGCACGACTGCGCCGTTAACGAGGTGAACCGCTTTCCGTTGCACACGAGCTTCTTTGCTTTCGAAACCAAAGACAAGGCGTTGAAGGGCGACAAAACCGTTTCTGACAACTATCTTTCGCTCGAAGGAGACTGGAAGTTCCGCTGGGTGGCCAACGCCGATGAGCGACCTACCGACTTTTTTCGGCCTGCGTTCGACGATGCTTCGTGGGGACGGATGGCCGTTCCGGCTTGTTGGGAACTCAACGGCTATGGTGACCCGGTCTATCTGAATATAGGCTTCGCTTGGCGCGGCCATTTCAAGGACAATCCCCCCGAAGTTCCCGTGAAAGACAACCATGTGGGGAGCTATCGCCGCGTGATTACGCTCCCGAATACATGGAACGGTCGGCAGATTATAGCACATTTCGGTTCGGTTACGTCGAACATGTATCTCTGGGTCAACGGACGATATGTTGGTTACACTGAAGACAGCAAGGTAGCTGCCGAGTTTGACATCACGAAATACTTGAAACCGGGCGATAACCTCATTGCTTTTCAAACGTTCCGTTGGTGCGATGGCTCTTATAGTGAGGACCAAGACTTCTGGCGTTTGAGCGGAGTTGCACGCGAATGCTACCTTTATTCACGCGACAATAACGTGCATATTGATGACTTACGCATTACACCTGACCTCACAAACCAATACACAGATGGCGACGCAATGATTGCCGTTACAGCGAAAGGTAACCCGATTATCGACTTTGAACTGCTGAATGCAAATGGCATGGCAGTGGTGAAAACCGAGTCAAACTTCAAGGGACGACAAAGAGGTAACGTGCATTTTGTGGTACGAAACGTGAAGAAATGGACGGCAGAGACACCTTATTTATATACGCTGGTGGCTACGGTGAAAAACCAAAAGCGCCAGGTAAAGGAGGTTATCACACAGAAAGTGGGCTTCCGCAAGGTTGAAATCAAGAATTCACAGCTGCTGGTTAACGGTCAGCCGATACTCGTCAAAGGAGCCGACCGCCACGAGATGGACCCCGATGGAGGCTACGTTGTGAGCACTGAACGCATGATACAAGACATCAAGATCATGAAACGTCTGAACATCAATGCCGTCAGAACGTGTCACTATCCCGATGATCCACGCTGGTATGACCTGTGTGATGAGTATGGACTTTACGTGGTTTCAGAGTCTAATCAAGAGAGTCATGGCTTTGGCTATGGCAAGGATTCGAAGATGACCGACCCGATGTTTGCCACGCCCGTCATGGAGCGTAACCAGCATAACGTGTCGATGCACTTCAATCATCCCAGCATCATCGTGTGGAGTTTGGGCAATGAAAGTAAGCATTGCGACCACTTTGTGAAGGCCTACGCATGGGTAAAGCAACAAGATCCGTCGCGTCCTGTGCAATATGAACGGGCCATTTGGGGTGGCGAAAAGGCTTCGGATATCTTCTGTCCGATGTACTATTCTGTCGCCGATTGCGAGAAATACTGTCGCGATACGACGAAAACCATGCCGCTTATCCAATGCGAATACAATCACACAATGGGTAATTCCGGGGGCAATCTTGCGGAATATTGGCAGCTTGTTCGACGCTATCCGAAGTTCCAAGGAGGCTTCGATTGGGACTTTGTTGACCAAGGATTGCACCGCAAACCCGACTATAAAGCGGGCCGAACGCTGGCAGATTATGAGGCAAAAGCAGCTTCGTTGGAGCTCGGAACAGGCAATCAAGAGGAGTATTGTTACGGTGGTGACTACAATAACTACGACCCATCAGACAACAACTTCAACTGCAACGGCATCATAGGTCCCGACCGTCAGCTCAATCCTCACGCCTATGAAGTGGCTTATCAGTATCAGAATATATGGACAGAGCCTGTAGACTTGCTGGCTGGAAAGATACGGATTAAGAACGAATACTCCTTCCGTGACCTCTCCAACTACCGCTTGAAGTGGACAGCCTTGGATGAATACGGCTATGAACTTGCATCAGGAAACATCGACAATCTGAATGTTCAGCCACAGCAGACGGCTGAAATTCAGTTGGCATTAGATGAAAAGTCCAGCCGATTCATGTACTTAAATGTGGATTATCTGCTGAAAGAAGCCGAGCCACTCATGGCTAAAGGACAGTCTGTTGCACATCAGCAATTCAAGTCAGACGCACCTGTTGCACATGCCATGTACGAGCCTTCACCCGTGAAAGTGAAGTTCATCGACAAGAAGAATGAACCGGTTATCCGTGTTGCAGGCAACAACTTCACCCTTGGTTTCGACCGAACAACAGGCTGGTTGACCCAGTATGAGGTTGGCGGAACCAACATGTTAGGCAATGGCGGCACGTTGAAAGCTAACTTCTGGCGTGCTTTAACAGACAACGATATGGGTGCTGATTTCCAGCATAAGCTTGGTGTTTGGCGCAATCCTGAAATGAAATTGATTTCGTTAACCACCCAAACGGTAGCTAATGGAACAATGAAAGCGCATCCAACTGTCATTGCATGCTATGACATGCCAGCAGTTAAAGCGCAGTTAAAGCTGACCTATACCGTCTTCGAGAAAGGCAAACTAAATGTCAAGATGCAGATGACGACCGACAAAGAGGCCAACATCAGCGACATGTTGCGTTTCGGAATGGTGATGCAGCTTCCCTATGACATGGAGCAGAGTCGCTATTTCGGCCGTGGCCCGATAGAGAACTACAGCGACCGCAAGGCATTTGCACGCATCGGCATCTATAAGCAAACAGTCGATCAACAGTTCTTCCCTTACATCCGTCCACAAGAGACTGGCACGAAACAAGACATCAAGTGGTGGCAGCAAACCAATGCCTCGGGCACGGGAATTGAAATCCATGGCCTGTCGGGCGACCTCTCCATGTCTGCTCTCCACTACGCCATTGCCGACCTCGACGAAGGACAGAAGAAGCACCAACGCCACAGCTATCAAGTGCCTAAGTCGCCTTTTACCAACCTTTGCATAGACAAAGAGCAGTGCGGATTGGGCGGAACCGACAGCTGGGGTTCGTGGCCTTTGAGGCCCTACCGCCTTTCTTATAAAGACCGCAGCTTTGAGTTCTTGCTGCGTCCCCGTGTGGAATAACTCCGAATATCCACCTTTTAACTCATAAAATCCACCTCCTTGGGGGTGGATTTCCTTATTTTTGCAAGCATAACACCGTTTCCTTAACAACAACCTCAAATGAAGACAAAGAAAATCTTGACAACTTTGCTATTGACGGCACTGGCCGCAGTAGGCGTCAACGCGCAACATCAGTTTACCATCAACACGAAACCCGGACCGATGATACAGCCCTCGATGTACGGTATCTTCTTCGAAGACATCAACTTCGGGGCAGACGGCGGCCTTTATGCCGAGATGGTGGAGAACCGTTCGTTTGAGTTCCCCGACCGATTGATGGGTTGGAACACTTTCGGCGACGTCACCGTGAGCGACTTGAAACCCGCTTTCGACCGCAACCCCCATTACGTCACGCTTGCTCCTTCAGGACACCGCGAGAAACAAACGGGACTCGAGAACCGAGGTTTCTTCGGTATGGGACTCAAAAAAGATATGTGTTACGACTTCACGGTCTACGCTCGTTTGCACACCTTGCAAGGTAAAGAGGCAAAGTTCCGCATAGAACTTGTCGACGAAGGCAACCGACCCATCTGCCGCGACACCATCACCGTGACAAACAACAAATGGCAGAAGCACACGGCAACGCTCATATCCAAGAAAACCGTTGAGAAAGGTTTGTTGCGTATCTTTCTCATGCCAGGAGAGTCGGTCGATATCGACCACGTGAGCCTGATACCCGAAGACAATTGGCACGGCATGCGCGCCGACCTTGTGAAAGACTTGGCCGACCTTCACCCCGGCATCTTCCGTTTCCCGGGCGGTTGCATCGTCGAAGGCACCGATCTCGCCACGCGCTATCAATGGAAGAACACCGTCGGACCCGTAGAAAACCGCCCCTTGAACGAGAACCGTTGGAATTATACCTTCCCCCATCGCCTGTTCCCCAACTACTATCAGACGCTCGGTTTAGGCTTCTACGAGTTCTTCCTCCTTGCCGAAAGAATCGGAGCCGAGCCGCTTCCGGTCTTAAGTTGCGGCCTTGCCTGCCAGTTTCAGAACGCCGATAACGATAAGAACGCCCATGTTGCCGTGGACGACCTGCAGCCTTACATCGACGACGCACTCGACCTCATCGACTTTGCCAACGGTCCCGTCACAAGCAAATGGGGCAGTCTTCGCGCCGAAATGGGGCATCCCGCTCCCTTCAACCTCAAACAAATCGGTATAGGCAACGAGCAATGGGGACCACTTTACCCCGAACGGCTCGAACGCTTTGTGAAACAGCTCCGCGCAAAGTATCCCGACATCAAGATATGCGGCTCGTCGGGTCCTTCGGCAAGCGGAAAAGACTTCGACTATGGCTGGGAACAGATGCGCAGGCTCAACGTCGACCTCGTAGACGAGCACTATTACATGCCGCCTGAATGGTTCTTGAACAACGCCTCCCGTTACGACGCCTACGACCGCAAGGGTCCAAAGGTCTTCGCAGGCGAATATGCCGCCCACGTTCCCCGGCTCGGCAACCAACCCACTGTGGCCATGAACAACTTCGAGGCCGCACTTGCCGAAGCAGCATTCATGACCGGCCTCGAACGAAACGCCGATATAGTCCATCAGGCCACCTATGCGCCCCTCTTCGCCCACGTCGACGGCTGGCAATGGCGCCCCGACCTCATCTGGTTCAACAACCTCGAGAGCGTCCGCACGGTCAATTGGTACGTCCAGATGCTCTATGCCACGAACCGAGGCACGCACATTCTGAACCTCACCGAAGGAGGAAAGCCCGTCGAAGGCCATGAAAAGCTCTACGCCTCGGCCGCATACGACAAGACAACGAAAGGCTACATCGTGAAGATCGTCAATGCAGGCGAAAAGGAACAGCGCGTCGACATCACCTTTACGAACCTGAAACGTCTCGGCAAAGGCCGTCTCACCACGCTCCACAGCAGCGACCCCCGCGCAACGAACACGCTCGACAACAAAACCCGCATCGTGCCGCAAACCACCGACATCGAGGCCTCCGGCAACGTACTCCAGACCACGATACCGGCAAAAACCTTTGCCGTCTACAGGTTCTGAAACCGCCCTCCGACAGCATTCCGCCAAACACAAACTGCCCATCTCCCGACGCTCGTCCGGTTGATGGGCAGCTTTTTTCCGCCTTGCGCAGCGCACGGAAGCCTAAACCTTCCCGTCCACGAACACTTTTCGATAAGGCGAACCGACGTTCCGTAGCCTTCCTTCGGCCTCAAGCCGGCGTGCAAGCCGATAAGCCACAGTCGACGAGAGGTGTAACTCGGCCCGAAGGTCGCCCACAAAGATACAGACCGACTCGGCAAAAAGCCTTTTGAGCGCGGCCTCTACCTCTGCTTCCGTGGGCAAGGCGTGCGGTTTCGTCCGATAAGTCACGTTCTCAAAGCTTGTCTCCCGCAGCGTTCTCATCAGCCCTTTCTCAGGCCTGAAGTTCACCGTCCGCACGTAAGGGTTGCGCAATCTGAACTTGTGCGTCTTCGGATTTTCGTAGAGTTCGCCCTTCACCGCCAGCGAGAAGTAGCCCAGTCCGGGCAGATACACGCGGTTGCCCTGCATCAGCTGCTCGGCCAGCTCATACGTCAAGGCATCGAGCGTGCCCACGATGTCGGCCACGGTCATTGCCGTTGCCTTTTCAATTAGTCGGGCTATCCGTTTGAGCCCCACCGTTTCATGCTCTTTAATCACGGCCCGGAATGCCCTGCTGTGCGTAATCCGCCCGTTTGTCTTCAATAGTTTGTAAGGTACTGCCATAGTCTTCTGTTTGATGAAAGCTTGTTTATGATTATTCCTTTAGGGAGGAAAGACATTTCTCTTAGGGTCTCCTATCCTTTTCCTTCTATCTCCGTTGAATTATCTCCGTGGAGAAAAATATTTATCTGTATGGAGATAAGAACTTTTCTCTATGGAGAAAAATATTTTTCTCCACGGAGATAAATTATTTTCTCTATTGCAAAGATAATTAAAGTTACGTAAGAAACAAAATGATTCGCCTTTAATCTTCTTTTTGTTCTGCCTTAATATTTCCAAAGAGTGGGGGAAACGGTCCGTTCGGAAAGGCGAACAGTGCGTGCATTCACGCGTAGTTGTGGGACGATGCGGCTTGAAATCTACTCGGAGCAGGGGTGAATGGTGCACGTGTCCGCTCGGATTGCCTGTTTATTCGGCAACCTTTACGCGTCGACCGTGTTGAGCGGACGCACCGACCGCGCGTCCCTACATGCAAAAAGCGGGGAGAAGTTGGCGCTCGGTATTGATTGTGGCGCCGCGTTCGAATACCTACATGCAAAAAAGCGGCCGGGGAATGTTCCCCGGCCTGCCTTTTCAGTTGTGTGTAAAGCCCGGCGTGGGGCTTACACCTTATTATATAATATACCTTTGAGATTTATTTCGCTTCACTAATCTTATGCTATTATATAGCTTTGAGATTTATTTTGCTTCGGCGGTCTCCAATGCTGCCTCGTTCAAGCGGCGGTCTTCGATGCTGCGGCCCATGAAGAGGTAGGCGATGGGCGAGGCGATGAAGATGGAGGAGAGTGTTCCGAAGACTACGCCCATTGTCATGGCGAAGGCAAACGGCTGGATGCTCTTGCCGCCCAAGAAGAGAATGACGAGCAACACAATCAGCGTCGAGAACGAAGTGTTGATGGTGCGGGCCAAGGTCTGGTTGATGGAGTCGTTGAAGAGCGTCTGAATGTCCTGTTTCGGGTGGAGTTTGAAGTTCTCGCGGATACGGTCGAAGACCACCACCTTGTCGTTGATGGAGTAACCGATGACCGTGAGTACGGCTCCGATGAAGGTTTGGTCGATTTCAAGCGAGAACGGCAGCATGCCTTGCAGGAGCGAGAACAGTCCGATGACCGTCAGCGCGTCGAAAGCGAGGGCTATCGTTGAGCCGAGCGAGAAGGCTACGTTGCGGAAGCGCACCAAGATGTAGAGGAAGATGGCTGCCAGCGCAATGATGACGCTGATGATGGCGCCGTAGGTGACGTCTTTGGCCACCGAGGGGCCTACCTTCGAACTGCTGATGATGGAGCCGCCGGCGCGAAGGTCGGGGTTCTTGAACGTTTCGAGGTTCTTCTGGCTGACGAGTCCGGCTTTCTTCAAGCCTTGATAGAGCATGTTCTCGGCTTCGTTGTCTACGGCCGGGTTGTTCGACTCAATCTTGTAGTTGGTCGAAATGCGTATGGTCTTGTTGTCGGTACCCAGCGAGAGCGCGCTCGTCGTGGCGTTCGGGAAGATTGTCCTGAGCACTTCGCGCACCTGTTCGGGCTGGGTTGACTTCTCGAACTGCACGACGTAGTTGCGGCCTCCCGTGAAGTCGATGCTCTGTGCCAGTCCGCGTACGAAGAAACTTCCGATGAATACGGCGGAAAGAATGATGACAATGCCGAACGTGCTCTTGTACATTGACATGAACTTGTAGTTCTTATCCTGCATGAGGTTCTTGCTGATGCCGGTCCAGTACTTCAGGTTCTGCCAACGGTCTTTGTTGAGTTGGTGTTCATAAACCAAGCGGGTGAGGAACACGGCACTGAAGAACGAGCATACGATACCGATGATCCACGTGGTAGCGAAGCCTTGAATGGGTCCCGTTCCGAAGACATAGAGAATGACACCCGTGATGAGTGAGGTCAGGTTGGAGTCGAATATGGCCGAGAAAGCGTTGCCGTAGCCCGCGGCGACGGCCTGTTTCATGCCTTTTCCCGCTCGGAGTTCCTCCTTGATGCGCTCATAAATGAGCACGTTGGCATCGACCGCCGTACCCAACGACAGCACCATACCCGCGATACCCGACATGGTGAGCGCGGCTTGGAACGAGGTTAGAATGCCCAATGTGAAGAAGACGTTGATGATAAGTGCCGCATTGGCAATCATTCCCGGTATGAAGTTGTACATCAACACCATGTAGATAATCAGCAGCACGAACGCAATGGCGAACGAAATGATGCCTTGCTGAATGGAAGCGGCACCGAGCGTGGGGCCTACAACCTCTTCCTGAACGATGCGGGCAGGCGCAGGCATGCGGCCCGACTTCAGCGTGTTGGCAAGGTCTTTGGTCATTTCAACGGTGAAGTTTCCCGAGATGGAGCTTGAACCGCCATCGATTTCGCCGTTCACACGCGGTGCGGAATAGACCGCATTGTCAAGAACAATGGCGATGGCTTTGCCGATATTGGCCTTCGTGAGGGCTGCCCAGCGGCGTGCTCCCTCGGTGTTCATGGTCATGTTGACCTCGGGTTGCCCCGTCACGTGGTTGAATTCGTCCTTGGCATCGGTCACAACGTCGCCCTGCAGCGGTGCCTGTCCGTTGTTAGATGTGACCTTGATGGCATAAAGTCCAAAGATGTTCTTGGCCTGAATGCCGTCTTCGGGCGTGGCACTCCACAGCAGTTTCACGTCGGAGGGCAGCACTTGCTTGGCTACCGGCCCGTAGATGAGTTTGCTGATGGCTGCCGTGTCGCGCACGCTGGCGTAACCAACGAGGGCAAGAGAGTTCTGTCCGGTGGTTTGCAGCATGGCCAAGAGCGGGTGTTGCTTCTTGGCAGCCTCCATTTGTGCGTTGCTTGTCTTGGCAACGTCGTTCTTGTCGGCGTTCTTTATCTTGAACTTAGCCGGCTTTTCAGCTGGTTTTGCCTTTGTTTCGGCAGCCGTGCTGTCGGTAGTCTCCGTTGTTTCGCCGTTGGCCAAGCGACTGTCGAGTTGCTGCAGATAAGGAATAATCTCCTCGGCGTTGTAGGTTTCCCAGAATTCGAGGTTCGCACTACCCTGCAAAAGCTTGCGCATGCGTTCGGGTTCCTTGATACCTGGCATCTCAACCATAATGCGGCCGGTTTGTCCTTCAAGCTTTTGAATGTTGGGCTGAACGACACCGAACTTGTCAATACGGGTGCGGACGACATTGAAAGAGTTGTCAATGGCTGCCTGAACTTCCTCGCGGAGCACTTTTTCTACCTCAGAATCAGAACTTTGAGGATTGACCTTGCCTTGCAACTGCTGTGTGGCAAAGAGCTCGGCGAGGCGGTGTCCCGGTGCATTCTGATGATAGTACTTCACGAAAAGCGAGATAAAATCACTCTGACTCGTCTCCTCTTCAGCGCGAGCTTCCTTCATTGACTTGGTGAAAGCAGGGTCGGTCTTGTGGTCGGCCAGCGTTTCGAGCACGTCGGGAACAGACACTTCGAGGATAACGTTCATGCCGCCTTTGAGGTCAAGTCCCAGACCAATCTGGGTTTCCAAGCATTTCTGATAAGAATAAATCCCGAGATACTTCACAGAATCCTTGTAATCCTGCTGTGCAATAGGGTCTTTGAGCTTTGCAGCCTCGCTGTCATAGTAGCGTGTGGCAAACGAGAATGAAAGATAGAAAATGCTTGCAAGCGTCAGAAGGACGGCTGTACAAATTACAATTCCTTTGTTTTGCATTTTTTTATTTGTTATTGATAATTGTTTTTCGCTGCGCAATACGAAAGCTTCACCTATCGTATATAGACGTGCAAAAATACAAATTTTCTTGCAGTAAATGAAATTTATGCGCGTGAAATATACAATTTTTACTGTTTTCCTTGCTTTTTCAGCCAGCAGATAATGGGGTAATGGTCGGATTCTTTGATGCTGCGGTCCACTTTACAGGCGTAAGGTTGCCAGTCATCGGAGCACATGATATGATCGATGCGCACATACATTCCGCCCTTATGATAGCTGATTCCGGGGCCATTCCCGCTGGCAATGTAGCAGTCGGTGAGCCCTTTAGCGATGGTGCGTCGGGCGTATGAGATGGGGCTGTCGTTGAAGTCGCCGCAGAGAATGATGCTGCGCCCCTCGTGCTTGCTGACATATCGGGCCACGGCATCGGCCTGAACAGCCCGCTTGGCCGAGGCTTCTCCGAGCTTGTCCACCAACTTGTAGGACATTCGCTTGGCCTCCGGAGTGGGCAAATCGCCCTTGACCATCTGCTTGAACTCGCGTTTGTCTTCGCTCGAAAGCCCGGTTGTTTCGAGGTGATTGTTGACCACAATGACCGTGTCGCGCCCGATTTTCAACTCAAAAGCACCGCTGAGGTTGCCCCGTGAGGGGTAGATGATACGCTCATGCGAGAGGATAGGGAACCTGCTATAGATGGCTATGCAGTCGCTTGTGGGCGAAACTTTCAGCGTATCTTTGTAAGGATAGAGCTTGTCAAGCACAGCATCCACGCGAGCCTGCCCGATTTCGTAGGTCATGGCCTCCTGCAAGCACAGGATATCGGCCTTCTGTGCCTTGATATATTCAAGAATCGGGAACTTACCGTCAGCATGTCGCTCCCAACCGGCAAAGCTCCACACATTATAAGACATCACTTTGATGGCATCCTTGGGAATATCGTGCGGGACATTGAAAGGAATGTAGGCTCTGACGGGCATATAGCACACTAAATAGCCCATGACGGGGAGCCATGCGCCCTTCTTCTTGACGCAAAGCCAAAAGAGCAGAAAGCCGAAATTGAGGACGAGGAACACGGGAAACAACAAACCTACATTGGCCAACAGCTGATGTTTCACGGGATTGAAGCGGTCGGAGAAGCCCACGAACGTCATCATGAAGATGGTGGCCAGATTGGCTCCGGCCACGATTTGCAAGGTAAACCGCTTGATGCCACGCAACATACGCCTCTTTGTCAATGCCGTTTGCTGCTGTCGAAGAGCTTTCGCTTCTCTTCGGCCGTGAGACTGTCGTAACCGCTCTTGCGTATTTTGTCGAGAATCAGGTCTACTTCGGCCTGATCTTCGCGTTCCCGGCGGTTATAGTCCCAATCTTGCTGCCGATTGTTGTAGGCGTTGCCGTTGCTTTGCGTCCCGGTGTGCCCGAATTCGTTACGATGTGCCCGGTTATCCCAGCGTCGTTTCAGATTGTCGAAGAACTGTTGTCCGCCCGAACGGTCGTATCCGGCTCCGGGGTGGCTTCGCCAATAGCGTATCAGGAAGAAACCGACGACCATTCCGCCCAGATGGGCCAAGTGGGCCACGTTGTCGTTGGTGGTGGACATGGCCGAGAAGAGCTCAATCCCGGCATAAATCATCACGAACCACTTGGCTTTGATGGGTATGGGAATGGGAATGATGAACAGCCGCTCGTTGGGAAACGTCATACCGAAGGCCAACAAGATGGCATAGACGGCTCCCGAAGCCCCCACCGTGGTCCAACTGTTCAGGGCATCGCCCAGATGGCGGGCCACCTCGGGCAGTTGTGCGAGGGAAAGTGAAGGATATTGCGACGCAACCGTGAGATAGAACGAGCAAAACTGGGCCGCTTCTTGGAACAAACCGGCCCCGATGCCGCATGCAATGTAATAAAAGAGGAACTTTTTCGGCCCCCATACGTTCTCAACCACCATGCCGAACATCCATAGGGCAAACATGTTGAAGAAAATATGCTCCAAACTGGCATGCATGAACATGTAGGTGACGAGCTGATAAAGGCGGAAATCGGGTGCCATGAAGAAGTGCAGCCCGAAGATGTCGTTCAGGTCGACGGGGCCTGCGCCCGAAAAGCTCACCGTTCTCAACGCATACATCATCAAAAATGCAAGCACGTTGATGATGAGCAGGTTCTTTGTTATTGTCGGAATACGTCTCATTCGTAATCGTTTCTAATCGTTCTATGTTTGATGTTATTGGGCACAAAAATACGAAAAATATTGTTTAATTCGCCTTAAAACAGGCTTATTCATGCCGTTTTTTGCTTTTTATCTTACTTTTTTTCCTTTTTTGTTTTGTTTTCTGAAAGGAATAGCCTATATTTGCCAAATCAATAAACAATTTTTCAACAATTAATCATTTTAATTTAACTGAATTATGAACAAAACAGAATTGATCGAGAAGATCGCCGCAGGTGCAAATCTGACCAAGGCAGACGCAAAAAAGGCATTGGACGCAACAACTACAGCCATCAAGAAGGCGCTCGTTGCAGGTGACAAAATCCAGCTTGTAGGCTTCGGCACATTCAGTGTGAACAAACGTCCAGCTCGTGAGGGTATCAATCCTGCTACAAAGCAGAAGATTAAGATTGCAGCTAAGAAGGTTGCAAAGTTCAAGGCAGGTGCTGAATTGTCTGATGCAGTGAACAAATAATTGTAAAGATTTATCATAGATTAAACGAAACGGGTTCGTCAATGGGGGTTCCCCCATTGGCGACTCGTTTTTATTTGCCGTTTTGTTTCAACCGTATTGCGAGACAATACAGTCATGATGACAGTGTAGGGACGCACGGCTCGTGCGTCCGCTCCATTGGAATAGAAATATAAGCACATGGTAGTTTGGACGGACGCACGAGCCGTGCGTCCCTACATACCGTTCAACAATTAACTTGTGCACTTGTCTACTCGTCTACTGTCAACTGAAACGTGAACGGGCGCACGAGCCGTGCGTCCCTACATGCATTCGAACTGAAATTCAACGACTTACACTTTGCATTTCAATATCAGTCATTTTGGCGTGCAAAGTGGCCCATTTCATCGTGTAAAATGGCTGAGGTTGCACGGTGAAATGGCTGAGATTGAAACGCAATATGGTTATGCCTAATTTTACTTGGACTGAAACGAGTTTCCAACGAAATCAAAACTTGAAGGCTTAGTCGTTAAAGACTTCTGATACGTTCATCGAAATCCTTTGCTCCTCCCTGCGCATGGAAGAGCTTTTGCAGGAGACGTTGCCGCATATTGGTCACGTTTTGCGGACTGATTCCAAGCAGAACAGACAGTTCACTGGGGATAAATCGCAGGCGAATGAGCAGGCAGACAAGCCGTTCTTTCTCGTTCAGGTGGCTTTGATGGAGTGTTTTCATCAGTGAAGGGGCGTGGTTGGCAACAAGCTGATAGAGTTCTTGGCGACTGTTTTCAGGTGCTTGGCGGCCACGCGAGGCGAGACGGTGCAGCGTGATGACGCAATCGGTGGCCAGCATCTCGTTTTCGATGTTCCATTTCTCAGGAGCTTTCCGGTCATCTTGATAATCTGCGATGCGTTTTTCCAGTCGGCTGATTTCATTTTTGGCCCATCGGTAGGCTTCAAGGTCGTGCACGTAGCGTGCATTGACGTTGTTGAGGTTGCGATAGAGCCTTTTCACCTTATTTATATAGTAGCGGCGGCCGACGAAAGCTGCCACCATCAGCAGGATGATGACGAGGAGCAGCACCGAGATGCGTTGATAAGCACGCTTTTGTAGGGCATTTTGTTCGAAATCTGACTGCAGTCGGGCTATTTCGTCGGTGTTGATGCTGGGCGATTCCTTTGTGGCACGGTGGTATTCTTGGAGCAGGAACGTGTTGTCGGGCTTGATTTTCAGGAGCGAATCGAGGGCGGAAATGCGAATATCATGCTCGTTTGAGTTGGCTGCCTTGTACCAATAGTCCACTGCCATGGCCGTATTTCTGCGGTGTTGCCACAGGTTTCCGATGGCCATGGCCGTGCGGTAAGTGTAGTCAAAAGGGTAGGCTCGGGCGAGATAAGCGCCGGATTGGGCGTAATCTCCGCGGTCGAAATACCACTCGCCAAGGCTTGTCAGTATCTCGGCATAGGTACTTGGGTCGGTTTTATTGATGAAAGGCAGCGTGAGTTTGAGGCATTTCACGGTGCTGTCTGCATGGTTTAACCGCTTATGAGCCTTGCTTTCCAAGAGGTAACACCGTGCGATGAGCGTGGGATTGCGGTCGAACCGGAGGGCAGCCTTGCGTGCTTCGCGGAATTGCCGCAGTGCTAATTGGTAGCAACCGTTGTCAAGATTGATGCTGCCCAACGTGAGTTGGAGCCTGCAATAGGGGTAGGCATCTTGCTTGTCTGCGGTTTCTTGAGCCGCAATGGCATTGGCGAGTGCGTCTTTATAGTTGCCGTGCTTGTATTGGTTGATGCTTTTGCAGAGATAAGCACGCGAGAGCAGGGTGCGTGTCCCATTGTTTTTATAGTGCGTGATGAGTTGGTTGGGAAGGGAATTCGTTTGGAAAGAGAGTGGTTTCTGTAGGTAAGTCTCACAGCAAAGTAGGTTGTAAAAGGCCGTGTCTTCGGCAGATTCGAGTTTTATTTTGCCCTCGTAGAGTCGGTTGAACGCTGCGTCGGGGTCGATACGTTGCAGGCTGTCGATGCGCGTGAGAAGCGGATTGCGGGTGCTCCGCGTGGAGCAGCCCGCAAAAAAGAGCGCAATTGTCAGCCCGAAAAGAGCTTTTCGCATGGTTCTTATTTGAGTTTGAACTGCACGGGTATGTTGAATTTCACCCTTACCGGCTTTCCGTCCCTCTTGCCCGGCGTCCATTTTGGCATGCTATTCACCACTCTCACGGCCTCGGCATCAAGCAAAGGGTGCACGGATCTCACGACTTTGACGTTGGAGATGCTGCCATTTTTCTCGACGATGAAGCGTACGATGCATCTTCCTTCTATGCCTTTCTTTTCGGCTTTCTTGGGATATTGCACGTTTGTGAGAAGGAAATTCATCATCTCTTGCATACCTCCCGGAAAGCTGGGCATCACATCTACGATGTCATACACCTTGCCTTTTCCCTGTGTTTCCGCCTCGGCTGTTGTGAAACAGAGCGTCATCAGGAGCATTGTCAATAGGGTTTTCATTGTTGCTTTTGTTTTCATTGTCTTTTCAAATTGATGGTTTTATAATTAATGTTGCTTGTCATGACAATGCAAAAGTAGTAATTTCAGTGTTTCCTGTCAAGTAAATCGTTACACAGGTTTACACAAGTCCCTGTTTTTTCTTTTCGATTTGCGTGCCTATACCATTGTTCCAACTTGGTAATTTAGGCTACGAAGCAATATAAAATGAGTTTTTTTGAAAAATAATCTCTAAAATATTTGCAGATTGAAAAAATATATATACCTTTGCAAACGCTTTCAGGAAGAAATCGTAATTATTAAAGTTGATTATAGAATTCCAAGAGCAAGGCGGAAGTCTTGTTAAGGCTTTTTGCCAATCATAAAAACATCGTTCTTTGATAGGATTTAAGATAAACAGAGAAGTAGTACAAGAAGCGAGGTGCGTGCCTTTTTGGGTGCGTACCTTGGGTAGAAGAAACGAGCCGTTCAATTATTTTGGAGAGGTTTTGCTTTAGACTTCGATACTTAATGAAGGAATTCGTTCTGGACAGATTAACTTGAGGTAGATTGGTAGAGTAGGAGTATTCGTGCTTTTTATTCTTTGGCTATTTACCTTATGATTTCTATTTTACAATGGAGAGTTTGATCCTGGCTCAGGATGAACGCTAGCTACAGGCTTAACACATGCAAGTCGAGGGGAAACGATGAGAGAGCTTGCTCTCTTAGGTGTCGACCGGCGCACGGGTGAGTAACGCGTATCCAACCTGCCTCTGACCAAGGGATAACCCGTCGAAAGTCGGACTAATACCTTATGCAGTCGTCGGAAGTCATCTGATGACGACGAAAGATTTCATCGGTGAGGGATGGGGATGCGTCTGATTAGCTTGTTGGCGGGGTAACGGCCCACCAAGGCAACGATCAGTAGGGGTTCTGAGAGGAAGGTCCCCCACATTGGAACTGAGACACGGTCCAAACTCCTACGGGAGGCAGCAGTGAGGAATATTGGTCAATGGGCGCGAGCCTGAACCAGCCAAGTAGCGTGCAGGATGACGGCCCTATGGGTTGTAAACTGCTTTTATGCGGGGATAAAGTGAGGGACGTGTCCTTCATTGCAGGTACCGCATGAATAAGGACCGGCTAATTCCGTGCCAGCAGCCGCGGTAATACGGAAGGTCCGGGCGTTATCCGGATTTATTGGGTTTAAAGGGAGCGTAGGCCGTGGATTAAGCGTGTTGTGAAATGTAGACGCTCAACGTCTGACTTGCAGCGCGAACTGGTCCACTTGAGTGTGCACAACGCAGGCGGAATTCGTCGTGTAGCGGTGAAATGCTTAGATATGACGAAGAACCCCGATTGCGAAGGCAGCTTGCGGGAGCACGACTGACGCTGAAGCTCGAAAGTGCGGGTATCGAACAGGATTAGATACCCTGGTAGTCCGCACGGTAAACGATGGATGCCCGTTGTCAGGCTGTATCAGTCTGGTGACCAAGCGAAAGCATTAAGCATCCCACCTGGGGAGTACGCCGGCAACGGTGAAACTCAAAGGAATTGACGGGGGCCCGCACAAGCGGAGGAACATGTGGTTTAATTCGATGATACGCGAGGAACCTTACCCGGGCTTGAATTGCAGACGAACGATTCAGAGATGAAGAGGCCCTTCGGGGCGTCTGTGAAGGTGCTGCATGGTTGTCGTCAGCTCGTGCCGTGAGGTGTCGGCTTAAGTGCCATAACGAGCGCAACCCCTATTCTCGGTTGCCATCGGGTAATGCCGGGCACTCCGTGGAGACTGCCACCGTAAGGTGTGAGGAAGGTGGGGACGACGTCAAATCAGCACGGCCCTTACGTCCGGGGCTACACACGTGTTACAATGGCCGGTACAGCGAGTCGGCCGCATGCAAATGCGGTCCAATCCTGAAAGCCGGTCCCAGTTCGGACCGGGGTCTGCAACCCGACCCCGCGAAGCCGGATTCGCTAGTAATCGCGCATCAGCCATGGCGCGGTGAATACGTTCCCGGGCCTTGTACACACCGCCCGTCAAGCCATGAAAGCCGGGGGTGCCTGAAGTCCGTTACCGCGAGGGTCGGCCTAAGGCAAAACCGGTGATTGGGGCTAAGTCGTAACAAGGTAGCCGTACCGGAAGGTGCGGCTGGAACACCTCCTTTCTGGAGACGATATTCCATTCTGCCGTATGTTCGGCATTTGTAAAGGTCAGAGCATTCCTTAAGCGTTCGTCCTTCCACCGTCTTCTTGTACTCACGGACCTGTTTTGTATTATAGAGAAAAAGGAAGCCGGGCTCCCCAAGCCCAGGTCTTGGACAGCAACCAACCGGGATTCGTGAGCATGATGATTATTGATTGTTAATTATTAATTAT
>NZ_JH594506.1:0-143464 GCF_000243015.1 Segatella maculosa OT 289
AAAGATTGGATTGGTTTTTGCATACATATTATTTTTCTTTATATATTTGAATCCAAGAAACTATTTGTGTTTTATAATTAAGACCTATTGTAGGTATAAGTTTCATCTTTATTAAAAAGTTATTTGTTTTATTTGGTGTTTTGTCTTTAATGTTGTTTTCGTGTAATTCTGATTTTAATGATACTGCTGAAAATACAACTGTTAAGATGGATAAGTACAACAAGATTGTTAGAAATTCTAAAATCTTGATAGATGAGTTTTGGATTGCTAATGAAAATAATAAAACACGTTCTATTACAGTTAACAATACAAATAAGAATTAATAGCTTATTTGTATTAAAAAATATTTTATGCGATGTAGAATAATTTCTTTTTTTATTATTATTGGCTTTATCGGTTGGATTACTGATTTCGTCATAAAGGTTTTTAATGGCAATATAACTACGAGGTATGCCGTTTCCATACTTATCGTTTCAATGATTACGGTTCTTCATATCGTGGAAGATAGATTGCATGCACGAGGTAAAATTAAAAGCAATTTGCTATATTTTCTTATTGCTGCATGCTATCCGGTCTTTATTTTCGTGTATTTCCACCTGTTGTGATTAAACCTATTTTTCAAAGTGTGCCTTGAGGACAGTAATGCCCTTGGGGCTTTTTTGTTTGTAGCCGGAACGATGTGCCGGCGGACAAGGCCGAGGCAAGACACCTTCAGCCTTGTTGCAATTCAATCTCAGCCAGATTGCGAAGCAACCCCAGCCATATTACCACGCAATATGGCTGAGATTAGCGCCCAATATGGCTGAGATTACGTGATGTGTCGGTCGGCCGGCCGACTGATGGCAGGCAAAGCGCTTAAAAAAATGAAATATGTGCACATTCTATCCATGTGGTGAAGCATCTTTTAATGATGTATATTTCTTTATTCTGCACGGTTTGTAGGCCGTTTGTTTCAACCAAATTATGCCAAGAAGCCTGTAGGGATGTACGGCCCGTGCGTCCCTACAGGCGAGATATAGCGACTGAAACAAAGTTCAATTTTTCTACTTCCATTCATAAGGGAAATAGTAGCTCAGTTCCGAAGGTTGATTATAAGCTACATTTTGTGTGGCAACACTCAGGCGATAGGGGATATCGAGCATTAAACTGGGGTTTCGAATCTCTGTAGGATAAGGCGTAAGATAGATACGCAGCTCTGTATTGTCTTTTGTACGGGTTACGACTTCCTCACGCCAATCGCCAAGGAAATCCGCAGAAAAGCAAGGATTCGATTTCGACCAATTATTGAATGCGCACCCTTCAAAATAGGTGAGAGTAAAGAGTTGCTTCTTGTTCCAATCATATTTGTAGACCGTTTCATGATCAAGCAACTCTTGTAAACTGTCTCCATCCCAATAGATGGAGAAATTGATTGACCAGTTTCGGCGGTCGAACCGCCCCACTTTACGTCCATCGGTGGCATAGATGTTTCTGTCAGCACTGCTCCAAAGCTCAAATCCAGGATTTAACGGGTCAATATTTGCTGCCAAACAACGGCCTACATCCATTTTACTTTTATTTTGGAAGACCACTTTTCCTGTTGCAGCATCATGCAATTCTACGCCATCGACACGGTTTTCATGACAATCCCAGACAAAAAGTCTGTTCGTATGCGGCTCCGGAACCAGATGTAGGGCATCTCCGTGGCCGAAGTGGGTATTATAGAGTGGCTTTCCGTTATCATCTATTGTCATGGCCCCATATATAACCTCATCTTTTCCGTCTCCATCAACATCAGCAATACGGAGATTATGGTTTCCCTGTCCCATATAGTCCTCATAACCGGGCATGTTGGTGTCGAATACCCATCGACTTGTGAGTTCTTTTCCGTCCCAATCCCATGCAGCAAGAACCGTGCGTGTATAATATCCACGGCAAAAGAGTGCCGAAGGGTGTTGTCCATCGAAATAGCCGACACCAGCAAGAAAACGATCGCAGCGATTACCATAGGCGTCGCCCCAATCTTTAATGTTGCCACGAGCAGGTACATAATCTACTGTTTTCAAAGCCTTGCCGGTTGTCCCCTCAAACACCGTCAGATATTCAGGGCCTGAGAGCGGTCGGTCAGCCGGGCGTCCATCTTGATAACACAGTCGGTTTTTATTTGCATCGCCTATCACGCGGCCCGTTCCATCTATTGTTCCGTCTGCGGTCTTACACATCAGTTCGGCTTTACCGTCATTATCGAAGTCATAGACCATGAACTGCGTATAGTGTGCACCGGATCGTATGTTTGTTCCAAGATTGATACGCCAGAGCCGGGTTCCATCAAGTTTCAGTGCATCTAAATAAGTGGGGCCGGTATAACCATAATGTGAATTATCGTGTGCGTTGCTTGGTTCCCACTTCAAGATAATTTCATATTGTCCGTCTCCATCCAAGTCACCGATAGAGGCATCGTTAGCCGAATAGGTGTAAGACCGTCCGTCGGGGGACACTCCGGGTGCAGGTGCCGACAACGGTATTGATAAGTAGCCTTGCGGTGCATGGGCTTTCATGTTGAACGATCCCAACATATTGCCTTGAATATCTTTTAGGATATAGGTTGTGTGTTTGTTAGCCTTGTAGTGGTCAACAAAGTAACAGCCCCCATTGGTCAGCGGTTGTGGTGTAATGAGATGATTATTACGATATATAAGAAAGCTCTTGTCCTTTTTATCGGTTGTCAACATTCGCCAACTGACGGCAACTGTTGAGTCGGAAAGCGGAAAGGCCACTAAAGCACGTGAGCGAATAGCATCGGTTTGAAGATTTGAAGCATAATGACATTGGGCATGCAGGGAAACATGTAAAATGATAAACGCGAGAAAGGCAAATAGTGTTTTCATATAACTTTTTATTTTCTTAATGGAATGCAGTTCCATGTTGATGCAAAAATAGAAAATAAAGTTTGTAGTTATTGGTGATATTGTTCGGCATGTACAAATTTCGTTGGTTTCGTACAAATTTCCATGTGATAGGACAAAAATCAAAACTTATAATGCTTCACAATGTACTATCTTTGCAAAAGAAATACCAAAAACATTACTATCAATGAAAAGATTTGCCTTTAAAATGTATCTAAAACCAGGATGTGAAAATGAGTATGCCAAACGACATACTGCCATTTGGCCGGAACTGAAAAAGCAATTGGTAGAGCATCAGGGAATAAGTAATTACAGTATTTTTTGGGATAAGGAGACCAATGTGCTCTTTGCTTATCAGGAGTGTTCCAAAGACACAAATTCTCAAGCCGCAGTCGATGCCATCACTCGGAAATGGTGGAATATGATGGCCGACATTATGGTTACAAATAAAGATTACTCGCCGGTGAGTGTTCCGCTTATCGAATTGTTCCATTTATAAAACACTTTGTAGAAATTGTTATTCGTATAAAAACATGAATCCAAAATTAATATTATCAGCAATGCTGTGGGTTCTTGTATCCTTAAATATAGAGGCCCAGATAGCAGAACCGCTCAGAGATGTCAATAAGGTTGTAGACAACACTTACGATAGTTTGACAATAGCCATGACCGCACGCCCCGTCCCCGGGTCAAGTCGCAAAGAGAAGAAGCCCGTTTTATTCCTTGTAGGCAATTCTACCATGCGCAATGGAACCCTTGGCAATGGCAATAACGGGCAATGGGGGTGGGGATACTATTTCCAAAAGTATTTTGATAAGAATAAAATCAGCGTGGAAAATCAAGCACTTGGCGGAATGTCAAGTCGAACCTTCTATACGAAATTATGGGCTCCAGTTCGGGATGCTATCCGGCCTGGTGATTGGGTAATTATTTCTATTGGGCATAATGACAATGGTCCTTATGACAGAGGCAGGGCGCGTGCGAGTATTCCCGGTGTGGGAAAAGATTCTCTAAACGTAACCATTAAGGAAACAGGCGAAAAAGAAACCATATACACGTATGGGGAATACATGCGCAGATATATTCGCGAGACACGTGCCCGAGGTGGACAAGCTGTATTGATGTCGCTTACTCCCCGTGACGCCTACGATGACAAAACCGGAAAGATTGTTATAAAAGAACATAGTCGTTGGCTTATGCAAGTGGCGGCCGAAGAGGGTGTGCCGTTCATTGATTTGAATGAACTTTCAGGTGCAAAACTTGACGGTTACAGCAAATGGAAAGAGAAATATCACTTCTATGGCGACCATATCCATACCAGTTCCTTCGGTGCCGAGATGAATGCTCGTTGTGCAGCAGAGGGGATTGCTTGTAGTCCAAATCCCATGTTAATTCCTCTCCAACAAATGATGTTACCCTTGGCTTTACCCATATATCAAGTAAAGCGTGAAGCTGGCAAACCTATGGTTTGGATTACCGGTGACTCTACGGTAAAGAATGAAGATAAGAACAAAGAAGGCATGTGGGGGTGGGGTGCTTTTGCCAATATGATCTTTGATAAAAGGAAAATACAATGGTATAATGCTGCTCAAGCAGGACGTTCCACGCGAACCTATTTAAACGAAGGACGTTGGGAGAGAGTCTATAATTCCTTACAGCCAGGCGATTTCGTTTTAATTCAATTTGGACACAATGACATTGGTAGTATCAATAAGGAAAAAGCACGTGGGGTTATAGCCTCATCGGCAGATACCTGCCATGTATATCGAAACGAAAACGATGGTAAGTATGAATTAGTTTACAGCTTTGGTTGGTATCTTAAGAAGTTTATCGATGATGTGAGAGAGAAGGGAGCAATACCAATTCTCATATCGTTAACCCCACGAAACGAGTGGGTTGACCATAAGATAGAACGGCGAAATGATACTTATGGAAAATGGTATCGTGATATTGTCAAAGAAACGGGTGTTGACTTTGTCGATCTGCATAATATCACAGCTGACTGGCTTGATAAACATTGCGGAAGTAAGGAAAAATCTTCAAAGTATTTCAAACACGACCATACTCATAGTAGCATGAAAGGTGCCTATCTGAATGCAAAGAACATAGTAAAAGGCTTGAGAGCGGAAAGCTGTAGTCTTGCAAAATATCTCAAATAAGAGAGTAAATCGTATGATTTTACCTAAATCCGTACATTTATCTCATATATTAATATGTTGTCTCCGTTAATTTTGTAGCTAACAACCTAAACAAGAATAAAATGAACAGAAAACAACTACAAACAAATCACCTTGATAAATCTTGAAACTCAAATATCAAGAATTGCAAATCAATTAACCTTTAATATCATATGAATAATAGGAAGCTCATAAAAGGAACATTACTGCCAATAGCTGTGGCATGTTCGGCCTTAACTTTCAGTCCGTTGAGTATGTTGCAAGCGAAAGCTGCTGTAGGTAGTCTACAGCAAACCTCCAGTATTCGTGGAACCATTGTTGATGAGGATGGCGAACCCATTATTGGGGCAACGGTTCTTGTTGTAAATGGCGGAAAGACACAAGGTACCGTCTCAGATTTCAATGGTACATTTGTAATTAATGTAAAGCCTGGAACAAAGTTGAAAATTACTTTCATCGGCTTGAAAGATGAAATCATCGAGGCCAAAAACGGAATGAAAGTAGTAATGAAGTCTGACGGTGCTGTGAATCTAAAGGCTGTGGAAGTCGTAGCCTACGGTGTACAGAAAAAAGTTACTGTCACCGGTGCGCTTTCATCTGTTAAGGGAGAGGATCTTGTAAGAACTCCTGTTTCATCCGTGAACAATATTCTTGCAGGTCAGCTTTCAGGTGTCACTACAGTACAGTATTCAGGCGAGCCTGGCTCAGATGCAGCTACAGTGTTTGTCCGAGGTCAAGGAACATGGGCTGATTCAGCACCACTTATTCAGGTTGATGGTGTTGAACGTTCAATGGGTGATATTGACCCTGAAGATATAGAAAGTATTACAGTACTGAAAGATGCTTCTGCAACAGCAGTATTCGGTGTTCGTGGTGCTAACGGTGTCGTATTGATAACCACAAAACGCGGGCAGGAAGGTAACACAAGAATTGATCTCTCGTCATCGTTCTCCATTTTGCAGCCAACCAAAATGCTTGAACAAGCAAACTCTTATGAGTATGGTAAGTTCTTTAATCAGATGCAACGAAATGACTTTGATTTTTCTTCGGGTGAACCTTTCACACCGATGTTCTCAGATGTACTTCTTGAGAAATTCAAAGACGGCAGTGATCCTATTCGCTTTCCCAACATGCGTTGGAGCGACTATATTATGAAAAAATCCACTATGCAGACAAAGCACAATATTAATATCAGTGGTGGAACAAAATCAATGCGTTTCTTCATTTCTGCCGGTTTCATGACTCAAGGCGGTCTTTTCAAGGAGTTTATCGATGATTTTCATTATGACTATCGTTATGACCGTTTCAATTATCGAACGAATCTTGACTTAGATGTCACTCCGACGACCACACTGTCATTTAATGTGGCTGGCAACGTGAGTAATTCCCAGAAGCCTCATACCAGTATGGGAGCCTCGGGCATGATTATGGAAATGACACAGTCTACTCCGTTCTCAAGTCCGGGTATTATAGGTGGTCGTCAGGTCATTACAACAACAGACTACACAGACGGTATCACCCTTCCATTTGTAGGTGGTAATGCTATGACTTATTACAACAATGCCGGTTGGGGTGGTTTTTATCATTATAACGACAACAAACTGCAGATGGACCTTCTTTTACAGCAGAAACTTAGTTTCTTAACCAAGGGATTACTTTTCAAAGTAAAAGGTTCTTATAACAGTTTGTTCGCCGTTACCAAAGGAGCCACGGTCGGTCGTGCCACTTACTTTCCTGTTATTCAAGACAATGGTTCGATAGCTTACCGAAAGGCTGGTGAAAACACCCCTCCCTCGTATGAAGAATCTACAGGTAAAGCTCGTGATTGGTATTTTGAGACCTCTCTGAATTACAATCGTAGTTTCGGTTTGCACACGGTCAGTGGGCTTCTTCTCTATAACCAAAGCAAGACCTATTATCCAGGTAGCTATTCAGATATTCCGCGCGGATATGTCGGATTGGTAGGTCGTACAACCTACGATTGGAATAATCGCTACATGGCTGAGTTCAATATCGGCTACAATGGTTCGGAGAATTTCCATCCCAACCGCCGTTTTGGTATCTTTCCCGCAGGTTCGGTAGGTTGGGTTGCCAGTGACGAAGCGTTTTTCAAACCTTTAAGGCGTGTTGTCTCATTCTTAAAACTTCGTGCATCATGGGGTTTAGTTGGCAATGATAAGATTGGTGGCAGCCGTTTTATGTACCTTTCTGACCCTTATATCGTTAATAACGGGACTATGGCAGCTCGTTCGGGTTGGGCCTATAACTATGGTATCGAGAACTCAAAACTTTACAGTGGAGCCTATGAAAAGAGCAAGAATAATCCAGATGTAACATGGGAAAAGGCTTTTAAGCAAGACTATGGTGTTGATATCAATTTCTTGAACGACCGCCTTCGTGCTTCTTTCGATTACTATAAAGAACATCGTACCGACATTTTGCTAAGTGACTTTACCGCTCCTGATTTGGTAGGCTTCAATATGCCTTATTCAAACCTTGGCATCGTTGACAGCTGGGGGTGGGAAGTGTCATTGAAATGGAATAATAAAATAAATAAAAATTTCCGCTACTGGGCTACGTTGAACCTTTCGAACAACAGGAATAAAATCATTGAAAAGAAAGAGGCGCCTTTTAATAATATGTATCAGTATGAAAAGAACCACCGCATTGGTGCCCGCTACATGTATAAGTTCTTCCGCTTTTATGATGCCGACACTCCACGTCTATATGAAGAAACATTCGGGACACCTTTCCCAAAACAACTTGTAGACTTGAAAGATGGTGACGCTGTTTTTGTGGATCTCGATCGTAATGGTGTTATTGACGGAAATGATAAAACCCGTGAACTCGGATATACCGATGACCCGGAATACATGGCTGGTTTAAGTTTTGGATTCTCCTACAAGGATATTGAGTTCAGTTCGCAGTGGACAGGTGCATGGAATGTTTCTCGTATTATCAGCGATGTGTTCCGCTATCCGTTCATCGACCGCACGACAAAAGATCGTGGTGGCCTACTGAAATATCACCTTGACAACACATGGAATCCTGAAAATCCGGGCCAGAACTATGAGTACCCTCGCGCTTCATGGAGTCATGGTGATGTAAACAACTATCAAGACTGCAGCCTTTATGAAAAAGATGCCAAGTATCTCCGACTGAAGACATTGATGATAGCCTATAATATGCACTTCACTTTCCTCAAAAAGTTGGGGGTGACCCGTGCACAGATGGCATTGAGTGGCTACAATCTGCTTACATTCACTCCTTATATTTGGGGCGATCCCGAAACTCGTGCGAGTGTATCTCCTTCTTATCCTCTTCAGAAAACCTATACCATAAGCTTGAAACTTAATTTTTAATGCACTATGATTTTGAAACTTAAACATATCTTGGGTGTGGCCCTAATCCTTTTAGGATTGGTTTCCTGCACCGATACCGTAAAGTTTGGTGATGCCTTTTTAGAGAAGGCACCCGGCGGGACTGTTACTGCTGATACCGTTTTCAGCAATCCAGAATATACACGCCAGTTCTTAGCGGGTATTTATTCGAAGATGTACTATAACCTTCCGACACTTTCTACCAACAATGCTCCGCAATGTCTTAATTATTGGAAAGGTATGCCCGATGCACTTGGTGATGATTTTCAGCTGCTTTTCAATAATACTATTGTATTCAGTAAATATTATAATGGTTCTCTGACATCAGAAATAGATGGTAGGAAAAACGGTAATATCTATCCTTTCACCAATGAGTTTATTTGGGAAAATGTACGCCACTGTTGGGTAATCATCGAGAATATAGACAAGGTGCCGGGTATGGAAAATGATGAAAAGGCTCGTATCAAGGACGAAGCACGCTGTCTATTGGCTTACACCTATTTCATAACCTTTCGTTGGTATGGAGGCTTACCCCTTGTGTATAACTCCTACACCGGATCTGAAAGCAGCTACGATTTGCCTCGTCAAAGTGTAGAGGCGACAGTAAACTATATGACCAATCTTTTAGATGTGGTCATTAATAGCAATCATCTGCCTTGGGCATATACCGGTTCAGAGGCCGCTGCCGAAACCGGGCACTGGACGAAGGCTGGTGCGATGGCCTTGAAATGTAAGATACTTGCCTTTGCTGCTTCCCCACTTTTTAATGATTCGAAGTCTTATTTTGCTGGCAAATATACTACCGATAAAGATGACTGTGCTTGGTATGGCGGCTATAAACCCGAATTGTGGCAGAAACTTAAGAATGCTTGTGCGGACTTTTTTGCCCAAATGAATTCCAATGGGCATTACCATTTGGTACAGCCATTGGGAACTACTCAGGAAGATTATCGCTACGCTTTTCGTAGTGGCTATATTCAAGAGAATAGCCCAGAGATACTGCATAGTATCCGTGTCAGTAATAAGGCTCATTATAATGACTATCTCTGGTACTTTTTGGGTTGGGGGAATAGTGCCAATGGCAGCGGTGGAAATGACCGTTACTCCTATTGTCCGACACAGGAATATGTAGAAATGTTCCCTTGGGCTGATGGGAGGCCTTTCGATTGGGAAAAGACAAAACGTGAGCATAAACTCAGTAAGATGTTTATTGACGGTGATACAGTTAGAGGTCAGCAACTATTGCAAAACATTACCTATACCAGAGACCCACGCCTTTACGAAACTGTTATGGTGAATGGAGATCGACAAAGTCTTAATTGGGGAGATGGTAAAGCCTATGGAGCGAATTGGGAAATGTGGGTAGGCGGGACACAGGTTGGACAGGCCTCGAAAACCAATTCAGGTAAATATGGTACAGGCTATCGCATGCTGAAATATATTGTAGGTGAGTGCTTCCGTCGTAAATATCCACAATGGAATGCCATTATGTTGAGTGATATCTACCTACTTTATGCAGAGGCCTTGTTGCAAGCCGACGGTAATCATACGGAAGCTATCAAATTGGTTGATGCCGTGCGTGCTCGTGTCGGACTGAAAGGGCTTGTTGAATGTAATCCTGACAAACAGCTTCTTACCAACAAGGAAAACCTGCTTGCGGAAATCATGCGTGAGCGTGCTTGCGACCTTGCCTTTCAGAATGAACGTTATTTTGATATGATTCGTTATAAACGTGCCGATTTGTTCGAGCGTCCACTCCACGGACTTCGTATCTATCGCCTTGTACGAGACGGAAGGAATTGGAAACGTGAAGAGAGTCAATGGTATAATAAATCGTTTAACAAGAAACTTAGAGAGACCGATCCCAACTTCTACGAACCATCTTATTTTGATTTTGAGCGTTTCCAAATTACAACCGGTGCTCGCTACTGGTGGAGTAATGGATTTGATCCGAAATGGTATCTACAGCCATTCCCTATTTCTGAAATTAATAAGAAGTACGGATTGGTGCAAAATGCAGGTTGGTAATCTTAGTAAGCTAATCAAAAAGAAAAATAGATGATTATGAACAAAATACAGATAATTGTGTTTTCCTTACTGGTCGGGCTCACGTTTCCGGCTGCGGCACAAGGGAGCAAAGTAGAGAAGAAAGATAAATTCTTCGGACAAACAATTGATGTGGGGGCCGATAAAGAACTGACACGTGAAGAGTCGACAGCAGCTGTCTCTGTGATAACATCACAAGATTTCGATCACCGCAGTGCCAAAAATATCGGAAACAGTATTCTTGGACAAGGAAACGGTCTGGTTTCTTTGCAAAACAATAGCCGGGTTGCTTTGCAGAATCCAACATTCTACGTGCGTGGGCTTCAAACATTGAATAGGATGAATGCACCTCTCATACTTGTCGATGGAATCGAACGTGACATCACTTCTATCACTGCCGAAGAAGTCGAAAGCGTCAGTGTCCTTAAAGATGCTGCCGCTGTTGCACTCTACGGTTACAAGGGTACAAATGGCGCAATCCTTATTACAACAAAACGAGGCAAATATAATTCGCGCACTATCAAATTTACTTATGACCATCTTTTCAATTCTTTGGTAAAGAAGCCCCGGTTTGTTGATGCCTATACCTATGGTAGAGCTATTAATGAGGCTCGCCAGAATGATGGTCTTACGCCGCGCTATAACAATAAGGAACTTGAGGCTTTGCGCACCGGTACTCTGCCCTATCTTTATCCTAACATAAACTGGGTAGATGAGACATTCCGTAATCAATTCATGACGAATAAGTATAACTTGGTATTCCGTGGTGGAGGAAAGAGTTTTCGCTATTACACGATGCTTGACCTTATCTCAGACAAAGGATACATAAAGAATCCCCATGAGAACGACGGCTACTCGACGCAAGATAAATATGTGAAAGGAAATCTGCGTATGAATCTTGATATCAGTCTGACACCTACCACAGACATACGTGTCAACTTACTTGGCATACTACAAGAAACATCACAGCCTGGAAAACAGGCCGATTTATGGTCCATGGTTTATTCATTGCCAGCGGCTGCATTCCCGATAAAAGACGAACACGGCGTATGGGCCGGCAGCGATACTTGGTCAGGAACCATCAATCCTGTGGCACAAAGCATTGGAGCAGCCTACTATAAGAATCATTCACGCTCACTGTTCTTTGATGTGACAGTCAAACAGAATCTTTCTTCTTGGCTCAAAGGACTTTCTGCTGTAGCTCGTGTAGGTTATGATAATACTTCCAATGTCTACGAAAACCATAGTAAAACGTACGTTTACAGTGTAAATGCACCTTCATGGGCCGATAGTGATACCGAACCTACGGTGAAGAAAGCCACTTATGGAACCGACAGCCCCATGGGAGAAGGAGCTGCTGTGAATGCATATTCCCGTCGATTACACTTTGATGGAGGCTTTGACTACCAACAAACATTCGGACTTCACAGCTTATTCTCGCAATTGAAGTGGGACTATGAATATGAAGATCCTGAGGGACTCAACAACACGCTGTATAGACAGGACGTCACATGGTGGACGCATTATGGTTATAACAACCGCTATTTTGCCGACCTTGCACTTGTGGAGAGTGGCAGCAGTCGATTGGCGCCCGGAACAAAATGGGCTTTTTCGCCTACGCTTTCAGCGGCGTGGGTCATCTCTAAGGAACATTTCATGCAGTATATTGGCTGGTTGAACTTTCTGAAACTGCGTGCTTCGGCTGGTATTATTAATGCCGACTATCTGCCGGGCGACAATGAATGGACCTACTATGCACAGCAGTATGCCACCAGTGGCGTTACTTATCCTTTCGATAGCGGTTGGAATTCCGAGTTCGGTCGCACTTATCTCGGTCGTATGGCCACAGCTAATCCGAGCCATGAGAAGGCCTATAAGTACAATATTGGTATAGATGCTAAACTTTTGGGTGGCCTTGACGTCACGATTGACCTATGGAAACAGCATCGCACTTCCATTTGGGTTTCGTCGGCAGGCAAATATTCGGCAGTTCTCGGTATGGATGCCCCTTATGAGAACGCCGGTGTCGTTGACAGTCATGGTTTGGAACTGGGCCTTGACTATAACAAGCGGTTAGGACATGTAATTTTCAATGCGGGTGGCAACTTCATGTTTACCAAAAACAAAATTAAAGACATGCTCGAAGAGCCTCGCCTGTATAAAAATCTCGTACAGACAGGAAATCCCTATACACAGATTTATGGACTTGAGGCAATAGGATTCTTCAAAGACGAGGCTGACATCGCAGCAAGTCCTGTGCAGACATTCTCCATAGTGAAGCCGGGTGATGTCAAATACCGTGACGTGAATGGTGATAAT
The DNA here is from genome assembly GCF_000243015.1 of Segatella maculosa OT 289. Classification (NCBI taxonomy): domain Bacteria; kingdom Pseudomonadati; phylum Bacteroidota; class Bacteroidia; order Bacteroidales; family Prevotellaceae; genus Segatella; species Segatella maculosa. Next base: position 12,808 of record NZ_JH594506.1, read on the forward strand.
GTCATCGACTCTAATGACAAAGTTGCTATCGGACACAGTACCACGGCACCCGAAATCTATTATAATTTCCACCTTGGAGCCGAGTGGAAAGGCTTGGGCTTTTATGCTTTGTTTCAAGGAACGGGCAATTACAGTGCTATCCTTAATACCAAGAGCATGTACTGGCCGCTCGTGGGGAACACGACCATATCACAGTATGCGTATGATAATCGCTGGACAGAAGCCACAGCTGCAACAGCAAAGTTCCCACGTTTAAGCAGTCAAAGCAATGCTAACAACTATCAAACCTCTACCTTGTGGTTGGCAGACCGCTCTTTCTTGAAGCTGCGTAACATCGAGGTTTACTACAATCTTCCCCAATCGCTTCTCGCGAAGACGAAGGTTGTCAATGGTGCAAAGCTTTATATACGCGGAGTAGACCTGTTATGCTTCAGTCATCTCGAAAAGAGCGATCCCGAGGCTTATGGAGTCATGCCACTCAACAAGAGTATTGCTGTGGGTTTGAGCGTTATTTTCTAATCAAAACAAGAAAGAACTATGAAAATCAATAAATTATTCCAAGGTGTTTTGGTCGTATTGGCGTTGGCTTCATGCAACGACGAGATGAACTATAACGAGTACAACATCTATGGTAAAGACTATATCACGAAGAACTTCCAGAACGTTGGTGGCTTCATGACCGACATCTACAACACGGTCGACTACGACTTTGGAAACTATTCGGGCGGTGCCATGCAGGCCTCGGCCACTGATGAGAGCGTCTACAGCAAGCTGGGCAACAGCATTGAAGACTTCTACAACGGCGCATGGAGTGCCACGAATGCCAAGGGAAGTGTGTGGAACAGCATGTATGCGGGCATCAAAACATGCAACCACGTGCTTGGACAAATGCAGGGACTCGACTTTGAAGAGTTGAAACTCAACGCCGATTACGGTGCTCAGATGCACCGTTATGAGAATTACAAGTATGAATGTCGCTTCATGCGAGCCTATTTCTATTTTGCCTTAGTGCGCCAATATGGTGGCGTACCCCTTGTGACAAGCGAGCTTCCGGCCAAGGTTGTCAACACGTTGAGCCGCAACTCTTCCGACGAAGTCTTTGATTTCATCATCAAAGAAAGCAACGACATTCAAGACAAAATCGTTGCCGACTACAGCAATCTCGGTCAATTCTCTACGGGAACCGAAGAGTCGGGACGTGCCGACCGCCTTGCCGTTCTGGCCTTGAAAGCACGTGCGGCCCTCTATTGGGCAAGTCCGCTCTTCAACACGTCGAACGATCGTGAGCGCTATCACGATGCTGCACGCTACACCAAAGAGCTGCTCGACGCCGCCGAAGCACGTGGCAAGGGACTCACGGCACATTACAATGACCTCTGGGCAGCCAAGAGTTTCAACACCCCCACCATTGCCAAGGAAATCATCTTCGGCCGACGTTACTTCAAGAACCCCACCGGCGACAATCTTGTTGAGTCCAACAACTATCCCGTAGGTATTGAAGGAGGAAGCGGTGGCAACTGTCCCACCCAGAACCTTGTAGATGCTTACGACATGAAGACCACAGGCCTGTCCATCAACGAGACCGGTTCGGGCTACGATGCTGCCCATCCTTATAAAGACCGCGACCCACGCCTAACAGCAACCGTGGCTGTCAATGGTGATCAATGGCCCACGTATTCCGGAGCCACACCGCTTGAAACGTTCCAAGGCGGAGTAAACGGAGAACCGCTTACAGGTGCAACGCCCACGGGATATTACTTGAAGAAGTTCTGCAACGGAGCCATTTCGCTGGCCGGAAACGGTAAGGTGAAAGAGTCGTTCCACACGTGGCTCACGTTCCGTATGGGTGAGTTTTATCTCAACTATGCCGAGGCCGTGTTCAAATATCTGGGAAGTGCCGACGCCACGACAGCCGAATTCCCCATGTCGGCACGCGAGGCAGCCAACAAGACCCGCCGACGTGTGGGCATGCCCGACCTCAGCAGTAGCGGAGACTTCTGGACACGGCTGTGTAACGAGCGTTTTGTTGAGCTGGCATTCGAGGGGCATCGCTTCTGGGACGTGCGTCGTTGGAAAGAGGCCGACCATTATTTCAAGGAAATCTATGAAATGAAGCTCACCAAAGACAGCGATGGGAACATCAGTTACACGCGCCGAAAGGTGGAACGCCAGTGGGATGACCGGATGTATCTCTTTCCCATTCCCCAGACCGAGCGCATGAAGAACGGTAACCTCTTGCAGAATCCGGGCTGGTAAAAGGGAGTTGAGGGGCACAGAAACGTCACTTGTGCCCCACACCTCTTAGGATGAGCGAATTCCCACCGCGGTGGGAAATTAGTGCCACCGTGTTGGGAAATATTTCCCACCGCGGTGAAAAATATTTTTCACCGCGGTGGGAATTCGCCAACTCCTATATCCGTCCCCTACAACTATAGCTTTTCACGAACAAATATCCTATAACATGAATCTACACCTTTACACAATGAAAAAACTTCTATGTCTCGTTGTCGCGCTGTTGGCCTGCAGTTCAGGCCTTCAGGCACAAAACAAATCGCGCGGTTTATGGGCCTCGCTCAGTGAAGGAAAGCAGAAAAAGGTTTTCGTCAGTTGGCGAATGCGTAAGACCGACGACGTTTTCAAAACCACTTACAAGCTGTATGCCGACGAAAAACTCGTGGCCACACTCAAAGACCGAACCAATGTGAGCCTTCCACTTTCCTACAAAAACGCAACTTTCAGGCTCGAGGTGCTTGACAAACAATCGAAGCTCATCGATTCACAAGGCGGTGTCAGCTGTGATCCTGCGTTCTATCATAATATCAAGCTGAACCATCCTGCCGACGTGATATGGAGTGACGGCTCGACGATTACGTACACACCGAACGATTGTTCGGCCTACGACATGGACGGTGACGGCGAACAAGAGATCATTTTGAAATGGGCTCCGTCGAATTCGGGGGCCGATTTGAAGGCCACGGCACCTGCCATACTCGACTGTTATAAGCTCGACGGCACGCAGATGTGGCGCATCAACTTCGGACCTAACGTGCTGGCAGGCTGCAGGTTCACCTTCCTTTGCTACGATTTCGATGGAGATGGCAAGGGAGAAATCATCGTGAAGACGGCGCAGGGCAGCCAAGATGCAACAGGAAATTACCTCCATACCGGTCCTGCTGCTACAGCCGACCACTCACTTTCAAGCATCAACGCTGCCGGAGTCGTCACCAACGGCGGCCAAGAGTGGCTCACTTGTTTCGATGGTGTGACGGGCAAAGAGTTGGCCACCATAGACTATTGGCCCTTGTTTGACGTTCGAAGCAATTGGGACGACCGGCCCGGACGGAAAGACGGAGCCACCTACGGGCATCGGGGTAATTGGTTCAAGGGCTGCGTTGCATTCCTCAACGTCGAAGGGAAAGCAAAACCGTGCGCCGTCACCGTGCGGGGAATCTACACCTACAGCTATGCTGCAGCCTACACGTGGGACGGTCATCAACTGAAGACGCTTTGGCGGCACACGTCCGACGTGCCCGGACAGGGCATTTACGGCGAGGGAGCGCACAGCCTCACCACGGGCGACATGGATGGTGATGGCTTTGACGAAATCATGGTGGGTACGGCAGCACTCGACGACGATGGTTCTTTGCTTTGGCGTACCGGTCTTGCACACGGCGACGCCACGCATCTGGGCGACTTCGACCCTTCCAATCCCGGACTTGAGGTGTTCACCATCACCGAATACGGCACGGTGGCCTACGATGCTGCCCTCATCGACGCCAAGACGGGTCGCATCATGCGTGGTTTCAGGCAGACGGGCGGCGACACGGGCCGCGGAATGCCCCTTGATTGCGATAGTACGTACGCAGGTTCGGAGATGATGTATTGGGACAACCCGAATCTCATCGCTTGCGACGGCACGGAAATCGCCCCATGGCGCGTGGGAGGCGCAAAGAACTCGTCTATCAACTACCGTATTTACTGGGACGGTGACTTGCTCGATGAGTATCATGACCGTGCACATATTGACAAATGGAACTCAGACACCAAGACATGGGACCGCATGACCACGCTTTATGCCAATGGTTATGGTGCAAACAGCATCAACGCTACGAAGTATAATCCCAATCTGCAATGCGATCTCTATGGCGATTGGCGCGAAGAGGCCGTCTATTGGGCACAGCACGAGGGCGACTATTATTTGGTTTCTTTCACATCTACGCGCGAAAGTCAATATAAACTGCCGTGGCTGCGTGACGATCACGTCTACGACATGGCCGTGACATGGCAAAACTGCGGATACAACCAGCCTCCTCACCTCGGTTATAGTCCTGTAGAATACTACAAGGCGCTGAAAGACAATCCTGCAACGGCCATCACAAAGCCTTTGGAAACAGCTTCCGACCACGTTCGGACCATATATAACCTCGGTGGGGTGAAGCTAAATGACAACCGTGTTACGCCGGGTATATATATCATTGACGGCAAGAAAGTTGCCGTGAAATAAACCGCTGCATTCAAAACAAGTGAAGACGCTTTTCTTGTTTCAGCCATATTGCGAGGTAATATCAGCTATATTGTGCGCTAAAAAGACTGAGATTACCGTGCAATATGGCTGATATTAGGTGTCGCAATTGAAACCATCAACTTAGAACTCGTTATTCATAAAAACAACCTGATAGTGTTGCTTTTATATTTCTATTTGTATTTACTCGGAGCGACACCATATTTGGCTTTAAAACATTTGTTGAAATAAGATGGATCTTGAATACCTACGCGGTAGCTCACTTCGGCTATCGTGTACTTTCCAGACGAAACCAATTCTGCAGCAATGCGCATGCGCTCGTTCATGATGTATTTGTTGGGTGAAATACCATAGAGGTCTTTCATTTTCCCATAGAATTTCGTGCGTCCCATTTTCATCATTTCGGCAAGTGCGTCTACTGAGAGCATACAATCATCGAGATGATTGACTATAAGCGCTTCCACTTGCTCTTTGAACAACCTTTCTGCTTTCGATACGATGATTTCTCGTGTACCAGATGATGTAACTTCGAGGGGTTTCTCGTTACGCCATTTGATGAGCTGCACCATTCGGGCAACGAGCAGCCGATAGTTGCAAGGCTTGATCATGTAATCATCGGCCCCAGCTTGGTAGCTTTTGATTTGGTGGGCCTCGTCGGCAAGGGCTGTCAGCATGATAATGGGAATGTTTTTTGTCGTTTCGGTCTTCTTGAACTTCTTCACTATTTCGTAGCCGTCTGTATCGGGCAACATCACATCGCAGATAATGAGTGCGGGCTTCAGGGCCAAGCAGCCTTCATAGCCGGTTTCTCCATTCATGAACCCTTTGGTGTTGAAATAAACGCCTACTTCATGCCTGATTTGCTCCATCATGTCGAAATCATCTTCGATAATTCCAACAGTGATATCATTCAGTGCACGGGGAAGAATTTCGCGGATAAAGTTATCTATAGGCTTGGTATTCCCGTCTTCTACAAGCTCCCGACTTACGGATTGTCTGTATTCTTCGGCGCTGTAGACGGTCTCAGTGTCGGGCAAGGAGATGGTGAAACAACTTCCACCGACGTCATTTACCTGCCGATAAGTGATACTTCCATGATGTAATTTGGCTATTTGAGCTGCGTTATAGAGTCCGATGCCGATGCCGCCTTGAGCCGTTTGCCCGTTCATGAAAGGTGAGAACATTGATTGTCTGAGCTCGGAACTGATGCCGGCTCCATCGTCTGTGATGCAGATGAGCACATTTCTCTCGTTGCAGGTAATCTTTACGTCGATGTGTCCCTTTGAGGGTGTGTATTTCACTGCATTCGAAAGAATGTTATAAACCATCATTTCAACACCTTGTCGGTCGAAGTAAATTTCGTGGCTGCGGTCAAATGCAGTGAATGTCATAACCAATTCTTTCTGCTGTGCGACGGTATAGAGATCTTGAAAGATATTGCGTGTAAAGGCGATAATGTCTCCTTTCTCAACGGCAATCCTCATGTTTCCCGTGTTGATCTTGCGGAATTGCATCAGCTGGTTCACCAAGCGAAGCAGTCGGTTAGTGCCTCTACGGGCAGTAACGATGGCCGTTTTTGAAACCGTTTCGGCCTTTTCTAACCGCTCAATCGAGTTTTGAATAATGGCCAACGGGGTGCGGAACTCGTGCGTGATATTAGTGAAGAAGTTGAGTCTGAAGTCGGTCAGTTGTCGTTCTACCTCAAGTTTGCGATTCAATTTCAAGCGTTCGTACCAGAAATGTTGACCGGCGAAAGCGATGCCAGCAATGATAACGACATAGAGTAGCCATGCCCATGTCGTAGCATACCACGGCGATTTAATCGTGATTTGCAAGACGGTCTCGGGACTCCAGCCATTACTTGATTTGGAACGTACGTGGAACGTATAGTTTCCCGGACGAAGGTTGTCATAGTCGGCAAAATTGTTGCCGGTAGAGTGGCGCCAATATCGGTCTGATCCCTCAAGATAATACTGATAGACTTGGCTGCTGATGTTTCTGTAATAGCAGTTAGAGAAGAAAAGGGTCAGCGAGTTTTTATCATGAGGAAGCTCAATTCTTCTTGTCAGCGACAGGTTCGTGTCCGATAATATGCTTGCACCTTCTTCATAGATATCCGTTCCATTAATGAGTAGGTCGGTAATCAGTACCGTTCGGTTGGCTGCATGGTTCTCAGGAATCATGCCGGGGCTGACAACAGCAAGCCCATTTCCGGAGCCGAAAAGTATCCTTCCGTCGGACATAGACATAGAACTATTGGTACAGAAGGCATTGCTCAGAATATCGGAACTCAGTTCATAACGGTAGATTTCTTCTCCTTGTTCGTTGACACGCGACACCCCTTCTTCCGAACTTGCCCAAATATACCCTCGTTGGTCTTGTTCTATACTCTGCACATTGTTGTTTGACAATCCGTCAATACGGGTGAGTTGGGTCATTTGCATATGGTCGATTCCTCGACTAAAATCCAGCTTGAGCAGTCCGCAACCTGTCACTCCTACCCATAACATGCCCTTGCGATCAATACGCAGGCAGGTGACTTCGTCGCCGGGAAGCTTTCCGTTCATGACATTGAATACCTTGAAATCAACATCAGAGATATGTTTCTTTCTTGTGTCCACAGCATACAAGCCGTTATAGGTGCCAAGGAAGAGAATGCCATCGTTCCGGAGTTCCATATTAGTGATGCGCGCCTCGTTGAAATCTTTATTTATCAGCCGGTGGAATTTGAGGGGTGATTGGTTTTGATTGTCAACCATATAGAGTCCGCTATTCCATGTTGAGACCCAAATACGTCCGCGTTTGTCTTCCACGATATCGGTACATTCATGACTACTTATTCTGTGGTTTATTTGTAAATCAGAATAGTTCACACTGCCATGGTATAACCCCATGTCGCGTGTTGTGGTCCATGAAGTGCCTTTCGAGTCGGTGATGGAGTTCGTAATCTGCCCAGGCAAGGTTGCAATGGGGCTAAACTGAAAAGACGAAACATCGAAAACATAGCTTTTCTTGTCTTTTGTGTAGATGCAAATCTGGCCTGTTTTATTCTTGAAGATGCTCTGTATATGATTCGACCAGTCGCCCCGTTTTCCCGGTTGCGGATAGGCATAGGTTACCATCCTGCTGAGCAAGGGACTCAAGAGACTGATCCCTGTTCGTTCGGAACTGATCCATATCGCCCCGGAATGGTCAATGAGCACGTCAAGCAGAAAGTTTGAATTAATAAGTGGTACAGGATCTTCAGCCGTATAACGCGTAAGTTTATCTTTCGGATAGTCGTAAGTGAAGAGTCCACCACCATAGGTGGCAATGTAAAATAGTCCGTTCTTGCTGCGTGCCACTTTGTAAATGCCATTCTTGTCAATGGTTGATAGCAGGTTGGGAATAATATCCAGTGTCCTCATCTTGCCTTTAGGAGGGAAGATAAACAGCTTTCCACTTTTGTCAGCAACAAATTGATAACCATCGACAACGTCTTGTAAGTGACCGTTTGTGATCATGAAGTCGGTTGGTTTTTCAAATCTTTTCCGCTTGATATCGTAAATGAAGGTACCCGTGCTTGCAAGAATATACCATTTCCCCTGCCAAATGAAACTCGACCTTATCGCACCTATCCGTCCCATCATCGCGGGCAAAGGGCATTTGCTGATGATATTGCCGTTGCCATTGTAGGCGAAAACCTGCTGTGACTTGCGTGAATAGGCTAACACTTCGTTTCCGTTAGCGATACACCAGAGCATCTCTTCACCACGCGACAACCACTTTACATGCCCTTGAGACGTGATGAGAACCATTCCCGAACGCGTTGCAAGGAATATATGATGCTGCGAAGTCTCTGCAAGTTGGCGAATATCGTTGTCGAAAAGTCTACGATTGGCAACGGTATAATCGGTAGTTTTAAATCTTCCCTGCCTGTAACTGATGTGGCGTAAGCCGAATTCTCTGCTCCAAAACCAATAGCTTCCCGGTGAGATATGGCATTTATGGAAAGCGCGAGTCATCTCTTTTTTGTCGGAAAAATCTACAAAACGTCCTTTCTTCAAATTGTAACAACCATAGGTGTCGGTCGAAGTGAACACCCATAACAAGTTGTTTCTTTCATCGGGATAGAACTTTCCCACATGCTGAATGGACTTATGGGTAAGTCCTAAATCGTTGAAAGCAACAAAACGATAGCCATCATAGCGGTCAAGTCCACCCGTTCCGCCGAGCCATATATATCCAGTAGGGTCTTGATAGAAGCTGTAAATGGTATTCCCAGACATGCCGTTGATGGAGGAGATGTGTTTTACAGCATACTGATTATGATTCTGTCCCGACATCAGAGACAGTTGAATGAGCAAGAATATAAAAGAAAGGATGCGTTTACTCATTTGTATGATTATTCTTAGAGACCGGAGATGAGCTTTTAACTAATGGCAAATATACTAATATTTTTTTATTAAGTGTACTAAAATACCGTTTTTCGTACTATTTCCCCGAAGGTTATTCCCGAGTTTGGCTATCTTTGTAACAAACAATCTTGGAATGAAAAAATTACGAACTACCTTTTTTCTATGCTTCTTCTCGACAGTTTTGTTGGCACAGACTTTTGATATGACGCTCCAACAGCCCCAATATTCGGACGCCATTGGCTATGGATACGATGTCATGGCTGCTCCACCGAAAGGGTCACAGAAGCCTTTCTTCTTTTCTGTGAAAGTACCTGATGGCAACTATCATGTTACAGTTACACTTGGTTCAAGTAAGCGTAAGGCCCAAACGGTAGTCAGAGCGGAAAGCCGTCGCTTATTACTTGAACAGACAACAACAGACAAAGGTAAGTTCAAGACCTATACTTTTGTTGTCAATAAACGTTCTCCAATTATTGATGGAAACACGAATGTAGTCCTTAAACCAAGGGAGAAGGACTATCTCGATTGGGATAATCGGCTTACATTTGAGTTTAACGGACCTACACCTGCAGTGAAAACAATCGATATCCGACCCGACACAACCGCTGTGACAATCTTTCTTTGCGGTAATTCAACGGTAGTAGACCAAGCCAAGGAGCCTTGGGCAAGCTGGGGTCAGATGATTCCGCGATGGTTCGATGCATCAATTGCCATCAGTAATCATGCAGAGAGCGGACTCAGTGCAACGTCTTTTATCAACCAAAGACGCCTTGACAAAGTGGTTTCCATGATGAGGCCCGGAGACTATGTGCTGTGCGAATTTGGACATAACGACCAAAAAGAGCACCGTTTCGGTGATGGTGCATATTACAACTTTGCCCATTCTCTGAAAATATTCATCGACCGGATAAGAGCAGCAAAAGGAATAATCATCTTTGTTACACCAACGCAACGCCGACTTTTTAACAAAGATAGCCACCGTATTCTTGAAACCCATGGTGACTATCCCGCTGCTATGCGCGAGGTGGCACGTCGAGAGTGTGTGCCAATCATCGAACTTCATGAGATGACCCGCACTTTTTTTGAAACGCTCGGTGAAGAAGACAGTAAACGAGCACTCGTATATTACGCAGCGGGAACATTTCCTGGACAGATGAAGGCTTTAGCTGACAATACCCATTTCAATGCTTTCGGCGCCTATGAAGTTGCAAAAATGGTCGTCATGGGTATGAAGCAACTCGGACTACCGATTGTTTCTGCATTGCGGAAAGATTGGCACGACTTTCTACCGACAGCCCCCGACAGTTGGCAACGCTTCACATGGTATCCCACTCCGGTTTATGATACGATGAAGCCCGATGGTAACTGATATTCTTTTTCAATCGTATGGATATCTAAAATTCAATCATGAGAACTATACTAACAACTTTTTTGTTCGCTTTGATAATGGCCGTTCCTGTTGTTGCACAGCGCGACACCATCAGTTTGAATGATAGCTGGCAGTTTCACCGCTTTTCAGAGGTCGAAAAACTGCCAACATCGTTTGCCGGACTGAAGTTCGAAGAAACCATCTGTCTGCCCCATGACTTTCAGATTTCACAACCGTGGATAGCTCCTTCGCCCGAAGAGAAAGGCGATGCCACGAATGCGGCCGCCAATATCAAGAGCCGTCTGTCGGCACGTGGCTTCAAAGAACTTACCAAAGGCATCTATCGACGGACGATAATACCCCTTGCTGCCTGGCGAAACAAGCGTGTGTTGCTTGATTTCGGAGGCATCATGCTGGTGGGTGACGTCTATCTCAATGGCCAACATATAGGAAAAACCGATTATGGCTACCTTGGTTTTGAATGCGATGTAACCGACAAGCTCATCTATGACAAGCCCAATGAAATCATTGTTACGGCTGAAACACAGGGCCCAAGGAACTCCCGATGGTACACCGGTGGTGGACTTTACCGCGGTGTTCGCATCATCGTCACTGATAAACAAAACCATTTCAACCGCCACCCGCTCTATATCACAACGCAAGAAAACCGAAAGGTAAACATTCAGGCAGACTTTTGCTACATGGAAAATGTGGACACGGTTTGTGTGGGTGTACGCATTCTTGATGCCAAAGGCTGTGTGGTAAATAATGATAAGTTTAATTTACGCTATTACAAAAACTGGCGATCGCATGAATACCGGCTACCAGCTATCACGCTTACAGCTCCCCAGCTGTGGGATACGGATCATCCTTATCTCTATACCGCAGAAGTCACACTCTATAACAGTAAAGGAGATGTACTTGATTGTGTTTCCGACCGTTTCGGCGTGCGTACTATTGAGTTCGGACCGGCCTTCGGCTTCCGTCTTAACGGTAAGAAAATGCTGTTAAAGGGCAATGCCAACCATCATACCTTGGGTGCTCTTGGCGCAGCTGCCTATCCCCGGGCCATAGAAAAGCGCATTCGGTTACTCAAAAGTTTCGGTTTCAACCATATCCGTTGTTCACATAATCCTTATAGTGAAGACTTTTATCGGCTTTGTGATGAATATGGTATATTGGTTGTCGATGAACTCTATGATAAGTGGTTGAAGCAGTATTCCGGCGGACGTGTGGACTGGACCTTACAATGGCAGAATGATATTACAGAGTGGGTGAAGCGTGACCGTAATCATCCAAGTGTCATTCTTTGGAGCTTAGGGAACGAACTTCAACAGGAAGCCGGTATGGCCAACAATGATTGGGGTGTAACCAATTATCAGTTGCTCAAGACTCAACTCCACCGCTATGACAGTTCCCGGCTTACAACCGTAGCCATGCATCCTCGCTATCGCTCGCTCGAAACGAACGCTGTTCCGTCTCCGCTCGCCATTGCCACAGAGGTAAATGCCTATAACTATCGGTACATGTACTTCCCGGGCGATAGTAAACTCTATCCAGAAAAGATCTTTTATCAGAGTGAAGCAAGCACCTCAGCCATGGGAAGTAATTTCTTTGAAATGGCTCTTGACAGTGTTGTCGGACTGGCTTATTGGGGCAGTATCGACTATATTGGTGAGAGTAATGGCTGGCCTGCAAAAGGCTGGAGCCAAGGTTCTTTTGATATTTCCTTGCAACCTAAACCAATAGCCTATCTCCTAAAGAGTATGTTCTCTGCCGACCCCATGGTTCATATCGCTGTGGTAGAGGAGGGAAAAGCTACCCGTTGGTGGAATGGAGTGAATGTGGGCACTTCCTTTTTATCTGAGAATTGGAATCGCATTGCCGGTTCTAAGGTCAATCTTCATATCTTTACCAATACTGAAGAGGTGACCTTGTTGCTCAACGGAAAAACGATAGCTCGCAAATCAAATTCACTTGATCCTAAAAAACGAAATAAAATCACATTCAACGATGTCGCTTATATGCCGGGGACTATTGAAGTAGTGGCCTATAATGGGCATAAGGTCGTGGCACGTCATCATTTGGAAACCACCAATAAGGCTGAACGGCTGCGACTTGTGCCTGATAAGCAGACATGGAAAGCGGATGGTGTCGACTTACAGCATGTGCTTGTCGAGGTTGTGGACAATAAGGGAAGGCGCATTCTCAATGACAACCGTCAGGTTATATTCTCTGTAACGGGAAATGCTCACCTTGTTGGTGTAAGCAATGGCGACATTTGTTGTAATGATAGTTTTGCTGGTCAGAAGATTCGGCTCTTCCAAGGCTCAGCTATGGTTATTCTCCGAGCCGAAAAGACTGTAAGTAAGGTGACACTTCAGGCTATAGCAGAAGGTTTGAAGGCGGTTTCCATAAGACTCATGTAGACTTATTTCACGATGTATAAGCAACTATTACCAATCGTTTTTTTGATGATGTCTGTGGCATCAATAGCCCAGACGAATGAAAGCGTTCTCCTGCTTTCAAGAACAGTGAATGATTACTTTGTGAAACAGTGGCCCGATCCGACTATTGCCACCCATGTGAAGAAAATAAGACCGAGCCATCTGTGGACACGAGCCGTGTATTACGAGGGGCTAATGGCTTTATATAGCATTGATGCACAACAGCGTTATATAGACTATGTAGACAGATGGGCCGATTATCATCAGTGGACGGCACGTGATGGGGTCCATACAACCGATGCAGACAACCAGTGTTGTGAGCAAACCTACCTTGACCGTTATGCGATGGTTGGCAATCCTAAGATGATAAACAAAACCAAAGAGAACCTCGATTTGCAGATGGCTACAGGCCGAAAAGACTATTGGTGGTGGATAGATGCTATTCAGATGGCACTTCCGGTCTATGCCAAATATGCATGGATAACAAACGAACGCAAATATATCGACTATGGTATGCTGAGCTATCGAGACGCACGCGACCGCCGAGGACTATTCAACAAGGAAGATGGATTATGGTGGCGCGACAGTGTTTATAAAGCACTTTACAAGGAACCTGACGGGAAAAATTGCTATTGGAGCCGTGGAAATGGTTGGGTGTATGCTGCTTTGGTGCGCACGATGGAGACGCTTTCACCCCACGACAGTTACTATAAGGAACTGAAAGAGGATTTTATCTTGATGAGTAAGGCCTTGCTGAAAGTACAACGAGCCGATGGGTTTTGGAATGCCTCTTTGGTTTCAACGTATTGTGAAGGGCCCGAAATGACTGGAACAGCCTTGTTTCTCTATGGTATGAGCTGGGGTATAAAAAATGGTATACTTCGTGTAAACGTTTACCGACCTAGTTGCGACAAAGCATGGAAAGCAATTGCTTCTTGTGTATACGAGAATGGCTTCTTGGGTTGGAACCAAGGTACGGGAGCTGACCCGTCTGCAGGGCAACCTGTAACTTATTCAAGTGTGCCCGACTTTGAGGATTATGGAACGGGATGCTGGCTGTTGGGAGCCTCATCCTATGCAAAGATAGTCGGACAATAGGAAAATGAATTGAAAATGAAAAAGTATTTGCTGCTAATGATACTGGTGGGGCAGGCTATGGGAGCTATTGCACAATCGTGGCCTGTCTCTTCCGTAATAACGAAACCGGGCACCCGATGGTGGTGGATGGGGTCGGCCGTGGATTCGGTTAATTTAAGGTGGAACCTTGATCTGCTGTACAAGGCGGGTATCGGAACCGTAGAGATAACGCCAATCTACGGCATACAAGGGAATGAAAAGAAAGAATTGCGCTACCTCTCGGCCGAATGGATGAGAGCACTAAGAGCAACAGAAGCTATTGCCAAGGAAAAAGGAATGCAGATCGACTTAAACAATGGCACGGGATGGCCTTTCGGTGGTCCATGGGTACCTAAGAACGAAGCGGCCTGCAAGGCAGTTTTCCACGATACGGTCATTGATGGGCGACGAAAGGTCACGGTTGAAGTGGGACGTACGGGGCAAAAGGTGAAACGTGCCGCACCCGGTGGAGAGGGCTTTGTCATTGACCATTTCGACAAATCTGCCGTTAAGAACTATCTGAACCATATTGATTCGGCCTTCAAGACTTCTGCAACCCCTTACCCCGCAACCTTTTTCAATGATTCCTACGAGGTCTATGGGGCCGATTGGACACCTGCGTTGCCCACAGAGTTTAAGAAGCGTAGGGGCTATGACCTGCTAACGGTGCTCGACAAACTCGTTGATGGCGACCCCCAAATCGTTAGTGATTACAGAGAAACACTCAGCGATATGCTCTTGGAAAACTTTACGCATCAATGGGTAGATTGGGCACACAAGAATGGCGTAAAGGTCAGAAATCAAGCTCATGGTTCGCCGGCTAATCTGATAGACCTCTATGCCGAAGTGGATATTCCGGAGACAGAGGGATTCGGACTCTCTGATTTCGGTATCAAAGGACTGCGTACCGATAGCGGATTCACCCGCAAGAACGACAGCGACATCTCCATGTTGAAGTATGCTTCTTCTGCAGCGCATATCACAGGAAAGCCACTTACGTCGAGCGAAACCTTCACTTGGTTGACAGAGCACTTCCGAACATCGTTGTCACAAATGAAGCCCGACTTGGATTTGATGTTCACTTGCGGCGTGAATCGCATGTTCTTTCATGGCACGACCTACTCTCCGAAAGACGAAGCATGGCCGGGTTGGAAGTTCTATGCTTCGGTGGATATGAGTCCAACGAACTCCATTTGGCGTGACGCCTCGGCTTTAATGACCTATATCGACCGCTGCCAACGGTTCTTGCAAATGGGACAACCTGATAATGACTTCCTTGTCTACCTACCCATAAAAGACTTTTGGAAGCGCGACACCAAGAATCTGTTGATGCAATTCGATATTCATTCAATGGCCAAAAAGGCTCCCGATTTCATCAAAACGGTTTTGGAAATCGACTCTCTTGGGTATGATTGCGACTACATTAGCGACCGCTATCTGCTCTCTACACAATATGTTGGCGGAGAACTGCAAACAGCATCGGGTACACGCTACAAGGCTTTAATCATACCTGAAGGTGCCGATATTGACACAAGGCTGCGTCAACATCTGAACGACTTAAAACTACGAGGGGCAAACATCATGGGTATTGATCCTGAACGAATGGCCTTGGTAGCCCACCCCGAGGAAATGAGACTTGAAGGCATTCGTACCATTCGGCGTAGGAATGTAACTGGATGGCATTATTTCATGGCTAACCTGTCGCCCCACGACATTCGAAAGCCTATTACATTAGCCGTTCCATTTAAGGATGCCTACTGGTTCGATCCCATGAATGGGGACATCAAACGCGCAGAAATTGTTCATGGCAAGGTAATAATTGACCTTCGCTCTGGAAGGTCGCTTATCCTACAAACCTATAATTCTCTTCTTGCGCCCTTAAAGAAAAGAAGAGCAAAACGGAATGGCTGTGAGAAGGTATTACTTAACGGACCTTGGACTCTGAATTTCATGGAATCAACCCCAAAAGTAGCCCGCACTTTCAAAATGAAAAGCCCCCATACATGGGAAACGCTTAACGATACCTCTGTAAAAGTGCTGATGGGCACCGGCTGTTATACGACTTATATTTATCTTGACAAAGCAAAAGCAAAGAAGCATTGGCAGATAGAATTGGGCGATGTGCATGAGAGCGCCCGTGTATATATCAATGATAAACCAATTGGAGTGGCTTGGGCGGTTCCTTTCGTGCTTGATTGCAAGGATGTATTGAAGGAAGGATATAATAAGATAAGTATCGAAGTGACCAATCTGCCGGCGAATCGCATTGCCGATATGGACCGAAAGGGTGTGAAATGGCGCAAGATGAAAGAAATCAACATCGTCAATTTGGAATATAAGAAGACTACCTATGCTAATTGGAGTCCAGTCCCGTCGGGGCTTACTTCAACTCCCTTTCTTTGCGAAACAAATAACTAAAAGAAACAATGTCACCCGAAAAGTGTCAACCTATAATTTATGTATTTATGAAGAGAATGTTTTTGATGATGATGGGGCTTGTTTATCTCCTGAATGGCATGGCTGCAAACAAACCAAGGCATACATGGCCCGACGGAACACCGATGGACAGATGGTTCTGTGACACCACGCGCATTGATGTCAACAGCTTGGGGCGGAAGTTCATCGTAACCGATTATGGCGTTGTACAAGATAGTACCATTGTGCAAACCCGCCGATTACAGGCTGTGATAGATTTAGCTTCGCAGCAAGGTGGTGGTGTGGTGGTCATTCCACGTGGTGTCTTTTTGAGTGGAAGTTTATTTTTCAGGCCGGGCACACATCTCTATCTTGAAGAGGGGAGCAGACTGAAAGGCTCCGACCGCATTGAGGATTTTGAAATAAAAAAGACGCGCATAGAGGGAGAAACCTGCGATTATTTCACTGCACTTGTGAATGCCGACCAAGTAGACGGGTTCACGATAAGTGGTAAAGGCACTATTGATGGCAACGGTTATCACTATTGGAAACAGTTTTGGTTGCGACGCCAATGGAACCACCAATGTACCAATAAAGACGAACAACGTCCACGTTTAGTCTATATCTCCAATTCCAAGGATGTGACAGTGCAGGATATTAGATTGGTGAATTCTCCATTTTGGACCAATCATCTGTATAAATGCAAGCGCGTGCGCTATCTCGGTTGCTATATATTCGCACCAACTGAGGGCGTGAAAGCCCCAAGTAGCGATGCTATCGACATTGATGTTTGCACCGATGTACTCGTTAATGGGTGCTATATGCACGTGAACGACGATGCTATTGCACTGAAAGGAGGCAAGGGTGTTTGGGCAGATACCCTTCCCGAAAACGGAGGAAACGAGCGCATCTTGATAGAGAATTGTCACTATGGCAGGGTGCATGGCTGTCTCACGTTGGGCAGTGAAAGCCTTTACAATTGCAACATCATACTGCGAAACATACGTTGCGATGATGTCAACCGAGTGCTTTGGCTGAAGATGCGTCCCGACACACCACAGCACTATGAGTATGTCACTATTGAAGGAATCAGGGGAAAAACGGGCAGTTTCCTTGTTGTTCGTCCGTGGACACAGTTTTATAAGCCCGAAGAACGTAAGGATATGCCGCTCTCAAGATGTAATAATATTACGATGAAGCATATAGAGATGCTGTGCAAGAATTTCTTTGATGTGGGCAAATCAGAGAAATACAAGCTCGATAACTTTACTTTTGAAAACATAAATATCACCGATGAAAGAGGAGCTTTCTCACCAGAAACCATAGAAAAGACGATGGTAAAGAAAGTTATAATTAATGTTGTTAAAAAATAAACGAGTTTCTTCTAAAGACAATAAGCAAGTTTTTTACCGCAAATGAGCGTAGTCGTCATAAGGCATATATGAAGGAATCATCCTTTTGATAAAGTAACTTGAATGTTTGATCGAATGAAGAAGTTACCATCTACACCTATTTATACTACGATGGTCCATTCGATACGATGGGATATTTGATGAAATCGAACAGAGACCTATAAATCAAAAAGGCCCGCACTCAAGAAGAGTAGCGGGCCTTTCATCGTTAGTATGTTATGAAAAATTTGAGAGAATTGAAACTTCGCAGTTTCATTGTTGTTTTAATTAAACGTGATTTATAGAGAAAGCATAGAAATGTTCTTATTTCAGAATGGACGTTGCAGGCGTTCCAACGGCATCGATGCTGCTATGTTGCATAGTGTCGATGGCTGCCGAGTCTCCGAGAGCGACCGAACGGCCCTTATGGGTGGCATTGAGGCCTGAAACGGGGCTTTGTGGTGCCTCATCGTTCATGGAAACCTGTGCTGCATTGCCCAATGTCAACATGATGGCTACCACGGCTGCTGCCTTGAACAGCGGTTTAAGCTTCTGCTGCAACGTGATGATGCGAGCCTTTACAGGCACAGGTTCGTTGATGAGCGACATGATTTTCTCGTTGAAATCATCACCCAGTACCTCTTCTTTCGGCTCGGAAAGCGTATAATCGAACAGCGCCTTATAGCGGAGCAACTCTTCAGGAACGTCTTTTTGGCTGAAGAAAGCCTTGAGAATGTTCTCTTCTTCAAGCGAAGTGCGGCACTCCCAATAGCGTTCAAGCAATTGTGTGATGTATTTATAGTCCATAATTGTCTATTTCTTGAAATCTTTGTTTGACTGTTTGCCGGGCCCGATAGATGTTTATTTTCACCTGTTCTTCGGTGATTTCGAGCACGGCGGCAATGGCTTTATAACTCTTTCCTTCGAAATCGCGGAGCTGCATGCAGCTCCGCTGCTTCTCCGGAAGGCCGTCTACGATTTGTTTCACCACCTTGATTCTATCCCGATGAATGATGTCCTCGTAGGGATTATAGGCGCTGTCCGGTGCGTCTTTCCTGTCGAGTGAGTCGCTGTTGTTGCCCAACTTCTTGATGCTGTCAAGGGCTATGTTGCGGCAAATGGTGAAGCTGAAAGCCTCAATAGACTCGATTTCGTCCCAAGAATCTCGCTTGTTCCAGACTTTTATCAGTGTTTCTTGCACGATGTCTTCGGCTTCTGCGCTGTCAAGCGTGATGCGCAACGCAAGTCGGTAAAGCTGATTCTTCAGCGGGAGTACATCGTTTTTGAAGCTGATATTTTTCATCTGCGCTCTATAGGATTGACGAATGGGAGGTGAATTTGTTACAGAATGGCGTTTGTTTTAACTTTCATTAAGTGTAAATGGGGCGGGAAAAGCACCCTGATTGCGGTCTTAAACCGCGGAGAAATCATTTCCGACGTTGTATGACGGTGCCGTGTTTGCCGTCGATGGCCGTTGCAAGTGTAATGATAACCTTGCTTACGCCGTGGTCTACGGCCGCAAGTGCGTTCTCAAGTTTGGGAATCATGCCGCCCGAAACAGTGCCGTCGGCCACGTAACCGGAGAATTCTTCGCGTGTGATAATGGGAATAAGGCTTGCCTCGTCAGCAGGATTACGGAGCACACCGGGCTTCTCAAAGCAATAAATCAGCGTCACATTGAAGAACCGGGAGAGTGCTTTTGCCACCTCAGAAGCCATGGTATCGGCATTGGTATTGAGGATATTGCCCTGCCCATCGTGGGTCAATGGGGCCATGACCGGGGTGATTCCTTGTTGGAGAAGCAGCTGTAAGGCATAGCCATTGACGTGGTCTACATCGCCGACAAAGCCGAAATCGATACCGTTTTTCAGCGGACGCTTGTGACTTTCAACGGCATTCATGTCGGCTCCCGTCAGGCCCAAGGCATTGATACCACAGGCTTGCAGACGCGCCACGAGGCTTTTGTTGACCAAGCCGCCATAGACCATCGTCACCACTTCGAGCATTTTAGCGTCCGTGATGCGCCGTCCATCGACCATTCGGCTCTCTATTCCGAGTGCGCCGGCAACCTTTGTGGCCCTGCGACCTCCGCCATGTACGAGGATTTTATGGCCCTCGATGACCGCGAAGTCTTTTAACAATCGGGCGAGTTGTGCCTCATCTTCGACCACTGCTCCGCCCACTTTGACGATTGTGAGTGTCTCTTTCATTCCAAATACGTATATCCGTAGAGGCCCGAACGATAGTTATTGAGGAATTCCTTGCCTTCTTCGAGCGAAATCTTTCCCTGTTTGACGCTCTTGGTCACCCATTGTTCGAGCTGGCGCACCAGTTTCTTGGGATTGTACTGCACGTAGTCGAGCACCTCTTCCACGGTCTCTCCGTCGAAAATCTGGTCGATATTGTACTTCCCATCCTTTACGGAAATATGGGCAGCATTGGTATCTCCGAAGAGATTATGCATGTCTCCGAGGATTTCCTGATAGGCGCCTACGAGGAAAACCCCAAGATAATAGGGTTCGTTCTTCTTCAGTGGGTGCAGCGGAAGCGTGTGTCCTACGTGTCCATCGGTGACGAAATTGGCGATTTTTCCATCGCTGTCGCAGGTGATGTCCTGCAAGGTTGCGTTGCGAGTCGGCCGTTCCGTGAGTCGTTGAATGGGCATAATGGGGAACAACTGGTCGATGGCCCAGCTGTCTGGAAGGCTTTGGAAGAGCGAGAAGTTACAGAAGTATTTGTCGGCAAGCAGCTTATCCAAGTTGCGAAGTTCCTCGGGAATGTGCTTCATGTTCTTTGCCAATGTATTGATTTCCCGGCACACACTCCAGTACATAGCTTCGATTTCGGCCCGCGTTTTCAGGTCAACAATGCCGTGAGAGAACAGTTCTAACGCCTCTTCGCGTATCTGTTCGGCATCGTGCCAGTCCTCCAACATCGAGCGAGAGTCAAGATTATCCCATATATCATAAAGGTCTTTGACGAGTTGGTGGTCGCTTTCTTTGGGCTCAAACTCCTCACGCATTTCAGGAAGGCCAGCCGTTTCGAGCACGTCGATGACCAAGACCGAGTGGTGAGCTGCCAGACTTCGGCCGCTTTCCGTGATGATATTGGGATGCGGAATCTGGTTTTTATCGGCAGCATCCACAAAGGTATAGACACAGTCATTCACGTATTCTTGAATGGAATAGTTAACGGAACTCTCGCTACTTGAGGAGCGTGTACCGTCGTAATCGACCCCTAATCCACCGCCACAGTCCACAAAATCCACATCATATCCCATCTTATGGAGGTTCACATAGAACTGTGCTGCCTCGCGAAGTGCCGTCTGTATACGTCGGATTTTCGTAATCTGACTGCCGATGTGGAAGTGAATCAGCCGCAGACAGTCGCGCATTCCCACGGCATCGAGCTTTGCCAAAGCGTCTAAAAGCTCGGCACTGGTGAGGCCGAACTTCGAGGCATCGCCTCCGCTTTCGGCCCATTTGCCCGACCCCGAAGAGGCCAATTTGATGCGAATACCAAGGTTTGGCTTCACATTCAGCTTCTTTGCGGCCTTCGCAATGACGTCTAATTCGTTGAGTTTCTCGACAACGATGAAGATACGTTTGCCCATCTTCTGTGCCAACAAGGCCAGTTCGATGTAGCTTTCGTCCTTATATCCGTTGCAGATAATGAGCGAATCGCTCTGACATTGCACGGCAATCACCGCGTGGAGTTCGGGTTTCGAGCCGGCTTCGAGGCCCAGATTGAACTTGCGTCCGTGGGAGATAATCTCCTCAACAACGGGCTGCATCTGATTTACCTTAATGGGATAGATGATGAAGTTCTCGGCTTTGAAGTCATATTCTTTCTTGGCTTTCTGGAAACAACTGAAGGTTTTCTCGATCCGGTTGTCGAGAATATCCGAAAAACGCAGCAGCACCGGTGCCGTAACATCACGCAAAGCGAGTTCGTCCATCACCTCGCGCAGGTCTACTTGTCCATTGTCTTTGCACGGTGTTACGTAGACATCGCCTTTCTCGTTGATGCCAAAATAAGAGGTGCCCCAGCCGCTGATGTTGTAAAGTTCCTTAGAATCGTCAATCGTCCACTTTTTCATGCGTTGTCAAAAAACGTAAATGTTAGAATTGTTGCTTGTCGTTGCTGTGTTTCAAAGGCTCAGCATGCCTTTTAACCGCTCGACGTAAGTCTTGATTTTCTCGTAGTTGTCCATCAGGTTTACATCGAGTGTGTGCTTGGCTTTGGCGTAGAAAGGTTCGCGAAGTGCCAGCTGTTCGTGGATAAAGGCCTTCACTTCGTCGGGCGTTTTGTCCAAAAGCAGGGGCCTTACCGTGCGCCCCATCTTCAGATGACCATGGAGCACGTCGGGCGTTGCCTTGAGATATACCGTCTCACCCTGCTGGTTCATGTAGTCGATGTTGTCGAAGAAGCACGGCGTTCCTCCCCCGCAACTGATGATGACATGCTCGAATTCGGCCACTTCATGCAGCAGGTTGTGTTCTATTTTTCGGAAACCTTCCTCGCCATGCGCATCAAAAAGCTCTTTGACGGTCTTGTGCATACGACTCTCGATATACCAGTCAAGGTCGTAAAACGGCATACCTGTCTCGCGTGAAAGGGCCTTTCCGAGCGTCGTTTTGCCGGCTCCCATGTAGCCGATGATGATGATTCGCCCCATTATCTCTTTCGTCCGGCCTTCGGTTCGGGCGCATTGTTCACGATGTCCATGCACTCCTTGTAGGTCAGTTCGGCCGCTTTCTCGTGCAGGTTCTTCGGCATACGGTAGTTTTTCCCGTCATATACGATGTAAGGACCATAGCGACCGTTGAGCACTTCGAGCTTCGTGTCTTCGTCAAAGGTCTTGATATGCCGCTTCTGTTCCTGCTCGCGCTTCTCTCCGATCAGCCGAATGGCCGTCTCAAGTGTGATGGTCATGGGGTCTTCTTCCTTCGGAAGCGACACGTATTTCTTGTTGTGCATCACGTAAGGTCCGAAGCGTCCGGCACCAATCACTACGTCGCTGTCCTCGAACTGGCCCACGGTGCGCGGCAACTTGAACAGTTCCAAGGCCTCTTCCAAGGTGATGGTCTCGATGCTCTTGTCACTTGGAAGCTGAGAAAAGCGCGGTTTCTCGTTGTCATCGGCCGAACCGATTTGAACAACAGGCCCGAAGCGTCCGATTTTCACGAACACGGGCTTCCCGGTGCCGGGCTCTTCGCCGAGTTTCCGTTCACCTGCCTTGTGTTCCGAGCGTGCATTCATCACTTTATCCACTGTTGGTTCGAAGCTTTTGTCGAAGTCTTTCATCATCATGCCCCATTCTTCCTTTCCTTCGGCAATGCGGTCGAACTGCTGTTCCACCTTGGCAGTGAAGTTATAGTCCATGATTTCGGGGAAGTTCTGCATCAGGAAGTCATTGACCACGATGCCGATGTCCGTCGGAAGCAGCTTTCCTTTCTCGCTGCCTGCCATTTCCTTGCGTTCCTTGCTCGTGATTTTGTTTCCTTTGAGCGTGTCGACGACATACTTGCGCTCCTCACCTTTCTTGTCACCTTTCTGAACATACTCCCGTTGTTGTATGGTCGAGATGGTCGGAGCATAGGTCGAAGGACGCCCGATGCCGAGTTCTTCGAGCTTATGTACAAGACTTGCCTCCGTATAACGAATGGGACCCATGCTGAAACGCTCGGTCGAAGTGATTTCACGACGCTGAAGCACGTCGCCCGGTTGCATGGCTGGCAGCTTGTAGCCTGTTTCTTCCTGACCGGTTTCATCGTCGTCGGTCGACTCGCGATACACTTTCAGGAAGCCATCAAACGTGATTACCTCTCCCGTGGCAATGAATTTGGTCTCCGTTCCCTCGACGTTTATCGTGACCGTGGTCTTGTCTATCTGCGCATCGGCCATCTGACTGGCGGCCGTTCGCTTCCAAATCAGGTCGTAAAGTCGCTTCTCCTGTGCTGTTCCTTCTATCTCGGTCGCGCTCATATACGTGGGACGGATAGCCTCATGCGCCTCTTGCGCACCTTTTGCATGGGTCTGATAGTTGCGCGGACGGCTGTACTCCTTGCCCCATAGCCTGATGATTTCGTCCTTACTTGTGTTGATAGCCAATGAAGAAAGGTTCACCGAGTCGGTTCGCATATAGGTGATGCGCCCGTTTTCATAGAGCCGTTGCGCCACCATCATCGTCTGGCTGACCGTGAATCCCAGCTTGCGTGCGGCCTCTTGTTGCAGGGTCGACGTGGTGAAAGGAGGGGCCGGCGTGCGCCGCAACGGCTTTTTGGTGATGCCGCCCACGGTGAACTGCGCGTCTTTGCACAGCTCAAGGAACTTAATGGCCTCGTCGTGCGTCTTGAACCGCATGTCCGTTTCGGCCTTCACCTCGCTTTGGCTGCCGTCGCTGTTGGTGATTCCGAACAAAGCGTTCACGCGGTAGTAAGGCTCGCTCTTGAAGGCTTGTATCTCACGCTCGCGTTCCACGATCAGTCTCACGGCCACACTCTGCACGCGTCCTGCGCTCAATGCGGGCTTCACCTTGCGCCATAGAACGGGAGATAGCTTGAAACCCACCAAACGGTCGAGCACACGGCGGGCTTGTTGGGCGTTGACAAGGTTCATATCCAGCCGTCGGGGCGATTGGATAGCGTCGAGAATGGCCGACTTCGTGATTTCATGGAACACGATGCGGTTGGTCTTCGCTTCATCTAAGCCGAGAACTTCGCAAAGGTGCCACGAAATAGCCTCTCCCTCGCGGTCTTCATCGGACGCAAGCCATATCTTCTTGGCTTTCTTGGCATTCGACTTGAGTTCCGCAACCAGTTTCTTCTTCTCGTCAGGAATCTCATAATCAGGCTCCAGCGTCTTGGAATCAATACTCAGTTCCTTCTTTTTCAGGTCGCGAATATGACCGTAAGAGGACATCACTTTATAGTCTTTGCCCAAAAACTTCTCAATGGTTTTGGCCTTGGCAGGGCTCTCTACGATAACTAAATTCTCTTGCATACTCCTTATGAACTTTTATCCAAGGGCGCAAAAATAATGAAAACTTTCACGTCCCACCTTATTATATGCGTTTTTTTCTACTTTTTTAAGAAATTGTTTTTGCCGGATAGGCTTATCACACAAAGGGAATTTCCTACCACGTTTGTGGCATTTTTCATTTTTATTGCATGCCGCAGGCGTTCGTTTGGAATTTATTCCCTATATTTGCACCGCTGTTTCAAAGTTCAGGATAGCGAGACAGTAATTCATCATAACATTATTAACGAATAAATTTTATAGAAAGATGGAAAAGATAACATCGTTGCTGCAGGCCGTTCTCAATGTTTCGGCCTCACTGAAGGGCCTTGGCGTCCATTTGATTCGCGTCGCAATCTTCATTATTTTCATTTGGATCGGCGGTCTGAAGTTCTGGAACTATGAGGCCGAAGGCATCGTTCCGTTCGTAGCCAACAGTCCGTTTATGAGCTTCTTCTATGAGAAAGAGGCACCCGAGTACAAGGATTACAAACTGAAAGAGGGCGAATTCGACAAAGTGAAGCATGAGTGGCACCAAGAGAACAATACGTATGGCTTCTCGCATGGCTTGGGTTTGCTCATCATGTCATTCGGCATCTTGACGCTTTTGGGCATTTGGTTCCCCAAAATAGGCTTTGTCGGGTCGGGACTTGTCATATTGATGACCTTCGGCACACTCTCTTTTCTCGTCACAACGCCCGAGTGTTGGGTGCCTGATTTGGGCAGTGGCGAGCATGGCTTCCCATTATTGACAGGCGCAGGCCGCTTGGTTATCAAAGACACGGCTATCCTTGCAGGCGCAGTGGTTGTGTTGGCCGATTGTGCCCAGCGCATTTTGAAGAAGAAATAACCCCGCGGCGGACGCATGTAGGGACGCACGGTTCGTGCGTCCGCCTTTCTTGAAGCCTGCAAGCACGTAGAAATGGGAATAAAACAGACGCACGAGCCGTGCGTCCCTACATACTTATTGTTGCCATTTGATTTGGAATAGCTTCTTATGCCATAAGGAGCAAGCTGTATGTAGGGACGCACGGTTCGTGCGTCCGCTCAAACGCGCTCATAAAACCAAGTATATTTCATTCCTGTTGCATCAAACGGAGCGGACGCACGAGCCGTGCGTCCCTACATACCGAGGCCCGCAAGCTTGTTCTCCTCTCCTTTGGAGGGGCCGGGGGAGGCTTCCCATGCGGAGAATGTAGGGACGCACGGTTCGTGCGTCCGCTCTCTTTGGAGCCTGTAAACACGTAAAGATATGTAAATTTTCACAAAAAAAGCGCGCAAATACTTGCCGTTTAAGCTGAAAATCCATACTTTTACAGCTAAACCAAACCACAATCATGGAAGAAAAACATTACACTCAACGAAAAACGCCACGTGCCTATTTCCATAATTATGATGCCGGAAACTATTTCATCACTATTTGTACCGCTTTCAAAAAGCATTATTTCGGCGAAATATACCATGATAAAATGACATTGTCACCCATCGGCGAATATTGTAAGATGCAATGGGAACAGCTTACGGCCCATTATCCTTATGCCACGGTCCCATTGTTCGTGGTCATGCCCAATCATGTGCACGCTATCGTGTGCGTGGAAAAGGAGAAAAACAAGGCACGTTATCGGCCGACATTGGGCATTGTGGTGGGCGGAATAAAGCGTGAAGTGAGTATGTTTGCGCGCCATCATGGTTTTGATTTTGGTTGGCAAGCGCGTTATCACGACCATATTATCCGTAATTCAGAGGATTGTAACCGTGTTGCCGAATACATTGAGAACAATGTTGCGCGTTGGCAACAAGATTGTTTCTACGGATAATAGAGACGAACTTGGGCGGACGCACGAGCCGTGCGTCCCTACATTCTCCGCATGGGAAGCCTCCCCCGGCCCCTCCGAAGGAGGGGAGAACGAGCTTGCAGGCCCCCGCATGTAGGGACGCACGGCTCGTGCGTCCGCTCAAATACGGAGCAAGTCGACACATAAACAAGCGGATAAGTAAACAAGTTGTTGGAGGTTTCACACAGCCCGTATGCCCCTACGCCCGTTACATCAGCCATATTGCGCGCTAATCTCAGCCATTTTGCCGTGCAATCTCACCCATTTTAGCGCGCAATATGGCTGAGATTAGTTTGCAATATGGTTGAGAACGGTTTTCCGCAAGCTTGTTCTCCCCTCCTTGGGAGGGGCCGGGGGAGGTTTTCAGTGCGGAGAATGTGGGGACGCTCGACCCATACGTCCGCTCAAACACGCTCATAAAACCAAGTATATTCCATTCTTGTTGCATCAAATGGAGCGGACGCACGGCTCGTGCGTCCCTACATACCGGGGCCCGCAAGCTTGTTCTCCCCTCCTTCGGAGGGGTCGGGGGAGGCTTCCTCCATACAAAAAACAACTCTTGGCCATGGAAATCGCCATGGAATACCCATATTTAGGTATTGCGACATCATGAGGTTTGTCCTATCTTTGCAGCAAATGAAATACTTTTAATCAAATCGGTTTGCAGCTTTATTCAGAGAGAGATATGACAAAAAGGGACGGACTGCTTCGGAAGATATTACGAATCGTGACGGTGGCCTTCTTTTTTTGCCCCTTGATTCATGCCCAAACAACAAACGGGCTTCGTGGTGTTGTGACCGACACGAAGGGCAATCCGGTGGAAACGGCATCTATCGTGCTGAACAATTCGCTGATTGCCATGTCCGATGCGCAGGGAAATTTCAACTTCACGAATGTCAAAACGGGCGAGTATGAATACCGTGTTTCGTGCTTGGGCTTTGAGGAAATGCGCGGAAAGACAACCGTCAAGGCTGACGGAACTGACCGACTCGTCGTTCGATTGAAGCCATTGACGCTCACATTGAGAGAGGTTACGGTCACCGCAAATCAGCAGGCAATGGGCTCGAAGTCGGTCATTGGGCAGGATGCCATACGCCATATCCAGCCCAAGAGCGTTGCCGATATGTTGCAATTGCTGCCCGGTGCGCTCACCGTGAACCCCACTTTGAACAACTTGGCACAGGCCAATATCCGTGAAATAAACGAAAACGCGGCCAATGCCTTGGGCACTGCCGTTATTCTCGACGGCATACCGGTGAGCAACGATGCCAACCTTCAGGTCTTGTCTACCTCGAAAAGCGGGGAAAAGTTGAGCAAGGGGGAAGACGGAATGAACAAGCAGAACACTGCCGGACGCGGTTCAGACCTGCGAACCATGGGAGCCGACAACATTGAGTCGGTGGAGGTGATACGCGGAATTCCCAGTGTGGAATACGGAAACCTTACATCTGGCGTGGTCATCATCAAGACCAAGGCAGGCTATAGTCCGTTAGAAGTGAAGCTGAAAGCCGATCCTTTTTCCAAATTGGCCTACGTTGGCAAGGGTTTCAAGCTAACACAAGGTGGTACGCTCAATGTGGGTGTAGACTGGTCGCAGTCTTATTCCGACATCAGACTGCGGTATCAAGGTTACGATCGCATTACGGCTTCGACCGCTTATTCCAATATTTTCAACAAAAACTCGGCCCATCCGATTACGTTCAACGTGAATGCTTCGTTCTACAGCAACGTCAACAGCTATCGCAAAGACCCGCAGTTGCAGCAGTTGGACCTGAACTATAAGAACGAAAATACGGGCGGCAGACTGGCTGTTCGGGGCAGTGTGCGGTTGAACGGCTTCTTTCCTGTCCTGACGTATGACCTTTCCGGACAGCTTGCCCGCATGCTTGATACCCATCACGACCTGATAGAAAATCCCGATGGTGTGGTCACCAACAGCACAACCAACGGCGAAGCGCCGGCCCGTTTCCTCACAAAAGCCTATTACAGTGACTACCGTATAGAGGGCATTCCTTATAACCTCTATGCGCAAGTCAAGACCAATAAATACATACAGCTTGGCAATCGCGACTTCACCAACGTGAAACTCGGCCTTGAATACCGCCTCGATGGCAACGAAGGGCGCGGACTCACCTTCGATATCAACAATCCGCCGCAGGCCGGTGGAGCCCAAACACTGCGCCCGAGGTCCTATCGTGACATTCCCGCCTTGCAGTCGTTGTCGGCTTTTGTGGAGGATAATGCGACCTTGCATATCGGTGTGAGCACGCTACAATTTGCTGCCGGCCTGCGCATCAGTAACCTTTTTCTCAACGAAAGCAAGGCCCATCGGCCGGCTATCTTCGTGGCCGAACCGCGCATGAACATGGAATATACGTTCCTTACTAAGCAGAATAACGGGCTTTTTGACAAGCTCGCCGTGAGCGGAGGCTTTGGTATTTCCAACAAGATGCCCACATTGCTCTACCTTTATCCCAACAAAGCTTACTTCGATAGCAACAGTCTGAGCTACATGGGTGGCTCGGATCCCGGTTCATCATTGGCCATTATGACCACCAAGGTGATTGCCGACACGCAGAACCCCGACCTACGTCCGACGCGAAGCACCAAATGGGAGCTGGGAATGAACGCGCGCATCGGAAAGATGAAAGGCTATGTGACGTTCTTCCGCGAGCGTCATCGCCATGAATATGGCTTCAACGGCCAGCTGGAATGGCTCAACTATAACATCTATAACGTGCCCGTAGGAGCCTCAAAGCTAAGCTATACTGATGGTACGGTGCACTATGAGTACGGTGGAACGACCCACACGGCCACCATTACGCCCGGCAATGAAATGGTGACATGGGGAAGACCGGCCAACAACAGTCGCTCGGACAAGTGGGGAATAGAGTATTCTTGGGACTTCGGAACCTTTGCGCCGCTGCGCACTTCACTCAATTTGGACGGTGCATGGTTCCATATCGAGCGCAAAGAAGAGTGCACCAAGCTCAATTTCATCAACAAGACGTTCGATTATGTCTCGGTGTTGCCGGCCGGAAAAGGCTTGGTGGAAGACCGTGTGAACACGAACTTCCGCTTCATTACCCATATCCCCGAAGTCAAAATGATATTCACAACCACGCTGCAAGTGGTGTGGTACGAGCGATCCTACCTTGTTTATGAAGACAATCACGGCAACCCTCGCTATCATCTTTCGTCGGATGGCACGCATTACGTGGTGTCGCCGTTGGGTTTCTACGACCGACAAGGGCAGTGGACCGACTGGCAACGGGCCTTTGAAGACGACAATCGCTATCGTTTGTTGGCCGACCGATACCTGCTTTATGGCTTCCGTGCCGACACCGTCAAGCCGTGGGTGATGTTCAATTTCCGCTTCACCAAGGAGTTAGGCAGCCTTGCCGAGCTCTCGTTCATGGCCAATAACTTTCTGAACATACGCAAATATCATATCAATTCCAACACGCAAGGCAAGAGTCAACTACACCCCGACACCTATTTCGGGGCTGAAATCAAACTCAAGTTCTAAAACAATGCACGCGTAATGATTGAATCAGCAACATAACAAACCAAACACAAATAAAATGAAAACAACAAGTAAACTCCTGGCAGCCCTCCTTTTGGGAAGCGCAGCCCTGTTCTCATCGTGCAGCAGCGACGATAAAGAAACCGTAAAGAACTATCCGATGACCGTGAAGTTCATGATGAACGACGGTATGTCGTGGAGCAACCTCTCCGACATGAAGCTCATCGTGACCAACGACAAGGGCCTTCGCGACACCATCGACGTGAAAGCCGACACCACCATCACCTTCGTTCAGGGGCAATATAACTTCATCGTGACCGGAAAAGTGAAGGATGAGGCCGCTGCCTACGCGCAGGGTGCTGCCAATGCCAGCCTGTTCGGGGCCGCTACGGTGAACATTTCGCTCAACAAAATCGTGCGTTCACCGCTCGTGTTCAAGTCCATCTTCACTACTGGTGGGAAGCTGTATTACATGAAAGACAGCTATTTTGAAATCGTAAATAATAGCGATGAGGTGCAATATCTCGACGGATTGATTCTCTCTGCCCCGTTCGGTCAACAGAAAGGAAAGAACGCTTGGCAGGCCAATGGCTATGAAGATCTCTACGCAAGTGGGCAAGGTCAGGTGCTGGCTTTCCCCGGATCGGGCCATGATTATCCCTTGAAGCCGGGCCAAAGCATTGTGATTGCGAATGATGCCACCGATCATAAGCCTCTTGCCAAGTCCGAAAACTGCCCCGATTTGTCGAAAGCCGATTGGGAGGTCTATCTTTCTTATGCAAATGGAGAGGTCGATTACCCGGCAGAGAATCTGAACGTCATCTTCAAGAACAATCCTTATATGAAGGCTTTCGGGCTGGGTGTCATGGGCCGCGCTTATCTCTTGGCACGCCTTCCTAAGGGAATGACACCTGAAGCTTATGCCGCAGACAAGAAGAACGTGATGACCGAACCGGGTAATCCGGGCGCAAAGATGGAGTATCTGATGATACCGAGCAAATATGTGCTTGATGCCGTTGATATTTGGAATGAAGAAAGCACCGAACATTATGGCACTTTCCTGCCGAAAGACGATGCACAAGGCGTGCTGGCCAGTAAGGCTTGGGAGGGAAAATGCGTGCGCCGCAAGGTCACGAAGATTGTAAACGGCCGCCCATATTACCAAGACACGAACAACTCGGCCAATGATTTCTTGAACAATCAGCCCCTTACACCGGGCGTTACGCCGACGGCTGTAGACAAATAACAATGTGTCTGAACCGGCACATCCCCCTCTCACGTCGCTGAGACCCGGGTCTCACGTGCGTGAGATCCCCCTCTCAGCGCAATGAGATCCCCCTCTGAATGAAACGAGAGGGGGATGTTTCAACTTCTCAATCACTGACGCATCATGAGAAAACCCGTATGCTTTGCCTTATTCTGCGCGATGACGTGTGCCGCCCATGCCCAACCTTCAGGCGGAACATCGCTTGCCGACCGCCCCGATGCCAAGGAAATCAACTTCCTTGACAATCCTTTTGCGGGGACATCGAACCCGGCTGCGCTGTCGTTCAACACCATTCATACGCTCACCCGCGCCACGGTGAACACCCAATTCTTGCGCGGTGGCTTCCATGCCATAGATGAATCTCGGCGCGACAACGCCCTCTCGGTGGATATCTTCGGGTTGAAGCGTATCGGCAGGTTGAGCCTTTCGGGCAACATCGCCTACCTGAATGCGAAGGGCTATGACCACCGTTGGAACAACACTGCGCTGCTCTCCGACCGCAATCCGTTCGTCTTGGCCGACTCTGTGGCAAGCGATGTGAACCGCGAACAGTTTGGCATGCATGCTGCAGCAGCCCTTCGGTTGTCGGAAAAGCTTGTGGCTGCGTTGAAATTTCGGTTCACGACGGTTGCGCTTTCCGACCAAACAGACCCCCGACCGAAGACCAATGCCATGCATTTTGAGGTCGTTCCGGGCGTTATCCGACAGCTGAACGGGCACAACCGCATAGGGGTTGCCGGGCACATCGACGTCTATCGGTCGGACATCTCACACACCGTGATGAACAATTTGGTGAACAATGTGTATTTCCTGATGCGGGGAATGGGAGATTATGTGCAGTTTACCTCGGGCGGTAATGCAAATTATACGCGGAATTATTGCGGAACTCGCCTTGCCGGTTCGCTGCAATGGCACTACATAAAAGGTGACGCTTTCGGCAATATGCTCGAAGTGCGCATGGCTGAGAACCGTGAAATGGCCGAAGATGGAGGTGCGTCCTATACCTATAAAGGCGGTGATTACGACGTCGCACAGCTCGATTTCTACGATCGGTTGACGTTCCGCACGGGCACAAGCCTTTGGCATCAGTTCATTTTGCGTGCCGCCTTGGCTGCCGATAATGGCTTCTGGTATGATCAGGTGAAGCGGGTTGACACGGAACATGCCAACAGAACCTACTATGAAGTGCTGAACAAATCGAAGGTGCACCGCTCCGTTTATACGCAGGCCGGCCTGGAATATCGGTTAGATGAGCGCAAGGGAACAGACTGTTCCGCGTGGACAGCCATTTTTAAAAGCGGAGTTTCCACGCAGGAAACCACGCATTACGAGGCCGAAAGCTATAAACAGAAGTACAGTATGCTGCATGCGGAGGCCGATTTCACAAAGCGATGGAAATGGAACAACAGTAGGATTGCGGCCACGTTGGGCGTATGTTATGCCGCAAGATTGGGCAATTCCACCTATAACTCGGTGCGCGACAAACTCGTGGACAGCTATTCCAAGCCCATGTTTGAATATGCCACGGCCTCACAGACCGGTATTAAGGCACGCCTTTCTATGGATATTCCCGTCAGCATGTATGGCACACCGACGTGGGTCACGCTGTATGCGCAAACTCTGAACACGTTTTATACGGGTAACAACCGCTATTCCGCGTGGTATAAGAATACGTCGCGCAGCGTGATAGATGCCGGTGTGAGCCTCACGCTGTAGGTTGGCAAACGATAGCATGAGCAATGAAATCTTTAATGAACAATATGAAAACAAGAAACAAGATGAAAAAGCGTTTAATCGGCCTGCTGCTCGCGTGGCTCTCGGCTGCGGGAATGATGCAGGCAGCCCCGGCAAAGCATGGGTTTGCCATCGTTGTAGACCCCAAGAGCCATGCCGAGGCCAAGACAGAGATAAATGAATATGCGCATGCCATAGAGACCTTGCAGGGCCTGAAGGTGCATATCGTCATCGACAAGTGGGGCGTTCCCGACTCTATCCGAAAGGAACTGTACCGCCTCTACCGCCAAAAAGACGGTATTATCGGTGCCGTGCTCATGGGAGACATACCGGTTGCCATGATACGTGACGCGCAACACCTCACGAGTGCCTTTAAGATGGACCAGCAACATGACCGGAAAGAGTCGTCTGTTCCATCGGATAGATACTACGATGACTTTGACCTTCGGTTCGAATATATCGGAAAAGACGATGACAATCCCTATTTCTATTACTCACTTTCTGCCTCGTCTGCACAGGTAGTTCAGCCCGAACTGTTCACCGGTCGCATTCGTCCTACGGCCAAGGGTGCGCTCCGTTACGAGCAGTTGCGCCGTTATCTGCGCAAGGCTACAGCCGAGAAGCAACGCCACAACAGGTTCGACCAAATGATGTATTTCAGCGGACACGGCTATATCTCGGCTTCCATGGAGGCCCGCATGGATGAGAAATTGGGCTGGTATGAACATTTTCCATGGCTGAAGACACAAAAAGATGGCATCAGCTACATTGATCACAGCCAACAAGACAACGTGAAGTTCCTCTTGATGAACGAACTCCAGCGGCCGGAACTCGACTTTGCGATGCTCCATCACCACGGCGCTCCCGACACGCAATACTTGAATGGTGCACCACAGATAGCCTCTTCGGAGGAGGCCAAGGCCGTGATAAGGGAATATTGTCGCAACTATCTGCGCACACGTGTGCAGAAAGGACAGGACAAGGACAGTGTGACGCAGGTGCTATGCAAGCGTTTTGACATTCCGGCCACGTGGCTTTCAGATGCTTTCGAGCCGGCAGTCGTTCGCAAGGACTCGCTTTCTGCGGTCAACAAAGACCTTGTGCTTGCAGATTTCTCCACCTATTCGTATGCTCCCGACTGCCGTGTTGTGGTGTTGGATGCCTGTTTCAACGGTTCGTTTCATCTTGATGACTGCATCGCCGATGAGTATATCTTCGGACAAGGTCACACGATTGCCTGCATTGCCAACACCGTAAACGTTCTTCAGGACAAGTGGGCCGACCGCTATGTGGGCCTGCTCGGTCTCGGAATGTATGTGGGCAACGTGGCCCGTTTCAGCGGTTATCTGGAGTCACATTGCATCGGCGACCCCACGTTTGCCTTCACTCCGGCCGTGAAAATGGAAGAGGTGAACGACCTGTTGGCCTCGAACGACCCTGTGAGGTGGCAGAAATATATCGGCGAAAACACCCTGTCCGACCTTCGCTCGATGGCCATGGAGAAGCTATGGCAGCAAGGCAAGCTCTCTTCGGCACAGCTGTTGCGCATCTTCCGCACGTCAAAATCGGCCTTGGTGCGCTTGCAGGCCTTGGTGTTATTGGCCGAAGCACGCGATGACAACTTCATCGAAGCGATGAAACTTGGCGTCGATGACAGCTATGAACTCGTGCAACGCTTTGCCATCAACTACATCGGGAAGAGCGGAGATGAACGCCTTGTGCCGGCCTTGATAGGCAAATCAATCTCAAACAACACCTCGGAACGTTGCAATTTCAGCCTGATGAACGCCATGACCATGTTCCGGAAAGAACCACTGCTGGCTGAATTTGCCCGCCAATTCGATCGACCCGAGGTGCGTTATGTGCAGAAAAGCCAAGTGAGAAAGGACATAGAAAAGGCGATAAACAACAATGCCGGTAAATGGACGGAGTATATGGAGAACATCATTGGCAGCGATACTCCGATCAAACGTCGCCTGATGAGCATCCGAACCTCACGCAACTATTGTCCGCCCTACTATGTTCCTCAACTGTTGGAATACCTTGAGAAGTGCGACAATCCCGATATTCAAGTAGCCCTCTTCGAGACTTTGGGCTGGCGACGCTACTCCTATATGGCTCCTCGCATTGCAGCTTTTGCCAAGGCTTGCAGTGAAGACAGCCGCTATGCAGAGCCGGTTCGCAAAGAAGCCTTGAAGACCTACAACCGTTTGAAATGAGAGGCACGCTGCTCTTTCTACTGCTGTGGGCATTGAATATGGGGGCGGCCGCGCCCTCGTTTGCCCCGCTTCCCTTGGCTGTAGACAACTCCAAGGCAGCCGCTTTCCCGCCCATCATCGACCAGAAAGGGGGCTCCTGCGCGCAAGCCTCAGGCATTGGCTACATGTTCACCTACGAGGTCAACCGCCTGTTGAGGCGCAATGCTGCCGCAAGTGAGGCCAACACGTTTGCCTATCTCTTTACATGGAACTTCGTCAACGGCGGAGAAGATGCCGGAGGCTTCGTTGATGAAGGGCTGACCATCGCCAAGAACTACGGTGTGATGACGAATGCCGACTACGGATATGCCTCGGCCACGCAGTTCAAATGGGCTTCGGGCTTCGACAAATACCTGCGTGCCATGCGCTATCGCGTGCGCCAAATCCGCTCGTTGCCTTGTACCACCGATGCCGAGATAGAAGCGATAAAGCGTTATCTCTATGACAAAGGCGACGGAATTGGCTCGGGAGGCGTGCTCACCTTCTCTACCCGAAGCATCGGATGGCTCATCGACAACAACTATCAAGGGCCGAGCATGACGGGATATCACAGCCTGCTCAAGTCGCTTGCCACGACCGGGGCACACGCCATGACCATTGTTGGCTATGACGACCGCGTGGAATACACCGACGCCGACGGCACATTGCATCATGGGGCGTTCATTGTTGTGAACTCATGGGGCACATTCTGGGGCGACAATGGCCGCTTCTACCTGCTTTACCGCTTCTTTACGCACCGCTCATCGGCCTCAGAACAGGTGTTAGGCAGCACGATGTTGGGGTGCGAGGCTTGTATCCATGCCCCTTCCCTCGTGTATAAAGTGCGGCTGAACTACACTTCGCGCAACGATCTTTCGCTGACCTACGGGGCCTCTGACAATCCTTTTTCCACCTCTATGCTGCAACGTTACAACAGTGTCATCTTCGATAATCAGGGCGGAGACTACAGCATGCAGGGCAGTTATACGTCGGATAAGGGCGGAAACATGGAACTTGCACTCGATGTTTCGGGCTTGCTTCCTTCGCCTGCGCACCGGTTTGGCAAGTGTTTTCTGAACGTTATCCGTTCGCAACAAGGTCGGAAATACGGGGAAGGAACGCTTGAATATCTTTCTGTTTTCGACTATCGCGATGCCGACGCCCCGAAAGAGTATGTCTGCCGCAACGTTTCGGGCACGCCGTTGGCACTCGGAAGCAATCTGTTCGGCGTGCAGTTGCGCCATGCCGGGCACTTCTCGGCCAACCGCCACAGTGCTGTTACGCCACAAGGCACGCTCGACACGCGCACATTCCTGCTGCGCACAGCCGCCGGACACTATGCCAAGCTGTGCTTTACGGGCTCGCCCGACCGTCCACGACTCACTTATACCCTTTTGAAATGATGGAAAAAAGGTTCTTTTTCATGCTTCTCGTAGCAACGCTCTTGCTCGCTTCGTGTGGTGAAGACCATGATGTGTCGCCTGCAGACTCGCCGGTGGGCAAGCAAGGGGAGCTGGCGCTGCCGGTCGATGATGCCCATTGGACTTATTATTCCTTGGAACAAGGGAAGATTGTGGGCACGAGCCTGTTCGGCGATGGCAACGAAGATGCCCGTTGGAAACAGCGCACCGACTGGGATATTGCCGTGTGTGGCGACCTGTTGAGGACCAACAGCGGCAGTTCGGGCGTGGGCGAAGGGGGCCTGCAAGTCCTCGATCGTGCGTTTCCTTCGGTTGAAGAGGCACCCCGAAGCGGATATACGGTCGATGATTTTCAATGAAACGGACTTCCAAAACACTGTTTTTTCGACCGTTTTTTTGTCTGATTTTTTGTTCAAATGTTGCGTAAATTAATGTTAAACAACCAGCGTTTTACATTTATTTACAAATGGAAAGGTTGATAATCAGCCGGTTATGCTCCCTAAGAGAAATGATCAAGAGAAAAGAAAGACGAAGAAAAAGAAGTAGAAAGCGTCGCCGTCGTCGCCGTTTCTCCTCAAGTTGATTTTTAATTTCGTCGCCGCCGTCGTTTCCGCTTTTGTGCTTAAAAAACAGTGCGGGCTGTATGGGTCATAAAAAAAATCTGCGAAAGTCTTGCAATCGCTTGCAGAATTTTGTATCTTTGCATGCAGACGAAACCGAAAAACATGCCCCTTGTGTCGCATGCAACGTTGGTTGGGAGAGGCAACACAGCGCAAGCGAACCAATATGACTGAGACAGCATGGCAAAATGACTGATATTACCATGCAAAAAGACTGAAATTACCGCGCAATATGGCTAAGATTGAATTGCAGAATGGCTGCGATAGGCATGTAGGGACGCACGGTCCGTGCGTCCGCTCAAGGAGATTGAAATACAAATGCACGATTATTAGGGCGGACGCACGAGCCGTGCGTCCCTACATGCCTCTTGCCTGCAAATCATTTTTTAATAGAACTAATCATAAAGTTCAATGTTCAATGTTCAAAACTCAAAGTTAAAAACCTCAAAGTTCAAAGTTCAAAATTCAATGTTCAAAGTCAAGGTCCGTACATGCGTTCGAATCGCTCGCCCCATCAGCCATTTACGCATCAGTTCGGCCATGAGGCACTGCCCGTGCACATTGAAAATAGCAGGCAATTGGAGTTATTTTTAGAGGAACTTTTCCCGAACTTCGGGTAAATATCGTATATTTGCAGGCAAAAGAGGAGTAGAAACAATGAGACAAATCATCAACCATTTCACCGACGACGACCTTTATAAGTTCTCCATGTGCTGTGCCGTCATCGACAATTATCCCCGTGCACAGGTGCGTTATCAGTTTGTCGACCGCAACGACACGGTCTATCCCGATGGCTTTGCCGACGAACTGCGCCGCCAAATCGAGGCCTTGGAGGGCGTGGTCATCACAGATGAGGAGATAGGCTTCATGAAACGGCGCTGTACGTTCATGCCCCATTGGTTCTTTCAATACCTCCGTGGCTATCGGTTTTCGCGCGAATGGGTGAAAGTATGGCAGGAAGAAGGTCGCTTGCACGTGGAGTTCGAGGGCAGTTGGTCAGACACGATCCTCTTGGAAGTAAAGGTGTTGGCCATGATTTCCGAGCTTTTCTACATGATGACAGGCCAAACGGAGCTGTTGAATTATGAGCGGTTGTATCAGAAAACACGTGAAAAGGCCGACCGATTGTTGGCTGCCGGCTGCGTATTTTCAGACTTCGGAACACGTCGCCGTGCCTCTTTCGAGGCCGAAGATACGGCTGTCAGAG
Organism: Segatella maculosa OT 289; assembly: GCF_000243015.1. Lineage (NCBI taxonomy): Bacteria > Pseudomonadati > Bacteroidota > Bacteroidia > Bacteroidales > Prevotellaceae > Segatella > Segatella maculosa. The sequence goes on from NZ_JH594506.1 coordinate 51,332, forward strand.
CCTTGAAAGACAGTGCGTTGAGCCACGATTGGGCAGGGAAATTCGTCGGAACCAGTAATGTTTACATCGCCATGTTACACGATTTGCAGCCCGTGGGCACTATGGCACATGAGTTCATCTGCGCCATCGGTGGCATGTTCGGACCGCAAATGGCCAACCATCTGGCCATGAACGCATGGCGAAATACGTTCCGTGGTGCCCTTGGGACCTATCTTTACGATTCCTTCGGCTGGGATATCTTCGCGCTGAACTTCTCGGAAGACTTCGCAAACCTGTTCAAAGGACTGCGCATAGACTCGGGAAACGACTACGAACAGTTGCAGAAAATCGTTGCAAAATACCGTTCGTTCGGCATTGATTCCCGGTCGAAACAGGTGGTGTTCTCCAATGCTTTGGACACCGACCGCGCTATCGAAATCCAGCAATATGCCCGTAATCTCTGCTTGCCTTCATTCGGTATCGGCACCCATTTCACCAATGATTTCGAGGGAATTGAGCCGATGAACATCGTCATCAAGCTCGTCGGGGCGAAGATAACCGAGCGTTGGCCCTACTATAACGACACGTGTAAGCTGTCGGAAGACCCCGGAAAGCACACCGGGAAGCCCGAAGTTATCAAGCGATTCAAGGAGGCTTTGCATATATAGGGAGCCTCCCCCGACTCTCCTAACACCCACCCCGGCCCTCCCAAAGGGAGGGAGAGCGAACTTGTAAGGGGAGAACCAGTATCTATGAGAATGCTATTAGCTCGCTCTCCCCTCCTTTGGAGGGGTCGGGGGAGGTTTTCTCTGCTCGCGCTCCCTCCCTTTGGGAGGGCCGGGGTGGGTATCAGAAGGGGCCGGGGGAGGCTTTCTCCATTACCTTTCCAACAGCTTTTTGAGTTGATGGTCAACCGTTTGGAAAGTGAAATCGGCTGCCCGACGGTGCACACCTTCAAGGATTTCCGCTTGCAGATGGGCGTCGCTCAACAGTCGATTAACCGCTTTGGCAAGACTTTCTGCGTTGCCCACGGGTACAAGCAGGCCCGCTTTGCCGTCGTCGAGGATTTCTCTTGGCCCCGTAGGGCAGTCGGTTGCCACCATCAACTTGTTGAGCAAGAGGCCCTCGACGAGCACTGTTGGCAGTCCTTCGAACTTGGCACTGTGCACAAGCAGCCTACTTTGCAGTATCCACGGATAGGGATTGGCGCAGAAACCGAGGAACACCGTGCGGTCATCGATGCCCAATTCGTGGGCTGTTTGGCGGAGTTCGGCCTCCGATTTACCTTTCCCGATGATGTATAACCACTCCTCGCGCCCGAATTTCTCGCGCAACATGGCATACGCCCGCAGCAAGGTTGTGAGGTCTTTCTGCGACTCTTCCAATCGTTCGACAGCCAAAATGAAAGGTCGTTCGAGGCGTTCATCGGTGGGTATTTGGGCCGCTTTCCGTTGGATAAGTACCGGGTCTTTCGCGTTATAAATCACATCCAGCTTTGCTTTCAGGCGGGGAAAGAGTCGGATTCCCTCTGCTTTCATGGCCTTGGAAATGGTCACGACCCGGTCATAATGCTCCAATTCACGACCTATCCGCTGCATTCTTCGCGCGTTTTGTTGCATAGACTGCGCGAAACTGAAGTGGAAGAAGGCAATCTTTTTCACGTGTATGGGGCGCAGAAACGAATAAGCACAGCAGTCGAAATCGATGAAAATATCGGTCGTGGCGGCCAGTTTCTCAATCGCTTTTCGTGCTTTGTAGCGGCGAACAGGGTTGATAACGAGTTCGTCAAAGGCCTTTGCAAGGGGCGAAGCCTGCTTGAGTGCACGCCTTTGGGGAATGTATGTGAGGACTTTCGACCGTGAGAAATAAACGACATTCACGCACTTTGGTACCTCCCGGGCATAGACTTCGAGGTGGCCCATGGCCGTTGCAATAGCGAGGGTGAGCTGAAACCGGTCATCTTGGGCAAGGTGTTTCAGGTATTCTGTCAGCACGGTATCAATCCCACCGTCGAGAAATCGCGACATGAGAAAGACGATACGGAGCGGCGGTTGCCAGTCGGTTGTAGGTTGTTCGTGCAGCATAATGAATGGTCAATAGGGATTAAGGCGGTGTGGGGAGCCGTTAAGGTTTATGAAGAGTGCCGTTTTTCCTGCCTTTCTTCGATGAGTTTGGCCACGATGGCGAACTGATAACCAGCGTCGAGCACGGCATGTATCAATCCCGGAAGGCCGTCCAAGCAACCCCGTTTCAGGAAGTAGGACTTGAAAAAGCGGAAAGCCGGGCGGCAAAGCAAGGCCATGATGCCATGGTTTTTCTTGCGTCGGCGGGGCACTTCATAGTCAGAATAGGTGTTGTTTTTCGCAATGATGTCGGCCACGGTGTCGTTGGCAAGGTGCTCAAAGGCAAGGTCTTGCCTCGCAGAAGGTATCTTGATGACTCGCCCGTTTACCTCCGGTGAGGCGTGAATGACGGGCGGCCAATGACAATGCTCGCGTTTCAAGAACCGAAGCACATAGTCGGGGTAGCTGCTGTGCATCATTCTTCCCATGAAATAGTTCTTGCGTGGAATGGCAATCGCGGCGAAACCGGTCGGCTTTTGAATAGCTTCATAGAGATAATGGCGCAAGGCGCAGGGCACAATCTCGTCGGCATCGACCACCAACACCCACGGATTTTCTGCCCTGTCGATGGCAAATTGGCGGGCCGGTTCAACAATGCGGTGTTCGCCTTTGGGGAAGGTGACAACCTTGCAACCGTGGGAATGCGCGATGTCGAGCGTGCGATCGGTGCTCTCCATGTCGCAGATGAGCACCTCGTCAAAGTCTTTCACCGCTTCAAGACAGGCATTCAGGTGTCGCTCCGCATTGTAGGTGTTGATGACAACCGTGATTTTTTCATTTCCGTTCATGTTTGCAAATATACGAATTATATTCTTTTCCGCTCTTGTTTCGGTCCGATAAAAAAACTTCGTGGCCCAAAATAAGGGTCGGGGTGGGTTCTTTCATACCGCAAAATAATCCGTTCAAAGTCATGGTTTTATCGGAGTTTATTACTACTTTTGCCTTGTGATTGATGAAAATTCGGCCAAATGGTGCGCTGTCAACTGGGCGATAGGGCACGAACAAGGCAACATCGCATTGCATCGGGGCCAAAATCGGGACCCAAAACGATGGAGGCCGAAGAACAAGGCGCATGGGAAAAGCCTTTTGAAGCATCAAAACAGGCATTTAAGAACAGTAAAAACGGGAATGATATGATATTGTTGAGTTTTGACACCGAGGAGTTTGACGTGCCTCGCGAGCATGGTGTAGACTTCTCACTCGAAGAAGGAATGCGCGTTTCTGTTGAAGGAACCACTCGGATTCTCGATATATTGAAGGCCAACGGCGTGCGGGCTACGTTCTTCTGTACAGGAAACTTTGCCGAACAAGCACCCGAAATCATGGCGCGTATCAAGGCCGAAGGGCACGAGATTGCCTGCCACGGCGTTGATCATTGGCGGCCGAAGGCAGACGATGTGTTTCGTTCAAAGGAGATTGTTGAGCGGGTTTCGGGCGTGAAAGTGGCAGGATATCGGCAGCCCCGCATGTTCCCTGTGTCGGATGACGACATCGAACGGGCCGGATTTCTCTACAATTCATCGCTGAACCCGGCCTTTATTCCCGGCCGATATATGCACCTCACGACGCCAAGGACATGGTTCATGCGTGGCCCCGTCATGGAGATTCCGGCCAGTGTCAGCCCACATTTGCGCATACCTCTCTTTTGGTTGGCCCTTCATAACTTCCCCGAATGGCTCTATCGCAGCTTGGTTCGCCAAGTGTTGCGCCACGATGGCTACTTCGTTACCTATTTCCACCCTTGGGAATTCTATGATTTGAAGCACCATCCTGAGTTCAAAATGCCGTTCATCATCAAGAATCACAGCAGGAAAGCACTCGAACAGCGACTCGACCGCTTTATCAAAGCCATGAAAAATGACGGGCGTGCGTTCGTCACATTCATGGAATTCGTCAACCGACAGAAGAAATCCGTATGATAAAACTTGCCACAGTCTCACCCTGCTACAATGAAGAAGAGGTGTTGGAACAGTCGGCCGACCGGCTCACGGCACTCTTTGAAGACCTTATTCGTCAAGGGAAAATCGCGGAAGACTCGCTGATTGTCTTCGTCAACGACGGCAGTCGCGACCGCACATGGGAGATTATCACCCGGCTACATGCCCGAAATCCGCGTATCCGGGGCATCAACTTGGCGCACAACGTGGGCCACCAGAACGCCATTATGGCCGGAATGATGACGGCAAAAGACTGGGCCGACGCCGTGATTACGCTCGATGCCGACCTGCAAGACGACTATCTGACGTGCATTCCGCAGATGGTTGACGACTTCATGGCAGGCAATGACATCGTCTATGGCGTGAAGGTTTCGCGCAAGGCCGACCCGTTGCTCAAGCGAATGTCAGCGCAAGCGTTCTACCATCTGCAGGAGAAAATGGGCGTGAACAGCATCTTTAATCATGCCGACTTCCGACTGTTGAGTCGCCGGGCCTTGGAGATGCTGTCGGGATATAAGGAACGTAACCTCTATCTTCGCAGTCTTATCCCACTCATCGGACTCCGTTCAACAACCGTAGACGACCCCATCAGCGAGCGCGAAGCAGGGCATTCAAAATACACTTTGCGCAAGATGCTTGGCTTGGCCCTTGACGGTATCACGTCGTTCTCGGTGAAACCGATTTACTATGTGATTTATCTTGGCCTCGTGTTCCTGCTGATCAGCCTCGGTATTCTGGCCTATGTCATTCATGCCTTCATCAGTCATACGGAGGTAGCTGGCTGGGCTTCGCTCATACTCAGCGTGTGGCTTGTCGGCGGAATGCTGATGGTTTCGATCGGAGCCGTGGGCCTTTACATCGGCAAAATCTATGAGGAAGTGAAGCAACGCCCGCTTTATAACATCAGTGAGATATTGAAGTAGCAAGCCCGAATGACCGCTTTTATCAAACGACTTTGGCTGCGTTGGCAGAAAGACTTCTGGCGATTGTTCCGTTTCGGCATCACCGGAACGATCTGTTCGGCCATTCATTATGGCATCTATTGCCTGTGTCTGCTCGTCGCCGAGGCCAACCTTGCCTATACGGCCGGCTATGTCGTGGGCTTGGTTTGCAATTACGGACTCACCACCTACTTCACTTTCAAAGGTAAACCCACGAAGGGCAACGCCGCAGGCTTTGCCGGTAGCCACCTGCTGAACTATCTTTTGGAGATAGGATTGTTCAACCTTTTCCTTTGGTTGGGCGCGGGTAAGTGGCTTTCGCCCATTCTCGTGATGCTGATAGCCGTTCCCATCAACTTTGTGTTGCTCAGGTTGGTGTTCGTTCGCAGGCAGAAGGTGGCCCGATAGAAGTTCAATGAGAAAGAATTCAGTTGACAGTTGACGCGTAAACGGGTGAACAAGTTGATTGTTTACGCGCTTGTAGGGACGCACGGCTCGTGCGTCCGCCTTAATAATCGTGCATTTGTGTTTCATTCTTCTTGTGCGGACGCACGAGCCGTGCGTCCCTACATGCCTCTTGTCAACAATCCATTTTATCATTCAGCTAATCATAAAGGTTAAAATTCAATGTTCAAACTTCAAAGTCAAAACCCCTACATGCCTGTTGCTGCCATTCAACAATCTAATTTCAGCCATTTCGTCGTGTAATCTCACTCATTTTACCGTGCGAAATCACCCATTTTAGCGTGCAAAATGGCTGCGATTGGAACGCAAGGCGTAAGTTGTTGATAGCCATTTGGCTGCATGTAGGGACGCATGGGCCGTGCGTCTGCCCAACCAATCCTGCATGATGTGATTTCAATACAAGGGCGGGTCGTTCGCAACTTGGTTTTCCATGAGCGAAAAAAACAGCGTGGAAAGAAAAAAATATCGGCTGGAAATGATGAACATATCATGATTTTCTTTATATTTGTAGCCTGAACAATAACCTAAACGCAATTAAAACCAACATGAGACACGTTACTTTCTGAGTCCGAAAGGACATGGAATAGCTGCCACCGTGCAGGGTATTCCGCTCTATCATCGCTTAAAAAACAAACTAAAAACAACGTATTCATTTCTCAAAAAACACTGTTATGAACCTAAACATCAAACCATCAACCTTGCTCATCGTGCTGTGTTCCGTCGCCGGGACATTGGCAACGCAGCAGGTTTCGGCACTCCCGACGGTGCAAAACGCGTCGGTTGTGCAGCAAGTTCGAAAGGTATCGGGCACCGTAAGCGATGCCATGGGACCACTGATCGGGGCAACCGTGAAGGAAAAAGGAACGTCGAACGGAGCCGTTACCGACCTCGACGGTCGCTTCACACTGTCGGTTCGGCCCGGAGCAACACTCGTTTTCTCCTACATCGGCTATGATGAGCAGGAGCTATCCGTGGGGAACAACGCCACGTTCAACGTGACTTTGAAAGAGCAGGGCCGCAACCTGAACGAGGTAGTTGTCATTGGTTACGGCACACAACGGCGTGAAGCGGTCACCGGTTCGGTAGCCAATGTGAGGGGAGACCTTGTGCGTGAGGTGCCCGGAAGCGACATTTCGAATGCCTTGCAGGGCCGTATTGCGGGCGTACAAATGATGCAAGCGTCTTCAAAACCGGGCGCTTCGATGCAGATTCGCATTCGTGGTACGCGTTCATTAACGGCAAGTAACGACCCATTGGTGGTGCTTGACGGGGTTCCTTTCGCCGGAAGTATCAATGACATCGACCCGAACAACATCAAATCGATGGACATTTTGAAAGACGCTTCGGCCACGGCCATCTACGGATCGCGCGGTGCCAACGGTGTAATTATCATCACAACATACAAGGGTTATCAGGATCAAAAGCCCACAGTAACGTACAATGGCTACGTAGGCATGAAGACGTTGTTCCACCGTTATCCCATGATGGACGCCGAAGCGTTCACGGAATTGCGCCGATATGCCAATAAATACCAATACGGAACGGACGAGATTGCGTGGGGAGAAGCCGGAAGTGTGGACACGGATTGGCAGAAATTGCTGTTCAAAAACGGCCTGACAACCAATCAAGACATCGGTGTTTCGGGTGGCTCTTCACATGGAAGTTACAACTTTGGTCTATCATATTTCCGCGATGAAGCAGTCATTCCGACGCAGAACTTCAATCGTTATGCGTTGCATGCCGCCATTGATCAGGAGATAGGGAAGTATGTCAAGGTGGGCTTCAGCACCAATGCCAACTACAGTATCACCAATGGTGGGTCGTTGGGACTCTACAATACGCTCAGTGCGACGCCCATCACGAACCCCTACAGGGCCGACGGAACGCTGAAAGAACGCGTGAACATGGCCAGTGATACGCAGTGGGTGTATGCCAAGAAAAGCATCGAAGGCTTGGGAGATAATTTCAAAGACCGGACAAAAGCCTATGGTGCATATAACAATTTCTATGGAGAAGTGAAGATACCCGGCGTAGATGGGTTGAAATACCGCATCAACTTAGGACTTAACTACCGCCATAGCGACTACGGAAACTACGTGGGTACGGGCGTATTCTCAGACACTCCGAATGCCGATTCGCACGCAACTTCGCGCGAAAATACCACGACCAACTGGGCGATTGAGAACACTTTGAACTATGATAAGAGTTGGGGAAAGCACACCATCAACGCTGTCGGGCTCTATTCGGCAGAGCAAACGGTCTTCAAACAGACCTATATGTATGGCTTAAAGGTGCCGGCCGGCTTCCAATTCTACAACATCGGACAGGCCCAGAACGTTACGATAGACCCCTCGCAACAGGCCTATTACAAGAGTGGATTGGTGTCGGTGATGGGTCGTTTGATGTATAACTACGACAATAAGTATATGCTTAGCGTGGCATTCCGTTCAGATGCGTCGTCACGTTTGGCCAAAGGACACCAGTGGCACACCTATCCTGCGGTGTCATTGGGCTGGAACATGGCCCGAGAAACGTTCATGCAAGATGTCAAATGGCTTGAGACTTTGAAGCTACGTCTGGGCTATGGCGAGACTTCCAACCAGTCTGTGAACCCTTATTCCACTATGGGAACGCTCAGTACGCGCCCATATAACTTCGGTGAAAGCTATGCCGTTGGCACTTATGTCAGTTCACTTCCCAACGCAGCTTTGGGCTGGGAGTATTCCAAAACATGGAACTTCGGCGTGGACTTTACGCTGCTGAAGGGGCGATTAAGCGGAACATTGGAGTATTATGTGCAGAATACAGAGGACTTATTAATGGGGGTTAACCTGCCTTCAACAACGGGTGTGAACAGCTATATGGCCAATGTGGGCAAGACACGCAACCGCGGTTTTGAGCTATCTCTCAATGGAACAATCCTCAATAACAAGGAGGGTTGGACGTGGGAAGCCGGACTTAATTGGTATACCAACAAGAACGAGCTGATAGAACTGGCCTCCGGAGCAACGCGAGATGAAAGCAATTGGTGGTTTGTCGGATATCCCATTAACGTCGTATATGACTATGAAAAGATCGGAATATGGCAGAAAGATGAAGAGCATATCCGCCGAATTGCAGAGCCGGGAGGCAATGCGGGCATGATAAAAATACGCTATAACGGTGAATATGAGGCCGATGGTGTGACCCCGAAACGGGCATATGGAGAGGCCGACAGGCAGATTATAAAGATGGATCCGGCTTGGGAAGGCGGCTTCAACACACGTGTTTCCTACAAGAACTGGGACCTTTCACTCGTCGCTTCCTATCGTCATGGAGGCAAACTTATATCGACTATCTATGGCTCACAGGGCTATTTGAACATGCTAAGTGGGCGTCGTGGCAACATTAAAGTGGATTATTGGACAGAGAATAACCCTACGAATGATAATCCAAAGCCCGGAGGTATCGAGAGTAGCAACAATCCAAAGTATGGTAATTCCTTGGGTTATTTCAGCGCATCTTACCTGAAAGTGCGTACCATCACGCTGGGTTACAACTTCAATCAGCCTTGGCTTAAAGCCTGCGGTATATCGAAAGCCCGCGTTTATGCAACGGTTCAGAATCCCTTTGTGCTCTTTTCTCCCTACACGAATAAGTCGGGTATGGACCCGGAAACCAACTCCTACGGTAACGAAAACCAGGCCGTTGGCTCGTTCTATAAGTCACATTTGCTCGTTGTGGGCTTCAACACGCCTGCTACCCGCAACTTCCTTCTTGGCGTAAACATCACTTTTTAAACGACAGAAAAGATGAAAAAACATCATAATACAATCGCAATCGGCATCTTGGCAACGGGACTTTCGCTCGCAGGATGCTCCAATGTGCTGGACGAAGTGAATCGACAGACCTACACGCCCGGCTATTTTCAAACACAAGCCGGTGTAGAATCGGGCATAACCTCGCTCTATGCGAACCTCCGTTACTATTGGGGCAATGGCTATTGGCTCATTGCCAACGAGACAGGAACAGACGAATACACCTACGGACACGGTGGAAATGGAAACGATTTGCCCATTGATATGTCGGGAAAAGGCGCACTCAACGCCACAAACTGCCGTGCCGACGTGCTCTGGAACGTGGCTTTCACCGATATCAACACGGCAAGTGGCGTGCTTGAAAACGGCGCATCAATCGGTGTCAGTGAGGCAATGCTCTCCGAAGCTCACTTCTTTCGTGCCCTTGACTACTTTGAATTGGTACAGACTTTCGGTGGAGTTCCGTTGGATTTAGGCTCGGGTCAGCTGAAATTCAACACTGCTTCGGTTCGCACTTCCAAGCGAAATACGGTGCCAGAAGTGTACACCAAGGCCATCTTTCCCGACCTTCTGACAGCCATAACCCACCTTCCTGACAAGGGAAGAGTAACGGGTGGGGTGACGAAAACGGCTGCCCGACTCGTGCTGTCAAAGGCATATCTCACCTATGGATGGTGGCTCCAGAACCCCAATGGCATTCCTACTTACCCCGAATGTGACCGTACTGACCCCGATGGACACACGGCTTCGTGGTATTTCCAGCAGGCTTATGACATTGCAATCACGGCAATCAAGAACCCCGGAGCCTTTACCTTGCAACCCAGTTTCTATCAAGTAAATGTGGGAACTAACGACCGTAATGCCGAAATATTGCTTTATGCAGACCACACACAAAGCAGTAATTACTACGATGGTGGCACGAATTTCGATTGGGGAAACGGCAATTCACCCGGCAATTTTGCCCGTTGGATGTGTCGATGGGACTACACTTTCCTTGAGTCTTCCAGCCATCCTGTGAAGTGGACCAAGTTCCGTTCGGTGCAAAGACAGGCCGTTCAAGGGAAAGACCGCCCGTGGAAAGAGATGGCAACTCCAATTGAAGTGATGACCAAAACCTTTAAGGAAAAGACGTTCGACTCGCGTTTCGACGGCACGTTTGCCTATCAGTTCCGGGGCAATTGGGAGCTTTCGGGTGCCAATTCCGATGGAAACGGCAATGCAAACGTAGCCTATAACGCCAACATGTTGCCCATCAATGCAGAGGATTCCGTGCTGACTTTCATCGATGACGATGCCATCTTGGGCAGCATCGTCTATCCCGTTAAGGGCGCAATCAACGCTGCAGGCGATGGAACAAGCGCTGCCGGATACAGCAATGTGGGCGGCGGTGTGCTGCCGGGACGGGCAGATTGGGTGATTGGTGCGCATGGTATCAGTCGCTACGCCTATCTGAATAACTGGAAGAACGGCATCTATCGCACGGGAGACAAGGGACTTGGCAAGCCCAACGGCGACAGTCCGCGTCCTTATCCGGTGCTGAAACTCTCCGAACTTTACTTCATTGCCGCCGAAGCCGCAGTGAAAGGAGCAACTACAGAGAGCGGATATACGGCGCGAGACCTTGTGAATGTGATCCGTGCACGGGCAGGAAAGTGGACGTATGACAATAATCGTCAGCGCGAAAAGATTGTAGATCATAGTGCAAAAATGGTGGCTGCAACGCCTGCAACCATCACGATTGACTACCTACTCGACGAGCGTAGCCGTGAATTCTTTGGTGAAGGATACCGTTGGTGGGACCTTGTTCGCACGCAGACTTGGGCAACCAAGGCCGCAACCTACACCATTTGCGGACTTCAGGCGGGCGACCATACGCCGCAAACCATCACGCGAACCATCACGAAAGACCATTACCTGCGCCCGATTCCGCAAGGACAAATCGACGCTTTGCAGATATCTGCAGCCGAAAAGACGGCTTATCAGAATCCGGCCTATCGGTAATAACGGTCCAATCTCACCCATTTCACCGTGTAAAATGGGTGATTTCACCGTGTAATATGGGCCATATTACCGCGCAATATGGCTCATTTTAGAAACCGATATAGCCGAGCTGAAAATGTAGGGACGCACGGTTCGTGCGTCCGCTTAAACGAAAATACTTTCATAAAGCGGTGAGGAGAGTAGAGAAACGCTTGGTTGGAGCGGACGCACGAGCCGTGCGTCCCTACATGCCAACAGCGATGTTGCGCAACACAACTGACGGGATTGCGACGCAATCAACGCACTTGTAGAACTTGAAGACATGAACAGTGCCTTTCCCCCGACGTTTCATTGCGATGCAACCAACGCCCTACGGGGGCGGACCTCGGCCTCACTTTCTCTTCGGTTTCTGCTACCGAACCTTCCGAAAAAATCCCTTGTCGGCCCCGAAATGGGTGGACAAGGGATTTTTCTTTAAGGTTTGAACTTCGAAACTTTGACGTTTGAGCTTTGAAACTTTGACGTTTGAGCTTTGAAGCTTGAACTTTATGATAAGCTAATCTTTCAGTTTAAGCCTTCAGACTTTGAAGTTTGAACTTTGAAGCTTGAACTTTATGATAAGCTCATCTTTCAGTTTAAGTCTTCAGACTTTGAAGTTTGAAGTTTGAAATTTGAACTTTATGATCGGTTGACAGTGTTTGTATTGCACGAAAGCACTGCTTATTTTGCGAACGAGAAGTGCTGCCAAGGACTGTCAGGTTCGTTCATGAGCTTCTTGACCGTGGGGGTACGGTACTTTAATTCATAGCCATCGGCACCCCAAAGGCAATAGCCGATGAGATAACTCTTACCGTAATCCTCCCACGAAGTGAGCGACTTATGGGCCAGTTCGTCGGCAAAATCAACATATTCCCACAGTTCCTTCTCACTGATATACTTTGATTCTGCACACCAACGTGCAACGGATATCAAGCGAGTAGCATCGAAAGCGATGCCGCCGATGCGTGAAAACTCGGCCTCATCCTTTACGATTCCCTCTTTAACAAGATTGCCGATATACTTGAAAGCACGTCCAATCTGCTCTGCACACGCCTTTGCATCGTTTGGATTTACAAAGGTTTCATTGAGATACTCCTCTATGGCTTTCTGCCCTTTCAGCTTGAATGCCTCGGCAATATGAGAGGAATAGTCTTTCTTGCATGCAATCTTCAAATCGTTTAAAGCATCAACGGCCGTGTCATGATCATCGATGTTCCAATCCTCTTTCAGCCTATCTTCGCGTTCTTCTTTTTCAAGTCCGGTCTTAACGGAGTTCAGATAGCCTTTGTCGAACATTGCATATATGGCGCCCAACAGTATTTTTCGCTGTTGGTCCTCGGTTAACGAAGTCTTCTCATCCATGCGGAACCCACCCTTGAAGAGGCGGAGAAAGCCCCTTGCCTTAAAGAAGTAGCGGTAAAGTGTGACGGCAACCACCACTATAACGATGGCATAGACAATCCATTTAACGGCTCCACTGGATTCACCGGACTCTCCTGCGGGAACCCGGACACGGAATCTAAGGGCGAAAACTTGCTGTGCTGCGAGGCACAACATCAGCATCATGCTTGTGATAACTCTCTTTTTCATAAATGATATGTTTGATTTGGTGAAACAATTTCAAGTCGGAAGTGGTGAACTTGCGCCTTATTTCGCGAAAGGAATGCGCTTCCAAGGACTCTTCGGGTTGGTGTACATCTTCTTGGCGTAGCCTGTCATCACCTCGAAATAGTTGGCCGTGCCACACCACAGACAGCGTCCGATGATGTAACTCTTGCCGAAATCCTCCCAAGAAGTGAGCGTGCGGTGGGCGATTTCGTCTGCCGCATCGGCATAACGCCACAGTTCTTCCTCGGTGATCCAGCCCTCTTCGGTACACATTCGGGCCACAAACACGAGCCTACCTACGTCCCATGCGTCGGGTCCGATACGTATAAAGTCGGCCTCATCTCGTATGATTTGCTCCTTTATCAGCGGTTCCAAGGACGCAAAGGCATATTGCACTTGCTCCCAACAGTCCTGCATGTCCTCCTCATCTTCAAAGCTTTCGCTGATATATTGCTGGATTTCTTTCTTGTTTTTGAGCTTCAATGATTCGGTAACTTGGGTGAAGAAGCGGCGCGAACCAGCATCTTTGAAATAGTCCAACTTGTCTTTTGCCGTCGCCGAATCGGTGATTCCGTAGGCTCGGGACAGCAGTTCCCGGCGTTCTTCCCTGCCCATTCCGGTCTTGATGACATTCATGGGCGAACTCTTTTGCGTTGAATAAACCCCGCTCAAAAGCATCTTTCGCTGTTGGTCCTCGGTCAGTTGGGTGTCCTCTTCCATGCGAAGAGTTCCGCCAAACATGCGGAACAGCATCTTCACTTTCGCCCAATGGTTGTACAAGGTGACGAGGAGGAACACACCACCGAAAGCAAGAATGAACCATAACGTAGTGTAACTGCTGCTTACGGGAGCTTCCAGTCGATTCTCAGTAAGCTTGGATGCCGCTGCATACTGGGCCGCGAAGCACAGCAACGGCAGAAGGATTGTTGTTGTTTTCTTTATCATATAGGTGTCATTATTAGGGATTTCGGCTTATTTCTTCTTGCCTTTTGCAGTCTTCTTTGCCGCAGGTTTCTCGGGCATCTTGTTCTCCGGACGTTCAAATCCGTCTTTCTTTGCCCGCTCACTCATGGTCTTGATGCGCTTATCGAGGTCGGGATGAGAGGAGAACATACGCTTCCATTTGCTGTCTTTTTGGTAACCTGCGTCCTCTTCGAGCTTCTTTAACTTCTCAAACGACAATGCAATAGCCCACGGGTTCTTGCCGTTTTTCTTCAGAAACTCATAGCCATAGCTGTCTGCACTGCTCTCTTGTTTTCGCGAATATGAGGCATTCAGCAACGTTTCTCCAAGGTCGCCGAGTTGCGAATCAGTGAGTGCTGCAGCCTTACCGTTGGTAGATGAGACGCCGTCTTTTAGTGCCGAAGTGAGCAAAGCCGTGCGGAATGCGTCCTTAGAATCCTTGTGTGCGACGTGTCCAATCTCGTGTCCAATGACCCCAAGCAGCTCTTCATCGGTCATAATGTCCATCAAAGAGGAGAACACCCGCACGCTTCCGTCGGCACAAGCAAAGGCATTCACGTCGGTAACATAATAGACCTTGAAGTTCAAAGGAATGCCTTCAACGTTGGTCAGGCCTGCCGTTAGCCTCTTCAGACGCACGGTATAGGGATTCTTTTCAGGGCAAACCTGATTGTGTTTGTCCATCCAAGCGACGTATTCCCTGACATAATTCGCCATGTCGGCATCGGTCAGCGTCGCCGCTTTCACTGCCTTTGCAGCCCCACTGACGGCTTTTTTAAGATTAAACTGTGCCATCACCGGCATTGAACTCACCATACAGCATGCTGCAATCAGCAGGCGTAATACTACTTTTTTCATACAATAACTTTTTAATATACTGTTAATCGTGTAACAAAAGTATATAAAAAATCGGTAAATCTGTATAGTCTCACGGTCTTTTTTACGTTTTTTCGTTTCAGATAAACGCCACGGTGAGTCCCGCCATGACGATGCTTACCATCGACATCAGCTTGATCAAGATGTTCAGACTGGGGCCCGAAGTGTCTTTAAAAGGGTCTCCAACGGTGTCACCCACGATGGTTGCCTTGTGCGTTGCAGCGCCTTTGCCACCGAAGTGTCCTTCTTCAACCATCTTCTTTGCGTTGTCCCACGCACCACCGGCATTGGCCATGAACACCGCCAACGTGAACCCTGCCGACAAACTGCCCACCAATAAGCCCAAGACTCCGGCCACTCCGAGCACCATTCCCACTACGATTGGAATGGCAATCGCCAGCAAACTCGGCACAATCATCTCTCTTTGAGCACTCCGAGTGGATATTTCTACGCAGCGACCATAGTCGGGTTCGGCCTTTCCTTCCAGTATTCCTTTGAGCTCACGGAACTGCCTTCGCACCTCTTCCACCATGGATTGGGCAGCCCGTCCCACGGCTCCCATCGTCAAACCACAGAAGAGAAAGGCCGCCATTGCACCGATAAAGGTACCCACAAGCACCTTGGGATTCATCAAATTCACTTGAAAGAAGTCCATGAAATCAGGCATCGTGGCCCTCGAAGGGTCGAAAGATTGCCCCGCAACATCTATGAAACGGGCTCCTTCTTCCACGGCTCTTGCCATCGCTATCTTAATCTCTTCGACATACGAAGCCAGCAAGGCAAGGGCCGTCAATGCCGCACTTCCGATGGCAAACCCCTTGCCCGTGGCGGCCGTTGTGTTGCCCAATGCGTCGAGCGCATCAGTACGTTGGCGCACTTCCTTGCCCAGTTCGCTCATCTCGGCATTGCCTCCTGCGTTGTCGGCAATGGGACCATAGGCGTCAGTTGCAAGCGTTATGCCGAGCGTTGAGAGCATTCCAACGGCCGCAATGCCGATGCCATAGAGGCCACGACTGATGGAATCGGCCCGCATGCTCATGTCGAAACCGTTGGCACAAAGGTAACTCAGCAGGATAGCCACAGCGATAACGAGCACGGGAATGCACGTGGAAATCATGCCGGTGCCCAAACCTTTGATGATTACCGTGGCCGGACCGGTCTGGCTTGCCTCGGCTATTTGCTGCGTGGGACGGTAACTTTGCGAGGTATAATACTCGGTTGCCTGACCGATAATGACTCCTGCAACAAGTCCACTGATGACAGAAAACGACACACCGAGCCAGTTTTCAATGCCTAAAAGATAAAGAATAACGAACGAGGCCACGGCAATCAGCACCGCACTCACATTGGTTCCGAGTCCCAAGGCCCGCAACAATTGCTTCATCGTTGCCCCTTCTTTCGTGCGAACAAGGAAGATTCCGATGAGCGAAAGGAATATTCCTACGGCCGCAATAATCATCGGTGCGATGACAGCCCGCAGTTGCATGTCGCCTTTCATGGCAAAAGCTGTGGCCCCAAGTGCGGCAGTTGAGAGGATACTTCCGCAGTAGCTCTCATACAAATCGGCCCCCATTCCGGCCACATCGCCCACATTGTCGCCCACATTATCAGCTATCGTGGCCGGATTTCGCGGGTCGTCTTCGGGAATATCTGCCTCAACCTTGCCCACAAGGTCGGCTCCCACGTCGGCTGCCTTGGTGTAGATGCCACCGCCGACACGCGCAAACAACGCCTGCGTAGAGGCGCCCATGCCAAACGTGAGCATGGTTGTCGTGACGGTAATCAGGGCCGTTTGCTCGCCTTCATAAACGTAATTGAGAATCAGGAACCATAGGGCAATGTCGAGAAGTCCCAGCCCCACGACCACAAGTCCCATCACGGCGCCACTTCTGAAAGCCACTTTCAGTCCGCTGTCCAAGCCCTTCCGTGCCGCATGCGCCGTGCGTCCGGAGGCATAGGTGGCCGTTTTCATGCCGAAAAAGCCCGAGAGTCCCGAGAAGAAACCACCCGTCAAGAAGGCCACGGGCACCCAAGGATTCTGTATTTTCAGCACATAAGCCATGAAAGCAAACACCAAAGCGAGCACCACAAACACGATGCCAACAACCTTATATTGCTGCCGCAGGTAGGCCATGGCGCCTTTCCTGACGTGCATGGCGATTGTTTTCATCTTCGTGGTTCCCTCATCTTCTTTCATCATGGCCGTGAAAAAATACCACGCCATGCCCAATGCAACGGCCGATGCCAGCGGCACAAGCCAAAAAACGGTAGGAATGTTCATCATGCGTTTCTATGTTAAGGTAATTCAATTCGTGCAGTGTTTGGGAACAAATATACGAATATTCGTCGCTTATTGTCCCCATTTTGGATTATTTAACAAAGGAAAAGCCCTCCGAACATGCGTTTGAAAGGCGGGGAGAAAGGGCACGACAATCCATCAGGACGCACGAAACCGCACGCCCTTTTTGCCCATCGTTGAGGCCAAAAACACTACGCTTGCGTCGTCTTACCGCTCAAACTTCTCGATGCTCAGCCCCTTTTCGCAGAGCGATTCCAACTGAGGCACAAGGCGGGTGAAGTGCTCTGAATGCGCATGCTTATCCAAAAGTTCGCTGTTTTCCCAGCTTTCACAGAACATATATACGCCGGGTTGGGTGGTACTTTCAAAGAGATCGTAGCCCTTGTTGCCCGCATCTTGGCGCGATTTCTCGACCAATTCGTCGGTCACGGCCTTCACTTGGGCGGTGGTCACGCCCGCTTTCACTACGAAAAATGCATTGATACGAATCATAATCCTAATGTTTTATTGATTGATTGAAGTGCCACAAAGATAGTGCTTTTTGCCGAACAGGCCATCGTTTTTTGCATATAATCGCACCGAACGGCTGTCCTGACCGCCCTTTTTCACGCTCCTTTCAATGCCGTCGGAGTGAGATGGCGATGTAGGGACGCACGGCTCGTGCGTCCGCGTAAGGGGATTACAAACGAATATGCGTGGTTGATGGAGCGGACGCACGAGCCGTGCGTCCCTACATGCGTCGAACCATCAACTTGTCCACTTGTTTACGCGTCCACTGACAACTGAAACGTGAGCGGACGCACGAGCCGTGCGTCCCTACATCATTCGCAGTGATTATCAACGACTTTCATCTCATGTTCCAATCTCACCCTTTTCACCGTGCAACCGCAGCCATATTACACGCTAATCTCACCCTTATTGCGCGGTAAAATGGGTGAGATTGGAACGCAACATGCAAAGGGTTGATTTTCAATCCCGTTGCGCTGTCTGAAACGGCTGCCTTCCGGTATTCCCGATGGCGGTTCATGCGTCGTGATGTTCATGCACCGACGGTCCGACACTGGGCGAATGGGCCTCGGAAAGTGGTGACCTTTCGGTCGTCTCGGGCAGCATATACCGCTCCACATTGTCGTTGAAGAGCGGACATGCAGCCGACTGCGTCTTTCCTTCACGGTAGACAAGGCGGCAGACATGGAGCAAATCGGGCACGTTGGCATGCAATAACATGATTCGACGCGTTAGGATTTGGGTGGCAAACATGCGCTTCATCAAGGGTGCGGAAAGCCAAACGGGGAGCCGAAACGGGAGCACTTCGCCCCTGTAATGGCGCAAGTTGACGCCCCGACCGGCTACGATCTTCATACATTCGCGCACCGTCAGCACCGCACGGCGCAGGAGATGGGTGCTGTCCATCAGCCTTTCCACGCACTCGTCTGCCCGCTTTGGGTCGGCTTCGGCAAGGGCTATGATGGTCGAAATCACGCCGGCATTGATGCTCATATGCAGCCATATCCACTCCAACATGTCGTGGGGGCACTCGCTTTTTATGCCGGATTGGAGGAAAGAACGGGTGATATCGTCGTAGTTTTCGACAGCGGTTCGCTCGCGGGATTCAAGCATAATGTGGTCGAAAATCACGCATTCCAGTCGGCAATCTGCCTTGTTCAGTCGTCCTCCTGCAACGGGATAGCCCAACAGATAAGGCCTTCCGGCCATGATATGTTCGATATGTTCGCGGCTTTCCCATACGCCGCAGAAGAGCAATATCGTTCCTTCGAAGCGGTTGTCGCGAAGGGTTTCGAGCGCTTCTTCAAGGCGGAGGGACGACAGACTGACGATGATGAAGTCGTAGCGGCTGCCGGGTGTGGCGTGCGTTATAGGATAATGGTCTTCCGTTTGCTGCCCTTTCTTATCGTTCCGACCGTCAAGCAGCGACACAGAGAGGCTTTCGGTGGCATGGTTCTGCGACGTGGGACGAATGTAATGTGCCACATCGTGCCCGCTTTTCCGTAGGATATAGCCATACGTAGAGCCGATGACACCGAGCCCGAGGATTAATATTTTCATGCGGATAAGGCTTTAATGATGATGAAAATTCATGCTGCAAAGGTAGTCATTCAACAAGGAATATCGGGTCTTTCGGCTGGAAAAATAACATTGTTTCAAACATGCAACCGGCCGAAATACCGAAAACCGAGTAATAAAACAAGGTATGCGGGGCGGCTGTGAATTGCCTATTAATAGGTATTGCGAGCCGAAAACGGAAGGCGTATCTTTGCATTTGACAAATCAAACCGTAGAATTTAAAACGCAATCATATGAAAATAAAATGCTTTTTAGGCTTGATGGCACTGCTGTGCACGCTTTCCTTGCCCGGTAAGGCGGGCGAACCGGTGGCGAAAAACCGCACCGATGCGAACATCTATGGGCATGTTGTCCAAGCAAAAGACAATGAACACCTGGCCTATGTGACCGTTTCTGTGAGGGGAACCACGCTGACAACCGCCACAGATGCTACCGGTCACTATTACTTAAAGGACCTTCCTGTGGGCAAACATACTGTTGAAGCGAAGGCATTGGGCTATCGAACGGCTACCCGTGAGATAGAAATCAGCGCGAATAGTTCGCAAGAAGTGAACTTCACACTCACCGAAGATGCCATCGCTTTGGACGAAGTTGTGCTCACAGCCAACCGCTCACAGACGCTAAGGCGCGAG
Organism: Segatella maculosa OT 289; assembly: GCF_000243015.1. Lineage (NCBI taxonomy): Bacteria > Pseudomonadati > Bacteroidota > Bacteroidia > Bacteroidales > Prevotellaceae > Segatella > Segatella maculosa. The sequence continues at coordinate 71,056 of NZ_JH594506.1, forward strand.
GCTCCGGCCCTCGTAAACGTGTTGGACAGCAAGCTATTTGACCAAACCAACGCCATGTGTATGGCGCAGGGACTGAACTTCCAGCCCGGTGTACGCACCGAAAACAACTGCCAGAACTGTGGCTTCTCACAGGTGCGTATCAACGGACTTGACGGACATTACAGTCAGATATTGATTGATTCGCGCCCTATTTTCACCTCACTCAACGGCATATATGGCTTGGAACAAATCCCTTCAAACATGATCGACCGCATCGAAGTGGTGCGGGGTGGCGGCTCAGCGCTATACGGTGCGTCGGCCATCGGAGGCACCATCAACGTCATTACCAAGGAACCTGTGCGCAATTCTGCCGAAGTGAGCCACACAACGACGTCCATAGAAGGAAAGGGAGGCATGGAGAATAACACCACAGCCAACGTCTCTGTGGTGAGCGAAGACGGCAAAACAGGCCTCTATGTCTATGGCCAACACCATTACAGACCAGGCTTTGACCACGACGGAGACGGCTATACTGAATTGCCAAACCTGCGGAATCAGACGCTCGGATTGAGCGCTTTCTACAAGTTTACGCCTTATTCAAAGCTCTCATTGCAGTATCATAACATCAGTGAATTCCGAAGGGGAGGCAACAACTTGGACCTTCCGCCCCACGAAGCCAACATCACCGAGCAGCTCGACCACGACATCAACGGGGGCAACTTGGCCTACGATCTCTCGTCAAATGACTACAAGAACCGCCTGAAGGCCTATTTCTCGTTCAGCAATACCACGCGGAAAAGCTACTATGGTGGCATCGGTGAAGGTTCTTTCGCCGACCGAATTGCAGCGCAAAAAGCCTACGGACGCACCACAGATTTCACTACTGTTACGGGCTTACAATACCTCCATCAGTTCGATAACCTGCTCTTTTTGCCATCCGATCTCACCCTCGGTGCAGAGTATAACCATGACGCATTGAAAGACAAAATCATCGGATATAACCATCTACTTGAGCAGAAGTCGAGGATTGCCAGCGCTTATTTGCAAAACGAATGGAAGAATAAGACGTGGAGTTTCCTGCTGGGTTGGCGCATAGATAAGCACAATCTGATCCGTCATGCCATCTTCAGTCCGCGCGTGAACCTGCGCTATAACCCCACAGAAAACATCAATCTGCGGGCCAGTTACTCCAGTGGTTTCCGCGCACCGCAGGCATTCGACGAAGACCTTCACGTGGGGTTTGCAGGCGGAGAACGCATCGTTACGCGTTTGGCAAGCGGACTTAAAGAGGAGCGTTCACACAGTTTCAGTCTCTCGGCCGACCTTTATCAGACGATAGGAAGCGTGCAAACGAACTTCCTCATCGAGGGTTTTTACACCCATCTGACCGATGTTTTCGCCCTAAGACAGCTCAACACAAAGGACAGCGAGGGCAACCGCGTGCAGGAACGCTACAACGGAAGCGGCGCAAAAGTGCTCGGACTGAACCTCGAAGGCAAGGCTGCTTTTACCTCATGGTTCCAACTTCAGGCCGGAATGACGCTGCAGCAAAGTCGTTATGACGAAGAAACGGAGTGGGACGAAGACGCTCCCAAGGTGAAAAAATTCATGCGCACGCCCTCTGCCTATGGCTACTTCACGGCCTCGTTCACGCCACTCAAGAACCTCTCGGCCTCGCTTTCGGGCAACTACACGGGCCGAATGCTCGTCGGACATGCCAAGCATACGCTCGAAGACGGAACCGAAGTAGGGCCTGAAGCCGTTGACACACCGGCCTTCTTCACGCTCAACACGAAACTGGCCTACAACATCCGGCTCTCCGATTACGTGAAGCTGGAGCTGAACGCCGGCATTCAGAACCTCACCAACGCCTATCAAAAGGACTTCGACCGCGGTTGGGGACGCGACTCGGCCTACATCTACGGTCCGGCTCAGCCCCGTTGCTTCTTCGCCGGCGTGAAAATCGTTTATTGAGAGAGCCTCCCCCGGTCCCTCCAAAGCAGGGGAGCGGGGAGCTTGCGGGCTATCATGCCCGTGAAACAGCGCGTGGAAGTCGGCGGAACGGGGAGAAAGAGGCTGCAAGATAGAGAGAACTTGTGGCCTAAGTAGGGGAAAGCTATCGGCCAAATAGGAAGTATCTATTGACGAAATAGGGAGAAGAGGACGACAGCTATAGGAGTTGTAACATTCCCAACACGTTGGGAAACCGATAGGTCCTATAGTTGTCGCTATCAAGTCCTATAGTTGTGCACGTCAGAATAGGCTTTTGTGTCGCGCAATACCTATTATTATATAACACAATACATATTGTTATTCAACGCAAGGCCTGCGCTTGTGCCTCGCAAGGCGTATGTTCCCACTGTGCAAGGGACATGCTTCGGGCGCACGACCCGGGGCGCCTCACATTCCTTATAAATAATGATTGCACGGCCGAATGCAAAGCTTTAACTTTGCAAACGAATTCAAAAAGACGAAAACATGAGATTTATGTTATCCCTACTCGGGGTATGCTTTGCGACGGCCGCAGGTGCAACGGAAGCCGACTCAACCATCGCAAGCCGGCACGAACTGCGTGAAGTGGTCGTGACGGGGTTCAAACAAGACAACGTGAAAGATGCGCCTGTGTCGGTTTCGACAGCCGGAAGCCGCTTCATTCAGGACAACGAACAGCGCGGACTGCGCGAGATGAGCACGGTGTTTGCCAACTTCTTCATGCCCGACTACGGGGCACGGCAGAACACGCCCATCTATATTCGCGGCATAGGTTCGAAGATCAACGCGCCTTCCGTGGGACTTTACGTCGACGGAATGCCCTATTTCGATCGCTCGGTTTTCGACATGGAGCTTGCCGGAATCAGTGGGATTGAGGTGCTTCGTGGGCCACAAGGCACGCTCTACGGCCGCAATTCGACGGGCGGACTCATCAATATTTCGACCCATTCGCCGCTGGATTACCAGAACACTATGGCCCGAATTGGCTACGGATCGCGCAACGATATGCAACTCACTTTGGGTCATTATGCGAAGCTGAACGAGCGTTTCGGCTTCTCCATATCGGGCAATTACCATCACAACGACGGCTTTTTCTATAATCGAACCCTTGGCGAGAAGGCCGATGACAGCAACACTGCGAGCGCCAGACTGGGCTTTGCTTGGCGGCCGACCGACCGCTGGACGATGCGCATGAGCCTCATCTTCGACCACACGCTGCAGGGCGGTTATCCCTATGGTGCCTATGATGTGGCGGCAAACCGGGTCGGAGCGGTCGGCTATAACCGCCGGAGCGACTACCGACGCAACCTATTCTCGGGCGGAATGAACTGGCTCTACCGCGGCGAGGGCTTCAGCTTCAACAGCCAGACGTCCTTTCAATACAGCAAAGACCGGCAACACATCGACCAAGACTTCATGCCGGTCGACCTCTTCTTTGCCATCACTGCGCTGAAACAACGCCTCGCCAGTCAGGAGTTCACGCTGCGTTCGACGCGCCACGACAGCCGCTATCACTGGATTGTTGGAGCATTTGGCTTCTATCAGAAGCTCAACAACATGGTCGAAACACAGTTCCTGACGCCGAAATTCGCCACACCGAAGTTCTATGACAACCCCACTTGGGGCGGTGCCCTCTATCATCAATCCACCTATGACCTTACGCAAAGCCTGCATGCTGCCGTGGGATTGCGCTACGATTACGAGCGCGTGGGAGAGGATTATGAGGCTTATAAATACGCGTTGGCAGCGGGAATGGACAGCAAGGTGCTGACGGCTACGTTCAAAGACCACATGCATTTCAGTCGGGTTACGCCGAAGTTCACGCTCAGCCAACACCTCTCGGCCGACAAAATGGTGTATGCTTCGGTAGCAGCCGGCTACAAAGCAGGTGGCTATAACCTGACGTCGACCACGAAAGACCTGCCGGCTTACGACCCCGAATACAACTGGAACTACGAGATTGGTGCGAAGTTGACCTTCTTCGACAGGGCACTTCAGACCGAAATAAGCCTGTTCTACATCGATTGGAAGCATCAGCAAGTGACCTCGACCGTGCCGGGTCTGGGCAATATCATCAACAACGCGGGTCACTCCGATAGTAAAGGTGTCGAGCTTTCGGCCGTCTATAGGCCCCTCACGGGCTTGGAACTGCGGGCCAATTACGGCTACACCTACGCCCGATTCCTGCGCTATGAGAAGAGTGCGACGGTCAGTTACACGGGCAATATGCTGCCGATGGTGCCCCGACAGACGATGGCTTTCGCGGCCAACTACACCATTCCGCACGTCATGGGCTTGGATAAACTGATGCTGAATGCCGCACTCACGGGCGCAGGTAAGATTTATTGGACCGAAGACAACACGCTCCGGCAACCTTTCTACACCCTGCTCAACCTGAAAGTTGCCGCAACCAAGGGGCGGTTCACGTGGGAACTGTGGACCAAGAACACCACCAACACGCGCTACATGGCCTATGCTTTCGTGGCTCCCACCGCCTATGCGCAGCAAGGCAGGCCGTTCACGATGGGCACGTCGCTCTTGTTCAAACTCAATCCCTGACGCCTATGCAGCCATTCCATGATACCATCGTCATCGGTGCAGGCCTCACGGGCCTCACAACCGCCCACACGTTGCGCAAACGCGGCGTGGATTGCATCGTTTTGGAGCAGGAAAAGCGCGTCGGCGGACAGATACATACGTTCCAAGATGGGGGCTTTGTGTTTGAAAGCGGGCCCAATACGGGTGTCATTTCCTACCCCGAAGTGGCCGAACTTTTCGATGAATTGCAACCTTACGGCTGCCAAATTGAGACGGCACATGAGGCATCTAAGCAGCGATGGGTATGGAAAAAGGGACGCTTCCATGCGCTTCCTTGCGGTCCGAAGTCAGCCTTTTCGACTTCTTTGTTCACGTGGACCGACAAGCTGAGAATACTGGGCGAGCCGTTCCGTAAGCCCGGAACCGACCCCGATGAAAGCGTAGCCGAGCTTGTTATCCGACGCTTGGGACGCTCCTATCTCGACTATGCTGTCGACCCATTCATATCGGGTGTCTACGCCGGAGACCCGTTCAAGCTCGTCACCCGCCATGCCCTTCCCAAGCTTTATAACCTCGAGCACGACCATGGCAGTTTCATTCGGGGAGCCATAGCCAAGTATAAAGCACCCAAAACCGACCGCGACCGGCGCGCAACGAAGCAGGTGTTCTCAGCCAAGGGCGGCTTGGGCAGACTGATAGAGGCCTTGGAAAGGTCGGTTGGCAGCGACAGAATCGTGCTCGAAGCGACCCACGTCACGGTGCAACCCACTGCCGACGGAAGGTGGGAAGTGAGTTATCGCACGCCCGACAACGCCACATTGACGATGCAATGCAACCATGTCGTCACCACCGTTGGTGCCTACGCCTTGCCGTCGCTGCTGCCTTTCGTTGACAAACGGCAGATGGAGGCCATTGCCTCGCTGCATTATGCGCCCATCGTGCAGGTGAGCGTGGGCGTAAACCATACGGGTGGCGTCAGACAACGCGCATTCGGCGGCCTTATTCCCTCGTGCGAGCGGCAGCAAGTGCTCGGCATTCTCTTCCCGTCGTCGTGTTTCGACGGCCGAAGTCCGCAAGACGGCGCACTCTATTCGTTCTTTCTCGGCGGAATGCGGCGTCCGGAGATGCTCTCCATGAGCGATGATGCCCTGCTGGCATGTGTCTCTGAGGTCATGAACCGCATGCTTTCGCTGCCCGAAGGCACGCAGCCCGACCTCATTCGCATCTTCCGTCACCCGCGGGCCATACCACAATACGAGCGAACGAGCACCGAACGGTTCGCCGCCATCGCTGCCATTGAACAGCAATACCCCGGCCTTACGCTCGGCGGAAACATCTGCGGGGGCATCGGAATGGCCGACCGTATCCGTCAGGCCGTCGATATGGGAAACAAGATATAAGAGGTGGTTGCACCATGCGCAGGGGATAGGCATGTAGGGACGTACGGCTCGTGCGTCCGCCCAGCACGGTTGACGAGTAAACAACTGAAAAACGGAGCGGACGCACGGCCCGTGCATCCTTACATGCCTCTTGTCAGCTAATCATAAAGGTCAAAGTTCAATGTTCAAAGTTCAAAGTCAAGGTCCCTACATACCGCAAAGCATGCAACTTGTCCACTCGCCTATTCGTTAACTGTCTACAGAAGTGCGTTTCAATCTCACCCATATTGCACGCCAAAATAGGTGAGATTGCCGTGCAAAGTGGCTGCGATTGCGTGCTAATATGGCTGCGATTGCAACGCCGTCTTATTGCGATTAAGACCGGAGGGCAGGCATTGCGCTATCGGTTCAGGCTCAGAAACTGTTGCCAAAGCGATTGATGCGTCTGCTCATAGTGGTCGATAGCCTTGAGTGTCTTGCGTTCTCCGATTTGCGAGATGGCCTCGGCCTTGTCGAAGTCTAAGGTTCCGTATCGCTTCATCGGCGCCTGAACGACGATATCCGGGTGCGAAAGCTTGATTTGCTGGCGCGTGTTCTGTTCCAACATGATGGCGATGGTGCGCATCAGCAGCGTGACATAGTTGACGTTGAGGCCTTCGAGATGGGTGAGCACGCGGTTCATGATGGCCACCGGCATCGATTTGCCGAGCAACTTCTTCTCAACGAAGTGCTGCATGAGCAGTTCGCCGCGGTAATCGTGCGTGCTCACGTTGATGCCCACAAGCAGGTCGTCTGTCCGGCGAGCCACTCTGTTCAGCGGAAGCGCGTTGACAAGGCCACCGTCTACCAGCAACATCTCCTTGCATCTGACGGGATTGAAGAACAACGGAATGGAGATGCTCGCCCGAATGGCGTTATACAGGCTTCCTTTGCTGAAGATTACCTCGCGGCCGCTGTTCCAATCGGTCGCCACGGCCGTATAGGGAATGGGAAGGTCTTCGATGTTGACGTCGGGAACTACCTCTTTCAGGGCGTCCATCACCCTGTTTCCCTTCACCAAATGGTTCAGACTGAGCGAGAAATCGACCAGCGAGAGCACCTTCCGACGGTCGAGCTTGAACATCCACTGCTTCACTTCGGGCAGCTTCCCCGCCGCATACATGCCGCCGATGAGCGCACCCATCGAGCAACCCGCTATCGACGAAATCTCATACCCGCGGCTCTCCAAGGCTTCGATGGCCCCGATGTGAGCCAATCCGCGTGCCCCACCGCTCGACAGTGCCAATGCAATCTTCTTCTTCATGCTTTCATCAATAAAAGAGCCACGGACCAATCGCGCAGACCGGCCCGTGGCTTCCCGTAAAAATAGCGGAACCGTCGCGGCATCAGCCGTAGATGACCTTGCCGTTCTCGTCCTTATAGTCGTCCAACGCCTTGCTGTATTGGTTCATGGCCCGCAGGCTCATGCCCATGTTCGAGAAGCCTCCGTCGTGGAAGAGCGTCTGCATGGTCACCTTGCGCGTCAGATCGCTGAACAGCGTCACGCAGTAGTCGGCGCAATCGTCAGCCGAAGCGTTGCCCAGCGGCGACATCTTGTCGGCAAAGTCCATCATGTTGTCGATATCCTTGATGCCCTTGCCCGCCGTCGTGGCCGTGGGCGACTGCGAAATCGTGTTGATGCGCACGTTCTTCTCGCGGCCATAGATGTAGCCGAAGCTGCGTGCGATGCTTTCCAGCAGGCTCTTGGCGTCGGCCATGTCGTTATAGCCGAAGAACGTGCGGTGCGAAGCCACATAGGTCAGCGCAACCACCGAGCCATACTCGGCGATGGCGTCCACCTTCTTGGCGGCCTGCAGCATCTTGTGGAAGGAAATGGCCGAGATGTCGAGCGTCTTATTGAGCCAGTTGTAGTCGAGGTCGTCGTAAGTGCGGCGCTTGCGCACGTTCGGACTCATGCCGATGGAATGCAACACGAAGTCGATTTTGCCGCCCAACAGCTCCTGTGACTTGACGAACACGTTCTCAAGGTCGTCGTAATTGGTGGCATCGGCCGCTATGACCGGCGCACCGATCTTCTTTGCCAGCACATCAAGTTCACCCATACGCAGGGCCATCTCGGTGTTACTCAGCACAACCGACGCCCCCTCTTCAGCACAGCGTTCGGCCACTTTCCATGCAATAGACATGTCGTTCAGTGCACCGAAGATGATGCCGCGCTTACCTTTCAATAAATTGTATGCCATAATTCTCTACTTTAATGAATAGTTGCGTGCAAAGTTACGTCTTTCAGACAAGATAACCAAAGAAAAGCCGCGCGAACTGCATGCCGCACACGAAAAAGATGCGCTGCAGCCACATTCCGCCGCTGCCCGAATAGCCGCTGCAGCGTGTCGCTCTGCGCTTCAGCCCTGTCCCTTTCCGCGCCACAGTCCTACCGCTCTTATCTATAAACCGCACCACCATTCATTATACAGTGATGTAGAATGGATTATACTCCCGTGTATAATGAATTATACAGCTGTGTATAACGGATTATACTCTTGTGTATAATGAATTATACAGCTGTGTAGAATGAATTATACTCTTGTGTAGAACAGCTTATACAGCGGTGTAGAATTCTTTATCTCCTATGAGAGGGTTCGTTTCCTACCTGCAGATAATTAATTGGACACGGCTGTCCAATAAGCTGGACACTCCTGTCCAATGAGTTGGACACGTCTGTCCAATCGATTGGACAAACCTGTCTAATTTGTTGGACACGTTTGTCCAATTCGCTCATGCTATAAGGTTGATTTGCATCCTTACGGTGGGAGTCGTTGCTTCCCTGCTTGTTGTGTTTGAACGGACGCACGGGCCGTGCGTCCCTACATGCCTCTTGCCTGCAAATCATTTTTTGACATAGCCAATCCCAAAGTGTTCAATGTTCAATGTTCAAAGGTCAAAGTCAAAGTCCCTACATGCTTGTCATGGCTATATTGATGTGCAAAATGGTTGAGATGGCAAGCTGTGCGAGTGCATGTAGGGACGCACGGCTCGTGCGTCCGCTCAAAACGCTGCGTACATTCGCTCCAACAACCATGCTATTTACTTGCCATTCATCTTGTGCGGACGCACGGACCAATGTATATTGACTTACATTCACAACGGAGCGGACGCACGGGCCGTGCGTCCCTACAGGGGGAAGGCGTTGCTTCTCTGCCTTGCGTGCCCGTTTGCTGCCTTGCTTTTTCGCTTTGCATGGCAAGAAAGAGGATACACTTTATTGCAGAAGCGAAAAGAATTGCATATATTTGCCTTCGTGAAACGATTCGTTTAACTCAACCCTGACAGCATGAAAAAGAATTTACTAACCCTGCTTTTGGCCTCGACGACAGCCTGTATGGCCACTGCACAGCCTGCCGTTGCGGGCTATCCCTATCGGCAAGTGCCCTTCACGAGCGTCAGACTCGCGCCCGGTTCGTTCTTCGGCGAACGACTGAAAGCCGTGCAGAAGGTGACGATTCCGCTGGCGTTCGGCAAGTGCGAGACGGAACATCGCTACGAAAACTTCGTGAAGGCGGCTCATCCGAGCGACGATTATGTGGTTGACCAGTTCATGCGATTCCCCTTCGACGACACCGATGTCTACAAAACCATCGAGGGTGCGAGCTACATGCTGCAGAGCTTCCCCGACAAAAGGCTTGAGGCTTACATCGACAGTGTGCTCGACATCGTGGCCAAGGCGCAGGAGACGGACGGCTATCTCTACACGGCACGCACGATGAACCCGCGGCATCCGCACCCGTGGGCTGGCATGAAGCGGTGGGAAAAGGTGGAAGAGCTGAGTCATGAGCTCTATAATCTGGGCCATATGCTCGATGCTGCCGTGGCACATGAGCAGGCTACGGGGTCGAAGAAGTTCCTTGATATCGCGCGACGGTATGCCGATTGCGTGGTGCGCGAGGTGGGCCCGCGGGCAGGACAGGCGTGCGTCGTCCCCGGTCATCAGATTGCTGAGATGGGACTCGCCAAACTTTATCTTGCCACAGGCGATAAACGCTATCTCGACGAGGCGAAGTTCTTCCTCGACTACCGCGGAAAGACGGCCATAAAGAATGCCTACTCGCAGAGCCACAAGCCCGTGACGGAGCAACGTGAGGCAGTGGGGCACGCTGTTCGGGCCGGTTACATGTATGCCGGTATGGCCGACGTGGCTGCACTCACGGGCGACACGGCCTACGTGCATGCCATCGACCGCATCTGGGAGAACATTGTGGGCCGGAAGTACTATCTGACGGGTGGCGTTGGGGCGCGACACAGCGGCGAGTCCTTTGGCAACGACTACGAACTGCCCAACCTGACGGCTTATAACGAGACGTGTGCGGCCATTGCGCAGTGCTATTTGAACCTTCGGCTCTTCATGCTTCACGGCGACGGAAAGTATATCGACTGCCTTGAACGCACGCTCTACAATGGCGTCATCAGCGGCATGAGCGTCGATGGTGGCCGCTTCTTCTATCCCAATCCGCTCGCGTCGGACGGCAATTATAAGTTTAACGCCGACGGCACACTGACGCGCCAACCGTGGTTCGGCTGTGCCTGCTGCCCGAGCAACCTGAGTCGGTTCATTCCTTCAGTGCCGGGGTATGTCTATGCCGTGCGGGGTGACGACGCTTACGTGAATCTTTTCATGGCAGGCTTCGCAACGCTGAACGTAGGCGGAAAGGAACTGACGCTCGAAACCATGACCGACTATCCGTGGGACGGCAAGATTACGATCCGTGTCTTGGAGAATGCCAACAAGAAAGCGTCGCTGATGGTTCGCATTCCGGGCTGGGCGCGCGGCGAGGTGGCTCCCGGCGGACTCTACCGCTTTACCGATAAACGCGAAAACGGCTGGCGCATCGCCCGCAACGGCGGATATCTCTATCCCGAACTGCAGGAGGGCGGCTACATGCGCATCAATAACGTTAGGAAAGGTGACGTGATTACGCTCGAACTCAACATGCAACCGCGAACGGTCGTGGCCGACAAACGCGTGAAAGACGACCTCGGTAGGGTGGCCGTGGAGTGCGGTCCGCTGGTCTATTGTGCCGAGGCAGCCGACAACAATGGCGTGCAGTTGCAGCAAATATACGTGAAAGCGAATGCCGATTTCAGCCTCGTGAAGGGCTATAACATCTGGAATACCGAGGCCGACGGCCAGCCGTTCGCCGTCAATGCGCTCCGGACAACGGCCCAAGAACTGACGAAAGACGCCGATGGCAACCTGGCATTGAAGCGCGTCGGCCTTACGTTGATACCCTATTATGCTTGGAATCATCGCGGTGCAGGACGCATGGACGTGTGGCTGAAGAGCACCGATGTGGAATAACCGAAGGCTCCCGGCCCCGGCTTATACAAACAATTAAGGGCAGCAAAGCCTCATATTGATTGGCTTCGCTGCCCTTATGTCGTGTTCTTCTGACGGTTGTCCGGTCCCTTTCAGGGGCAGACTACCATTGAAGATTTAGAGTTCGAACTTGTAACCTACTGTAATCTGGAATACGCTGTTCTTTGCGCTGATGTCCTTGGAAACCTTGGTTACGCCGAAGTTGTAGCGACCGTCGATGACGAAGTTGCTATATTCGTAAGACAGACCCACGGGAATAGAGAGGTCGAATGTCTTAGCTTCGTCGGCTTTGTCCTTGTCAATCATGAAACCGGGCTGAACACCGAGCTTCACGGCAAGGCCCTCAACAGGATAAACATTGGCCAAGACCGGCACATTGAGGTAACTTGGGGCCCATTTTGCGTCAATATTCTTCGCTTTGTAGCCCTGACGAGAGTACAAAAGACCGCCACTCAGCGAGATAATATCATCTACTTGATACTCCAATTCGGCTCCACCAACGAAGTCAACTCTTGCTTTTCCGTCAACCTTTGTGACGTTTGCGATGTTCAAACCTGCCTTTGGTTGAATGGTCAAAGTACCTACTTCGTGTTGTGCAAACATTGCAACCGATGAAAGCAACAGGGCTGCTGACAATAAAACCTTTTTCATAATACTTAACTTTTTAGTTGATAATACTGTTTATTTTCATTAAAGCGAAAATGCTTTTAGGTTTTCCTTTCTTATCGTTTCTGCTGCAAAGATATATCTTTTTTAATTTATTTGCAAAACTTATCCACATATTTTTGTTTCTAAACGCCAAAATAATTGATTTATGACAAGCCCACCTTGCAAATCCGTCGTCTTATATCAGGCCGTATAACGCCTCATATCTCCGTCTCATCACGGCCATCGAGAAGTTCTCCTCGACGAAGTGGCGTGCCTTTTCCTGCAGTTCGGCCCGGTTAATCACGGGCAGAACATCACTGAAAAGGCGTTCATAGGCTGCAAGGTCGTTGTTTTCTACCCGCAACGGCCAGTCTTCGGGAAGCGTATCGCGCAGTCCCGGGCAAGCATTCATGATGACCGGAAGCCCATTGAAGCTGGCTTCGAGCGAGAGAATGCTCAGCCCTTCGAAGCGCGAAGGCATGAGCAAGAAGTCGAATGCGGCAAGGAATGCGGCCAAATCTGCCAGCGGTTCGCCGATGGCAACATTGTCGCAACCGGCCAATTGCGCCGTCAACAGCGGACAGAGCGACCCACTTCCGACGACATGGAAATAATATCTTGCATCGCCGTTCAGGCTTTTGATGATGGCGATAAGCGTGTCGATGCCTTTCTGTTCCTCGAATCTTCCGGCAAAAAGCACATTGATTTTATCGGCTTTCAGGTGCGGATAAGGTCGCTGACCGACGGGAGCCACACCATTATATATAATAGGTGGGTCGGCATGATAGGCATTCTGATAGTTCAACCGCACGGATTCGGAGATGGCCACATTGGCATCGTGTCGGATAAAAAAAGCCTCCACGCGCCGCCCCGTGCGCTCCATTCCCGTCCAAAGGCGCGTGTTGTGAATGGTCCGCACAATCTTGCAACGCTTCAACAGCCATGGAAAAAGGCAGAAAAACCAGTAAATAGCCAAGTCGGGCATCTCGGTATGACAGTGTATGACGCGTGGCCTATGCCTCAAAAATAGCCACAGGAACCACAGCGGAAAGGTCAGTGCGGCCAGCCGTTCGAAGAGATAATGAAAGTGAACCTCGGGGACAAAGCCGCGATGATAGCGGACATGGTGGGCCCGAAGCTCCGCGGTCAGCACCTTGTTGAAGGCACCATACGCCCTGATAAGCTCCACGACGTGATACGAAATGCCCTCCGTGGGCGACTCGGCCATATTGATGGCCACGCGTTCCGCACCGCCTACGTCGAGATGGGAGATGATATGGAATACCGTCTGCTGCATATTTGCAAAAGTAAGGCTTTTCTTTTGAACTTCAATCAAATAGTCGTAATTTTGCAATCAAAATGAAACGCGAATGGCAGAAAGTTTGAAAGAGAAGACAGCAAAGGGACTTTTTTGGGGCGCTTTGAACAGCGGAACGACGCAATTGCTGAACCTTGTCATCGGTATCTTCCTCGGAAGGCTCATCAGTCCGGCCGAGTATGGCATCGTGGGTGTGCTGAACATCTTCACACTGATAGCCGGAAACCTGCAAAGCAGCGGCTTCTCGCAGGGCCTCATCAACCTGAAAAGCCCGCAGGCACGCGATTACAACTCGGTGTTTTGGTTCAACATCCTTGCCGGTTTCGTGCTTTATGTCGTGCTGTTCGCCTCGGCTCCGCTCATTGCTTCCTATATCCGGCAACCTTGTTTGGTGCCGCTTTCGCGCTTGGTCTTCCTGAGTTTCGTCATTTCTTCATTCGGAATAGCCCACGGGGCCTATATGACAAAGAACATGATGAACCGCGAAATCGCCATCATCGGGGCCATTGCGCTCGTCTGTTCGGGCAGCATTGCCATCGTGTTGGCCTTTTTGGGCTTCTCCTATTGGAGCTTGGCGTGGCAGCAAATCGTCTATATTGCGGTGCTGAACCTTGGCCGTTACTGGTTCACGCCATGGCATCCGTCGTTCCATTTCACGTTCGAACCCGTCAAACGCATGTTCGGTTTCAGCGTGAAAGTGCTCATCACGAACATCATCAACACCGTCAGCAACAACATACTCACGCTTGTTTTCGGCCGACTTTACCCCATTAAGGCCGTCGGAGACTTTACGCAAGCCTACAAATGGGACTCAATGGCCAACTCATTCGTGGCCAATGCGATAGGCCAAGTGGCCCAACCGGTGTTGGCATCCGTGCATGAAGAGCGTGGAAGAGCAGTGCGCGTGTTCCGCAAGATGATGCGCTTCACGGCCTTTTTCAGCTTTCCGGCCATGTTCGGACTGGCCATCGTGTCGCGCGAGTTTATTCTGGTTACGATCGGAAAACAGTGGGTCGATGCCATTCCCTTGCTGCAAATGCTGTGCATCGGCGGTGCTTTCGTGCCCTTTTACACGGTGTATCAGAACGTGGCATTGGGCAATGGACGCTCCGACGTTTATATGCGTTGCAACGTGATGCAGATTGTTTTGCAAATCGGCATCATAGCCCTTTTCTATCAATATAGCATCAACAAGATGGTGATGGCCTACACGTTGTTCACCATTGCATGGCTGATGGTGTGGCAGTTTGCGGCACATCGCATCATTGGCGTACGCTTTTCGGCGGTGATGAAAGACGTTCTTCCGTCGCTCCTTGTGGCCTCCGGCGTGATGACGGCCACCTATTTCGCCACGTGCCTCATTGCTTCTCCCGCCTTGTTGCTCGTGGTGCGCATCGTCATCGCCACCCTGTTGTATGCCGGAACAGCCAAGCTGCTGCGCATGGAGATGATGGAAGAGGTGGTGAAGTGGGTGGAAAGAAGGAAATAGGGGGCTCCCCTGACCCCTAAAACCTACCCCCAGCCCCTCCCAAAGGGAGGGGAGAGCGAGCTGTGTGGGCCTCTTTAGGGTGGAGAGGGAGCCTCCCCCGACCCCTCCAAAGGAGGGGAGGGCGAATAGCGTGGACTTCTTCAGGGCGGAGAAGAGCCTCCCCCTAACCCCTCCAAAGGAGGGGAGAGCGAATAGCGTGGGCTTCTTTAAGGCGGAGAAGAGCCTCCCCCGACCCCTCCAAAGGAGGGGAGGGCGAGCAGCGTAGGCTTCTTTAGGGCAGAGAGAGGCCTCCCCCAGCCCCTCCCAAAAGGAGGGGAGAGCGAGCAGCGAGGGGATATTGGAAAGCATAGTAGTAAGAATGGCGTTGCAAGAACTATCGGTTAATTTCCCTTGCAGTCATTAATCGTAAAATCATCGCATTGGAATGGCGTTGCAATCTCAGCCACATTGCACGGTAATATGGGCCATATTGCACGGTGAAATGGGTAAGATTACCGTGCAATGTGGCTGAGATTGCAACGCAAGGTGTAAGTCGTTGGTAATCAATATGCCTGACGTGACAGGCTGCGCGAATGCATGTAGGGACCTTGACTTTGACCTTTGAACATTGACCTTTGACCTTTAGGATTAGTCCTATTATGAAGATGATTTGTAAGCAAGAGGCATGTAGGGACGCACGGCTCGTGCGTCCGCTCAAAACGTCGCGTGCATTCGCTTCAACAACCATGCTATTTGATTGCCATTCATATTGCGCGGGCGTACGAACCAATGTATACTGACTTACATTCCTAATGGAGCGGACGCACGAACCGTGCGTCCCTACATGCCTCTTGTCTGCAAATCATTTTTTGACATAGCCAATCCCAAAGTTCAATGTTTAAAGTTCAAACTTCAAAGTCAGCCAATCCTAAAGGTCAAAGTTCAATGTTCAAAGGTCAAAGTCAAAGTCCCTACATGCCTGTCATGGGCGTATTGCAATGCTCAAGGCCAAAGTTTCTATGTGCTTTTCTTGGGCATATTGATGTCATAGTCCCCATGTTGCGCCATATTCTGATAATATTCGCGCGTGAGTTCTTCGATTTCGGGCTTCACAAGACCGTGAATGGAGCGACCGTCTGCCACGCGTTGGCGGATAACCGTGCTGTTGAAATCGTAGAGGGGCGTGTCGATGAGGGTGACACCCGGTGGAAGTGCGGCGGCATCGACGGTGGAGTTATGACGCGGATAGACGATGATGGGATAGTCACGGAGGATTTTTTCGTGGTCTTTCCAGCGGTCGAAGGCGAGCCAGTTGTCGGCTCCCATAATCAAGGTGAAGTGGTTCTGGGGGTAAGTCTCGGTGAGTTTGCGGAGCGTGTCGTACGTATAAGAGGGTTTGGGTAGGCTGAATTCGAAGTCGCTGGCCACGAGACGGGGCTCGCCTTCGAGGGCAAGTTGGGTGAGTTTCAGGCGCAGATTGTCGGCTAAAAGGTCTTCGGTTGCCCGCTTGAATGGGTTAAGTGGCGACACCATGAACCAGATTTCGTCGAGCGAAGTGAGCCGGAGCAGTGTCCTTGCCAATGCGATATGGCCCGTATGTATGGGGTTGAACGAACCTCCATAGATGCCGATGTGCGTCGTATGCTGGGTTTTGGCCACGATTATCGTTGATTCAGAAACGTAGAAAGCAGTTCGTAGGTTTTTTGTTTGGCCGTTTCGAGGTCGTCGTTGACCACGATATGGTCGAATTTCCGGGCGAAAGAGAGTTCGTAGTCGGCCTTGGCCAGTCGCTGTTCGATAACTTCTGGCGTATCGGTTCCACGGCTATTGAGTCGTCGGCGCAGCTCTTCTATCGAGGGAGGTTGCACGAAAATGCTCATTGCCCGGCTGCCATAGCATTGCTTGATGTTGCAACCTCCTTTCACATCGACATCGAAAACGACGTTCTCTCCCCGTGAGATTTGCTGCTCAACCTGCGACTTCAACGTGCCATAATAGCGGTCCTTGTAGACCTCTTCATACTCAATGAACTCCTTATTTTCAATCTTTTTCTTGAATTCTTCGGGCGAGATAAAGAAGTATTCCACGCCATTTTGCTCCGTTCCCCGAGGCAAACGGCTCGTACATGAAACGGAGAAATGCAGGTTGAGTTCGGGATGTTCCTTCACTAACCACTGTACAATCGTGCTCTTTCCCGAGCCCGAAGGGGCGCTGAAGACGAGGAGCCTCCCCGGAAGCCCATGCTTATCCACCGGAAACCCACCCCGGCCCTCCCAAAGGGAGGGTGCGCTTGCTTGCGAAAGACTTGCTGGTTTGTTATCAAAAGAGTGCATATTGCTGATTTCTTTCATTTTATTTCTGATTTTATCTAACACGAAATGGAGTCTTGAAAAGATGTCATCATTGCTGAAACGCAGTATGGTAAAGCCTTTGGTTGCAAGCCATTGACTTCGTTCCTCGTCTTTCTTGCGCTGCTCTTCCGTGCAATGATAGTCGCCATCTACTTCGATGATGAGTTTGAGTGCAAGGCAAACAAAGTCGGGAATGTAGTCGAGCACGGGGTGTTGTCGCCTGAAATGCACTCCCATTTGGTTGCCACTGAGGTGTTGCCACAGCGTTCTTTCGGCCTCCGTTGGGTTATTTCTCATCTCTTTCGCCCGCTGAAGCAGCAGATGATAGGTGTTTGCGTCGTTCGTTTCGTAGCGATATTTCATTAACGAAGCTTTTCTTACATCAAAAAACAGTCCGAACAGCTCGCCTCAAGCACGCTCTCCCTCCCTTTGGGAGGGCTGGGGTGGGTGTTTACTACAGCACATTCAGCACCTGTTCCTTGATTTGTTCCAGCTCATCTTTCATCATGACGACGATGTTCTGCATCTCTGCTTGGTTGCTTTTGCTGCCGGTTGTGTTGATTTCGCGGCCCATTTCCTGTGCGATGAAGCCCAGTTTCTTGCCCACGCCGCGGCCGTCTTCGTTCATTGTTTCGCGGAAATAGCGGAGGTGATTGGTCAACCGTTGCTTCTCTTCGCTGATGTCCAGCTTCTCAATATAATAGATCAGCTCTTGCTCCAAACGGTTTTTGTCGTAGTCGACACCGGGGATTTGCTCCAGTCCCTTGACGATGTTCTGGCGTATTTTCTCCGTGCGTCCCTTCTCATAAGGCTCGATGCCGGCAAGAAGACGCTCGATATTGTCAATCTTTTCGTTGAATTTCAGCTGCAAGGCCGAGCCTTCCTGCTTGCGGAAAGCCACCAAAGCGGCAATCGCTTCATTGATGGCTTGCAAGGCAAAGGCCCACTCCTCGTCGGAGAGTTGCTCCATATCGGTCTTCGTAGTGACGTCGGGCAGGTGCAACAACGTATCGAACCAATCGGCAGGTTCGGGGATACCGGTCTGCGAGGCAATGGTTTTGAGCTGCCGGTAGTAGTTTTCTACGAGGGCAGCATTGATAGGTGCCGCATCGACGATGGCCTCTTTCTCGATCCAAATCGCAAAGTCCACCTTGCCCCGCTCAAGGCTTTTGGCAATCAATTGTCGTATTTCCATCTCCTTTTCCCGGTAGAGTGGCGCAATACGGGCAGCGAGATCCAAGGCCTTACTGTTGAGCGATTTGATCTCAACATTAATCTTCTTCTCTTTAAAGATGACCACGGCTTTGCCGTAACCTGTCATGGACTGTATCATGATTCAATCGCGTTAAATTTCTGCAAAAGTAACAATTTTGCAGGAAAAAAGCGTAAATTTGCACTTTATTTAGATTATATTTTCATCGTATGTCGTGCATATTGAACCTTGAAACGAGCACCGACGTATGCTCGGTTGCTGTCAGTAACGACGCAGCATGCATCTTCAACAAGGAAGACCACAGCGGACCTCACCACAACGAGACGCTCGGCAGCTTTGTCGATGAGGCGCTTTCGTTCATCGACAGCCATGACCTCGTGCTCGATGCCGTGGCCGTGAGCTGCGGACCGGGGTCGTATACGGGGCTGCGCATCGGCACTTCGATGGCCAAGGGCATCTGTTACGGTCGCGATGTGCGGCTGATTGCCATACCGACATTGGAGCTTTTGGCTGTCCCCGTGCTGCTTCAAGAGCTCCCGAAAGCCGAAGATGCGCTGCTCGTTCCCATGCTCGACGCCCGCCGTATGGAGGTCTATGCGCAGGTGTTCGACCGCGCATTGAACGAGATAAGGCCCGTTCAGGCCGACATTGTGACTGCCGAGACCTATCGAGATCAGCTTGACAAGGGTCCGGTTTACTTCTTCGGGAACGGTGCGGCCAAGTGTATGAGCACGATAAACCATGCGAATGCGCATCTCGTGGAGGGCATTCTGCCCCTCGCCAAGAACATGTTTCCGCTGGCAGAGAAGCGCATTGCGCAAGGAAAGTACGAAGATGTGGCCTACTTTGTGCCCTTCTATCTGAAGGATTTTGTGGCCAAAACGCCAAAGAAATTACTGTGATATGGATATAAAAGGATTGGATTACAATACGCAACGCGAGAAACTCGTGATGCCGGAATACGGACGTGAAGTGCAAAGCATGGTGGATTACTGTGTCAAGCTGGCTGATAAGGCCGAGCGACAAGCCTGTGCCGAGACCATTATCACCATCATGGAGCGTATGTTTCCGCAGGGAAGAGAGAGCACAAACTACCGCCAAAAGCTGTGGGACCAGCTGGCCATCATGAGCAATTTCAAGTTGGATATCGACTGGCCTTACGACATCAGCGAGGCCAACAAGATGGTTTCGCGGCCCCAACCGATGGCTTATCCGATGCAACGGATAGCGGTCAGGCACTACGGACACATCATTTTCGAACTCTTCGAAAAGCTTAAAGCAATGGAACCCGGGCCGGAACGCGATGCCCTTGTGCGCCTGACAGCCAATCAAATGAAGGTGGATCTCATGGCATGGAGCCACGGATCGAACGACAATGAAAAGGTTGCCGCAGACCTTGCACGCTACACTGACGGCAAGATACAGCTGGATTTGGACTCTTTTGTGTTCAATAAAATCGTCGAACGGCCTGTTGCCAACACGGTCAACAAGCGCAAGAAGAGATAGCCATGGAGTCATTCATCATCGAAGGAGGGCATCGGTTGAAGGGCGAAATCACGCCTCAGGGAGCCAAGAACGAGGCATTGGAGGTTATCTGTGCCACGTTGTTGACGGCCGATCCGGTCAGAATCAAGAACATTCCCGAGATACTCGACGTCAATAACCTCATCAAGTTGCTGCAGGAAATCGGTGTGAAAGTGACGCGACATGCGCAAGGTGACTTCACGTTTCAGGCCGACCAGCTCAACCTTTCCTACCTCGACAGTGTGGCGTTCGTGCAGAAATGCGCCTCGCTTCGGGGCAGTGTGCTGATGATAGGCCCGTTGTTGGGTCGCTTCGGCAAGGCCACCGTGGCCAAACCCGGTGGAGATAAGATCGGAAGACGACGCTTGGATACGCACTTCCTGGGCTTCAAACACTTGGGAGCCAAGTTTGTTCACGACCATGAACGCGATGTTTTCCAAATTCAGGCCAAGCATCTCAAGGGCACATATATGCTGCTTGACGAAGCTTCGGTCACGGGAACGGCCAACATCATCATGGCGGCTGTGATGGCAAAAGGCACAACCACCGTCTATAATGCAGCCTGCGAGCCCTACATTCAACAGCTTTGTCACTTGCTGAATGGCATGGGTGCGCGCATCAGCGGCATTGCCAGCAACCGCATTACGATAGTGGGTGTGGACCAATTGCACGCGGCTGAGCACACGATTCTGCCCGATATGATCGAGGTGGGCTCCTTTATCGGCATGGCAGCTATGGTGGGTGACGGCGTACGCATCAAGAACGTGTCGTGCAGAAACCTTGGAATCATTCCCGATACCTTCGAACGCTTGGGCATAAAAATACAGGTTGAGGGCGACGATTTGGTTGTTCCGCGTCAGCCTCATTACGTGGTCGACTCCTTTATCGACGGCACTATCATGACCTTGGCAGATGCGCCTTGGCCTGGACTTACACCGGATTTGATTTCCGTTCTGCTGGTTGTGGCCACACAGGCACGCGGGTCGGTGCTCATTCACCAAAAGATGTTCGAGAGCCGCCTGTTCTTCGTTGACAAGTTGATAGACATGGGCGCCCAAATCATTCTCTGCGACCCCCACCGGGCCGTCGTCATCGGGCACGACCATAAGAAACGGCTGCGTGCAGGGCGAATGACAAGTCCCGATATCCGTGCCGGTATCGCCTTGCTTATTGCGGCCATGAGTGCCGAAGGAACCAGTTGGATAGCCAATATCGCACAGATTGACCGCGGCTACGAGAACATCGAAGACAGACTGAACCGCTTGGGAGCCTGCATCAGGCGTGTAGACGAATAGATGATACAGGAAGAAGGCATGTAGGGACGCACGGTCCGTGCCTCTGCTCATGCGTGAACGAATAGATGATACGAGAAGAAGACATTTACAAGATAGGAAAGCTGGGGAAGCCCCATGGTGTGAAGGGCGAATTGTCGTTCCTTTTCAGCGACGATGTATTCGACCGCGTCGATGCCGACTATCTTGTTGTGGACATGGATGGCATTCTCGTGCCCTTTTTCATCGAGGAATACCGCTTCAAAAGCAATGAGAACGCACTCGTGAAGTTCGAGGATATCGACACGCAAGAGCGTGCCCGAGCGCTCACGGGCCATGCGGTTTACTTTCCGCGCAGCCTCTCCGACAGTGACGAGGCACACGTTTCGTGGGCCGAAATCATAGGGTTTGCGGTCATCGACAGGCAGAGTGGCAAGCTCGTGGGGCATATCACGTCGGTCGATGAAGCCACGATCAACACCCTGTTTGAGCTGGAAACCACCGCTGGAGGCCATGTCTTGCTGCCTGCCCACGAGGAGTTGGTCCACGAAGCCGACCTGCAGAAGCGCGAAATCCGAATGACGATACCCGACGGTCTGCTCGACTTATAAATCCAAGAAAAAGGAAATGGAAAAGAAGAAACAACAGCTATGTATCCTCGGTTCTACCGGAAGCATCGGCACACAGGCCCTCGATGTCGTCCGACAGCACCCCGACCGCTACGAAGTTTATTGTCTGACGGCCAACAACAGCGTTGAGAAACTGGCCCGGCAGGCCCGTGAATTCAAGCCCGCAGCGGTGGTCATAGCCAACGAGGCCCATTACGAAGCGTTGCAAGAGTTGCTCCGTGACGAGCCCATCAAGGTCTATGCCGGCAAAGAAGCCTTGGAACAAATCGTCTCAGCCGAGCCCATTGACATGGTATTGGCTGCGATGGTGGGCTTCTCGGGCCTTGTCCCAACCATCAAGGCCATTGAATCGCACAAGAAAATATGCTTGGCCAACAAAGAAACCTTGGTTGTTGCGGGTGAGTTGATTTGCCGTTTGGCCAAGGAAAACCACGTGCCTATCCTGCCTGTCGACAGTGAACACAGTGCCATTTTCCAGAGTATCGTGGGCGATGCTGACAATGAAATCGAGAAAATCCTGCTCACGTGTTCGGGCGGTCCCTTTCGTTTGTTCACCCAAGCGCAGCTGGAAAGCGTCACGGCGGCAGATGCCTTGAAGCACCCGACATGGGACATGGGGGCCAAAATCACCATAGATTCGGCCTCATTAATGAACAAAGGGTTCGAGGTTATGGAGGCAAAATGGCTCTTTGGTGTGCCGGCTGAGCGGATAGAAGTGCTCATTCACCCGCAGAGTATCGTGCATAGTGCCGTGCAGTTTGCCGACGGTGCGGTGAAGGCACAACTGGGCATGCCCGACATGCGGCTGCCCATACAGTATGCCTTCTCCTTTCCCGAACGCTTGCATCTCGAGGGGGAGCGGCTTGATTTGGTCAAACAGCAACGCTTGGAGTTCTTCGAACCCGACCGAAACAAGTTCAAATGCCTCGCTTTGGCCTACGAAGCCATCGACAAGGGAGGCAATATGCCGTGCATACTGAATGCGGCCAACGAGATTGTCAATGCGGCCTTCCGCGACAATCGTTGCTCTTTTCTCGGCATGGCCGACGTGATTGAGCGCACGATGCAGCAGGCAACGTTCGACAAGAGTCCCGACCTTGACGTCTATCTGCAGACAGATGCCGAGGCACGTGCCATTGCCCAAGGGCTCATTCCGAGCTGAACGGGCAGGCGAAACCAATCATAAAGTAAACAAAAACAATAAATAAGAATGGAAGTAATCGTAGTAAGAGCGTTGCAGTTTGTGCTGGCAATCTCTCTGTTGGTGCTGCTCCACGAGGGCGGACACATGTTTTTTGCCAAGCTCTTCGGCATTCGGGTTGAGAAATTCTATATCTTCTTCGATGTCGGCATCGGCAAATGGGGTGGCAGTCTGTTTCGTTTCAAACCCAAGAACAGCGATACCGAGTATGGCATGGGCTGGCTTCCGCTGGGTGGTTACTGCAAGATTGCGGGCATGATTGACGAGAGTTTCGACACCGAACAGATGGCCAAGCCTGCCCAACCGTGGGAGTTTCGCACCAAACCCACGTGGCAACGCCTGCTGGTGATGATTGGTGGCGTCACCGTGAACTTCTTTCTTGCCCTCTTCATCTACTCGATGATCATGTTCGTTTGGGGCGAAACCTACGTTCAACCCAAGGATATGACGCAGGGAATGGTGTTCAACGACGAGGCAAAAAGCTATGGACTGAGAGACCACGACGTGCTCGTGGGCACCGAAAAAGGTACGTTCAAGGAGTTCGATGCCGACATGTTCCGCACGCTTTCAGAGGCCCGGTGCGTCGATATCGTGCGCAATGGAAAGCCGATGCGCCTGAACCTGCCGGGCAATATCAATCTCTTGAACATGATCAAGACCACGCCTGCCTTCTGTCGGCCTTATCTTCCTGCAACAGTCGACTCTGTTATGCCCGGCGGTCCGGCCGAGAAACTGGGCCTGAAAAAGGGATATAAGCTGCTGGCTATCAATGGTGTGAAAATCACTTCGGCCAATCTTTTCCTCGATGAGCTTAGCCGTTTGGGCGATGAATTGGCCGCTGCGGAGACGCATGCCGACAGTATGCGAATAAGGACGGTGCAGTTGGTTTATCAAGGTGAGCGGGTTGACACCGCAAAGACCGTGCTCACGCCCGACCTGAAACTGCAGATTGCCTTCCCAAGTGTGGCCGGTCTCTACACGCCCGTGCACAAAAGCTACGGTTTCTTGGCCAGTTTCCCGGCCGGAATTGCCTACGGTTGGAACGTACTCAAAGGCTATGTGGGCGACATGAAGTATATCTTCACGGCCGATGGTGCCAAGAGTTTGGGCGGTTTCGGGTCCATTGGGAGTCTTTTCCCCTCTACGTGGGACTGGTATCTCTTTTGGAAGATGACCGCCTTCCTCAGCATTATCCTTGCCTTTATGAACATTCTTCCGATTCCCGCCCTTGATGGTGGCCACGTGATTTTCCTCATCTACGAGATGATTACGGGGCGCAAACCGGGTGAGAAGTTCATGATCAGGGCCGAATATACCGGCTTTGCCATCCTTATCCTGCTGATGGTCGTGGCCAACCTCAACGATGTCCTGCGCTGGCTGGGGTATATGTAGGGGCACATCGGGCCTGCGGTGCCCGATGCATACGCTGTTTGTGTCTTTGTTGAACGATAATCATTTCCCATATTATCGTACGTTATGTGGAGGGAGAGCTATTCGAAATTGTTTTTAGCTTGGGTGGACGCACGAACCGTGCGTCCCTACAGGTTTACAGCATTTTCCACACGCTATGATAAGGCTTTCATGAGCCTGTAGGGACGCACGGTTCGTGCGTCCGCTCCATCAATTTGCACACTTGAATATGCCGTTCAGAATTGTTTTAGCTTGGGCGGACGCACGGCCACCGTGTAATATTGTCCGTCAATGCTGTTCATTGCATAGCTATATGTCTCTCCCTTGGGTTACAGTTCTTTTTCTTCGGCCGTAAAAGGAACGGCAAACTTTTTGTATTTGAGTTTTAATTGATAGGAAGATACGGTGTCATTAAAAATAATCAACGTGTCCACCGTCTTATTGGTCTAATCAACTGCGCCTTTGATGTGTTTTGCTGTGAAAGCGAACAGAAAGAAAAGGATAAGACACTGATTGCTAAGAAGAATATCTTTTCAAACTTGAAAGCATCATTTTCAGAGAGATTGCCTAACCTATCGAACGTGTACAGGCAAGTTTATATGGTCAGTACGCGGTTTGTTAAAACTACTTTCATGCCAAAATGACATATATGTTCCCATTGTATAACCAACCCTTGGGTAACTTTGCATACTTGGCATTGTAGAAATAGCCATTGCCAGACAATTTTACTTCCTTGTCTATGGTCTTCTTTATTTGGAAAACCAAAGGAAACTCAATATACTGATGATATCATTATCAACTTTCATTAAAACAGGGAAATGAGAATCTGCTTGTGCTACGGAAATAACGTTGTCGATTTTATCATCACAAGATAAAAAGAAACTTAAAACTAAAAAAATAAAAGGATTTTTCATAGCTACCTTACTTTTACAGATATATATATATCATCTATCATGTAGTTATTGCTAAAGTCCCTATGACTGAAAGTAAAGAAAATACTGTCGTTCTGAAGAAAGGAGGAAATTAGTTTCTTATCCTTTTTCCGTAGTTGTTGAATACTACCAATTTTCACTTCGCCGCTATGAGGATAGGATTTAATATGCTTCCGCAAAAGTTTTTTTGCCTCTTGAGACAATTGTTGATATCGAATAATCACAACATATTCACGCTGCTTTCGAGCTATTTGCCACCAATTTTCACCCTTGGGAGAGTATCCGACTTTCCCATTTACATTAAATAATATTATTCCATTGAAATCCCATCCTTTATTTCCTGAAAAAAGGCTACTACTGCATTTATAAGCGTGACCTAATAAGGTGACAGTTTTAGGGGATAATCTATTTATTTGGAAAGCTAATGGAAAATCAATATATGTAATAGAATCACGTGCTATACCAACAGTAATGGGATAGTGCGAATCTATCTGTTGGATAGAAACATAATCCTTTCCACTTGTACATGACAAGAAAACGAATAAACTTATAAACAATAACTGTTTCATAAAGATTTTAAATCCCTTTTCATTTCAAACAATCTAATCATATATTTTATTTCTTCCCATACGCAATATCATCTTCAATGACATCCCCATTACGTGCATCAATAGTAACAAGATGGAAATAAACTTCAGTCTTATCTTTCCATGTTATATACCAATGGGGAATGTTGGATTCATCTACATACCGATCTACAGTTGTTTGGTCATCATAAAGATTGATGTTACGTTTTTTTGCAAAGGCCAAGATATTCTGCCAAGAGTACTTCTGATAAGGTTTATCCATATCGGTTTCTTTGAGTAGATTTCCCTTCTCATCATATTCTCTCCAAATGCCACAATGAAAATCCTGAAAATAATATTCGCCAGATACTTTAAGATGACCATTAAGGAAATAATAGCGATACTCTCCAAACTGGCTTCCTTTTCTACGTCGCATTTTAAGGTATCCGTCATCATCTTTCCCTATGTATACTACGTACCCCATAGAATCTGAATATCTACAATCTGTAGCTGGGCCCATAAACTGAATATCAGGAAATTTTTCCTCTTCCATTTTCCTATATTCAAGGATTCTTTTGTTGGCATCAGCGGTGTCAAGCCTTTCCAAACAAACCTTTTGCCTGCTTTTTCTCGATATACTCTTTTTAGGCGTAGATGCAACACACGCCGTGAAGAGAATAGACATCATCAATAAAATAAACTTTCTCATCTTTCCTGCGTATAAAAAATGCACTTGCATGCTGTTTCGCATTCAAAAATAGATAAAAAACAAATACAAAGCAAGGATATAGAAAGAAAATCACGGAAACAAAGGAATTGAGTACCAAAATATTGCTTGAAATGCCTTTAAGTACACAAAGAAAGCTCGCTATTATTGAAGGACGCCACACGATTTCATGTCTTTTAGAAAGAAAAGGATATGTTAATTATCAGCCTATTACAGTTTTTCTTTTCTGACTTATACAATTAAACATAGCATTTTCTGCCACTATTAAAAAGAAAAAGCGTGAAGGCAATCCGTACCACCTCTATTTCCGACCGGCCGAAGCTATCAATTCGCCACTCTTAGCCATGGAGTACACCCTTCTTTCCATTTTGTATATTCCACATCTGCCAATCTTAATACATTCTCAGACAAAACAATTAGAGTGAAACTTCAAATCCCCGTAAATAAGAGCATATCGCCATTTTATAATTTTGATGCATCGTTTAAATCTTTTTTTCCTTCTTTCTTTTTACCTATTATGATTAAGGAGTTTCCTCTAAAATTCAATGCCGATTTATACGACCTTTTATCAAGGCAAGACAAACACTTGGTCATAGCTTTAATACAATCCTCATATCTTTCTAAAAAGAAATACAGTTCACCTAAAGTTTCCCAACTATATCCATGTTCAGCGCAGAGCTGTACAGATTTTTCTGCAAAAGACAATCCTTTTGCGTATTGTTTAAGACAGCAATAAGTCCATGCTATATTATTATACACGGTTGCATAATCGAAAGTTTGTGGCTGTATCTGATACTCATATTTCAGAATGTTCTGCAATAGTTCTATCCTACGAGGGTCATTATCTTCCATGAGTAGTGATGAGGAAAACATTATATTTATATCAGTTGGAAATATAGCCTTTGCTTTTTCCAATATAGATTGTGCTTTGTTTGTATCCTTTAGCGTATGATAAGCTCCTGCTAAGTTTATGTAATCTTGTGGTTCTATTTTATCTTTTATTGGTTGTATCTCTAAAATATTGTTATAATATGAAATACATTCCTGAGCTGATTTAGCTGTTCTTGCAAGCCATAAAGTCGACATCATGGTGAACCATGTTAGCTGTTCATATTCTATTTTGAGTTCTTCATTATTTGATGTCAATGCTTGTGTGAATAGTTCATTATTTTTTCTCATGGTATAAATACAACTATTGAATGCATCACGTGCTTTATCTGTTTGTTTTCCAAAATAGCAAGAAAGCCCCAACTGGAAATATCTTTTTATATTGCTCGGTCTATTAGGTTCATAGGCTATTCCCTTTTCATAATTTTCTGTAGCTTTTGAAAAATCTTCTCGTTGAAGATAGACATCACCTAATCCTAAATATGCCATAGGGTTAGGGCATAAGTCCAGACTCTTTTGGTAGTTTGTCTCAGCATTCAAGTATTCCCCTTTATTGTATTGTATTTCTGCTAAGTATGAATAAGATGCTGCACGTAAGTCCTTATCAAATACAGGAATCTTTTCGAATTTTGATATTTGTTGAAGGAGGGCATTTTCCGCCTGTTCCATTTTCCCCATTTTATATAAATATACACCAAGATTATACCCAGCTTGTTCATTCATATTATCTTCGCCTAATGCCTTATGGCAGTATTTGATAGCTAATTCCTTTTGATTAGAACGATAATAAGCGGTAGCCATTTCTCCATATATAAGAGATTTTGTTTTTTCTTCAACAGCATATTTCATGCTTTCATTTAGAATAGATATGGCCGTTTCGTATTTTTCAGCCTCTATGTATTGAAAAGCTTTATAATATAAACTTATAGCTTGTTTATCAGATTCAAAACCCTTTCCATTTTGGATGATCAGTTTATTCCCATCTAATTGGATTGGCCCTAGTTTCTGAATTGCAGACTGGCCTAATAGAAGTGGGGCCTCTAGGTTGTGAGATATGGCAGCTTTTACATTTTGAATTTTGATTCCACCAATTTCCACTTCTCGTAACAAAACAGTTGTATTCTCCACAATTTCACCATTCCCAATTTGTGAGTGACTTGTACCTGTAAAATCGTTTTGTTTTAAATAACCATTCTTTAACATAAACATAGCTTCTGTCATTGATAGGTAAACTTCTGAAGCACCTGTATCAAAGATGAAATTTAATTTTAATCCATTAACCTTTCCCGGCAAAGAGTATACTTTGCCTTTAGCTGTCATTTCAATAGTCACTTGCCCTGATGCAAATGTAGCATTTATAACTAATATGACGAATAATAATATTTTTTTCATTGCATTCTGTATTTGGGTAAATAAATAGTAATCAGTAAAATATCCATATCCCTATAGACAAGCGAATGGCGATAGTACGCTTTAATCGTTTAATATTTTGTCATATAAACCCATATTTTATGGTTTTAGATTATTTTATTCTTCTGAGATTCTCAAATGATTGTCCTTGTATTACTTCGGCTGTTTGAGCATTTAATATGTTAACAATGAAATTCTTCGGTACAAGAGAACTTCTCGATGTATCGAAAAATTCAAAAACTTGAAGTGGCACCTTATTTCCATGAAAATCATATAAAACAAGATATGTGTTCACAAACATTGTAGAAGAGGAAGATTCTCTTTTCTGCTTTACAATCTCTCCAGTATATAACACAGTTGTATTTATCACAATTGTCATGAACTCTTTTCCTTCAGCAGAAGAAAAGGCTATTACTCCTTCTCCATTTCCATTAAGCGTTTCGATAACATTACCTTTGGAATCTAAGTTACTAATCGTTCTAAAAGAATAAACTTTGGTTTGCTTTATGTTCTGGGTATACGAATAGCTACAAACAAAAAGCATTACTAAGATTGTTGCTAATATTTTTTTCATTACATTCTATATTTGGGTAAATAATCGTAAGATATAGAAGCCGTATTATCATACGACGAGTAACTCACATAAACGTAGAAATAGGAATAGCTAAAGGTAAAGGCATTATCGCTTTCTGAAACATATTGATAGTTCGTTTTATAAAAAGCATTGACAACTGATACAAACCAATCATGAGGGTAATTCCCTTCTCCTTCAATAAGCATAAACTCTGACACTACACGATTGCCTTTTATGCCAAACATCATATTATCCCCATCTTTATATAAGGTTTGGTCAGCATATTCTCCCCAATATCTTAATTGGGGGAATTCTATTGCCAATTGTACTAAAGTCTTCCCCAGATTATTCTTCGGCTCCGCTTGTGAATAAGCAACTATTGAAACCATCAATCCGAATATCAATAGAATATTACGTAATTTCATATTGTTATTCCTTTTGTTGTTTCTTCAATTGTTTTAGTGCTTCTAAGGCTGCCTTAGCTTGATAATAACCCTTACTCTTTGCTTTCTTATACTCTTTCTTTGCTGATTTATAATCTCCAAAGGATTGAAATACTTGCCCTCTGTCATAATATAGCTTTTCAGTATAGAAGCCTGTATTAAGGGCATAATTGGAATAGGTTATGAATCCACTTTTATCCCCTTTCCCCAAAGCTCTGTATGCTTCATACAGATACTCATTAAACATTTTTTCTCGGTATGCCCTATCAACAGCTTGCGCTTGTGCTTGTAGCATTAGTTGCTCATACGAAAGGGGACGGAACTTTGCATTTATGACCGTCTGTGAATTTACAAAAGTTGTTGTAATTACTAACAATAATAATGAAAGGCTTAATTTTCTCATTTGCTATTAAGTATTTAGATTAAATCTTTATCGTGAATCTAGCTTTTATTTCTTCAAGGTCTTCAATGGCAAACGACAGAGTGTCATTTTTATATTGTTTTTTGACTTTACTAATAATCTGTTCTATCATCCTGATCAAAGGGAATACATAGATTTTACACTGTGCATCGTCTGATTTATCTTTAAACGAACCTTCCCACTTCCGTTTTGGAAGTTCTACTATTATTTCTTCTTTGTCATCAAAGCAAATGGTAAACTTCTCTGTAGGTTTCTTATTTCTTTGATTATAATTTACTAATCCAAAATTATGAGCCAATGAGTTCCTTAGATTTTTTATAGCTTTAGTTTCATCTTCACCAAATGTCTTTGGACAGAAAGCACTAATTGCTTTTTTTATTCCATTTTCTACTTCTTCTTCCTTACAGAATAGAGTTCCTATCTGCTCCAGCGCATTCAGATAAAGCAATAATGCAGAAAAGAGTTCCGCTTCATCAGAACATAAATCGGTGTTTATCCCATTTTTAGCTTGGCCAACAAGATTATGCCGAAAGGAAAACTTCATATAGTTAATATCGTCTGTCCCCTTTATCCCTAAATGAAATTTTGCACTTTCTAATGCTAACTGAAGGGTGCTTTTTCTACTTGTGTTCTGCCTTAGCCCTAATATCAGTTCTGCAATTTCTTTTTTTTCGGTCGTATCGATAAGCATAAATTTATTATCCAAATGGCTAATAAACTCCCCAGATTCAGCCGATTAAACTATAAGGTTCCATATATCATAAAGCGTGGGAATCTGTACATGTCACTCGTCCCACACTCTGAGGCCTTCGCATTACCCAATCCTGTCTGAACGAGCAACGCAGAAGCCCACGCTGATATGTATATAGTTCATCTCTTTTTATTAGAGATAAAGATATAACATATCCATGAACATCTACCGTTGCTTTGTTTTGACAGGATTTGAAAGTTGCGAAGTTTCAGAGTGTCAAGAACAATGCGTCAAGTAAACGCTAATTCCATATATGCATTCTCACGAATTTCTACTTGTTTATAGATTTCAAATGAGAACGATGCAAATATAATACTTTTTTCACAAAAAAGCAAAAAGAGAGTATGAAATAAAGAAAAAGTTCTGAAAATCTAAAAGAAAACAGATCTATTTATACCTTTCTATTAGTAAGGAGTTATTTGCAAGCAGAGCATAGCAAATAGAACGGTTACCATTCCACTATACGCAAATCTACCAAGTGCATGAAACATACTTGACAAAGGATTATCGCTTTTCTATTCAAACTTATAAAAAGATTTTTCCCCGAAAAACTTGCAAAGGGGGTGCAAGATTTTGTATATTTGCAGAAGCCAGGCTGCACTCGGCAATTTGAAAACAAGTTTTCATTGCGCTCGTTTGCACTGTCTTTGCAGAAGCCAGGCTGCACTCGGCAATCTGAAAACAAGTTTTCATTGCGCTCGTTTGCCCCGACTTTGTAGCCAAGTAAATAAGGATAACACTTAATAATCACATCAAAATGGAAAACAAAAACACGCAAAGGGTGGGAACGACTGCCCGAAGGAACACCGTAAACAATGCTTCGGAACTCTTCGTAC
The DNA here is from genome assembly GCF_000243015.1 of Segatella maculosa OT 289. Classification (NCBI taxonomy): domain Bacteria; kingdom Pseudomonadati; phylum Bacteroidota; class Bacteroidia; order Bacteroidales; family Prevotellaceae; genus Segatella; species Segatella maculosa. The sequence continues at coordinate 102,896 of NZ_JH594506.1, forward strand.
GCTTCAATCTCTCGATGCTCAACGCTTATGACATGGTACTCGTACGCGAAAAGTACGGCATAGCGGGCTGGGGTATCGTGCTCTACATCATGAAATACCTCTTGGAACGGCGCACCGAATGCCGCGCTCCACTCTACGCTGTGGCGGAGATTGCACATGCTTGCCACAAGAATCAGAAAACAATCCTGCAACTCATTTACGATCTCCCCGCACTCTTCACCATCGAACCCGATGGACAGATTTTTACGAGCCCCTATCTCGTGCGATTTTTTGTTAAAAATAGCACGGAAAAAGAGAAATCAAATAGAAATTTAAATAAATTAACAAATGGAAGCGTTGATAATCAAGCGATTAACTTTCCTAAGAACTATGAACTAGAACTAGAACAAAGAACGACGAAAGAGAAAAAAAGAGAAAGTCGGCGGAAAAAAATGTCCGCCGTCGTCGCCGATTCTTCTGTCGATAAAACTGTTTCTGAAGACGCGGAGGCCGTCGACGCCGACGTTGTGGTCGAAGGAAAAGTTGCTGAAGACACGAAAGCGGTCGCCGTGGCCAATGCTTCTGCCGACAAAACCGCTGCGGCTCCAAGGCATGCCGTGCCAAAAGCCACCAGAAAGGCTCCTGCTACCGCGGTCCGCGCACCGTCGCCACAGCCCGTGTCGCCCACTTCGCAAGCCACACCGCCAGCCGACGTGGCTACATCGTCGCCCGACACGACTGCACAACCCGACGAAGGCGTGCCCCGTGAGCTGCTGGCCCTACTCTATGCCGACAACAGCTACATGGCGAGCCTCGAACACATGGTCGACCTCGCTGTGCATGCCAACCTCTTCGTGCGCCGCAACCTGCTGCTGTGGTTCCAAGGCTACTGCCGAATGCACGCCAAACGCATTCGGTCGGCCTCCGATGCCAAGGACTACTTGGCCAATCTGCTGCGTCCCGGCAGCAACACCCGTGCCCAATTCATGGCCTATCAGAACCGGATTTATGAAAGGCAAAGGTGAAAGCCCCAAAAGGAGGAGAAGCCTCTCCTTGTCCCTCCAAAGGAGGGGAGTGACAACTGTCCGCGGGGCTGCTCTCCCTTCCTTTGGAAGGGACGGGGGAGGCTTTCGGAGTGTGGCTTTCGGGGAAGGTTTCTCTTTGAAAGGCTCTCCCATTGCATGGCAATATGCCCCATTTCAGCGTGCAATCTCAGCCACTTTGCAGGGCGAAACGGGCCATATTGCACCGCGAAATGGCTGATATGAGGAGTAGGGACCTTGGCTTTGAACTTTGAACTTCAAAGTCAGCTAATCCTAAAGTTCAAACTTCAAAGTTCAATGTTCAATATTCCTACATACATTCGAAAGACCATTGAACGGAGGCTACTCTATTGAAGGGGGCTGAGGGAGGGTCCGCAAGCTCGGTCTCCCCTCCTTTGGAGGGGTCGGGGGAGGCTTCTCTTGGAAGGACCCGGGAGAGGCTTTCCCCCCTCCCTTTGGGCCGGAGAAAAAAATAACCCCCGTGCAAACGCACGGGGGCCCGTCTAACCTGAATCTTCTTACCACAAAATCAAATGCTAACAGCTATTGAGATTAGACGGAAAACACCGGATATCGCATCCGATCTCCTCCTATCACGCTGCAAATATACGGCTTTAATTCCGAAGCATTGTTATACATTTTACGTTTCGATTTGCACATTTCGCTGATATTTGCATCATTTGGCAGAAATTCCATAAGGAAGGAGGTGCGCAGGCGCGGTAATCCCGTCTGTTCGCCCAATATTGATGCGCGTGAACGTCCGCAGAAAAGGGCCACGCACACCGTCGGTCGGTGCGCACGATACAGCCGTTTGATTGGAAGAACGCGTTGAAATTCAAGGCTGTTCACGCTCGAGCGAGACCGCATGGATATAGCGGAACAGGGGGCGGTCAACAGTTTCGAGGGCCAACGCGTATCGGCGCATGAACGGGGGACGGTGAAGGTTGCGCCGCTGTCGGGCTTTCGAGAGATAAGACCGCGGATTGTGGGGTTCGTGGAGGTTGAGGCGCAGGCAGACGTCGTGGGTGAGGCGGCCGAAAGAGTAGCAGCGGCCGGTGGCATCGCAGAGGTCGCAGCCCATGCACACGGCATTGATGGCCTCCAGCAGGTCGGTGGTGGTGCCCTTCCATGTATAGCGGTCGGGCGAAAGGGCGAGGATAGCGACGATTTCGCTTTTCATGGATTCTAATATTCTTTCCATCTTCAACTGGTTTTTGGTTCATTGGTGGGCCTTCCGGCCGGTCTTCGTCAGCAAAGCAGGCGAGCCGGACAGGTAATTCTTAGGTGCAAAGTTAGCAGTTTGAATGGAAATATATTTTCACTCTGGCCTGTTCGGGCGTTAATGGAATTTAAAACAGCATCTTTTTCGGAGCGTATCAGTTTTTTGTATCAGATAAAACTTGACAAAGGGGTGCAAGATTTCGTATCTTTGCCATGTGTTCAGGATAACAATTTTCTTATACCTTAATAACAAAAACAAATGAGAAAAACAACAGAAGAAATGTATTCGCCTCATTTCTCAAAACAGGAAATGCAACGGTCGGGCATGGCGATAAGACTCGGGATAGAGAATCAGCCCGGCCGTGAGGAAGAGGAAAACCTGCGGCAGCTGTGCCTCAACGTGCTGGAACCCCTCCGCATGCGTTTCGGACGCATCATCATCACAAGCGGATATCGCTCAAATGCCCTGAATAAGGCAATTGGAGGAACCTTCAACTCACAGCACATGCGCGGGGAAGCAGCCGACATTCATATCCCCAACGAGGCAATCGGGCGGCGCTACTACCTGTTCATCAAGCACACACTCGTCTTCGATCAACTGCTCTTTGAGCACCGAATGCGCAATGGTTGCATGTGGCTCCACGTGAGCTTCCGCCAACCTCCGCACCACAATCGGGGCGAAGCCATGGAAATGACTATCTGAAAGCAAACGTTTCGCAATATTCCAATTGGAAAAACACTATCAATTTTATTAACAATTTAACAAAAAGAAAGGGTAACTATTATGCCAGTGATTTACAAAATCTACAAGAACAACAACAAGAAGCACCCGGGTTACGGTAAGTTCTACGCACGGGCCATGCACAACGGCACTGCCGACCTGAACGACATCTCGGCCATCATCGAGCGCAACTGCTCCATGAAGAAGAGCGATGTGCAGGCCGTGCTGACCGAACTGGTGGAGGTGATGACCGATCAGCTTCAAAGTTCCAAGCGCGTGAAGCTCGATGGGTTCGGCAGCTTCAAGATTTCCATCAGCACCGCGGGCGCAGACTCGGCGGGAAACTTCAACCCCACCAAGCACCTCAAGGGCATGCGCGTGCTCTTCACGCCCGAAACACGTGTTGACGGCAGCTCTCACAAGCGCGTGAAGGCTATGCTCAGCGGTGCGACGCTGAAGGAGATGGACCAGTATGCCATCGTGAAGGAAAAGAAAAGCAAGGCCGGTGGACAACCCCACGCATAAAACAGAAAGGAGGTAAATATGAACAAGCTCAATCTATGGAGAATCATCTTCCACGTGATTATCAATGTGGCTACAACCATTCTTGAAAGCCTCTCCCGACCGCAAAAGGAGGAGCGGACAAAGTAGTAAAGGCCGAGTGAACGAGGGCGCACTGAAGGCCCAAATCATGTGAAGACCGGGCAGGGTAGTCTAACCAACCACCCTGCCCCTTTTGTTTTGAAGTCTGAAGTTCGAGGTTTTGAACATTGAAGTTTCATTCCTTCTTATCCTAAATGAAAGGAGGAGATACCAGAAAATCTTGTTCGCTGTTCGCCTTAATGGTGGTAGTGTCACGGTTCCCATTCGGTTCCCCAAGTATATTTTATAACCATTCATGTTGTTAAAGACGGCCACAAAGGGACTATAGGGCCACATGAAGAAGTTTATCTGATGAGCAATATAAGTCATATCAGCCATATTAGCACACAAAATGAGCGGGATTACACGGTGAAATAGGTGGGATTGAAATGTAGGGACGCACGGTTCGTGCGTCCGCTCAAGGGAATTGAAAGCAAATCGCGCGATTGTTGGGACGGACGCACGAGCCGTGCGTCCCTACATACGCATCAACAATCAACTTGTTAACCTGTTTACTTTGTCAACCGGCCAACTGAAAACGGGGAAGCGGTGCTTTCTTACTCTTTCCGGGCTTCAATGGCCTGCATGATGAGCTTTTCGAGCTCTTCACACAGCTCGGGATTGTCGCGGAGCAAGGTCTTGGTGGCATCGCGACCCTGTGCCAATTTGGAACCGTTATAGCTGAACCAACTCCCGCTTTTATTGATAATATTGTATTCAACGCCGAGGTCGAGAATCTCGCCCACCTTACTGATGCCCTCTCCGAACATGATTTCGAACTCAGCCTTGCGGAACGGAGGGGCCACTTTGTTCTTGACAACTTTTACACGTACTTGGTTTCCGATGACATTGTCACCGTCCTTGATGCTCGTGACCCGCCGGATATCGAGGCGGACGCTGCTATAGAACTTCAAAGCATTACCGCCCGTGGTGGTTTCGGGATTGCCGAACATCACGCCAATCTTCTCGCGCAACTGGTTGATAAAGATGCAGCAAGTGTTGGTTTTGCTGATGGTCGAGGTGAGTTTTCGCAGGGCTTGGCTCATCAACCGGGCTTGCAGGCCCACCACATTGTCGCCCATGTCGCCCTCAATCTCCTTTTTCGGCGTCAGTGCGGCAACGGAATCGACCACCAATATGTCTACGGCACTCGAACGAATCAGTTCATCTGCAATCTGCAAAGCCTGTTCTCCGTTGTCCGGTTGACTGATCCATAGGTTGTCAACATCGACACCCAACTTGGCAGCATAGAAGCGGTCGAAGGCGTGTTCGGCATCGATGAAGGCCGCAATGCCGCCTTTTTTCTGCGTTTCGGCAATGGCATGGAGGGCCACGGTGGTCTTACCAGACGACTCGGGGCCATAGATTTCGATGATTCTTCCACGCGGATAACCGCCCACACCGAGGGCCACATTGAGGCCGATGCTGCCGGTAGGGATCACTTCCACATGCTCAATCTGCTCGTCTCCCATGCGCATGATGGAGCCTTTTCCAAAGTCTTTCTCTATTTTAGACATTGCTGCCTGCAGTGCTTTCAGCTTTTCGCTCTGCGGGTTGCTTTCGTTTTCTTTTGTCATATCTTTGTTTTTTAAATGAATTTCTTAGAGTTCCAAGTCGCCATCGAACACTTCGTGCCACGGAAGTCCCTGCGTGTTGAGCTGTTCCATGAACGGATCGGGGTCGAATTCCTCCACGTTCCACACGCCGGGCCGCCTCCACAGGCCCTTGACAAACATCATTGCACCAATCATCGCGGGCACACCCGTGGTGTAACTGACGCCTTGCATGCCCGTTTCCTTGTAGGCTTCCTGATGCTTACAGTTGTTATATATATAATAGGTGTGCTCCTTTCCGTCTTTGATTCCGCGTATCCGGCAACCGATAGAAGTCTCTCCATCGTAGTTTTCGCCCAAGTCTTGCGGGTTGGGCAGCACGGCTTTGAGGAATTGAAGCGGCACAATCTTCACCTTTGCGGTCTTGGTGGGATCGCTGGAAAGCGGCGCTTCATACTCAACCTCATCGATACGAGCCATTCCGATGTTCTGAATTACGTCGAGATAGTTGAGGTATTGCTGTCCGAACGTCATCCAAAAGCGAGCCTGTTTGATGGTGGGATAGTTCTTAACCAGCGACTCCAACTCCTCATGATGCATCAAATAGCTGTCGCGCGGTCCGATGTTTGGGTAGGTAAGGTCCTTGTGAACAGCCAGCGGTTCGGTCTCAATCCATTCGCCATCCTTGTAATATAGGCCCTTCTGGGTTATCTCCCTGATGTTGATTTCTGGGTTGAAATTCGTTGCAAAAGCCTTGTGATGGTTGCCCGCATTGCAGTCGACAATATCGAGATATTGCAGTTCATCGAAGTGATGTTTGGCCGCATAAGCCGTGTAGATGCCCGAAACACCGGGGTCAAAGCCGCAACCCAAGATTGCAGTAAGCCCTGCCTTCTCGAACTTATCCTTGTAAGCCCACTGCCAAGAATACTCGAAATGCGCCTCATCCTTAGGCTCATAGTTGGCCGTGTCGAGGTAGTTGCAGCCGCAAGCGAGGCAGGCCTCCATGATTGTCAAGTCCTGATAAGGCAATGCAAGATTGACGACAAGTTCGGGTTTGTAGGCATTGAAGAGCGTTTTGAGCTGGTCCACGTCGTCTGCATCCACCTCGGCTGTCTTGATATTCATGCTGTATCCCTTGGCATGGATGGCCTCAACGAGTCGGTCGCACTTGGCTTTGCGCCTACTTGCAATCATCAATTCCGTGAAGACATCGGCGTTTTGTGCCATCTTAAAGGCTGCAACGGTGGCCACACCACCGGCTCCTATCATCAGTATTCTACTCATATTGGTTTATTTGATTTCGTCAGCTTTGATTCCGAGTGCACTCATCAGCGCGTAGCCCAATAGCTCTTGGCGGAAGTTCCCACCCTCCATGGGTTGCATGGCAAAGAGGGTGATGCGCTTGTTGTCATCGTCTGCGCCGTGCAACAGCCTGCGTAACCGGTCCCACGCATCGCCGTTACCGTCGGGAATGACCATGATGCGGCGCACTTCCTCGTGCTCCAACAGCGTGCGCATCACGTTTTCGATGTATTCTTCCTTGCTGATGGTCTTGCCACATGCCACAGAAGTGAGTGTGAACTCGCCCAACCGCGGGTCGGTAAAGGCCTTTGCATGCAGTTCATGCGCATAATCCGACGGTGCGAAATTCTCCATCTTCGGGTGCTTTTCGTCGTGAACGAGCACCACTTGCACGTCATTTCTTCCCGCACGCACGCCTCCGTCGAGTGCCACGCACACGGCCCATTGACTCAAATCTGCCTTGGGAAGGGGCCTGTTAATCATGCGTTCGAAGTTGACAATCAAGTCGAAAGCCACCGAATCCATGTAGTCCGCATCGGCAATGATGATATTTTCGCTCATCCGAATGCCGTCGTTTGCTTGTGCATTCATGCTACAAAGATAGCGTTTTAATTTGACAAACACGTGGCAGATAATATTTTTTTCTTAACTTTGCAGTGCTTATCAGAATTAAATCTATTGAGAATATGAGCTTATTAACCCTCTCTATCGTCGCCGTATTCGTCATCGGCTATCTCTTTATCGCCTTGGAGAGCGTCACGAAAGTCAACAAAGCGGCTGTTGCGCTGCTGATGTTCGTGGCCTGTTGGACCCTTTTCATGGTCTCACCCGGTAGCTATCTGCCCAATTTCACAGGCCATACGCTCGTCAACGAGGTGAGCAGCGCCATCGAACGCCACTTGGGCGGTACCTCGACAACGCTCTTCTTCCTCATGGGAGCGATGACGATTGTCGAGATAGTCGACCAGAACGGCGGCTTCAACTGGGTGCAGTCGCGCATGAGTACCAAGAGCAAACGCAGCTTGTTGTGGAAGATTGCCTTCATGACCTTCTTCCTTTCGGCCATCTTGGACAACCTGACGACCTCCATTGTCATGGTGATGATTCTGCGAAAGCTTGTATATGACCACAAAGACCGCCTCATCTATGTCTCCTTGGTCATCATTGCTGCCAACTCGGGGGGAGCGTTTTCGCCTATCGGAGACGTGACAACAATCATGCTATGGAACAAAGGTGTCATCACAGCCTTGGGCGTTATCAGCGAGATTTTCATTCCTTCTGTGGTGTCGCTCCTTATCCCTGCGCTCATACTTCAGCTGGGACTCAAGGGCGAACTCACCACTTCTGAGTCGCTACCTTACGACAAACGCGACGGCGAAGTGCTTGAGTTCACGGGCTTGGAACGCAAGATTATCTTCGCCATAGGTGTGGGCGGACTGATGTTCGTGCCCGTCTTTAAGTCGATAACCCACTTGCCTCCGTTCGTAGGAATACTGCTTGTGCTGGGCATTTTGTGGACAACGACCGAACTGTTCTACCGCCGTTTGCACCGCTATAACAAGGAAGTTACGTTCCAAAAGCGCGTCTCCAATCTGCTGAGTCGCATCGACATGAGTACCATTCTCTTCTTCCTCGGCATCTTGATGGCCGTGGCTTGCTTGGAAGAAATCGGCGTATTGACCGCCATGGGCGGTACTCTGAACAGCGCATTCAACGGAAATCACTACCTTGTTACGGGCATTATCGGTATCCTTTCCAGCATTGTTGACAACGTACCTTTAGTGGCCGGGTGCATGGGAATGTATCCCGTTGCGCCGTCAGGTGACATGGCTGTGGACGGAATCTTCTGGCAGTTGCTGGCCTATTGCGCAGGAGTCGGCGGCAGCATCCTGATCATTGGGAGCGCCGCGGGCGTGGTTGTCATGGGATTAGAGAAGATTACGTTCGGTTGGTATATGAAGAAAGTAAGTTGGATAGCTCTCGTGGGCTATCTGGCCGGCATCGTGAGCTACGGAATTATCCGTACGTTCATCATGCCCGTGGCATTGTAATGGGCATGTGCGCCTCTCTTTTGCGGCGCTTATTCTATACTTGTTTTTTAAACGCAATCGGTTTAGCCATCATCTAACCCGATTGCGTTTTTTATTTCGGGCTTATTCAACGGGGAATATAACGAAGCGAAGGAGTTGAAATCAACTCCTTCGCTTGGTGAAAGTCGGGATGACCAGACTCGAACTGGCGACCTCGCGCCCCCCAGACGTGTGCGCTACCTACTGCGCTACATCCCGAATTCAAGTGCAAAGATAAGCATCAATCGCGACATAACCAAATTTTAAGGCCACGATGTTTGAAATTATTTTCAAATATCAGTCCTATCCATTATATATAAGGTAGGAACGGAGGGCTTAAAAGGCTGCCAGAGGGCAAGCCCAAGCCTTATACGCACCTCAATATTTGAACGAACTGCCGCCAAGGAATTCTCTTAACAGCGATGTGGGCGGGAGATCGCGATTTCCGATGGGCCGGATATACTTCAGAAACTTCAGCAACCGATAGGCTTCGCTGTATTCAGGAGCCGTTTCGGGCACTTGTTCCAACAGTGGTTCGGCCTGTGTTTTCAGCACGGCAAGCTCGAAAAGCATGGCCGTATTGAACACTGCGTCGGCATTCTCCTGATAAGGGAATATCCATTTGTTCTCTCCTGCACGCACCGATGGCCACCTTCGAATGGTATCTCCTGCACGTACACCGCGATATTTATAATCTCGGACGATACGCCGCAGCAATCGGTTGTCGGTCGTGGGAATATAGTTGTGGTCGTCCAGCAAGATGGTGGTCAGGGCCGAGGCGTAGACGCGGAACTTCTGCTGTTCGGGCACCTGAGCCGTCAGTTCGGGATTGAGCGCATGAATACCTTCCACCACAAGCACATGATGATGCCCCATCTTGAGCCGTTTCCCGCTCCGCTCACGCTTGCCCGTCTGGAAATTATACTTTGGAAGTTCCACCTCCTCGCCATGGAACAAGGCATTGAACTGTGCGTTGATGAGCGCCAGATCAAGGGCATAAATGCTCTCATAGTCGTATTCTCCCGTGGCATCCTTGGGTGTTTCGTCACGGTCGACGAAGTAGTCATCGAGACTGATTTGCAAGGGTTTGATGCCATTGGCAAGCAGTTGGACGGACAACCGCTTGCAGGTTGTGGTCTTTCCCGACGAAGACGGACCCGCCAAAAGTACCAGTTTCACCCCCTCGCGACGGGCTATCTCGTCGGCAATCCGTGAAATCTTCTTCTCCTGAAGGGCTTCGCTGACGTTGATAAGGTCAGTGGCATGGCCCGTGGCAACGGCCTCGTTGAAATCGCCTACGGTACGCACGCCGAGGATTTCCTGCCACCGATGGTGCTCTTTGAATATCTCGAACATCTTATCCTGACGTATCATGTCGGGCAATTCGGCCGGATTGTCGAGCGAAGGAATGCGCAACAGCAGGCCGTCATAATATTTTTCGAGGCCGAAGAGATAAAGCCCTCGCGTGTTGGTGAGCAGCGATCCATAGTAGAAGTCCACGTAATCGTCGATTTCATAATAGGTGGTATAAAGCTTTCCTGCGCTTTCCAAGAGCTTGGCCTTAGCCTCATCGCCCCGGTCACGAAACATTTTTATGGCCTGTTCTGCCGGCACTTCAAAGCGTTTCACAGGCATCTTGGCGTCGATAATCTCTTGCATTCGGTTGCGAATGCGCTCGGCATCTTCCGCTTCCACGGCGTGACCGATTTGCAGATTGACGTAGTAGCCGTTGGAAACCGGTATGTCGATGACAACCATACTCTTGGGATAGAGGTCGTGAACGGCCTTGCAGAGCACGAAGAACAGCGTACGTGTGTAGTTGCGCGAGGCCGACGGGGCATGCATATCGAGGAATTCAACGTCCTTACTGTGGTAGACCCGATAGTGCATCCCTTCCACCTTGTTGTTCACTTTGGCGCAGATGGGCCCGAAAGGCATCGTGAGATTAAATTGCGAAAAAACTTCAGAAAGTGTGCTTCCGATAGCAACTTTCTCGGTTTTTTTATTATTTTTGCAACGTATTTGTACGACTTGTTTCATATGATTTACATAATAATGATGTATAATATCAATGGCTTGCGTGGCAGTGATGCGCATCAAGCCGTTCAAAGGTATGAAAAATTTTGTACTTTTACAACATTCTGACCTTACAAATTCAGTGAAAATATGTCGATTTGGATTATTTTTAAGCTCATAGGTGCACTTGCATTGCTGATGTTCGGTATGAAATCAATGAGCGACAGTCTGCAGAAAATGGCCGGACCTCAGCTGCGCCACGTGCTCGGAGCAATGACAACCAACCGCTTCACAGGCATTCTTACGGGTACATTCATCACGGCAGCGGTGCAGAGTTCCACTGCAACAACGGTGATGACTGTGTCGTTTGTCAACGCAGGATTGCTCACTTTGGCACAGGCTATCTCTGTAATCATGGGCGCAAACATCGGAACCACGCTTACAGCATGGATTATGAGTGCCGGCTTTTCCTTCAATATCACCGACTTTGTTTGGCCGGCTTTCTTCTTTGCCATCATTCTTATCTATTCCAAAAAGCGCAAAATCATCGGCGATTTCATCTTTGGTGTCTCTTTCATGTTCCTTGGTTTGGGAACGCTTCGGCAGGCAGGCATCGACATGGACTTGGCGCATAACCAACCCGTTCTCGACTTTTTTTCCTCCTTTGATCCCGACAGTTTCGTCACAACCTTGGTGTTTTTGATCATCGGAAGCATTCTTACGATGTGCGTTCAAAGCTCGGCTGCCATCATGGCCATAACGATGATACTTTGTTCAAACGGCGTTTTGCCCATCTATCAAGGCATCGCTTTGGTGATGGGAGAGAACATCGGAACAACCGTTACGTCGAATATTGCCGCCTTGACAGCCAACACTCAGGCCCGAAGGGCAGCCTTTGCCCACATGTTCTTCAATGTGTTCGGTGTCGTTTGGGTGCTGATTATCTTCAAACCCTTTGTCAATATGGTTTGCGGTTTCGTTGGTTTTGACGAGTTTATGACCAAGGACAACCCTGCTTTTTTAGCCAATACGGCTAAATTGAGCTTTGTGTTAGCGACGTTCCATACGACATTCAACGTCTTGAACACGGCAGTTTTGGTGGGTTTCATCAAGCAGATTGAAAAGATAGTATGCTATGTCATCAAACCCAAAAAACAGGCCGATGAAGACGAATTCCGCCTGCATTTCATTCAGACCGGTATCATGAAGACCCCCGAACTCTCCGTGCTTGAAGCGCAAAAAGAGATATCCAGCTTCGCAGAACGCATACAACGAATGTTCGGAATGGTGCGCAGTCTGCTCATGGAGAAGGAAGAAAAGGCGTTCCTGAAGACGTATAACCGCATCGAAAAGTATGAGGGCATCAGCGACAACATGGAGATTGAAATCGCAAACTACCTCAACGAGGTCAGTGATTCGCATCTGAGCGATGAGACTAAGGCCAAGATTCGTGCCATGCTCCGCGAAATCAGCGAGATAGAAAGCATCGGCGACAGTTGCTTCAACATGGCCCGTACCATCAACCGGCGGTTCTCTGGCAAGGAAGACTTCACCGAACAGCAATACGAACACATGCATCAGATGTTCGAACTCACCAACAGTGCGCTCGAACAAATGAACTATATGTTCAGCCATAGCCGTGAAGTTATCGACGTGAACCGCTCGTTCAACATCGAAAACGAAATCAACAACTACCGCAATCAACTGAGAACACAGAACATCAATGACGTGAATTCACATACCTACACCTATACCATCGGTACGATGTACATGGATATTATTCAGGAATGTGAGCGACTCGGCGACTATGTCGTCAATGTCGTAGAGGCCAGAATGAACGTGAAGCAGCACGAAGTGTAAGGCCTTTGTGGATTGCGGCCGTCATTTTGAATGCTGAATGCCTGCCGTTCGGCTCTTCATGTCACTTTTGTAGATGGAAACCTACATGACGAATAACTTTTAGAAATGGATAAACTACCCAACGACCCCATGATGCTGTTCAGTGCCGTCAACACGTTGCTGCGCGACAACTACCATTCACTCGACGAACTGTGCGACGATATGAACATCGACCGCGCAGAACTGGAGAAGAAACTGGCTGCTGCCGGCTTCAAATACGACAAGGCACACAAGAAATTCTGGTAGACCTGAACACGGATAAACATTGAGCCGACGCACAAACCGTGCGTCCCCACACCCCCGAAAAGGCCCGCCTGTCCTGCGAAAGGGCTGAAAATACATAGAAATAGGTATATCGCAGTTGCTCGAAAGTACGTATATTTGCAATCGAAAGCGCGCGATATACATGGAAAAAACAATCTTCTCGCAACTCGAAACAACTGCACTTTTCGCTGGTTTGACGGCAAACGCCATCGAACGTCAGTTGGAAAAGCTGCCCTACAGCATCAGGAAAGTGCCTGCCAAGACCGTTTTCCTGTCAGCAAACGAGCCGCTTCGCGAGATGGTCATGGTGCTCGAAGGGCGGGTCTCTGCCAAGATGACCACGCCAAAAGGCAAGTGTCTGATGGTCGACCTGCTGAAACCGGGTACCATCTTGGCCCCAGCTTTCGTGTTTTCTGACGACAACCGCATGCCTGTCGAAGTGGAAGCCGTCGAAGAAAGCGTGTTTTTCAGCATGTCGAAAAGCCATTTTTCCATGCTGATCGGGCGCAACGAGCAGGTCAGAGCCAACTTCCTTGACATTCTGTCGCATATCAATTTCTTTCTGATGAACAAGATACGAATGCTGCATACGGCCTCCGTCAAAGAGAAAATTGCCGCTTTTCTGCTTCGAAGGGTGCGGAGTGTGCATAGCCGTTCGGTCGTACTTCATTTGTCAAGAAAGCAACTTGCCGATGTGTTTGCCATTCAGAAGAGTTCTTTGATACGCACGCTTAACGAACTGGAACGCGACAATTTGATTTTCGTTCGCGAGAAAGAAATAGTCCTTATTGATGTTCCCGGCCTGCAAAAAATCGTGAAAGGCTGAATAAATGCGGCCGTATAGTCCGTCCCTCCAACCATTTTATGCATCAATAAGGCCATGACAGGCATATAGGGACTTTGACTTTGAACATTGAATTTTGAACATTGACCTTTATGATTAGCTGACTTTGAACATTGAATTTTGGACATTGACCTTTGGGATAGGCTGGCTTTGAAGTTTGAACTTTGAACATTGAACTTTGAGATTGGCTATGTCAAAAAATGATTTGCAGGCAAGAGGCATGTAGGGACGCACGGTTCGTGCGTCCGCGCAAGGAGAATGAAAATCAAATAGCATGGTTGTTGAAACGAATGCACGCAGCGTTTTGAGCGGACGCACGAGCCGTGCGTCCCTACATGCACTCGCGCAACTTGTCATGTCAAGCGTGTTGATTACCAACGACTTACACCTTGCGTTCCAATCACAGCCATTTTGCACGATAATCTTATCCATTTTACCGCGCAATATGGCTCATTTCACCGCGCAATATGGGTGAGATTGAAAAACGATGAAACGCATGTAGGGACGCACGGCCCGTGCGTCCGCGTAACGTTTCGGTTGACAGTTGACAACTGAAAACCGGATCGGAGGGGCCCGATTTGCCGACCGCCTGCACGATATTGGCGAGATTTGCATGGAATATCATTAAAAAGCTTTATCTTTGCACGTAATAAACGACATCAACATCATCATGGAAACTTTGAAGAAATATCTGCCCGACGTGCTGGTCGTGCTTCTTTTTGCAGTGATTTCCTTTGCTTATTTCTTCCCGGCCGACTTGGATGGGCGCATACTCTACCGACATGACTCGTCTGCAGGCCGTGGAGCTGGACAGGAAACGGCCGAATATCACGAACGAACCGGTAAGGTTTCGCGTTGGACAAACGCCACTTTCAGCGGCATGCCCACCTATCAAACGGCGCCATCTTACCAGAGTGTGAGCGTTCTGAACCAAGCCGTGAAGGCCTATCACCTGTGGCTTCCCGAGAATGTTTGGTATGTTTTCGCCTACCTTTTGGGCTTTTATATCCTGCTAAGAGCCTTTGATTTCAGGCAATCATTGGCTGCTTTGGGCGCCATTGTCTGGGCTTTTTCATCGTATTTCTTCATCATCATTGCCGCCGGACACATCTGGAAGGTCATGGCTTTGGCCTATCTTCCACCGATGATTGCGGGCATTGTGCTCGCTTATCGGGGCAAATATCTGTGGGGTTTCATTGTTACTGCAATCTTCGCTGCCTTTGAAGTGGACGCCAACCACGTGCAGATGACTTATTATTATCTGTTCATTATCCTCTTCATGATGATAGCTTACCTTGTTGAAGCGGTCAGAACGAAGCGCATCATGCACTTTATGAAGGCCACGGGCGTATGTGCTGCGGGGGCATTGATAGGCATTTTGCTGAACATTTCCAACCTTTATCACACGTGGCAATACGCACAAGAGAGCATGAGAGGCAAGAGCGAACTGGTTAAAAAGAACGCTGCCAACCAGACAAACAGCGGACTTGACCGCGATTACATCACGCAATGGAGCTACGGTGTGGGCGAGACTTGGACGTTGCTTGTGCCGAATACCAAGGGCGGGGCATCGGTTCCGCTGGCCGCAAACGCCAAGGCGATGGAGAAAGCCGACCCGAATTTCATGCAAATCTATCAGCAGTTGGGACAGTATTGGGGCGAACAACCGGGCACAAGCGGCCCTGTTTATGTGGGCGCCTTTGTGCTGATGCTCTTCATTCTGGGTCTGTTCATCGTGAAAGGACCGATGAAATGGGCGCTGTTGGCAGCCACCGTGTTGAGCATTCTGCTCTCTTGGGGCCGCAATTTTATGCCATTTACCGACTTCTTCTTAGACTATATACCGATGTATAGCAAGTTCCGAACGGTGGCATCTATTCTTGTTATCGCCGAATTTACGATACCTTTGCTGGCCATGATGGCGCTGAAGAAGATCGTAGATGAGCCAGATTTGCTGACAAAAAAGGTGAAGTTCGTCTATGTCAGCTTTGGTCTTACGGCCGGCATCGCCTTACTTTTCGCCCTCATGCCTACGCTTTTCTTCTCTGACTTCATATCGAGTTCGGAGCTTGAAGCCATGAAATCAATCCCTGCAGACTATCTTCCTGCGTTGCAATCTAACCTAAGAAGCGTCCGCGAAAGCATCTTTACGGCCGATTGTTGGCGGTCGTTTTGGTTGATTACCATCGGCACATTGTTCCTCTTCCTCTATCGGTTCAAGAAATTGAAAGCCGTGTATATGGTGGGAGCGATAGCCGTTTTGTGCCTCATCGACATGTGGCAAGTGAACAAACGCTACTTGAATGACGGCATGTTTGTGGAGAAAAGCGTTCGCGAGCAGGCCCAACCGATGACGCAAACCGACCGACAAATCCTGCAAGACAAAGCCTTGGATTATCGCGTTTTGAACCTTGCAAGCAACACATTCAACGAGAACGAGACCTCTTATTACCATAAAAGTATCGGCGGATATCATGCAGCTAAGCTCAGAAGATACCAAGAATTGATTGATGCTTACATCAGTCCTGAAATGCAAAAGACGATGTCTGCCATTGCAAAAGCAGGCGGAGACATGACCAAAGTCAATGGCGACAGCATCTTCCCTGTGCTGAATATGCTCAATGCCAAATACTTTATTGTGCCTTTGCAGGGCGAACAAACGGTGCCAATCCGCAATCCTTACGTCTATGGGAACGCATGGTTCGTGGATAAAATCGCTTACGTTGGCAATGCAAATGCGGAACTCGATAAGCTTGGAACGCTTGATTTGCGCCATGAAGCGGTGGCCGATGCACGCTTCCGCAGTCAGCTTGGCGAGGCAAAAGTACAAGATAGCACGTCGATAGTCAGGCTCACGGCCTACGAGCCTAACCAACTGACGTATGATGTGCGCAGTGCAACGGGCGGTATCGTGGTCTTTTCCGAGATATTCTACCCCGAATGGACGGCCACAGTCGATGGGAAAGCGGCAGAATTGGGCCGCGTGAACTATGTGCTTCGGGCGCTTCAGGTCGATAAAGGACATCATACCGTGGTGCTGACTTTCGACCCGAAGAGTGTCAAACAGACCGAAACAGTAGCTTATCTTTCCTATGGTGTGCTACTGTTGGTTGTGCTTCTCGCGGTGTTTTATAAGAAAAAACGGCCCAACCACCAGTCCATCCTTAAAGAGAAAAAGGAGTAAGCGACCCCTCCACCAGCCCCCTCACCCAAGAAGATAAAGGAAGGAAGGCCCCACCCCCAGCCCCTCCCCGAAGAGGGAGGGGAGTAATATGTTTTCTTATAGCGTATTTTGCAATGCAAGCGCTAAGACATTCTACTCCCCTCTCCTTGGGAGAGGGGCTGGGGGTGAGGCTTTTCTTCCTTTATTCCCTTGGGAGAGGGGCCGGGGGTGAGGCTTTGTATTTCTTTATAAATGCCTCTTTTGCTTCTCTTGCTTTATTGATAAATGCCTTATATTCCTCACTTTCGGAATCAAAAGGCCGGTGGTTGAGTGCTTCTTTAATAGGTTTCCACTCGCTCATCATCGTAAAAACATCATTTGAAAAGTAGGTTTTTGCGAAGCGTTCCCATATATATTCCACCGCTTGATGGGTGGGATGAAGCATGTCTTCCTTGTAAAAACGATAGTCACGAAGCTCATCATTCATGATTTCGTAGGCCGGAAAGTAGTCGATATGCACTTCTTTGGCCAGTTTCTCGGCTGCCAATAAGAGAGTGGCCTTACTGAGTTGGCTGCCGTGATAGCCGTATTTGCGATAGCGAATAGGGCTGACGGTGACCACAACATGGATATTCTTGTTGCGAGACATCAAGCGCATGACCGCTTCTCGCAGGTAATCGTAACACGCATTGACGTTCAGTTCCTGCTCATCAAATAGCGATTGCGGTCGTTTTTGGCAGTTATCGACGATTTCTCCCGTCTCTTTCAGCACGTAAACATGGTTCGTGCCGAGCGTAAGAATGGCGACGTCGGGCACGAAGTCGCTGTCATTGCAATGTCGTTCGACCGTGTGCAGTATGCTTGCCGGGTTATACATCACGCCATAAGGATTGATAACCACCGGGAATTGCTCCTCTTTGAACTTGCTTCCGATGCTTTCTGCGAAGCAAGAACCCACGAAAAGCACTCGTGTTCCGGGCTGAATTTGCCATGAAGATGGGGCAATATCCACCTTAGTTCTGAGTTCCATAGCCGATACCGTTTGTTTGTTTGCAAAGTTAACAATAAAAAATCAAGGTGCAGGGTGGCAAGCGTTAATAGTTGTCAGATTTGCTTTGATAATAGAATTAAAGTATTAATTTTGTGTCAGATAACGAAACATGTTGACCATGGAGCAGAAAATCCCCGAAGAGTTCAGCCGGTTCTATCTGCGTGATGTCACGTTTGCCAACCTGATGATGCGGCGAATCTACAACGTTTTGATTGTGGCTAACCCCTATGATGCCTTTATGTTGGAGGATGACGGACGCATTGAGGAGAAGATTTACAATGAATATGTAGAGTTAGGGCTGCGCTATCCGCCCATGTTCACGCAGGTATCGACGACCGAAGAGGCCACACGTGTGCTCCATACCACCAATATCGACCTTGTTATTTGTATGCCCGGAACGGCTGATAACGATGCTTTCAGCGTGGCACGTCATATCAAAAAGGCTTTCAAAAGCATTCCTTGTGTGGTGCTGACTCCCTTTTCTCACGGCATAACCAAGCGCATGCAGAACGAGGATTTGCGTATCTTTGACTACGTGTTCTGCTGGTTAGGCAACACGAATCTTATCCTTTCGATCATCAAACTCATTGAAGATAAGATGAATATCGAGCAGGATATCAAGGCCACCGGCGTGCAAATGATCTTGTTGGTTGAGGACAGTATCCGCTTTTATTCGTCCATCTTGCCCAACCTCTACAGCTATATTCTCGCACAAAGTAAGCGGTTTTCCACCGAAGCTTTGAACAAACATCAAGCCACTTTGCGCATGCGTGGCAGGCCTAAAGTGGTGCTTGCGCGAACTTACGAAGAGGCCATGAGCATTTATAATAGGTATGCTGACAACTGTTTAGGGGTCATCTGCGATGCCCGTTTCCCCATGAAAGAGGTCTCACCCGACGAGAATTTGCTCCTTCCCTCACCGCTTCGCGACTCTGCGGTCTATAAAGATCCCGAGGCAGGACTGAAACTTTTGCGGGCCATTCGGGCCAAAGACGAATATGTTCCCCTGATCATGGAGAGCTCGGAAAGCAGCAACCGCGCGAAAGCCGAGGCCGAAGGGTTCCGCTTTGTGGACAAGAATTCAAAGCAAATGAGCCGTGATCTGCGCCGCATCATGGAGGAACACATGGGCTTCGGCGACTTTATCTTCCGCGATCCTGCCTCACATCAGGAGCTTATTCGCATCAAATCACTCAAGGATTTACAGGATAATATCTTCAAAATCCCCAATGATTCGATGCTTTACCACATCTCCCGGAACCACATGAGCCGCTGGTTAAGCGCGCGAGCTATATTCCCTGTGTCTCAATTCTTACGTGGAATTACGTGGCATAAGCTGCAAGATGTCGATGCACATCGGCAGATTATCTTCGATGCTATCGTCCAATATCGACGCATGAAGAACGTAGGTGTGGTGGCTATATTCGACAGATTGAAGTTCGACCGCTATGCGCATTTCGCCCGAATTGGCGAGGGTTCGCTCGGAGGAAAGGGGCGGGGGCTGGCCTTTTTGGACAATATCATCAAGCGACATCCCGAGTTCAACCGACTTGAAGGGGCGAAAGTGCAAATCCCAAAGACGCTCATTCTTTGCACAGACCTGTTCGATCAGTTCATGGAACAGAACAATCTGTATCCCATTGCCCTGAGCGATGCGAGCGATGAAGATATCCTTCGGCACTTTCTTCAGGCGCAATTGCCCGACAGTCTCATTGACGATTTCTTCACATTCTTCGAAGCCACGAAGACGCCGATAGCCATTCGGTCGTCGAGTTTGCTTGAAGACAGTCACTATCAGCCCTTTGCCGGCATCTATAGCACGTACATGATACCTTGCTTGGACGACCGTTATCAAATGTTGGAGATGCTGGCTTGCGCCATCAAAAGCGTGTATGCGTCGGTCTATTACCGTGATTCAAAGGCCTATATGATGGCAACCAGCAACGTCATAGACCAGGAAAAGATGGCCGTTATCCTGCAAGAAGTGGTTGGAAAGCAGTATGATGACCGCTTTTATCCAACCTTTAGCGGAGTGCTTCGCTCGCTGAATTACTATCCGATTGGCGACGAAACGGCCGAAGAAGGCATTGCTTCATTGGCTTTAGGCTTAGGAAAATACATCGTAGATGGCGGACAAACGTTGCGTGTTTCGCCTTTCCATCCCGACCAAGTGCTGCAAACCAGCGAGTTGGAGACGGCACTTCGCGAGACACAGACACTGTTCTATGCCCTCGACATGAAGCATACGGGCAAGGATTTTAAGGTGGATGACGGTTTTAATATCCTGAAGTTAAAAGTCAAGGAGGCCGAAAAGGACGGCGCAATCCGTTATATTTGTTCGACATTCGACCCCACTGACCAAGTGATTTACGATGGTTTTTACGACGGCGGACGCAAGATTATCTCGTTTGCGGGCGTGCTCCAGCAAGGCGTTTTCCCCCTTCCCGAACTGTTACAAATGGTCATGAAGCACGGTGCAGAGGCCATGAAGCGACCCATTGAGGTTGAGTTTGCCTGCAACATCAACGACGATCGCAGCGGAGAACTCTATCTCTTACAAGTCCGTCCGATAGTAGATGCCAAGCAAATGCTTGACGAAGACCTCGCGAAAGTGCCCGATGAGGCCTGCCTGTTGCGCTCGCACAACGCGCTCGGGCACGGCATTTCCGAGGTCAATGATGTGGTTTACGTGAAATATGGCCATGATTTCTCGGCCATGAACAACTATAATGTGGCCGATGATATAGAGCGAATCAATCGCAAGTTTCTTGCCGAAGGGCGCAATTATGTGCTCATCGGTCCCGGAAGATGGGGCAGTAGCGACCATTATTTGGGCGTGCCGGTGAAGTGGTCGCACATCTCTGCCGCCCGAATCATCGTGGAGGTGGCACTCGAAAACTATCATGTAGACCCCTCACAAGGCACACATTTCTTCCAAAACCTCACCTCGCTCGGTGTCGGTTACTTCACGATCGACTGCTCGTCGGGCTCGGGCGGCTTCGTCAAAAAGGACATCTTAGACGCCATGCCGGCCGTGGAAGAGACGCAATATGTGCGTCATGTGCACTTTGAAAGGCCGTTAAAAATCATGATAGATGGCAAGAAACAAGAGGGATTAATTGACTTAAATCAATAAATCGCACCCAAATTGAAAAACAATTCGAATTATTTGCAGGATATAGATAAATGCTTTATCTTTGCAACGTGTTTTTCATGGTATTAGATTTAAGGTTAACAAAGGTTGGAGTACAGCGGTACTCCTTTTTTTATGTCTATTGTTTTAATTGTTAAAAAACACCCTTTGAAGGCTTAATAAATTGTAAAAGCAACACCATATCGCCCATTTTGTTTGGTAACTCCGCTCATTCTGTCTATCTTTGCACTGTGTTTTTCATAGTATTAGATTTAAGGTTAACAAGGTTGGAGTACGGCGGTACTCCTTTTTTTGTGTCCTGTTGTGAAGCAAAATCAAAGGGCCGAGGGCTCCATCGATAACGAATACATCTCCGTCTCCATAACATTGTTTTGCAATATGCTCCATATTACCGTGCAATCTCAGCCATTTTAGCGTGCAAAATGAGCCATATTGCGCGATAAAATGGGTGAGATTATCGTGCGAAATGGCTGTGATTGAAACGCAAGGTGTAAGTCGTTGGTTATCAATGTGGCTGACTTGACGGGTTACCCGAACGCATGTAGGGACCTTGACTTTGACCTTTGAACATTGAACTTTGACCTTTAGGATTAGTCTTATTATGAAGATGATTTGTAAGTAAGAGGCATGTAGGGACGCACGGCCCGTGCGTCCGCTCAAAACGCTGCGTGCATTCGCTTCAACAACCATACATATATACCCTCAATTTCACTCAAATAGGTGCCCTAAAGTAGGAGAACAAGCGGCACGCACCTAAAAATCACATCGCGGTTTCGTTGTTTACGCCATTCCTATGTGCCGATTTCACCAATGAACCAAATTAAAACCGCATCGCGGTTTCGTTGTTTATAGGGCAGTGTTGGCGTGCAACGCCAACACTGTCACAGGGCGAGTGATGCGAAAGCAACGCCATCGGTGTTGCGTTTAAGCCTCCCCCAACCCCTCCAAAGGAGGGGAGTCCAATCTGTTTGCAAGCTCATTCACCCTCCCTTTGGGAGGGAAGGGGTGGGCTTCACATCTTTTGGCGTTGCTTCCGTGTGCATTCCGCAGACAGGGTAGCCGAGCGTAGTGAGGCTACCCTGCCCTGTAAACAACGAAACCGCGATGCGGTTTGTTGCTACTGACGGCGTAGTGTGGCATCACATTTGCTACATAAACAACGAAACCGCGATGCGGTTTGTTGCTCAAAACGCTCTTGTTTGCCTTTTTTGTTTATTGCGTGAGTCAAAAACAACAATAAATATTCCTCTATTAACTATCCATTGTGCCTCCAATACCTCTTGCGCGGACGCACGAGCCGTGCGTCCCTACATGCCTCTTGCCTGCAAATCATTTTTTGACATAGCCAATCCCAAAGTTCAATGTTTAAAGTTCAAAGTTCAAAGTCAGCCAATCCTAAAGGTCAATGTTCAAAATTCAATGTTCAAAGTCAAAGTCCCTACATACCCGTCATGGCCAAATTGATGTGCAAAATGGTTGAGATGGAGAACTACTCGAACGCATGTAGGGACGCACGGCTCGTGCGTCCGCTCCATAACCCGTGTGCGTTCACCCAAGTTATCGCCATGGATTTCACGGAAAGGGCAGCCTTTTTTGCCTTCTTGCCTTTTTACTTTTATCCGCTTTCCTTTTCACTTTTTTTCCTTTTTCCTTTCATACTTTTCCAAATTATAGTGTTAACTTTGCAGGAGAATGTTGGTTCATGCACAATGATATGTTGCAATTAGACGATTTTTATAAGGCGCGTTACGTCTTGAGCACTGTGTTGCGCAAGACAGAACTGGTTCATGCCAAGACCATCAACCCCGAAGTAGACGTCTATCTCAAGCCCGAATGCCTGCAAAAGACAGGATCGTTCAAGCTACGTGGGGCATATTTCAAGATTTCCCGGCTCTCCGACGAGGAGAAAGCCAAGGGCGTTGTGGCCTGTTCTGCAGGCAATCACGCGCAAGGTGTGGCCTTGGGCGCCACAGCCATGGGCGTGAAGAGCCTGATTTGCCTGCCCGAGGGTGCCCCCATCAGTAAGGTTGAGGCCACACGGAAGCTCGGTGCCGAGGTCATGTTGGTGCCCGGCGTGTATGACGACGCCTATCAGACGGCCCTACAGCTGCGCGATGAGCGGGGATATACCTTCGTTCACCCGTTCGATGACGAGAATGTCATCGCTGGTCAAGGCACCATCGGGCTCGAACTCCTTGAGCAGCTGCCCGATCTTGATGCCGTTGTCGTGCCGGTGGGCGGCGGTGGACTGATTTCGGGCATCGCTTTTGCCATCAAAAGCCTCAATCCTCGCGTGAAAGTCTACGGTGTTCAGGCCGAAGGTGCACCGAGTATGGTCAACAGTTTGCATGATCATGCGATTGAATGTCTGCCGAGTGTGTCGACCATTGCTGACGGTATCGCCGTGAAGGAGCCGGGAAAGCTGACGTTCGAGGCCTGCGCTGAATATGTAGATGGGCTTGTCACCGTCAGTGAAGACGAGATATGCGCGGCCATTCTGAAGCTTATTGAGTCGGAAAAGATGGTGGCCGAGGGCGCAGGTGCAGCCAGTGTGGCCGCCGTAATGTTCAACAAAGTGCCCGTGAAAGGCAGGAAAACCGTGTGCATCGTCAGCGGTGGCAACATCGACGTAACGATATTGAACCGCGTTATCAACCGCGGACTGGCCAAGAGCGGCCGTTTCTGCACGCTCGACCTTGAACTTGATGACCAACCGGGCAAGCTTGTCGAAGTATGCACAGTGATTGCGCGCGCAGGAGCCAATGTCACGGGCGTTCATCATGACCGTTCGGCCAACCGAAAGAAGGTGAATGCCTGCATGTTGCGCGTGACAATGGAGACCAAAAACCAAGCACACATCAACGAAATCCTAAAGGCTCTCGACGAGAAAGGCATCACCATATTGAATAATCCCAACTTAAAATAAAACGTATGAAAGCTATCCACACAAACAATGCGCCTGCCGCTATCGGTCCGTATAGTCAGGCTATCGAAGTAAATGGTTTTGTCTTCGCGTCAGGACAGATACCTATCGACCCCAAAACGGGCAACTTTGTCGAAGGAGGTATCAAAGAACAGACCGCACAAGCCCTCACAAACGCCGGAAATATACTGAAAGAAGCCGGTACCGACCTTGCACACGTCGTCAAAACCACGGTATATCTGGCCGACATGGCCGACTTTGCTGCCATGAACGAGGTCTATGCCACTTTCTTCTCGCAGCCCTTCCCTGCCCGTTCGGCTGTAGCTGTGAAGGAATTGCCGAAAGGTGCGCGCGTTGAAGTAGAGGTGTTGGCCGCGAAATAAGTGACAGAAGGCCGGAAGTCTATTTTCTTTGTGACTTCCGGTTGCTCCGTTGTTCACGGTATTTGGCCTTTTGACGGGCGCTTCCTGAGCCATGTGCGCCCGTAACATACTTCTTTTTCTTGGCTTTGGTCTTCACTTTGTCGTCGTCTTTCTTTGGTCCTGACGCTCCTTTGAAGCTGATGCCCTGCTCTAATATGCTCTGAAAATCGTCCAACATGAGTCTGTTCTTTGAAGTTTGAACATTGAATTTTGACTGTGAATTTTGATGTTTGAACTTTGAACTTTATGATTTGCATTGAATATATGGACTAATCATAAAGCTCAAACTTCAAAGTTCAATGTCCAAAGATAATAAAGTTCAATGTCCAAAGAGGGTAAATAGAGTTAATGATGAAACAGGCGAATACCCGTGAAAGCCATGGCAATGCCATACTTATCGCAGGTGTCGATGACGTTATCATCGCGAATTGAACCGCCAGCCTGCGCAATATAGCAGACCCCACTCTTGTGGGCACGCTCGATATTGTCGCCAAATGGGAAGAAAGCATCGCTGCCGAGGGCCACGTTTGTGTTGTGGGCTATCCACGCTTTCTTCTCTTCTTGCGTCAGCACGGCAGGCTTTTCGGTGAAGAACTGCTGCCATACACCGTCGCGCAACACGTCATCATGCTCCTCACTGATGTAGACATCAATCGTATTATCGCGGTCGGCACGTCGTATTCCGGGCTTGAAAGGCAGGTTCATCACCTTAGGACACTGCCTGAGCCACCACGTATCGGCCTTGTTTCCGGCCAGACGTGTGCAGTGAATACGGCTTTGTTGGCCGGCACCAATACCGATAGCTTGTCCCTCTTTCACGTAGCAAACGGAGTTACTTTGCGTATATTTCAACGTAATAAGGGCGATAATCAAATCGCGTTTGGCCTCATCAGTGAACGCTTTATTCTTGGTTGGGACATGCTCAAACAGTGAAGGAACGTCGAGTTTTATCTCATTTCGGCCCTGTTCAAAGGTGATACCGAATACCTGTTTACGCTCTATTGGCGCAGGAATATAGTCAGGATCAATCCGAATAACATTGTAAGTGCCCTTGCGTTTGTCTTTCAATAGCGCGATGGCTTCGTCAGTATAGCCCGGAGCTATCACGCCATCGCTGACCTCACGCCTGATCAATGTGGCCGTAGCTGCGTCACATACGTCGCTCAAAGCAACGAAATCGCCATACGAACACATGCGGTCTGCACCGCGGGCACGGGCATAAGCGCAGGCAAGTGGCGAAAGAGGAAGCGCATCGTCCACAAAATAAATCCTTTTCAGCGTGTCGCTGAGTGGCAATCCAATGGCAGCTCCTGCGGGAGAAACATGCTTGAAGCTCGCTGCGGCAGGCATACCGGTGGCTGCTTTGAGCTCTTTCACAAGCTGCCAGCTGTTGAGTGCGTCGAGAAAATTGATGTAACCGGGTCTGCCGTTAATGACTTCGAGTGGGAGTTCTCCGTCTTCCATATAGATTCTGGAAGGCTTTTGGTTGGGATTACAACCATATTTCAAAGCGAATTCTTTCATTTTGGAGTTAATTGAACTTTTTGCAAAGGTAATAAAAAATAATGATTACCTTTGCAGCACAAGAACTTTATTTCCAAGTATGTTATGAAGCGGAGAATGGAAGCACTGTTGAAAGAGGTCAGAATGAAAGTCGGTGAGCGGCAAGGGACAGGGAATGACTATGAAAGGTTATCCGGATTATTCTCCCGTCACCATGTCAATCTTGCACCATCTTCATTGAAACGATTGTGGAGATACCTCACCGGGGCCGAAAAACCATCGACGGAGATGCTTGACCGACTGGCGCTCTTCGCCGGATTTCAGGATTGGAAGAGCCTGAAAGAGACGTTTATGGACGAGAAGGAATGAGCATTAAACTTTGAACTTTGATGTTTGAACATTGCAATACGCCCATGATAGGCATGTAGAGACCTTGACTTTGAACTTTGAACATTGAACTTTGACCTTTAGGATTAGTCTTATTATTAAGATGATTTGTAAGCAAGAGGCATGTAGGGACGCACGGTTCGTGCGTCCGCTCCGTTGAGAATGTAAGTCGATATACATTGGTCTGTGCGTCCGCGCAAGGGATTTGAAAGCAAATAGCATGGTTGTTGAAGCGAATGCACGCAGCGTTTTGAGCGGACGCACGAGCCGTGCGTCCCTACATGCATTCGCACAGCTTGTTATCTCAACCATTTTGCGCATCAATAAGGCCATGACAAGCATGTAGGGACGCACGGTTCGTGCGTCCGCTCCGTTGTGAATGTAAGTCGATATACATTGGTTCGTGCGTCCGCGCAAGGGGAATGGCAAGCAAATAGCATGGTTGTTGAAGCGAATGCACGCAGCGTTTTGAGCGGACGCACGAGCCGTGCGTCCCTACATGCATTCGCACAGCTTTCCATATCAGGCATATTGATTACCAACGACTTACACCTTGCGTTGCCATCTCAGCCATTTTGCACGGTAATCTCACCCATTTCACCGCGCAATATGGCCCATATTACCGTGCAATGTGGCTGATATTGCAACGCTATTCCAACGCGATGATTTTACGATTAATAAAAGCAAGGGAAATTAACCGATAGTTCTTGCAACGCCATTCTTGCTACTATGCTTTCCAATATCCCTCACGCTATTCGCCCTCCCCTCCTTTGGAGGGTCTGGGGGAGGCTCCACTCCACCCTAAAGAGGCCCACACTGTTGGCCCTCCCCTCCCTTTGGGAGGGGCTGGGGGTAGGTTTTAAGGGGTCAGGGGGAGGCTCTTAGGCGCTGGGGGAGGCCCCTCTCACAGCTCATACACCACACCTACCGTTGCAAAAATGGGGTAGAGGGTTTGCTCAATGGTCTTGAAACCGCTGTGATGAATGCCGGTCAGGCCCCAATTCAGGTCGAGATAGCCACCTAATCTGTCTGCAAACAGCCAGTCACAGCCAAGGGTCAAGCCCACTTGAAAGCGGCGCATGTCGTCGCTAAAATCGTAATCTCCGCGCTGTCCCGGCCCTTCTCCGATGCTGATTTTAGCTCCCGTGGGACCCCCGACGCGCAGATAACCGCCGTGAGCACAGCCTTCAAACTGTTTTGAAACAACGTAAGAGAGATACGGACCGGCCTTCAGTCGCACCTTATCGCCCACATGCAGGGTCGCCATGACGGGCACCGTGAACATCCATTCGTTTACTTTCGTCTTGGCATCGCCCGTGTATTGGCCCTCAAGATATTGGCTTCCCTGACTGAAGGCCATGTGATAATTCTTCACACGAGCGTCTTCCTGCATGCCTTTGTTCTCGAAACGGAGGCCCGACATGATGCCTATGCCGCTGCAGAACCGCCTTTCTACGTCGATACCCAACTGGAAATTGGGCATCAGGGTGTAGCTGTTCAGCCGGCGAATGCTGCGAGGAAGCCCCACGGGAGCCGTTCCTCCGACGGAATAACCCAGCCGTGCCGTGAACGAAATGTCGTTTTTAGAACAGCATTGTGCCTGTGCTGTGCCGGCTGTCAAGACGATGATGCCGGCCAAGATGAACTTTCTCATGATTATTTCTCCTCCTTTTCGCAAATGATTCTCACTTTGTCGACGCACAAGGTTGAGCCGATGGCACCGATGAATTGGTCGCCGCGCTTACTCGAAGAGAACACGATGGCCAAGCTATAGCCGTTATGTTCGAGCACGTCGAGGTCGATATTGCTGACGTATTTGAATGAAACTTCGAACGCTGTCCACGCTTTCTGCGGCTTCACATAGCCCATGTCGGCCGTTGCAATGATGAGCGGTGAGGTCTTGATGTTGGTGCCGTCGAGCACAACGGCATTGCCTTTGGCGTCGTGGTTACGGTAGAACACGGCGTAAACGGCGGCACTATCCTTGATATCCACCGTATGGAGCTCCTGATCGGTCACATGTTCGGCCGGATTGTACGTATAATAGCCCGTGAAACGAATGGGTTTGCGATTGAAGGGATGCCCAAATCGCGTGGCTTTCAAGGCGTCTGCAAGTGCATTTTGCAGGTCGAAGGCACCGTAAAAGAGGTTACCTGCGGCGATAGGTTTCTTGACCATCTTGCCCAATGCGCCCGTACTTCGGGTGGTCATCTGCACACCTTTGCCCTCCATCCCATTGATTGGAATCGTCGGGTCGGCATCAATCGGTTGGTCCCATGCCGACAATGAGAAGCCGGCATTGCCCGTTCCCCACACGTCTTCCATGCCGTTGGGTCCTTTTTCCTGCCATTTATAGAAGTCGGCAAGGCCGGTCAAGTTGTCTTTGGCCACGTTTTCGAAGTCGAACTTCACCACGTCGCCCACCATCTTTGCGCTGCCTTGGAAGCTGACACGATAGACACGGCTGCTGTTTCCGTCCTCCGAAGTGACGGTATATACCACAGGTCCGCGACCGAAATCATGCGCCGAACCGTTTGCCGGCGTGATGGTTGCGCCCTCGGTCAGCCTGAACTTCGGTGCAAAGACAGTCTGTTTGGGCTTTCGTTTGGTGCGGAAAACAATGTCAACCGTGGTAGACGGAATGTTGACCAGCGTGTCGTTGGCATTGTAAAAAACGTCTCCCGGCTTCTCAATGCTCACGAATGCCTGTTCGATATCGCACTCTGCGTTCGGTGCTTCTTCCTTGATACACGACGTGAATGCGGCACAAAGCAAGGCCACGGACGCCATTCTGAAAATCATCTTCATCGTTATGCGTGTTAAAAACAATGC
This sequence comes from Segatella maculosa OT 289, assembly GCF_000243015.1. NCBI lineage: Bacteria > Pseudomonadati > Bacteroidota > Bacteroidia > Bacteroidales > Prevotellaceae > Segatella > Segatella maculosa. The sequence goes on from NZ_JH594506.1 coordinate 131,887, forward strand.
AAAGATACGAAAAAATTGCCTTTTTTCCTTTTTTATCTTTTTACTTTCTTACTTTTCAACCATTATCTCGCAGAGCTTTCTTTGCAGCACTCGCGCGTCAAGTACCGACATCTTGTGGTCCATAATGGCAAAAGTAAGCAGATGACCGTTGCTGTCTTGACAGTAACCGGCAAGCGAACTGATACCGTAAGGGTGGGAGAGTGTGCCCGTTTTTCCGCGCACTTTACCTCGCAATTTGGGGCTTGCCAGCTCACGACGCAGCGTACCGTCGATGCCGGAAACGGCCAGATGGTTGTCCAACATGCGGTAAATGGCCTTGTTGTGATAGCCATATCGCAGAACAGTGGTCAGCGTTCGGGGCGAAACTTGGTTGTGAATGCAGAGTCCGCAGGCGTCATGTATCACGTGAGAGGTGTCTCTTATGCCCAGTTCATTGCGCATGAAGCCACGCAGATAGGCCAGTCCGGTGGCGATAGGTTCGCCGTTCGGGTTGACATGATGGCCGATGGTGTAGATCAAAGCCGTGGCCTGTGTGTTGGAACTGTTCTTCCACATGCGGTCGATGACGCGGTCGATGGAACGGTAGAAACGGAAGATGCAATGCGAACCGCGTGGCGTTCGGCCCCGAACCACCTGCTCATCGTCAATCGAAATGCCCGCTGTTCGGAGCGCATGCTTGAGCGCTTTCTCAACACGTTCGGCTCCCCTGTAGAACAAACCATATCGGGAAAACGCCAAATCCCACGGATACCAGTGGGCTTCGCTCTGCACCGGGGCTGTCAAAACAAGGTCGATGACGAGCCGACCGTCAAGTTTTTGGATGCCTTTACGGCGCAAGGCACGGGCAAACATGTCGAGGTCGGGCTCGTTCACCTGCGGATCCAAGCCGGCCTTGAAGCTGATGTCGCCCTTGAAAGTGCCGTCTTTCGTGATGCCTTTTGTGTAAAGCGATGTGGTATAAAGATATTTTGTGCCAAGCAAATGCAGCCCCGCTATGCCGCTCAGGAGCTTCAAACACGAGGCTGAAGGCTGCACCGTGTCTTCGTTACAGCCGTAAACGGGCTTCTCTGCCGTGAGGTCATAGACATGAAAACCAAAGGCCCCGGCCGGTCGGGGCAGTGCAGCAAAGTCGGAAAGTCGGTGCCGGAGTGCCGTGTCTACGGGGATATTGCCTGCCTCGGAGTCCGTTCCTGCCTGTCCGTTTCCTTTGTTCTTGCTGCCGCAACCGCCCATCATCGCGGCTGCGAGGGCCAGCATGAGCCCTATCCTGAAGCTTCTTTTGATGTCCATTGCTTTGTTTTTGTCGTCATGCAAAAGTAATAAAAAAACTTGAAACGGGCTGTTTCGGCGTGCGAATAATCGAGATAGGGCCGACCATATTCGGAAAAAAGCATTAACTTTGCACCGCAATTCAGACAAAGACAATGGAAGATAGCATCGTATTGAAAGAACATGAGGAGGTTGTGAACCGCAAATTGGGCCTCCTTTTACAGACAGGTTGCCTGCTGATGGAGTGCTCTGCCGACACGACACGCATCATGCGGACCCTCAAAAGAACCATCGCTTTCCTCGGACTTCGCAACGAAAACCTTCATCTCTACGTCAACTACGACATCTTGATGGTGAATTATCACGACGACACCCACTCGTTTACGAAGTTCCAACACTGCAAACGACACATCATCGACATGGCCGTTATCTCCGAAATGAGTCGCCTTTCATGGAGTTGTATCAAGGAAAACCTCTCCTTGGACGCCTATGCGGAGCGGCTGTATCAGCTGGGTAAGAAGAAAAACCGGTACACGCCGTGGGAAGTATCCATTGGAAGTGGCTTCGCATGTGGCGGCTTTTGCGTTCAATTCGGTTGTGACTGGACATCGTTTTTCTATGCATCTATCGCCGCAATATTGGGCTTTCGGCTCAAGATGTTCCTTGCGAAGAAGGGCACGAATGCCTATGCCGGCATCGGAATCTCAGCCTTTGTGGCAACGATGTTGGCCTGGCTTTTCACGTTTCTCTCAGTGGGTCCGGTGGCTCATGCAGTGCCTGCGTTTCTCCATTCGGCCACTCCTTGGCACCCGTTGCTGGCCTGTGCGCTCTTCATTGTGCCCGGCGTGCCGCTGATCAACTTTGTGAGCGACATGCTCGACGGCCACATTCAGACTGGCATCACGCGGGCTTTGAATACGCTAATCATGGTGGGAGCGATGTCATTCGGCATCGCCTGCGCCATTAAAATATGCGGAATAGACAACTTCGTGACCGACCTTCCGATTACACCTCACCACAATTACTTTGAATATGCCATTGCCGCAGCCATCTCGGCCATGGGTTTCTCGATGATATACAACACACCTCGCCGTCTGCTTCCAGTCATTGCGGTGGGCGGAATCATTGCCGTTTGCTGTCGGAATTTCGTGAACTTAGGAGCCAGCAACGGTAACATTGGCCTCGACCAAGGCGTGATTATCGGTTCGTTGACAGGCTCCATGCTCGTCAGTCTCATTATTACTCGCGCCCAACATTGGTTCCATACGCCCCATCAATGCATCTCCATACCGAGCGTTATCCCCATGGTTCCGGGCGTATTGATGTATCGTGCGCTCTTTGCCTTCATCGAAATGACGGGCGTTATCGGCCAAGTAACGGTGGCCATGAACAACCTTATCAAGGCTTCGCTCGTCATCTTGTGCATTGCTTTGGGCGTGGCTTTGCCTCATATCTTCGTGCATCGGTTGCTTGAAAGCAAGCGCAAGCAACGTCTCTACGACTTGCTTTGCGAGCGACATCGCATCAATAAAGAGCAAAAGTCGCAGGAGAAGTGACCCGCTTCGGGTGCTTCTGTCTGCAAAACGGCCGAAACACGTAGCCGAAAAAATGCAAAACATTATATATAGGTATTGCATATAATAAAAAAAATGGCTATCTTTGCCTGAAAATATATAGTATCAACTTAATAAAAGAGATTATGAAGATTGAAAAAATTCATGCAAGAGAAATCCTCGATTCAAGAGGTAACCCGACAGTTGAAGTAGAAGTGACGCTCGATAACGGCGTGATGGGCCGTGCAAGTGTGCCGTCTGGTGCATCAACCGGCGAGAACGAGGCCCTCGAACTCCGCGATGGTGACAAGCAACGTTACTGTGGTAAGGGCGTATTAAAGGCCGTAGAGAACGTCAATAACGTGATAGCTCCGGCACTGAAAGGGGAAAATGTGCTTAACCAACGCGCCCTCGATTACAAGATGCTTGGCTTGGATGGCACCCCAACAAAGAGCAAATTAGGAGCCAATGCCATTCTTGGTGTGAGCCTTGCTGTGGCACAAACGGCTGCCAAAGCCCTTAATATTCCATTGTATCGTTACATCGGTGGCGCCAATACTTACGTGCTTCCGGTTCCTATGATGAACATTATTAACGGCGGAGCACATAGCGATGCGCCGATTGCTTTCCAAGAGTTTATGATCCGTCCAGTAGGAGCTCCGAGCGAAAAAGAGGCAGTTCGCATGGGTGCAGAGGTGTTTCATGCATTGGCAAAGAACCTGAAAAAGCGCGGACTTTCAACGGCTGTGGGAGACGAAGGAGGCTTTGCTCCTAAGTTCGATGGCATCGAAGATGCGCTCGACTCTATCATTCAGGCCATCAAAGACGCCGGTTATGAACCCGGAAAAGACGTGAAGATTGCCATGGACTGCGCTGCTTCAGAGTTTGCCGTACAGGAGAACGGCAAGTGGTTCTACGACTATCGCCAGCTGAAAAACGGCATGCCGAAGGACCCGAACGGCAAGAAACTCACGGCAGATGAGCAGATTGCTTATCTTGAGCAGCTCATCACGAAATATCCTATCGACTCTATTGAGGACGGACTCGATGAGAACGACTGGGAGAACTGGGTGAAACTGACCGCAAAAATCGGCGACCGTTGTCAGTTGGTAGGCGACGACTTGTTCGTGACCAACGTGAAGTTCCTCGAAAAGGGCATCAAGATGGGCGCGGCAAATTCTATTCTTATCAAGGTCAATCAGATTGGTTCGCTCACCGAAACCCTTGAGGCTATCGAAATGGCTCACCGTCATGGCTACACAACCGTGACCTCTCACCGTTCCGGAGAGACCGAAGACACGACGATAGCTGATATTGCTGTGGCAACAAACTCAGGTCAAATCAAGACCGGTTCGATGAGCCGTACCGACCGAATGGCCAAGTACAACCAGCTCATTCGCATCGAAGAGGAACTCTGCTGCACCGCACAATACGGTTACAAGAAGTTGAAATAAGAGCGAAGTTCCTGTTTGGAACAACGCATTCTCAATAACATGGAAAAAGTGTCCGACCACATTCGGACACTTTTTTATGATTTGTGCCCTCAGAAACCAACCTTACCGGTTTACAGCGGAGCCCAAATTGCGTATCAATACGCCCATGATGACGATGTGGGGACTTTGACTTTGAAGTTTGAACATTGAAGTTTGACCTTTATGATTAGTCCTATTATGAAGATGATTTGTAGACAATAGGTATGTAAGGACGCACGGCTCGTGCGTCCGCTCCGTTGAAAATGTAAGTCGATATACATCGGCTCGTGCGTCCGCGCAAGGTGAATGACAAGCAAATAGCGCGGTTATTGGAGCGAATGCACGCAGCATTTTGGGCGGACGCACGAGCCGTGCGTCCCTACATGCACTCGCGCAACTTGCCATCTCAACCATTTTGCACATTAATATAGCCATGACAAGCATGTAGGGACGCACGGCTCGTGCGTCCGCTCCGTTGGGAATATAAGTCAATATACATCGGCTCATGCGTCCGCGCAAGGTGAATGACAAGCAAATAGCATGGTTGTTGGAGCGAATACACGTGGCGTTTTGGGCGGACGCACGGACCGTGCGTCCCTACATGCCTCTTGTCTGCAACTCATCTTCATAATAAGACTAATCATAAAGGTCAAAGTTCAATGTTCAAAGTTCAAAGTCAAGGTCCCTACATGCGCTCGAGCAACTCACCACATGGGCCGCATTGATTACCAACGACTTACACCTTGCGTTTCAATCTCAGCCATTTCACCGCGCAATATGGCCCATTTTACCGCGTAATCTCAGCCATTTTACGCATCAATGCGACTGGTTTCGTTGTTCTTTTTAAGCCACAGAAAGGGAAACAAGCCCTTCATACGCTCCCCACGCCCATCACCATTACTCTGTATAATAACAAAACCGGGGAGAAAAGCCACGCACTAATTGCCATGGAAAAGGTAAGAATGAACCCAAATAAAGCAGCAAATATTCTCCATTCATGTTCAACTGTGCCGAGAAAACGGATATTTTAGCGACGAAAGCGGCTGCAAATGAAAAAAAATATGTAAGTTTGCAACTATGCAAGAGGTGACAAAAGAACTCCAACCACGGTGGAACGCCGTTATCATTGACGTGCTTTCGGTCTTTATCCGCATCTGCGAAGCGCAGGGACTACGCTATTTCTGCGCGGGAGGAACGGCCATCGGGGCCGTGCGCCATCAGGGAATGATTCCTTGGGACGACGATATCGACGTGTTCATGCCGCGTCCCGACTACGACCGCTTCCTTGCTTTGGCGGCCCATTCGATGCCCGAAGGCTACGAAGTACTGTCACCTTACGCGACGAAAGACTATCCGATGTACTTCGCCAAGATGTGTAATGCACGCACAACGCTGCTCGAAAACGAGCGAATCCCCTGCGTCTTCGGGCTCTATATCGACATCTTTCCCTTGGACGGTGCCTGCGACGACGTGGAAACATGCTATCGGGAGAAACGCCGTTTCAAGCGGTTGATGAACAAACTGGAGGCCGTTTCCACGCACAACAGCTTCGGTGAGTACGTCGGTCTGCTGGCGAAGCGGCGCGAATGGGGCCGTTTTGCCGTGAAGACCGTGGCCTTTTGCTGTCGTTCGTGGCTCAGACGGTGGCTCTTGAAACAGATGGACAGCATCGCATACGGCCATGATTACGCCCTGTCTTCAAGGGTTGTCACCTACAGCGGGGCCTATCAACGACAGGAAATCTACCCGAAAGCGTGGCTCGAAACGCCGCAGATGTTTGCCTTCGAGGGCCTCATGGTGAACCTGCCCCACGACTACGACGCCTATCTTCGCCATTTCTTCGGCAATTACATGACGCTTCCGCCCGTGGAACAGCGGGCCTCGCATCACCAAAAAGTGTTTTTCGACCTTGACAAACGCCTCGACTTGAAAGCTATCAAACGCATATTGAACCTCAAAAAATGAACATTGCCGTTATATTTGCCGGTGGATCGGGACTTCGGATGCATACGAAATCGAAGCCAAAACAGTTTCTCGATCTCAATGGAAAGCCCATTATCATCTATACTTTGGAGCTTTTTGACAACCATCCCTTGATAGATGCCATCGTTGTTGCCTGCATCGAAGGGTGGATTCCCTATCTGGAAAAGCAGCTAAAGAAGTTTGAAATCAACAAAGTGGTAAGCATTGTGCCCGGCGGAACAACCGGACAAGACTCTATTTACAACGGACTTTGCGCCGCAGAAGCCTATGCAAAGGGCGACAATGCCACGGTGTTGATACACGATGGTGTGCGACCTTTGATCACTGAAACAACGATAACCGACAATATAAATAAGGTGGAAGCGTGCGGATCGTGCATCACCTGCGTACCTGCAACAGAGAGTTTCGTCGTCAAACAAGCCGACGGAAGCCTCGAAATTCCGCCGAGATCGGCCTCTCTGATAGCCCGTGCACCGCAGTCATTCAGGCTGAATGACATTCTTGCGGCCCACAGAAAGGCCATCAAGGAAGGCCGCCATGACTACATAGACTCGTGCACCATGATGAATAGTCAGGGCATGACGCTGGGCACAATCATTGGTCCGATGGAGAACATCAAGATAACCACGCCGACAGACTTCTTTGTTTTGCGGGCCATGGTGAAGGTGCATGAAGACCAACAGATATTCGGTTTATAGGTTGTTTGGCATGAATAAGGTTTTAGAAAACGACATCAAGGCCTTCAAAACGCATTTCGAACTCGGCTCATCTTTGGTCGGAACGACGGTTTGCGTAACGGGAGCGACGGGCCTTTTGGGCAGTTTGGCAGTGAAATGTCTGCTGAGTATCGGTGCAAAAGTGGTGGCCGTCGTCCGCGATATGGCCAAGGCCGGACGCGTGTTGGGTGCAGAAAGCGACCAGCTTCGCTATTATGTCTACGATTTTTCAGCGGACAACGGAGCCTTCATGCCTCCCGTTGCAGTGGATTATGTCCTTCATTTCGCCGCTCCAACGGCTTCCAAGTATTTTGTAGACAAGCCGGTAGAGACCATCGACACGGTGTATCGCGGCACAAAAGCCGTGCTGTCGTATGCCATGGAACAGCCTTTGAAGTCGTTGGTCTTTGCTTCTACGCTCGAAATCTACGGCACGATAACCGACGATTCTACCCCCATTACGGAAGAAGTGCAGGGCTATATCGACCCCATGTCGGTGCGCAGCAGTTACCCGATGGCTAAAAGACTCGCCGAAACCCTGTGCCATAGCTATGCCAAAGAGCATGGATGCCCGGTCAAGATAGCCCGTTTGGCGCAGGTATTTGGCGCAGGTGTGGCCCCTGACGACACGCGTGTGTTTGCCCAATTCGCCCGTTGTGTCATTCAAAATCAAGACATCACGCTTCACACAAAGGGCGATCTTTGCCGCTGTTATTGCTACACCATGGATGCCATCTCGGGCATTCTGTATGTCATGTTGAAAGGAACGGCCGGCGAAGCGTATAACGTTTCCAACCGCGAAACCTATATTTCGATTCGCGAAATGGCCGAGATGGTGTGCCGAGAGTTCGGTTCTTCCATTCGCACGGTGGTCAGGTTGCAAGGCGGCATGGGCTATTCTCCGACGACAAAGCTACTGCTTTCGGCCGCGAAATTAGAGGCCTTGGGCTGGAAACCCCGGTATGATTTGCACGAAATGTACGACAGATTGATAGGTTCCATGAGAGAAACGACGGCGGCACTTTGAATATTGAACATTGAAGTGTGAACTTTGAACTTTAGGATTAGCCCTATTAAAAAATGATTTGCAGGCAAGAGGTGTGTAGGGACGCACGGCTCGTGCGTCCGCGCAAGGTTAATAACAAACAAACAGCACGGTTGTTGGAGTGTCCGCGCAAGGCGATGGCAAGCAAACAGCGCGGTTGTTGGAGCGAATGCACGCAGCATTTTGAGCGGACGCACGGGCCGTGCGTCCCTACATACGCCTAATCGGTTTTCCATATCAGCCATTTTGTGCGACGAAATGGCTGAGATTGTACGGTGAAATGAGTCATATTGCGCGGTAATATGGCTGACATTGCAGGCGAAGAGAAGCCAAATGACGGGCCAAGTCCTTGCAGGTTCGGGAAGAAATGGATAACTTTGCAAGCGGAAACCTATGTCTCAATCAACCAACCTGACATGACAAGAACAACCATGCTCACCTTCTTGCTGGCATTACCACTCGCATTGCCGGCACAAAACAGCTACGACAGTCCGCAAGAGGCCGAAAAGGCCATCACCGTGAGGGTCGACACATCGCGCGAACCCATTCAAAAAGGAAAGTATAAGCCCACATGGGAGTCGCTTTCCGACTATGAATGCCCGGCTTGGTTCCGCGATGCAAAGTTCGGCATCTGGGCACATTGGGGTCCGCAATGCCAGCCCGAATACGGCGATTGGTTTGCCCGCAGAATGTATGAGCAGGGCTCTGATGCCTATACCTTCAGCAAAGAGGCCCGCAATCCGCAGAAGGATTTCGGCTTTAAAGACTGGATTCGCGAGTGGAAAGCTGAGAGATGGGACCCTGAAAGACTCGTGAAACTGTATCAAGACTGCGGGGCCCGCTACTTCTTCGCACTGGCCAACCACCACGATAACTTTGATCTTTGGGACAGTAAGTACCAACCTTGGAACGCAGTTTCACTCGGACCGCAGAAGAACATCATAGCAGGTTGGGCCGCAGCCTGCCGCAAATTGGGAATGCCTTTGGGCCTCAGTGTGCACGCAGCCCATGCATGGACGTGGTATGAAACAGCCAGAGGAGCCGACACTTCGGGCACTTTCAAGGGACAACCTTACGACGGTTGCCTGACAAAAGCCGATGGAAAGGGAATGTGGTGGGACGGTCTTGACCTGCAAGACCTCTACGAACAGCGGCATACACGCAGTAAAAACAACGGCGAATGGGACTGGAATCCGACGCAAGTGACGCTACCCGACCAAGCTTACTGCGACAGATTCTACAACCGAACCATGGACCTAATCAACAAATACGACCCATCCGTGGTCTATTTCGACGACACTGTGCTGCCCCTTTATCCCTTTTCCGACGCGGGATTGCAGCTCACTGCCCACCTCTATAACAAGAGTATGGCTCGCAACGGCGGCCGAAATGAGGTCGTGGTGACAGGGAAAGTGCTCAAAGAATGGCACAAAAAGGCGCTCATGTGGGACGTGGAACGCGGCACACCCGACCGCATTCAGCCTCAAGCATGGCAGACTTGCACGTGCATCGGCTCATGGCATTACGACAAACGCCGCTTCTTTGACGGCACTTACAAGACTGCACAAGCCGTCATTCAAACCCTTGTCGACGTCGTAAGTAAGAATGGTAACCTCCTGTTAAGCGTGCCTGTGAAAGGCGATGGCACGATAGATTCGCTCGAATATAAGGTAGTTTGCGAGGTAGGAACATGGCTGAAGGCCAACGGAGAGAGTATCTATGGCACGCGACCTTGGGTCATTTTTGGTGAAGGACCGGCCGTAGACAGCCCCCAACCGCTAAAGGATCAGGGCTTCAATGAGGGAAAAGTGACGTTCACTTCGGCTGATATTCGCTACGTTAGGAAAGGCAAAACGCTCTATGCAACCACCCTCTGTGCGCCGCAACCCGGCTCGATGGTCACGCTGAAAGCCGTCAAGAAAGCCCGCCGTGTCAGCCTTTTGGGCCACGGAGAAGTGGCGTTTCGCCAAACCAAACACGGACTTTCCGTCACGCTTCCTGCCACGCTTCCCAATCAAATCGCGCTCGTGATGAAGATAGAATAGGGGACTGCGGAGGCCTTTTGGGCCAAAATCAACCCTCCAAAGCCTTTAACAACGCCAATGCTTTGTTCTCATTGGCCTCCATAATCTCGCGTTCTCCCGGTCCTTTGTCATTGATTCCGCAGAGATGGAGCACGCCGTGAATGATGACTCTGTGGAGTTCTTCGTCGTAATCCTTGCCGAATTGCGTGGCATTCGTGCGCACGGTGTCGAGGCTTATCACGAGATCTCCGTTGATGGTGTCGCCTTCATCGTAGTCGAAAGTGATGATATCGGTATAGTAATCGTGTCCCAGATAGTTGTTGTTGACTGCTAATATCTTCGCGTCGTCAACGAACATGTAACCAATTTCGCCCACCTTCCGGCCGTAACTTTCTGCAACAGCTTTAATCCACCGGTTGAGGAGGCGTCGCTTGAGCTTCGGCATTGCGATGCCGTCTGCGTTGTATGTAATCATCATTCAGTTTGTTTAAGCGTCTCATGCCCTCCGAAGCGAGCCGGAGAAGGGTTGCCGGAGCAAGGTTGGGGCAGCCATTCTGCCACGTCTTTCCCAAAGAATTGCAGCTCTCTGACCATCGAACTACTGATGCTCGACAGCCTCGGATCGGCAAAAAGCAGCAGGGTTTCGATGCCGCCGAGCTGCTTGTTGATGTCGGCTTGCTCGCGTTCATACTCGAAATCCTTGGCAGATCGCACGCCACGAACGATGAACCTCGCCCCTTCTCTGCGTGCCATATCGATGGTCAAGTCGGCATACGGCCTCACTTCCACGCGCTTTTCGCCTGCGAACACGGCCTTGATAGCCTGCACACGGGCCTCGATTTCCTCGCTCGTATGCTTCAGTTTGCTCACCGCAACGGCTATCACCAGCTTGTCGAACAGCGGCAACACGCGGTCTACAATGTTCTGATGACCAATCGTAAAGGGGTCGAAAGTGCCCGTGAAGAGCCCGATTCTTGTTTCTTTTTCCATCTGTTGCAAAGTTAATATATTCCTTGTTGAAATGCAAATCTTTCTACTTTGAAGTTTGAAGTTTGGCTTTTGAAGTTGAAAGTTTAGCCTTTGAAGTTGCTGATTACCTGCCGGAACGCATGGATTGCGCGCCCTTTCGCCCCTTCCCCATGCTTTTGGGTTACATGATGAGCGGACGCACGGACCGTGCGTCCCTACATGGGAGACGGTCGCAGTCATCTTGTATTTCAATCGCAGCCATTTTACCGCGTAATCTCAGCTATATTGCGCGGTAAAATCAGCCATATTGCGCGGTGAAATGGCTGAGATTAGAACGCAAGGTGTAAGTCGTTGGTAATCAATGCGGCCCATGTGGTGAGTTGCTCGAGCGCATGTAGGGACCTTGACTTTGAACTTTGAACATTGAACTTTGACCTTTATGATTAGTCCTATTATGAAGATGATTTGCAGACAAAAGGCATGTAGGGACGCACGGCTCGTGCGTCCGCTCAAAACGCTGCGTGCATTCGTTTCAACAACCACGCTG
>NZ_JH594507.1:0-2355 GCF_000243015.1 Segatella maculosa OT 289
TGTTTATTCAATGAAGACCTCAGAGTAGTAGGTTTTATTTGTATATAGGTTCAGAACGTTCTGCCTTCCAGTGCGCACCCATTTTGCTGGCACGCTGACAAAATGCAGGATAAAGGCTTTCAGCCTGCTTGTCTTTTTCAATGGCTTGACCTCCCTCCACAAAGGTAGCTGAAGAAGAGAGAGCCGAAAATACTTCCATGGCTGAATGCTTTGCCGCTACTTCCACGTTTGCCCAATACAGATTCGGTAAGTTTTTCAAAGCCCAACTTTGAGAAAACGTCCATAATGTGATAAATTCCACCGAAGGAAGTGATATTCTCGTTTTTAATTGCTACCTTTGTCATGTCAGATTTTGTCTATTTTTTGTTTGCAGCACCAAGATAGGTGAAAATTCTGACATATCCAAGTGTTTTGAGAACTTTGTTTCCCAGGCACTTGGAGTTCTCACAAGAATTTATGCTGCGGAATTAAGGATACACATGGAATTAAATGAGGATACAGTTATTGCATCAAAAAAGAGAATGTATGTTAAAGGTAAAGTTCAGGTAGATGTTGCAAAAGGTTAATTGCATATATAAGGCATGGCAAATAAAGGCTTATTTATACATACAATAATTATTATGGTGTCGGTTTTTATCTGTACATCATGTAAATCTAATGTTAAGATGCAGCCAAAAACGCAATTTGTTTGGGAGCCTTCGGTTGCAGCTCCAATATATTATCCGGTTGAAACCAAATATGCTTTTGTTACTTTCGGAGAAAGCGGACGGTATCCTATTATGGAAAATTTTATCGGTACCGGTATCGGAGTACATTCTGGTGGTGTCGGATTAGATGATTTTGATACGGAAGGAGGTTTTGATCTTCCCAACGGTTTAGATGTATTATGGCTTTCTTATGCAGAGAAGAAGTATTATAAAGCCAATATCAAATTTAGTCAAGAACTACAGGATAGGATCTTGGAATTATTTCGTGAAAATGTTTATGATAGCGAATATAAGAAAAATAGACACTATACGGGATTTGTTGTGACATTGCTACCGGGAGGTAAAATTTGGCTGTATTTGGATTGTACAACAAGATGTACATTAGTTTGTGATTCTTTGCAGGGAAAAGAAGTTCAGGTGTCATTAAAAGATTTTGAAAAAGATGCTTTTATGATACATGGTACGACGGAAAAGCTTTGCGAAAGTGCCATTAAAGATTACGAAGGTGCTGCAGAAAATTTGAAAAAGAATGGTATTCCTCTCAATTTATGGGATCAATACGCAGAACGCTTCAGATATGACTTGAAAATTGTGTTTGAAAATGAAAAGACTATTTTATCTCCTGATGTGATGAGTCATTTTTCGAACGGTGAATTATATTGTAATGACGACCGTGTTCCCAAAGATATGCAAGCGCGTATAAAATATATCATCTGTCGTTGGCGAGTAGCAGATACTTTATATATGGGTGAGTTTTTCTTTGATGAGGAAGAAGTGTTGCGTTCATTCCCTTTGGCATTAGGACGGGATTGCCGACAAAAGGGTGAGTTAATTGTTCATATCGATAAATATAATAATGGCTTCGATATTTTTTTACAAGTAGGAGATAAAAAATATGAATTGGAGGAAACCAAAATACATGTGTTTAGAGAAACACCGGAAAATAAAGATAGTGATGATGATGATATTTTTTTTAATAATCATAGAGATCAGCATTCAAGCACTTTTAAATTTATAGGAGAATAAGAGTATGAATGAATATACGAACCGCAAATGTAAGGCAGGATTACCTTCAAAATCATCTCCTCCATCAAAAGAAAAGAGAAAGATCAGCATTACTATGGGTGTCTTTTTTGATGGTACCAAAAACAATAAATATAACATAGACCATTGGGAAAATATAGATGATAGCTATCAAGGTTCATACACCAATGTGGCATCTTTATGGGATATGTATGAAACTTCTCTTAAAAATCCTAATCGACTTATTACCATGATTTGAAAGCTCATATATCTTATGTTTGCATATACTGTGAATACTTTCACCCACAATGCGGAAGAGGCAAAGAGAAAGGATTAATTCCGAAGCCGAAACTCCATCATGTTTCTCCAATGACAGGCGAGATAACAAGTGACCAATGCCAAACTTGCCAAAAAGATGAAATAAAGCATCACTCATTCGAGTTTTAACACTCAAAAGTTTGGATAACTCACTTATTTTCTCTATTTTTGCTTCCATAACAGCTTTGTTGTCTTGTCTTTAAAATCAGTTCTTTAGCGATTACTAATTTACAAAGAAAATTCGACAAACTGTTATTTTTTCTATCTATTTATTAGGGTGGGAAACTTTAGTAATATAATTATATTT
>NZ_JH594507.1:2455-71519 GCF_000243015.1 Segatella maculosa OT 289
GAAGTGATATTCTCGTTTTTAATTGCTACCTTTGTCATGTCAGATTTTTGCTTACTTGTTATGTTTGCAGCACCAAGATAGGTGAAATTTCTGACATATCCGAGTGTTTTGAGAACTTTGTTTCCCAGGCACTTGGAGTTCTCACAAGAATTTATGCTGCGGAATTAAGGTTTTTAAGAAAAAGAAAACATTTTCTTAAAACTTGACAATAGTTTCGAAAGATAATTACTATCTTTGTCCATAGGTCTGTTATATTAAGGTCCTTGTTAATTTTAATAATATCGCTTATGGATAACACCGATGTAATTATCATAGGTAACGATTTCACAAAAACAGGAGTTGCTGAGACAAAGGATTATGTTGTGCATGCACTCTGTACGCGGGGGGCGTGCAGTTTCGTTTATAATGACAGGAAATATGATTTCCGGAAAGACAACTTGCTGATTATCCGTGAACATCAGTTAATGCGATATATTATGCCACGCCATGATTTCGAAGTGATGGTGCTGTATATCCATCTTCCTTTTATAGAGAATATTACTCCCGACATTAACTTTGGCATTCGAAGCACGCTTCTCCTTTTGGAAAATCCTATTCTTCGGCTCACAAAAAAAGAAGTCGCTTGCAGTTTGGACGATATGAATGCCATTGTCGGACGAGTGGAAGACAAGCGTCATGCTTTCCGTTCACAAGCGATAGGCTTCAGTTGCCTACAGTTCTTTTTGGATATATTCAACTTCGAACATCGCATCTATGGGCCATCTCATGTCTCCCGGCATTCATCGCGACTCATCAGGGATTTCATTGAATTACTTCGCAACGGAGATTATAAAGCACACCGAGATGTGACCTACTATGCCGATAAGCTCTTCATTACGGCAAAGTATCTTTCAGATGTTTGTCGAGTCGTAACGGGACACCCTGCCAACTATTGGATCAATCATTTTGCAAAGGTTGATATCCGGTTGCAGCTTCGTAGCCAGCGAATGACAGTGCTTGAAATCAGCGAGATGTTTCATTTCTCATCGCCGGCCCATTTCACACGTTATGTCTTGTCACAATTTGGCAAGACCCCCACAGCCATCCGTGAACATTGATGGGAAACGGTAAAAAACATGAGCAGCCCTTCGTTATTTCAGAATATTATTGTACCTTTGCAACCACAATGCGCTTGTGGCGAAATTGGTAGACGCGCCAGACTTAGGATCTGGTGGTTTAGGCCGTGTAGGTTCGAGTCCTATCAGGCGCACGCTTAAAAATAACATTAATGAACTATTAGGTTGACTTACAATCTTTTAGTTCATTTCTTATTTTTCTCCTTTCTATATTTCCTATGACTTGAATATGTCGATACGTAATCTGAGCGAACAGATAAAGCGGAATAGGTCTAATGTCTACATGAGTCTCTGAAAGTAGCCACCGTATGTCCTTATCAATCTCATATTACAAAGGTAAATAAAGTTTCTTTATCTGGCAACTTTTGCATTTCATATAAGCTGTTAAAATCTTTTAATTTTCCCGTGAAAAAAGAAAAGTCAAACAGAAGTTTAAATAAATTAACAAATGAAAGGCTTGATAATCAATTAGTTAATTTTCCTAAGAACAAGAACAAGAACAAGAGAAAAAGAAAGACGACGGAAGAAAGAAAGAGATAAAGTCGCCGCCGTCGCCGATTATTTTGTTTGGGAGGTTATTCAATTTCGTCACCGTCGCCATTGTTTTCTTTCGGGTATTTCCCGTTCACGTCGTCGTCGCCGGTTTGTTCTCTGTTTCAGGCCTCTTGGCTGCCCCGAAAAGATTTGCAAAAATAAATCCGAAAAAGTCTTGCATTCGCTTGCATAATTTTGTATATTTGCATCAGGCGGAACAGGAAAAACACATACGAAAACTTACTTCAACCATATTGCCGAACGATTTCAGCCATGTTGGGGGCTAAAACGGCTGAGATTACGTTGCAAAACGGTTGAGATTGGACTGCAAAATCATTGAGACAACGAGCAGGTCCGTTTGCATGGCGGCATGAGGTCGTTTGCATGGCGGCGTGAGACGTGGACAGTCTTCTCTTGAAAGCAAAAATGCAGCGCGAGGATTCTCTCCATTCGCTATGCCCATGATATACCGACGGACTGTCAGGCAAGCAATTGCAGGGTGTAGAGATACACGACTGCAGCGGGAATGGCCATGAGCGAAGAATCGAAGCGGTCGAGCATTCCGCCATGTCCCGGTAGGATTTTTCCACTGTCCTTGATGCCCAAAGTGCGTTTGAAAAGGCTTTCGACAAGGTCGCCCCACGTTCCGAAGACCACAACGACAAGGCCCAAACCGGCCCAACCGGCTACAGACAGTTGCGAAGGCTGCAGCCCAGCATTGGCATGATAGCCGATGACGCCAGCCACGATTACCACAAGTATGCCGCCACCGATGCATCCTTCCCAACTCTTTCCGGGACTGATGCGAGGAAACAGCTTGTGTTTTCCGAACAAAGAGCCGCTGCAATAAGCACCCGTGTCGTTAATCCAAAGAAATACGAACACGCACAGCGGCAACAACATGTCGTAATGGACGACCGCACCTGTTGACGGACGGTCGAAAGCCAGCACATTGAGCATCGAGAACGGGACTGCAATATACAACTGCGAGAGCATCGTATACGCCCAATCGTTGATGGGGTCTTCCTGTTTCAAATAGAGTTCGCTGATGAATAGATAGACGATGGTCAGCAGATAAGGGACAAAGATGACGAAATTTGACGTTATGCCCATTCGGATGGCTGCAACAGTCAGGAAAAAGTAGACACCTGCCACCGTAGTGATAAATCGGTTGACGGCAACTCTCCCCCTCTGGTTCACAAGCCCCGTGAATTCCCATATCGTAAGCCCCGTGATCAAGGCAAACAAGGCTACCATGGCATGCGGACTGAGGAAGCCGGCTACCATGACAACGACAAAGAGCGCACCGACGATGGCTCTTACAATCAGGTTTTTCTGTTTGTCACTCATTATTCTCTTTGTTTTCTAATGATGCTTGATGCTCTGCCTCGGCCTGTTTCACGGCGTCGGGCATGTCATCCAACGTAGGCACGTTGGCTTCGTTCTCATTGATGATTTCTTGTGCACGGCTCACCCACGGCCGTTTGCCGAATATCTTTTCCACGTCTTCGGCATAAATGACCTCACGGGCAATGAGCAATTCGGCCAATTCATTGTGGCCTCGTTGCTGTTCTTTCAAAATCTGCTTGGCGCGCGCATATTGCTCGTTGATCATCTTCAGCACCTCGTCGTCAATCACCTTGGCCGTGGTCTCAGAATAGGGGCGTTGGAACTGATATTCCTGATTGTTGTAGTAACAGATGTTGGGCAGACGGTCGCTCATGCCGGCGTAGGCAATCATGCCATAGGCACTCTTTGTGGCCCGTTCGAGGTCGTTCATCGCGCCGGTGGAGATGTGTCCGGTGAACAACTCCTCTGCCGCACGCCCTCCGAGCAGGGCACACATCTCGTCGAGCATCTGTTCTTTGGTCGTAATCTGGCGTTCCTCGGGCAGATACCAAGCCGCTCCGAGGGCCTGTCCGCGGGGCACGATGCTCACTTTGACGAGCGGATCGGCATGCTCGCAGAACCAACTGATGGTGGCGTGACCAGCTTCATGCAAGGCAATAGAGCGCTTTTCGGCAGCTGTCATTACCTTCGTTTTCTTTTCCAATCCCCCGATAATGCGGTCAACTGCATCAAGGAAGTCTTGCTTGCTGACCGTTTTACTGTTGTGTCGTGCCGCAATCAATGCCGCTTCATTGCAAACATTGGCGATGTCGGCACCCGAAAAGCCCGGTGTCTGTCGTGCCAGAAAATCAATGTCGAGGCTGTTGTCAATCTTCAATGGCCGCAGGTGCACTTGGAATATGGCCTTGCGCTCGGCCAAGTCAGGCAGGTCAACATTGATTTGGCGGTCGAAGCGACCGGCACGCAACAGTGCTTTATCAAGCATATCAGCACGGTTCGTGGCCGCAAGTACGATGACTCCACTGTTGGTCCCGAAACCATCCATCTCGGTCAGCAGTGCGTTCAGCGTATTCTCGCGCTCGTCGTTGCCACCCATGGAGGGGTTTTTGCTGCGGGCACGGCCCACGGCATCGATTTCATCGATAAAGATAATGCAAGGAGACTTCTGTTTGGCTTGGGCGAAGACATCACGCACACGACTCGCACCAACACCGACGAACATTTCAACGAAGTCAGAACCACTCATCGAGAAAAACGGGACCCCGGCTTCGCCTGCAACTGCTTTGGCCAGCAGGGTCTTGCCCGTTCCCGGAGGCCCCACGAGCAGTGCACCCTTGGGAATTTTACCGCCAAGTTCGGTATATTTCTGTGGATTCTTCAGGAATTCAACGATTTCTTGCACTTCCTGCTTGGCTCCTTCCTGTCCGGCTACGTCCTTAAACGTTATCCCGAGATCGTTCGCCTTCTCGTATAGCTTGGCTTTACTCTTGCCTACACTGAAAATTCCACCGCCACCGGCGGCACCTCCTCCTCCAGCCATGCGCCTTGTAATCCAAATCCAAAAGATGACAAGGAGAACCAGCGGCCCGAACGAGAAGAGTAGGTTGTTGAGAATGCCGTTTCCAGAGTCGTTGTCATAGCTGAAGTCAATGATTTTTCCGCTCTTTTGTTCATAAGTCAGGAACTTTTCGAGTTCATCTACAGAACCGAAGACCACGTTCACGTAGGGTTGCTTCCCCACCTGCCGACTGTTCATGTGGAACACGTCTTGAATGTGCTTCGGATGGACGAACATCTTCAGCGTACTCTTTTCCTTGTTCACGACAACACTGGTTGCATAGCCCTTGGCCACGTATTGTTTGAACTTGGGATAGGAGACTTCGCGGCTCGTTCCTTCTCCGGCGAGCATATTTCCGCCTCCCGAAAAGAGCAGAATGCCTGCAACGATGGCCACCAACAGGTAAATCCAGTTCATATTGAAGCGTGGCATCTTCGGTTCGTGGCCACCATTCCTATTTAAAAAGTTGTTATTGTCCATATTGCGATGAAAGTTTCTGGTTTATATGGAGGGTGTGGTATCAAATAACATGCCAAATGCCTAATCAAGGTTCGGAATATTTGTTAATTCGGCATCTTCCCATAGCATTTCTATATTGTAATAGGCACGCATTTCGGGCAGGAAAACATGCACGAGCACATCAGAATAGTCGATGGCCACCCACTGATTGTTGCCCAATCCAGCCACATTGACGGGTTTTTCTTTCATTTCCTCGCGCACGGTGTCACCGATCGAACCTGCAATAGCCTCGACCTGCATCGGTGAATTGCCTTGACAGATGATGAAATATTTGGCAATTGCCCCGTCGATATGCTCCAGATTGATGACGGTGATGTCCTGTCCTTTCTTTTCTTGAATACCTTTTGTGATTGTCTCAACCAGCTTTTCAGTTACTCCCATGAATAGTTTTTCTTTTTGTGAACATACGGTTTTGATCTCGAAGAGCAAAGATACATAATTTATGGTTATGTCTTCTATAATTCTATTTCTATTTTCTTGATTTTTATATTTTTTGAAAAAAAGGACAGAAAAGTTTTGGCAGTCCCCGAAAATGTGCTATCTTTGCAGACGCAAAAGGGCAAAGCTCCCAATGAAATGAGCCACTATCTTGGGATATGGTGTAATGGTAACACTACAGATTCTGGTCCTGTCATTCCTGGTTCGAGTCCGGGTATCCCAACAAAAAGCAAAAGCTGAATGATTTTCACCATTCAGCTTTTTTTGTTTTTTGAACTTTAGACTTCAAAGGTTGTGCGTTGGATTATTCTGAGACCAGCAAACGGCAAAACCTGTGCACGGAAATGGAATGGTTCTCCAAGATGTTCCCATAAGATAGAAGCTCTCAAGGTGTTAAATGCCATTGGAATCACTCTTTTTCTATACGCAAGGAATTACAGTTCCATAGCCTGAAACTCACAGTTTCATAGCTTGGAACTCACAGTTTCATTGCTTGAAACGCTGATTAGGAACGCTGGTGGAGCGATGGAAGGTATAAGAAAAGAGAGCACAACATCAAGTGGATTAATGTTACACCCCTCTTTTTGAGGGGTAAAGACGCGGTAATCATTTCGCTTTCGCTTTCTTCTCCCGTGTTAATTAATGCTTATCGCGCTCGTTTTGGGCACACGTCAGCCTCTTTTTTATTACCTTTGCAGTGGCATTCACTTCGAATGACCTTCTCGGATGGCAACCGGCGGGATTACGGTCAACCTAAAATGCTTTGCTTATGAACTTCAGACACGCGGTTTTATTCACCATGCTATTGCTTCAGGTTTCCTTTCTCACCGAGGAAGGAGGCTTCCCGCACTCTGCCGAAGACGTTGAAATCGGCGACTCGTTGCATGCTGAATTGCTGCCGCAACATGCATTCAAGGCACTTCCTCCGGGCAACTACAGTGGCATTTCCTATTTGGGAAACGATGATTATGCCGTGGTTTCCGACAAAGGAAGCCAGGCGGGCTTTTACGTTTTCCATATTTCACTGACGTCGAATGGCGAGATTCGACAGGTTGAAAACAAGGGGTTCACGGTGATTCCGGGCGCAAATTGCGACGAAGAGGCTGTTGCCTACGACCCTCGAACGCGTCATCTTTACATCGGAAACGAGGCATCTTCTGAGATTATCGACTATGACATGCGGGCCGGAAAGGTTGTCCGTACGACGGTCATTGATGACTATCGCCGACTGGGCCAAGCAAACCGCAGCATTGAAAGTCTTACGTATGACCGGCAACGTGACTGCTTGTTCACCGTCAATGAGTCGCCCCTCATCGGCGACACTGGCCTTTCGCTGCGCCTGAAACAGTTTACGACCGATTTGAAAACGGAAAAAGAATATGCTTATCGGGCAGACGAACCACTTGAGCCGACCGATAAGCCCGACAACCGACACGCATATGGCGTCGCTGAGTTGCTGGCACTCGAAGATGGAACACTCCTCGTTTTGGAGCGTGAGCTGTATATTCGTCCGCTGAGACTCAACAGTTGGGTGATGAATAAGGTGTTCCGTGTCAGGCCGGGCAGCCCGAAAAAGCAGTTCGTGACGGGCTGGCGCACGTGGCTCCGCCTTGTGGACAACGACTTTGCCAACTACGAAGGTATGTGCGAAGGGCCGAGGTTGAGCGATGGGCGCCATGTTGTCGTGCTCTGTGCCGACAGCCAAGACCGTTACAAAGGAGTATTAAAAGATTATTTCCGCACGATTGTCTTTTAATCTTTTGTAAACAACAAGCATCCTACCTTTTTTCTTTGAAAAACTCCTGCATGAGTTTTCTGCATTCCGGTTCCAATACGCCTTGAGTCACCGTTGCCTTGGCATGCAAGGCGCGTGGGGCATAGAGGTGATAGCCGCGCTTTTCGTCGGCTGCCCCATAGACAATGCGCCCGATTTGAGCCCAACCTATGGCCCCGGCGCACATGGTGCAAGGTTCTACAGTCACGTAAAGTGTGCAGTCATTCAGGTATTTTCCGCCCAGTAAATCGGCTGCGGCAGTAATAGCTTGCATCTCGGCATGCGCCGTCACGTCATGCAGTTTCTCGGTCAAATTATGTGCTCTGCTGATGATTCTGTCCTTACATACGATGACAGCCCCAATGGGAACTTCGCCCGCTTCGGCTGCCTTTTCTGCCTCATAGAGGGCCTTTCGCATGTAAAGTTCGTCCTTGTTCTCGGCCTGTTCCATGTCGGTTTATTTCAAGATTGCGTTTTCTTGGATATTGTTCAGCGTGATGCTCAAAGGCATTGTATTTATCTTTTCCACTTTGATATGGCCGTATGCGGTGTGGTTGAGTATGATGTCGCTAGCAGCTTTCAGTACGAGATGGTTCACATAGGTTCCCTCTTGCTCGTCTATCGAGGTCGAAATGCTGCTGTAAGCTTTCGTGTAGAGTGTAAGGTTGTTTATCCGCGTCTTATAAGTCGTCAAGAGTTGAGGGCCGATGTTGATAGTGGCGTTTTTAATCGTGCATCGCCTCAGAGAAAGGCTGATGTTCTTCTGAATATCGAGGGTTTCTAAGTCCAAATCCTGCAAGTCTAAAGTGCCGAAGGCCATGTAGAAGGCCTTTTGGTTGGCTAATAATGTTTTGATGGTTTTTGTCGGTGCTTTGATATAGACGATGACATTTGCCGGAGCATCTTCTGTGGAATCCTCTTCATTCGGGTCTTTTTGGGGATCTATCTTAGTGATATAGTAAGAAATAGAGTTCCTATCCAGTTGTGCAATCCTTTTGGTCTTGTTAATTTGGAGCACGCCTTTGGACAGGCTCACCTCAACGAGTTCTGCCGGATAGTCTACCACAATGCCCCCTACTTTGTCGTCGGGAATAAGCATGATGCGGTATTGGTCGGTGTTCAATTGGTCGCTATAAACGGCATACGACGCCATCGCCGTCGCCTCTTTTGCCTTGAATGATGCCCTGACTGACGTATGTAAGAATACTTTTTCGGTTGTTCTTTCAATCTCAAAGCCTGTAAAAGGAAGCAGATAAGTGACTGCAATGAGCCCTATGATGATTTTCGTTGTTGTCTTCATTGTCGTTCCTCCTCGTGTTTACATGCGGTCAATCACTTCCAATTCACACATTCTACGATACGAAAGCCATAGGTTTGCCATGCTTAGGAAGGCTGCCCAAAGGGTCAAGGTGTCTATCAATATTTCGCTGAAAGAGTTGAAGAACGCCAAAATGAACATGGCAATCAACCCCAAGATGAATACACTGATAGTCGTTCCCAGCAGTGGTTTGCGTGGGAAAACCATGCTTCCAAGCACGAAAAGCGATATGGGATAGACATACCATACGAGGGTATAGAGGGCATTCATCAGGGGGTCGTGTTGAAAAGATGTTATCGAAGACAAGCTTTGTACGGCCAAGTCTACGTTTGGATAAATGGAGGTGAGTAGCACGACCCGGCAGACTTCCAATGCATAAAAGACGATATGGAATACAAGAACGTAGCCGCCAACGAAGAGAACGATGCGGGCAAGCCAGTTCTCAAACATGCTCACGGGCATTGTCAGCACATGAATGCGCCCTGCTTTCTGTTGTCCGTCGGTGAAAAGTCGGCTTGCCGCAATACAGCTGCCTGCCACAAAGAGCAGCGAACAGCTGAAGGATATGCTGGTTCGTGCAGGGTCTGATATCCTTACACAATCTCCATAACCATAGAGATTGTTGTAGGCTGTGAGGCAAATCCACACTTCTATGATGAACATAATACCCAAGAGAATGGCTGCCGAAAGAAACATTGTGCGGCGTTGTTCGGTCCATAGCTTGCCTAAATAGCGCATGAAGCGCTTACAGTCAAAGAAATCAATCATGGTGTACCTCCTTTCCTTGCATAGCCTCCTCGAAATAGGCTTCAAGGTCGGTCTCTGCTTTCAGTTCTTCATTGCGGATCACTTCGCTACGGTCAATGAGCAGCACATGGTTGAGCACGCTT
Source organism: Segatella maculosa OT 289 (assembly GCF_000243015.1). Lineage (NCBI taxonomy): Bacteria > Pseudomonadati > Bacteroidota > Bacteroidia > Bacteroidales > Prevotellaceae > Segatella > Segatella maculosa. Next base: position 11,952 of record NZ_JH594507.1, read on the forward strand.
TCTATGTCCTTCACCTGATGGGTTGAAATGACGAAAATGCTGTCTTCGCCGATACCTTGCGTCACAAACGTGCGGAATTGTCGCTTCCCCGGAATGTCAAGCCCATTGGTTGGCTCGTCCATAAGCAGTATTTTTGTGTGTGTAGCCATGGCAAAACTCATGAAAATCTTCTTGCGTTGGCCAAGCGAAAGGTCGCCCAATTGCACATCGGTTGTCATGCCGAAAGTCTGCAAATAGGTGTTCATATCGTCTTGAGAGAAGCGAGGATAGAACACCGAGTTGGTCTTGATATATTGTTGCAGCGTCACTTTAGGCAGTTCAAATTCGTCGGGTACGAGGAAAATCTCACGCATCGTGGAAGGCCGGCGCTTGCGAACATTGGTACCATTGAGGCTCACTTGTCCCTTATCGGGCGTCAACAAGCCAGACATAATATATAATAAGGTAGACTTACCTGCCCCGTTCGGCCCCAAAAGACCATAGATGCGGCCGGGAGTTAGCTGCAGGCTAAAGTTGCTGAACACAGGCTGCTTGTGCCGTGGATAGCAGAAACTGAGGTTCTTTATTTCCATATTTAAAGTTCTTTCTAATACAATCTGTTTTTGGTTTTCCTTGTTACAGCACAAGAATGCTATTCGGACGACTCGCTTTCCGTCAGTTCCTGATAGAGCGCAACAGGTCCCCAATGCCATAGTTTCGTGGTTTCGTTTTCTAATCTTCGGTAAGTATCTGAAGCATAAATCTTCTTGATGGCTTCAACAACACTGATATGCTTGTCTTCTGTCAGCATATCCGTCATCCATGCCACCTTTGATGGCAAAATAAGATACAGGTTTTCTTGATTTATATCCAAATTCATTTTCTTATCTCCTTTGCTTCAATAAAAGACAATGCTTGCAATGCAACCTCTGTATGGAATAGATATTGGTCTACTAATTTATAGGTTTTAAGGGTTGCAATCAAGTTTTGTTTGTCCAGCACTCCACCCTCATAAAGGGCAAATGCAGCATATACTCGGTCATTGGCTACAGGCCCATAGACTACATCATAACTGTGATTGAAGTCTTTTCTCATTCTATTTTGCATCACGAAGTCTACCCATTCTTCTGTCGGAGTAGGGAAGTTTAGCGTCTTTAATTTGCTAAGTGCATCGTCAGCTACCTCGAAAACGTTGACAAATCCAAGGGAAACTTTGTGCTCATTCATTCTACGTTGCACCCATTTCTCAGCCTGTTGGAATGATGAAGTCGTATAGAAACCTTGCCCATAATCAAGGGTATGGTTGGATAGTCTTAACTCCGGCAGTTTGACTTTTTCAATACTTCCGTGATACACTCTCATTTCATCTCTTCCTTTCTCAGTCTGATAAACTCCTCAATGTCTTCTAAAACCCACTGTGAACTTTGCGTGTGCAAGACTTCAAAGTGTTTATCCAAGTAGTCAAGCACTTTGTACTGGTCTAACTGTTGCATGGCTTCTGCACCGGTTAAATGGTTCTTCTTTTTGTATTGCTCAATACAGAATGAAACAAAGTATCCTCTGTTCTGTTTCTCTTTATCCATGGCCTGATAGCTGTCATCTGTATATTTTAGTCGTTCCTCCACGCTTTCGAAAACGTTGAACTCTGCGCAAATATAGTGTTTTCCATTGAATAATGCAAGGATAATGCTGTTTTTAGTTCCTTTTTTGCCTTCAAGAGATTGTCGGCTTTCGAAGATAGGAGCATATTTACGCATAAGGTGAGAGGCCTGAAGAGTGTTCTTGTGTCAAAATATAGGCTGAAAGACTTGATGAAACAGAATAAAAATCGTATTTTTGTAACCGAAATCATCGGCTATGGCAAGGCATAACGAACTCGGAAAGGCAGGAGAAGACTTCGCTGCTTCCTATTTGGAGCATGCGGGCTACGGCATTATTGAGCGCGATTGGCGGCAGGGCAGTCGCGATATAGACATCGTTGCACGCACCGAAGACGGCACAACTGTGGTCTTTGTTGAAGTGAAAACGCGAAGTTCAGACGCCATTGTCCGTCCCGAAGACGCTGTTGATGCACGCAAGATACGCAACCTTGGTCGTGCTGCCGATGCCTATGTGAAAGAGCGGGCCATCTGGAATGAACTACGCTTCGACCTGATTAACATCGTCGGAACCGCTCCTGAGAACTTCAGACTCGAACATATCATCGATGCTTTCAACCCGTTGTTGGTGTGAAAGTGGCCGATGTTGCAAGCAAAAGCAAGTATGTGGTTTTTCAAAAAAACGAAGAAGAAAGAACAACCTGCGGTGGTGTGGCTCGAAGAAGTAGAGTCCACCAATGATGAAATGCGCAGACTGCCGACCGAAAACGGGCAGCGCATCAGCGTCGTCGTGGCGGATTTCCAATGCAAGGGCCGCGGACAAGGCACGAATACATGGGAAAGTGAGCGTGGAAAAAACTTGCTTTTCAGCATCAAGATACGTCCCGTGATGGTTCCGGTGCGCTGTCAATTCCTGTTATCCATGGCCGGTGGACTGGCAATAAAAGACGCACTCGATGCTTATACGGCCGGCATTACGCTGAAATGGCCCAATGATGTCTATTGGAACGACCGCAAAATCTGCGGCACTTTGATTGAAATAACCCTGTCGGCAGGCCGTATCAAGGACTGTATCTTTGGTATCGGACTCAATATAAATCAGCAAGTATTCACGAGTGATGCCCCGAATCCCGTGTCGTTGGCACAGATTTTAGACCATGAAACAGACCGAAAGAAGTTGCTCAATGAGGTTTTGGAGGCCTTCGACAAGTACTATTCGTGGATTGAAAACGGCCGTTATGGCGACATTTCCGCCCTCTATCACGAGGCACTTTACCATCGTCACGGCTTCTACCCCTATCGGGATGTGGCCAAGAATGAGGTGTTCGAAGCCGCCATCGTTGAGGTTGAAGACGACGGAACGCTGGTGCTTAGAGACCGAAAAGGCGTGTTCAGGGAATATAGGTTCAAGGAAGTGGAGCATCAAGGAGGCTTCAGGTTGGAGGACGAATAGATTTATTTATATGACGATGAGGTTCAAAAGAATTTTACTTAAACTGAGTGGCGAGAGCTTAATGGGCGAACAAGGCTTTGGAATCGACCCACAGCGGCTGTCAGATTATGCACAGCAAATCAAGGAAGTCCATGAGATGGGCGTCCAAATCGGTATTGTTATCGGCGGAGGAAACATCTTTCGCGGGTTGAGTGGCAGCCAAAAAGGCTTCGACCGTGTAAAAGGTGACCAGATGGGAATGTGCGCTACGGTCATCAATTCCTTAGCCCTTAGCAGCGCATTAGGTGCAATTGGTGTCAAAACAAAAGTGCTCACGGCCATTCGTATGGAGCCGATTGGCGAGTTCTACAGCAAATGGAAGGCCATTGAAGCCATGGAATCGGGCCACGTTTGCATCTTTTCTGCGGGCACAGGCAGCCCATATTTCACCACTGATACGGGCAGTTCGCTGCGCGGAATAGAGATAGAAGCCGACGTTATGTTAAAGGGAACGCGCGTCGATGGCATCTATACTGCCGACCCGGAAAAGGACCCTAAGGCCACGAAGTTCACCGACATCACCTACGATGAAATCTATACACGCGGGTTGAAAGTGATGGATCTCACGGCAACCACCATGTGCAAGGAAAACGATCTGCCCATCTATGTGTTCAACATGGACGTGTATGGCAATCTGAAACGGGTGATAGACGGAGAAGAAATCGGTACGCTGGTGCATAATTAGAGGGGGAGCCCACCCCCAACCCCTTCCAAAGGGAGGGGAGAACGAGCTTGCATTGCAGTTCAATGTAGGGACGCACGGCTCGTGCGTCCATTCATGTTGTAGTTGACAGTTGGCAAGTGGACGGGTAAACAAGTTGAATGTGAGCACGGATGTAGGGACGCACGGTTCGTGCGTCCGCGCAAATCGCGGCGAAAACCAGCAGGAAACGTCAGGGCATTCCGGCCTTTTGTTTGAGCGGACGCACGAGCCGTGCGTCCCTACAGGCCCGTTACAGGCTCGGAATTTCCAAGAGAAGAATAAGAGAAAAATGCCGATTGCTTTTGTAAAACCATTTCAATGGCGATTTACAATCGGCTGAAATATGTTGTATCTTTGTGTCGGGGAAAGCACGTTGCGGCTTTCCTTTTTTGTTACTTGATTTGGCCAAGCAGGCAATAGGAGCCCCTTTGGGTTTTAATACCAGCTATATTGTACGCTAATCTCAGCCATTTTAGCGTGCAATATAGTTGAGATTGCGCGGTAATAGGACTGATATTGAAACGTAAGGTATAAGCATTTGATAATCAACGGGCTGAAGCTATAATCTACTCGACTGCATGTAGGGACGTACAGCTCGTGCGTCCGTTCAAACAACGACGTGTCTATCCATCTATTCTAATGAATCGGACGCACGAGCCATGCGTCCCTACATCTCCGACTTGGCCATATTGTGCGATAAAATGGTTGAAACAATCAGAAATTATGGGCCGGATTGTTGCAAATGTTTGTTTTTATTCGTACTTTTGTGCTAATTATAACGTAGAATATATAAACGAACGATGTTATGAAAGAACAGGATTGGGCAAAATTGTCATTCGGTTATTTACCGACAGACTATAATGTTCGCTGCTATTATCGCAACGGGAAGTGGGGAGAAATAGAGGTTTGCTCCAATGAATACATCAAGCTTCACATGGCAGCGACGTGCCTTCACTACGGACAAGAGGCGTTCGAAGGACTGAAAGCCTATCGTTGTCCTGACGGAAAGGTGCGCGTTTTCCGCGTAGAAGAGAATGCTGCGCGCCTGCAAAGTACGTGTCGGGGCATCTTGATGCCCGAAGTTCCGACCGAAATGTTCACGGAAATGGTGAAGAAGGTGGTTCGTCTCAATCAGGAATATATCCCAACCTACGAGAGTGGGGCAACGCTTTACGTGCGTCCTTTGCTTATCGGAACGGGCGCACAAGTGGGTGTTCACCCGTCGAAAGAATATTTGTTCATGATCTTTGTCACGCCTGTCGGCCCTTATTTCAAGGGCGGTTTCTCGGCAAATCCCTATGTCATTATTCGCGATTACGACCGTTCGGCACCGCTGGGTACGGGTGTCTACAAGGTAGGAGGCAACTATGCGGCCAGCTTGAAGGCCAATTCCATTGCGCATGAAAAGGGATATGCCAGCGAGTTCTACCTCGATTCGAAGGAGAAGAAATATGTAGATGAGTGCGGAGCTGCCAACTTTTTCGGCATCAAGAACAACACTTATGTCACCCCGAAGAGCACTTCTATACTGCCATCCATCACAAACAAGAGCCTGATGCAGATTGCCGAAGACCTCGGAATGAAGGTGGAACGCCGTCCGGTTCCCGAAGAAGAGCTTGCAACCTTCGAGGAAGCTGGAGCCTGTGGCACTGCTGCTGTCATCTCGCCTATCTCACATCTCGACGATATGGACACGGGAAAGGTCTACAACTTCGGCGAGAAACCGGGGCCTTGGTCCACGAAACTCTACGAAACGTTGCGTGGAATACAGTACGGAACGGTGGAAGACAAGCACGGTTGGACCACGGTCGTGATTGACTGACGCCAAGAAAGCGACACGGACTATACATTATTATATACATACTTCATTAATTTTTAATTTTTATGGATACACTATCAAATTACAGAAAAAGAGCTTTGGCCTCTTTGGAACATGGTTGGGGAACATTCGTTTGCGCTACGCTTGTTTACCTTGTGATTTCCTCTATTTGTCAATCGTTCACACGAATCGACGAAGAATCGGCTTCATTGGCTGGTCTCAGTCTGGTGATGACCATCTTGCTGCTGCCTCTTATTTGGGGGTTTTATACGATGTATCTCGACCATATCCGTGGCGAGAAAGTCGGATTGGGGAATCTTTTCCAAGGTTATTCGAAGGAATGGTTCTCAAAGAGCCTGCTCACCCTTCTGTTGATGTATGTTTACACCCTTCTTTGGACACTTCTGCTCATCATTCCCGGCATCATCAAGGCTCTTTCCTATGCCATGACGCCCTATGTGCTGAAAGACAATCCCAATATGAAGAGCAATGAGGCCATCGAAGAGAGCATGCGGCTCATGTCGGGCCACAAGGCAGAACTCTTCTTGCTCAGTTTGAGCTTCATCGGCTGGGCTTTGCTTTCGCTGTTGACGCTCGGTATAGGCTTTTTGTGGCTCATTCCCTACATGCAGACAGCTTTTGCTTACTTCTATGAAGACTTGAAGAAGGAAGCTGGCGAGCGTCAATAAAGACCTTGCTGGAGCGACTTCGTTCCTATGTTCAGGCATTGCGACCCCGGAGAGAAGCCCGGTTGTAATGCCTGTTTTTCATGCTGCCCTCGAAAGTGACGGTCTTTCCGGTCTTGTTCTTTCCGGATAACGCCGGATATTTCGCTCTGAAAGTTGCGTATATCGTACTTTCCTTGTACCTTTGCAGCCAAGATTGCAGTGTTATGGGAAAAGGGAAATTGGCAAAGTTCGCAGAGATGGAGACGTTCAGTAATGTCTTCCAGTATCCGTATTCCGTCATCGACAATGTACCCTTCGCCATGAAAGGACATTGGCGCGACCGTTACTTCGACAACGGCAACCCCATTGTGCTGGAGTTGGGCTGCGGCAAGGGAGAATACACGGTAGAGCTGGCCCGATTGTTCCCCGATGTGAACTTCGTTGGCGTGGACATCAAGGGAGCCCGCATGTGGACGGGAGCGAAACAGGCCCTTGAAGATGGTCTGAAGAACGTAGCCTTCCTGCGCACGAATATTGAAATCATCGATCGTTTCTTCGCGAAAAACGAGGTGCAGGAACTTTGGCTGACTTTCAGCGACCCGCAGATGAAGAACGCCCGCAAGCGACTCACGAGTACATTCTTCTTGAATCGTTATCGGACATTCCTCGTTGATGGAGGCATCGTCCACCTGAAAACCGATTCGAACTTCCTTTACACCTACACCACATACATGACAAAGGAAAACCGACTTCCTGTGCTTTTCGCCACAGACGACCTTTATCACACCGAAGGATTGGACGAAGCAACGCGGAAAATCCTCTCCATTCGCACCTATTATGAAAGCATGTGGATAGAAAGAGGACTGAACATCCGTTACATCAAGTTCCGTCTGCCGCATGAAAGCATGCTCGTTGAACCCGAAGTAGACATTCCCTTGGACGAGTATCGCAGCTATCACCGCCCAAAAAGAAGCAATCGGGAAACTGGAAGATAAATCTATAAATCGAAAAGAAATGACATTATATCCGAAACTGATTACTGACGCATTGGCAACCGTCGTCTATCCCGGGACGAAAAAGAACCTTGTGGAGAGCGAAATGGTTGCGATGGACGACGTGCATATCAAAGGAATGCACGTGACCGTTACGTTGATATTCCCTCGCGAGACCGATCCTTTCCTCAAATCGACGCTCAAGGCGGCCGAGGCTGCGATACATTACCACGTCGGCAAGGACATCGAAGTGACGATAGAGACCGAATTCAAGTCGGCACCACGCCCCGAACCGGACAAGCTTCTGCCGCAAGTGAAGAACATTATCGCCGTCAGTTCGGGCAAAGGTGGAGTGGGCAAGAGCACCGTCTCGGCCAACTTAGCCATCGCTTTGGCCCGTCTGGGCTACAAAGTGGGCCTGCTCGACACCGACATCTTCGGTCCGTCGATGCCCAAGATGTTCGGTGTGGAAGACGAAAGACCCTATGCCGTCGATAAAGACGGCCGCCGGCTCATCGCGCCCGTGGAGAAATATGGTGTGAAACTGCTGAGTATCGGTTTCTTTGTCGACCCCGAAACGGCTACCCTGTGGCGCGGAGGTATGGCGACGTCGGCCTTAAAGCAACTCATCGCCGATGCCGACTGGGGAGAACTCGACTATTTCATCCTCGACACGCCGCCCGGAACAAGTGACATCCACCTGACGCTGCTTCAAACACTGTCCATCACGGGAGCCGTCATCGTGAGTACGCCGCAAAAGGTGGCCTTGGCCGATGCGCGAAAAGGCATCGACATGTATAGAAACGACAAGGTGAACGTGCCGATTCTCGGTCTGATAGAAAACATGGCCTACTTTACGCCGGCCGAACTGCCCGATAACAAGTATTATATCTTCGGAAAAGACGGAGCAAAGAACCTCGCCCGCGAGATGAACGTCCCCTTGCTGGCCCAACTTCCCATTGTGCAGAGCATCTGTGAAAGCGGAGACAATGGCGAACCGGCGGCCACGAAGGCCGACACTATCACGGGGCAAGCATTCCTCGCGCTCGCACAGGCTGTGGTAACGGTGGTCAACCGCCGCAATAGGGAACAGGCACCAACGAAGATTGTTGAAATGGATAACGGATAATCCGCCCCCGCTCCGCCACTTCGATGAAGTCGCACAGCGCTTCCGGCTGGGATTCCGACAAGCAAACCAATAAAAAACGTCAGGAGTGCGGCACTCTGGGAATTAAAAGTTAAAAGAAGTATAGGAGTGTGGCACTCTGATAGCTAAACGTTAAGGAAAGTATAAGAGTGCCGCACTCTGGCGGTTAAACGTTAAGAAAAGTATAGGAGTGCGGCACACTAAGCTTCGAAGGGGAGATGGACCACAGGAAGGGGTTCTGTTGCGCTCCCTCTCCGCCAGTGTTTTACCGTCTCTTCGAGGCTATTCTTATTCCGAACGGACACAAGTCTTGCCTCCGAAATTCCGGGCTGTCCGTCCTTTTTCAACAGCACGGAGAAGTCTCGAAGACCAGTCCGGGGTAAACTTGTAAACAAATTTTTTGCTCCAGTTCTTGCATATTCCGAAAAAAAGATTTATATTTGCCCGCATATAATCAAAGCAAAGGAAACCTTTGACCCCCCTGACTATGATAAAACCATCGGAGAAATACCACATGAAGCACGCCCGTGCCATTTTTGAAAATGCCTGTATAGACGTCTTTGCATGTCTTTCTTCATAGGAAAGGTGGGAAGAATTCCACACGTAAGACGAAACCTTTTATATTTATCCTTAAAAATAAAAAACATCATGAACAGAAAAACATTTCTTTTAACTCTCCTCGCCCTTGCAGGCGTGATGTGGACAACCGACGCACAGGCGCAGAAATTACGGGTATTCGATAAAGAGTACACCGCTGACACCTCTGTCGATATCGGCGGAGGAACGATAACATGGGACAAGGCCAGTGCGACACTCACCCTCGACGAGGTTGAAGCATACAACATGTACAGCACCTTCATCAGTTGTGAGAACTTTCCGCTGCTGAAGATTGTTCTTGTGGGCGAGAATTCCGTGGAAACCGAGTGGCAGATACTCTATATCAAGGACTGCAACGTGGAGATTTCGGGCGGAGGATCGTTCAAGGGACGTAGTAGTGAGGTTGCCGAGGCCATACAACAAAACCTGTCGAAACCCCATACGCTGACCATCAAGAATTGTAAGTTCGACGTGCAAGGAAAAGAGCGGAGCATCATCGGCTTCAGCAAAGGAGCGGGCGCGGAGATGCTGAACCTCGTGATAGACAATGCCAAGGTCAAGGTGAAGGGGTCTGCCACCCGTAAGGGTGAGAAGCGGGCGGGCATCAGCCGTCTCAAAAGCTGTGAGTTGAAGAACTGTCACATCAACACTTCGGGAGTGAAATTCGGAAAGAAACCCGACCTTACCTATTATGAACTTATCGACGAAGAAAACAACAGCTATCCCGGCGAAGTAACTATTGTTCCCGGCGACTAACCGACATTGGGAATGCCGCACGGGCGTGCTTCGCGTATTTTCCTCCCATCAGGAAAGTGGTGTGGCTTCCATAATATAAGACGAAACCTTTTATTTATTCATCCTTAAAAATAAAAAAATCATGAACAAAAAAACAATTCTTACAACTTTTCTCGCCCTTGCAGGCGTAATGTGGACAACCGGTATTCAGGCGCAGACCTTATCGCTCTTCGGAACGGACTACACCGATGACACTAGCATTCATCTCGGTGGTGGTACGGCGACGTGGAACAAGGAAGAGGCTACGCTCACCCTCGATTATGTTAAGGTGGAAGAAGCAAACAGTACTTTCATTCGTTGCGAAAACATTCCGCTGTTGAAGATTGTCCTTGTGGGCGAGAATCTCGTGAACTCCAAGTGGCACACACTTTATATAAAAGACAGCAATGTCGAAATTACGGGTGCAGGCTCGCTCACGGCACGCAGCGAAGTAAATGATGCCATACAGCAGGATTTGTCGGCTCCTCATACGCTGACCATCAAGGATTGCAAGCTCGACGTGCAGGGCAAGCAGCGGAGTATCCTCGGCTACAGTAAAGGACAGGGAACAGAGAGGCTGACGCTCGTCATTGATAATGCCACAGTGAAGGTGAAAGGCTACACTGCTGAAAACGGCGCAACGATGTCAGGCATAGCCAATCTCAAAGACTGTAAGTTGATGAACTGCCATGTCAGCACAGCAGGTGTGAAGTTTGGCAAGAGGCCTTATCTCACCTACGTCGAACTCATCGACACCAACAATAAAAGCTATCCCGGAGAAGTGACCATCGTTCCCTGACGATAGCAGGGGCTTCACGAGTCTTCTCCCGTCGGAAAGGCGGGGTAGACTCCCGGTATTATTCATCCTAAAAATAGTACATTATGAAAAAGAATACGCTTTTTACAGTCCTTCTTGCCCTTACAGGCATGATGTGGACAACCAGTGTGCAGGCACAAAAAGTGATAGTGAAAGGTGACGAAATTACTGAAGACGGCTCCTTCACGCCCCACGGGGGTACGGGCACAGTAACGTGGAACAAGGCCACCGCTACGCTCACGCTCGACAACGTTAATCTGCCAAACACAAACAGTACTTTTCTCCGTTTCGAAGATATGCCATTGGTAAAGATCGTCCTTGTGGGAAATAACCTTGTGAACTGTCGATGGCAAGCACTTTACATGAAAGACTGCGATGTTGAGTTTTCGGGTAGCGGCTCGCTCACGGTACGTAGCAAACTTGAAACTGCCATGCAGCAGAACCTCTCAGCTCCCCACACATTGACCATCAAGGATTGCAAGTTCGATGTACAGGGCGAGAAGCGGAGTCTCCTCGGTGCTGAAAAAGGGGGAAATAAATGTCTGACACTCGTCATCGACAATGCCACGGTAAAAGCGAAAGGTTTCACGAATGGCGGTTCTGCGATGTCGGGTATAGCCAATCTCAAAGCCTATCAGTTGAAGAACTGCCACATCGCAACACCCGGTGTGAAGTTCGGTATGAGACCCTATCTTACTTATTATGAACTCATCGACGACAATGACCAGGTCTATCCCGGCGAAGTAACCATTGTTCCCGACAATACTACCGGCATATCGGAAGTCGTAACATCGGGCGACGCCACCGTCAAGGCTATTTACACGCCCGACGGCCGTCAACTGCAAAAGATGCAGCGCGGACTGAATATCGTCAAGATGAGCGACGGGACAACGAAGAAGGTCGTCCAGCAGTAAGTCTGCCTGCCATTCTTAGAGAGAAGCTTCCGCCTTCTGAGAAAATAAAGGAAATCCGGGATAAGTCCATATTCCCGCGATTTCCTTTTTTATATGTTTTGATTTAACGTGAATCCGATGTAAGTTAGGAAGAAAACCAAAAATACGCGAGTTCGGAATAAATCCCAATCGGGGAAGAACCCCAAAAAGAGCCTCGGTGCCTCCGCCGAGACTTTGAGAAATAAAAAATACGTAGCGGGACCTCCGCCGGAAGCCAAGGGGTAAAATACATATCAGCGGAAACTCCGCGAGAAGTTAAAAGTTAAAAGATGTATCGGCGGAAGTTCCTCCGAGGGTTAAACGTTAAGAAATGTGTTAGCGGAAGTTCCGCTATGAGTTAAACGTTAAAAAATGTGTCGGCGGAAACTCCGCAAGAGGTGACGGACCAACGAGAACAACTCCAGCTTCGTTCCATCACCTCTTCAAGGTTCCTGCCGCTCCCGTCACGACAGCGGGGGCTACGCACATCACTCGCTCCGCCTTTGTTCTGCTACCTCTTCGAGGTTTTAGTCTAAATATTCTTATCCCGAACTGACGTAAAAATGGTCGTCCGACGCGTCGGATAATAATAAAACAAAAAAGGAACGTTCTTCCTCCATGGAGGAAGAACAAAAAAAGGGACTATCTCAATGTTTCAACCGATAATAATACGTCCAATAGGTGTTCCCATATGTGTCGCGCAGGGCCGAGAGACGTTGGCGAGGGCGCCCATATTGCCGGGCAAGCGACTGAAAATCGGTGAAATCGGCATCCATCACGCTGTCGTGATAGACGACGTAGGGGTTTGACCGCAGGTGATTATAAAGCACGAGAGCTTCGCGATAGTGCTTGGGAAGTGGTCGCTTCAGGTCATAATACTTGCCGATGGTGCGGACGAAGGCCTCCAAGTTGCCGTCTAACAAATAGGCACAGAGTAGATAGTCGTGGGCGGCGGGCGTGGCCAAGCCGTGCCGATGAATGAAACGAAGATAGTGCATCCTGTACATCGGTTGGTGGAACCATGCACCTAAATGCTGATAAAACTTATCCTTTCCACACATCAGGAAGTTTACGCCCGGATTATCGGGCAACATGGCCGCCGAATTGCCTACCAACGGATATTCAAACAGCCGTTCGGGGAGCAGCCCGGCCAATGACAGGGAGTATATGCGCAGGCAAGTCAGTGTGGAATCTGTGTGCAGGGAATGCGCTCCCACCTTTAGCGTTTGTCGATATGTGCCATCCATGACATGCTGTTCGATTTCCAATCGCGTGTGGAGCACTTGGTTGTGATTGGAACAAAGCGCAACGAAGAAGAACTGCACCAAAAGACCACCGTAGTTGACCCATGCCCAACGGCCCAAAAGCCCTTGCCAGTTGTGTTCAAGCGGTTCGTAGGCCTGTGACCGGCGGGCATAGCACATCGCGACAAGGGCAATGGTTATCAGAAGCGGAGCGACTATCCACCACCAACCGAGTGTCACACCCTGCACAATGTCGCTGCCGATGGAGGTGATCGCTGTCAGACAGACGACCGAAGGCACGTAGGTTAGCGCATGGGAACGACCTTTCAACCGGAATAAAAGGTAGCAACCGATTTGCAATAGCCACAAGACAAGTGTGAGGAGCGTTGCACCGACCATGTGATCGTAGTGTGTCCGCCCCTTTGAAAGCACGTATTGGCCCATGGCCAACAGATTGTCCTGATAGAAATAAAGATAACAGAACGTGAAAACAAGAAACAACACGGCACATGCCACTTGATAAGGGCGTGTGCCGTGCCTTTTTAAAGTATCCTCAGACATTGGTTTGAAATCATTTTTTCTTTAACACCAAAGCCGTGCGTGCCGGCAAATAAAGCTTCAGCCACGCTTTGTGCGCATCGGCATAGAGCGGATCGTGGTTCGTGAGATGCGTCATGGTGTCGTCATTCAGTCCATTTCCTCCGAAAGCCTTGTTGTCGCTGTCGAGCACCACGTCGTAGCTGCCCACAGGCACAAGGAAACCGTAGTCGGAGAACGACCTCACGGGCGAGAAGTTGAACACGAAGAGCAGCTCGCCTCGCATGTATGCCAGCACTTGGTCGCCGTCGTTGTGCCATATCTCCTGCACCGGTGTGCGGTTGAAGTTGCGCTCGCTCTTGATGACCTTCAGCATTTCGCGGTCGAAGTCGGCCAGATAATGGTAATCAAGTTCCTTGTTATCGACAAGATTCCACTGCCGTCGTGCATATTTATAGCTCCAGCCGTTGCCTTCGCGTGGGAAATCTATCCATTCAGGGTGCCCGAATTCATTGCCCATGAAGTTCAGATAGCCACCATTGATGGTCGATGCCGTCACGAGGCGTATCATCTTGTGGAGCGCAATGCCGCGGAAGGCCATATCGTTCTCGTCGCCTTTCTTGAAATGCCAGTACATATCGGCGTCTATCAACCTGAAGATAATCGTCTTATCTCCCACGAGTGCTTGGTCATGGCTCTCGCAATAGGAAATCGTTTTCTCGTCAGTTCGCCGGTTCTTTACCTCCCAAAAGATAGAACTCGGCTTCCAATTCTCGTCTTTTTGCTCCTTGATGATTTTGATCCAGAAGTCGGGTATGTTCATTGCCATGCGGTAATCGAAGCCGAATCCGCCGTCTTCAAACTTGGCAGCAAGGCCGGGCATGCCGCTCACCTCCTCGGCAATGGTGATCGCTTTCGGATTCACTTCATGGATAAGCAGGTTGGCCAAGGTCAGATAACAGATGGCATTGTCGTCTTCGTGCCCGTTGAAATAGTCGCCATAGTTGCAGAATGCCTCACCCAATCCATGGCTGTAGTAGAGCATAGAGGTGACACCGTCGAAACGGAAGCCGTCGAAATGAAACTCTTCGAGCCAATACTTGCAGTTCGAAAGTAGGAAATGAACAACGTCGTCCTTGCCATAATCAAAGCAAAGACTGTCCCATGCGGGATGCTCATGACGGTCGCCGGGATAGAAATATTGGTTGGGGTCGCCGGCAAGATTGCCCAAACCCTCGACTTCGTTCTTCACGGCATGCGAATGAACGATGTCCATGATGACAGCAACGCCTTGGGAATGGGCCGCATCGATGAGGGCCTTCAGCTCCTCGGGTGTGCCGAAACGGCTCGAAGGGGCAAAGAAAGAACTCACGTGGTAGCCGAAGGAGCCGTAGTAAGGGTGCTCTTGTATGGCCATAATCTGAATGCAGTTGTAGCCTGCCTTGACCACGCGCGGCAGCACATTGTCCTTGAATTCGGTGTAAGTGCCCACCTTTTCGGCATCTTGTCCCATGCCGATGTGGCACTCATAAATCAGCAACGGTGAAGTATGGGGCTTGAAACTGTTTTTCTTCCATTGGTAGGTTTCCTTGGGATTCCACACTTGTGCCGAGAAAATCTTGGTCACTTCGTCCTGTACAACGCGTGTGGCCCAAGCCGGAATACGCTCACCTTCGCCTCCATTCCACTTGACATGCATCTTGAACAAATCGCCATGATGCATGGCTTTTTCGGGCAGTCGGAGTTCCCAATTCCCTGTTCCTTCCACACGTTTTGCCCGATATGCCTCGTCTTCCGACCAGTTGTTGAAGTCGCCTACGAGGTAAATGGCCGTTGCATTCGGGGCCCATTCGCGGAAAACCCAACCGCGCGAGAGCTTGTGAAGCCCGTAGTAAGCGTGCCCGTTTGCAAAATCCGACAAGGTTTTCTTGCCGCCGTCGGTCAACTGCGACAGCTTCCACAGCGCGTGTTCGTGGCGCCCGCGAATGGCATCTTCGTAGGGTTCCAAGTAGGGGTCGTTCTTTACAAGACCGATATGCTTGGGGCACTGTGGCTTAACGGCTTTTGTCGTTACCTTTTTCACGGTGTTTTTCTTTGTTGTCATATCATCAATATTTTATGTTCTGACCTTGGGAAGCGGTCGAAAGGCCTCATCTTGCCCAAGAATGTCTATCTTATAGCCTGTCATTTCCAAACGAATTGGGAGGTCCGCATCAATCTTCAAACCGCCTGCCAAGCTCATATCTCCCTGTTCGGGTGATGTTTCCGTTGCGGTCTTTCTCCACGAAACGGCCGTCACGGCGGTCGTCCACGTAGCTGCCTTCAAAGCGGTTGCCGTTCTTGTCCTCCTCAATTGCCGCGCCATTGCGCTTTCCTTTGCGGTATGTTCCCTTGAAACGGCTACCGTTGGCATAGCGGATAATCAACTCTCCGTCAAACTTTCCGTTCTTGAAATCGCCCTCAAAGGTATCGCCAGACTTCTTGATCAGTTTGCCACGACCGTTCTGTAAGTCGTTCTTCCACTGCCCTATATAGACGTCGCCCGACCGCCATTCGAACGTTCCCTGCCCGCTTTTGGCTCCTTCTTCAAAGTGTCCTGTGTAGCGATCTCCGTTGGCATATTTGAAAATTCCTTCGCCCGTGCGTTCTCCCTGCACGTAGTCTCCTTCGTAAACATCGCCGTTTTGGAACTTATAAATGCCTCTTCCGTTCTGTATATCATCAGCCCAATTGCCGATATATACGTCACCATCAGCATATTTATTGGTGCCTTTGCCCGACCGTTGATTGTTGGCCCACATGCCATCGTAGGTGGTTCCGTCGCCCCAATCAAAGAAACCGCGACCGCTTTTCCGGTCATCTTTCCACTGACCGTCGTAATATGCACCGCTCGAATAGGTGTAACGACCTTTGCCTTCACGCTTGTCTCGCACCCACGAGCCTACGTATTTGTCGCCGTTATAGTAGAACATCGTTCCCTGTCCCTGCTGATAATCGCGGAACCAGAGGCCCACATACTTGTTGTTATTGGCAAAATAATAGGTTCCGTGCCCGTGTTGTTGGTCCTGAAACCACTGCCCCTCGTAGCGTTCGCCGTCAGAGAACGAATAAATGCCATAGCCCTCGCGCCACCCCTTGATGTATTCTCCTTCGTAGGTGTCGCCATTCTTGAAGACCGTGTTGCCCTTTCCGTTGGGCTTACCGTTCATCATCTGCCCCTTATACTGCCCACCGTCGTGCGTCACACACGAGCCTAAGACGATTTTCTGCGCATGAACCGGCAACCACAACGCCAAGGATATGATGAATAGTGTAAGTTTTTTCACTGTATTTTGAATGATAGTTCAGCCCAAAGATAACAAAATAATGGAATACGGCAAAATAAGTTAGCGTTTTTTATCATATCTTCTGACTGTTGTCCGCCATCATTTGTGTAACGGCTTTCCACGGTATTTCACCTCAAACTGGAAGCCACTTATGTATGATTTGCCAGACTATGGTCAATAAACTACTATTCAATGATTTACATTCAATATGATAACATGTGCCAATATGTGTATAGAAAATATCTATTGGACGGTATTTTTTTATTGTTTATCTTTGCTTTCAACAAATAAGACAGAACAGGATAAACAAATAAATCGTTAATTTTTAAAACCAAAGAAAATGAAAAAGTTAGATTACACCGGCTTAGATGCCAAGAAAGTAGCACATGTAGTAAAAGAATTAGCACAGTTGTTAGCAGACTTCCAAGTGTATTATGCTAACCTTCGTGGCTTCCATTGGAACGTAAAGGGCGATAAGTTCTATCAACTCCACGAGTTCTACGAGAGCCAATACAACGATGCTGCTACCAAGGTTGATGAAATTGCAGAGCGTTTATTGCAATTGGACGCCCGTCCGGAGAACCGTTACAGCGAGTATCTGAAGCAAACTCAGTTGAAAGAGGCCGGACATGAGCCCGAGAAGATGGAGGGTTTGCAGTATGTCTTAGACACGTTGAAAGTGCTTATTGCACAAGAACGCCGTGTACTGGCTGCTGCACAAGAGGCCGAAGACGAAGTAACCGTGGCCATGATCGATGACTATTTGACCGGTCAAGAGAAGAATGTGTGGATGTTAGTGGCTACATTGAGCTAAGCATTTCTACCAAAATACGAAAGGCTTTTGCATGGGTGAAACATGCAAAAGCCTTTTTTTGCATACAATCTCAGCTATATTGCCGCGCAAAATGGCTGAGATTGCACGGTGAAATGGCTGAGATTGCGCCGCAAAATGAGTGAGATTGAAAAGCAAGGTCTAAGTCGTTGGTTTTCAAGATGAATGCATGTAGGAATGCACGGCCCTTACGTCCGCTCCAACGGGCGGCATACGGAAAAACAGAATAACTGCCGCCAACTTCCAATGTCAAAGTTATTGACTTTTTGCATTCATTTTTTTATCGCCAGCCTTGCTGTTCCTATCTTGTTTTTTATTAACTTTGCGATATAAACAAAACTAAAGAAGCATGAAATTCATTGGATTAATCCCTGCCCGATACGCCTCTACGCGCTTTCCGGGCAAGCCTTTGGCCCTGCTGAATGGCAAGCCTGTCATTCAACATGTGTACGAACAAGCGGCCAAAGTGCTGGATGCCGTCTACGTAGCTACCGACGATGAGCGTATATATAATAAGGTATTGGCGTTCGGAGGCAAGGCCGTGATGACCTCAACCGAGCACCATAGCGGCACGGATCGCATTGAAGAAGCCCTCGAAAAGGTAGGGGGAGACTTCGATGTTGTGGTGAATATCCAAGGCGATGAGCCTTTTATAGCACAAAGTCAGATTGAAACGCTGTGCCAATGTTTCGTGGACAAGGCTACCCAAATAGCCACTTTGGGGAAGCCATTCGAGTGCATTGAGGCCGCAGAAAACCCCAATTCGCCCAAGATTGTCGTTGACAATAGGGGCTATGCCCTCTACTTTAGCCGAAGCATCATACCCTTTGTGCGAGGCACGGAGCGGCAGGATTGGCTCTCAAAATACCCTTTTTTGAAGCATTTGGGTATCTATGCTTATCGCACAAACGTGCTGAAAGAAATCACAAAACTACCGCAATCGTCGCTCGAACTGGCCGAGAGTCTCGAACAACTGCGCTGGCTTCAGAATGGTTACCGTATCAAAGTGGGGCTCACCGACGTTGAAACCGTGGGCATAGACACGCCCGATGATTTGCAACGGGCTGAGGAATTCATTCGTAATCGTCGATGACGCTGTTCATAAAGTCCATCATCGGCTTGGCGGTTTTGAAGATATCGGCCGCTTTTTCGAGCCACGTCGTTCCCTCAAAGAAGTCGTCGGGCACCGCATGCCAGCCGCAATAGTCTTTCATGCGTAGGTATTCCACGAATTCATAATCACGCGGAAAGCCTTTCGGTGCCGTTTTCAAGCAGGCTAATCCGAAGCCCTTGCCGCCCGGTTCGTCCCATTTTCCTTCGTTCGGACGGCCGAAAAGCTCGACGAACTTCTGGTTTTCGACGCATGCTCTCCATGCCTCTATATTGCCCATAAGCTCATTTCGGCAGGCCGTAAGAATGTTTGTGGGCAGCCAATAACAGCCTATACCCAGTATGCATTGGCCGGGTTGCAGGTGAAGATAGTAGCCGCCGCGCAGCGAATTCTTGCCGTGTGCGCAGATGTATGCCCCGAAATGGTTCTTATAGGGGCTTTTGTCTTCGCTGAAACGCGTGTCGCGATTGAAGCGATAGCAGGCATCCTTGGGCGTGATATGCGCCACGGAGGCATCGAACCGCGCGATGGTTGCCACGGCTTGTGCCACACCTTCCTCGAAATCTTTCCTGCATACGTCATACTCTTTCTTGTGTTCGTGGAACCAATCCCGGTTGTTGTTGGCCGCGAGTTCATGCAAATAGCCTAATATTCTCTTCGTATTCATAGCTTTTTATCCGTTATGTTTGCAAAGATAATGCTTTTTTTATACTTTTGCCGCATGACAAGAAAAGAAAGATTTGCGTTCATTTTAGATTACTTCCGCAAGGAACAAGGACCCGTGACCACCGAACTTGACTTTGCAAGTGCATTCCAATTGATTGTCGCCACCCTGCTCAGTGCGCAGTGTACCGACAAGCGCATCAACATGATCACGCCCGAATTGTTCCGCCATTACCCTACGGCCGAGGCCATGGCCAAGGCAGATTGGGAGGAAATATTCCAACTGATAAAGAGCGTGAGCTATCCCAATGCCAAGGCACATCACCTGAGTGAGATGGCAAAGATGCTGGTAGCGCAGTTCAACGGCGAGGTCCCTGACAACACGGATGACCTGACTCGGCTGCCCGGCGTGGGCAGAAAGACGGCCAATGTGGTGCAGGCTGTGTGGTTCGGCAAGCCGACTTTGGCCGTTGATACGCACGTTTTCCGTGTCAGTCATCGCTTGGGACTCGTTCCCGAAACGGCAAACACGCCCCTGAAAGTGGAGCTTGAACTGATGAAATACATTCCCGAAGTCGACGTAAGTGATGCTCATCACTGGCTATTATTGCATGGTCGGTATGTCTGCAAGAGCCAAAAACCGCAGTGTGAGAGCTGTCCTTTCAATGCGTTTTGCCCTGCAGGACTAAAGATTTTGAAGGAAAGAGCGGCCAAATCCTCAACGGCTTTCAAGCGAAAAGCATAGTTCTCCCGCTCCGAAACAGCAATGCTTCCACATCATAATCATGTGGTTTACCATGCATTGTAATGTGGATTACGAAAGAAAAGGGAGCCGATTACATGTGAATACGAGCCTTATCGCAAGTTTGGGTCTCCTAATTGTAGGCGGCATATCAAGCATATTAAAGAATAGCTTAGCATAAAATGAATAGCAACACGGCTGATATTATACGATAGAGTGGGGCATGTTGTGTGGAAAAATGGGGCGTTTTGCGTTTTTAGTCCCATGAAACGAGATTGGATAATGCCGGATTTCGGGTTTCAGTTTCTATTTGGTGGTGTCGCAATGTGTTAAAAAACGAGAGGAAATATTGACAAAGTTTGGGTATAAAGAGGCTCATAGGTTGATTTTTGCGCGCCGATTTTACCTACCATTAGGTATTGTTCAGTTTCGCGTTTTTAGCTACCTTTGCATCTGCTAAAATCTGAAAAGAGATGAACCATCGGTTATGAAACGAAGAAGAAAAGGCCATATAGCGATACAGTCGCAACTGAAAAGTGCGCTACCCAAGTTGAGGGTGGCGCACTTTTCTTTTGTGAACGATTTTGAATATTATTCATTTTTTAATTTGTTTATTACAAATATGATAAGGAGAATGCCCGGAACCGTGCGGCCAAAGCACGTGGAAAGCCGGGAGACACGAACGCGCTTGAGATGCAGTTTGGCCATGCTGGCGATGCTGTTCTGCGTGCTTTCGGTTGTTGCTCAGGAGAGAGTGGTCTATGGAAAAGTCACAGACAGGAGGACGGGTGAGCCACTTGTGGGGGCCACGGTGACGGTATCGAAAGGGCAGGGGGGCACGACAGCCGATGCCAATGGCCGCTATCGGCTCGTCGTTCAGGGGCCGCAGCGCGTGCAACTCGACTATCATTACATGGGATATAGGCCTGAAAGGCGCGAACTCTTGGTGCATGACAGTCTGAAATGCGACGTGCTGATGGAGTCGACCGCTAAAGAATTGCACGGAATTACAGTGATAGCACGGAGCGAAATCCGCAAGTTGAGAGAGTCGGCCATGCCAGTTTCGGTCATAGGTGAGCACCAATTGCAGGGCACGGCCTCTAATATCAACGACGTATTGGCGCGAACCGTGGGCGTCACCGTGCGCAATACGGGCGGCATGGGCAGTGCTTCGCGCATCTCGGTGCGCGGACTTGAAGGCAAACGCATGGGCATGTACGTTGATGAAGCACCCATGTCGCAGTTGAGTAACTTTGTGGCACTGAACGATATTCCCACGAATATGATCGAACGCATCGAGGTTTATAAAGGTATTGTGCCCTATAAGTTCGGCGGTTCGGCCTTGGGTGGGGCCGTCAACGTGGTGACGAAAGAGTATCCTCCGGTTTATTTGGACGCATCTTACGAAGTAGGGTCGTTCAATACCCATCAGCTTTCGACCGTTTTGAAGCACACCGACCGCAAAAGTGGCCTGCAATTCGGTATCGGAGGCGTGTTTTCGTTTGCGAAGAACAACTATAAGATGACCTTGGACAACCTTGACGGTCGCACTGTTGAGCGCGATCACGACCGCTTCAGCAAGCTCATGGGCGGCATGTCGCTGAAGGCTACCAAGTGGTGGTTTGATGAAATGAAGTGGGAACTCATCGGAATGCGAACCCGACAAGAGATACAAGGCATCGACCTTGACGTGCGTGAGGCCTATAATCATTCGGTAAGCTACGTCACGTCACTGAAACTGAAGCGCAACAACTTCTTCCTTGACGGCTTAGACTTCGACTTTGACGCGGGCTATATCATCGGAATTTACGGCTTGAGCGACAAGGCTATGCACCGTTATGACTGGGACGGGACGCAATTGCCGCCCGTATCGCCGTTCGGAGGCGAGCAGAACAACTTTCCGTCTGACGGCAACAACCGTTCAAACGAACTAACATCGAAGCTCAACATGGGCTACACCATCGACATGCACCATGCCGTCAACCTGAATATCTATGCCGACCGCACTTCGCTTCACCCGAAAGACGACCTGATGGACAAGGCATTGGGCTTCAAGGCCAACTTCCCGAGCAAGATGAACACCGTGACCGTGGGCTTTTCCTATGATCTGACGCTCTTCGACGGGCGTTTCCAGAACGCTTTCACGCTGAAAGACTTCTTTTTCTCGTCGCATTCACGCAGCATCAACACCTATTCCGTTTCGGAACCCGAGCCGGTTGACGTCTCCAAAACTTATATCGGCTTCAGCGATGCCATGCGTTATAAGTTCACAAACGACCTGATGCTCAAGGCTTCTTTCAACTCCGAGGTGCGCATTCCCACGAGCGAAGAGCTCATCGGAAACGGCTATTCCATTCTTGCCTCGCCCGCATTGAAGCCCGAACGCACCACGGGAGCGAACCTCGGTCTGCTCTATCGCCACGTGAAAGACTACGGCGGGCTCTTGGAAGTGGAGCTGAATGGCTTCTATAATCAACTGGAAGACATGATACGCTTCACGCCCGACATGATACCCACCATGGCCCGCTACCGCAACTTCGGCAGTGTGCGCACCAAAGGCGTGGAACTTGAGATGAAAGGTGACGTCTGTCGGCTGCTTTACCTCTATGCCAACGGCACATATCAAGACCTTCGCGACGTGCGCAAGACCGTTCCGGGGACCGAAGTGGAGAACCCTACGCGCAACATGCGCATTCCGAACGTGCCTTATCTGCTGGCCAACTTCGGCGCGGAGCTGCACAAGGAGAACCTTTTCGGCGGAAGCGGACAGAACACGCGCCTGCTTTTCGATGCCTCCTACGTGCATCAATACTTCTACGACTTTGAGATGAGCAAGTATCAAGAGCGCAAAATCCCCACGGCAATGACCATGGACGCCGCAATCGAGCACAGTTTCGGCGACGACCGCTGGACGCTCACCCTCAAAGTGAAGAACCTTGCCGACCGCCATGTGGTCTCCGAGTTCAATCGTCCGCTTCCCGGCCGCTATATCGGCTTCAAACTGCGCTACTTGTTCAAGTAATTTTATTCATTCATTCAATCATATAAACAAATGAAAAACTTCAAATCAATTCTCACAGCCGTTGCAATGACGGCTCTTGTCTGTGCTTGCGGCAGCAGTAACGACGATCCGACACCGGCTCCGCAGCCAAATCCGAACCCCGGTACGGGGACTTTCAAGGGCGTAATCTTCGCCACAAGTGTTACCAATCCTGAAGGAAACAGCGGAGCTTCCTACATGCAGGCATTGACCGACCTGCTGCCCGGCACCTATGACAACAGCAATGCCCTTCCCGTAGGCTTCGGAACGAAACCTATTGCCACGGCTTCGGGCAACGTTTATGTGCTTCCCGACTACATGGGAAACACCAAACCCGAGCTCAACCGTTATCAGATGGATGCCGCAGGGAAGTGGATAAAGAAAGGAACACTGCTGCTTCCGGCCAATGCCGCAGCCTGCAACATCGTCGAACTGAACAATGAAAAGGCCTATGTCAGCCTGCAAGGTTTGGGCATCGTCATGGCATTCAACCCCACGACGATGAAGAAGCTGGCCGACATCGACCTCAACGACCTCAAGCAAACAGAAACCAAAGTGTCGCCGGCAGCAATGATCGTGCGCGACGGCAAGCTCTTCGTCGGTCTTAACCAGATGAATGCCCAGTACATGCCGGCACGTAACAACATTGAACTGGCCATGATAGACACGAAGACCGACAAGGTGGAGAAGCATATCGTCAACACCACGCTCGGTATGTGCTTCGCCACGCGTCCCATCGACCCACAGTCCATCTTCATGGACGAGCAGAAGGACATCTACCTGAACTGTATCGGCTCGTTCGGCTTTATTCCGGGACTGAACGGAGGTGTCGTTCGCATCAAGAACGGCGCTACGGACATCGACCCCGACTACAGCATCCGACTCGATAAGACCGAGATTGCAGGCCTTTCCACCAAGCATGCCGAATTCCTCGGCGAGGTTTGCTATGCCGGCGACGGCAAGCTCTATGCTTATGCCAACTCCTACGGCCTCGATCCCAATGCAAAGACCAATCCATACCTCAGTATCACCAACATTCCCATCGTCATCGACCTGAAGCAAAAGACGATGAGCGTCATCAAAGGTATGGAGATTTCCAATCCGCACGGCATCGCCATCGGTCGTCACAAAGGCCTTATCGTCTTCGGAAGTGCCAACAAGAAGGCCAATGGTTTCTATACCTACGACCCGGCAACAAAGCAGGTGGCAGGCCCTGTCATGCGCGTTACCGGCAATCCCTGCTATTTCCACAGTTTCGCAAAGTAGAAGCGAGAGGCCTTTCCTAAGCTTATGCAGACGCAGAAAGACGAGATACGCAGGCAGATTCTCCGCGTGGCACGCGACGAGTTCCTCAAGCAGGGCGTGAAGCACACGTCGATGAAGACCATCGCCACTCGGGTGGGCGTGGCCGTGGGCAACATCTACAACTACTATGCAGGCAAGGACGAGCTTCTCAAGGCTGTTCTTGCCCCGCTCTTCAATGCCATTGAGGGCTATCGTGCGCAGAACCTCGACGTTACCTACACCTCGCTCGACATCTATCGCTACGAGGTCTACTACGAGATGATGCGCCGGCAGGTGGTTTCGCTCATCATTCCCTACCGCAAGGAGTTCCGGCTGCTGCTCTTTGAAACTGCAGGAACCTCGCTCGAGAACTATTTCGACCGACTTTCGGAGATGAATTGCGACGATGGTCGTACCTACATCGAACACGTGAAAGCGCGCTATCCGCATATCACAGCCGATGTATCGACGCACTTCATCCGCATTCTCTGCGAACTCTGGGCCGGGCTCATCAAGCATATCGTCGTCAACGACGGACTCAACGAAGCCGAACTCGACCGCATCATCTCCAACTACGTGCGCTTCGGCATCGGCGGCTGGAAGAACCTGCTGGGCATCGATGCCGATGAATGAACCCTGTGAGAAAATCAAAAACCGACTTTCCGACGCGTCGGCTGAACAGAAAACAGAAAAAAATGTTCTTCCGCCATGGCGGAAAATAGTAAAATAAGAAAAGAACGTTCTTCCGCCGTGGCGGAAGATAAAAAACGTGAAGAAAAAGTTCTTCCGCCGTGGCGGAAGATAAAAAATGTAAAGGAAACGTTCGTCCGCCATGGCGGAAGATAAAAAATGTGAAAAGAAACTACCTTCCGACGCGTCGGAGGACCATAAAAACATGGCCAAACCTTTTTATCTGTCGAACTTATGAACGATGGTTCAATGTGGCCTGAAAGCGAAACGTCTGATGCGTTTCATCTCGGTTTCGAGTTCTTTTTTAATCCTGCTGTAAGAGGCTTCGCTCGCGCGGTTGTGGTTCTCCGGTGCATCCGACAGATGGTCGAACAGCATTTCATGACCCGAGTCGGGCCAACGGGCATAGTTGTAACGCCGGGTGAGGATATTGTCTCCGCCTTGCCATTGTATGTAGGCCAGACGCTTCGTTGTGGTCTTTCCCCCTTTCTTCAAGATGGGGAGGAGACTTTTCCCGTCGAGTTGTCCGGTAGGGCAGGGGAGCCGGCAGATGTCGCATATCGTCGGGTATACATCTACCAGTTCGGCAATAGAGGTTGTGTAGCCGCCGCGTAGGCCCGGCACCCGAATGAGTAACGGCACTCTGGTTGTGATGTCCATAAGGTTGTGTTTGCCTACAAACCCATGTTCGCCTAAGTCCCACCCGTGGTCGCCCAGCAGGATGACCGCCGTGTTGTCTTTCAGTCCGAGCGTTTCCAAAGCTGTCATAAGTTCGCCGAAAAGGGCATCGACATAGCTGATGCAGGCGTAGTAGCCCGTTTTTACCAGTCGGAGGAACGCCTTGTCGTCGGGGGCGGTGGCAAGGGCGTAGGCATTGATTTCCTTTGAGTTTTGCACTTCCTCGGGTAGGCCGTCGGGCCGGAACGGATTGTCGGCCATCGGAAGGGCGGGATAGAGGTCCCAATACTTCTTCGGTGCGCAGAACGGAAGGTGAGGTTTCCAGAAACCACAGGCAAGAAAGAAGGGCTTTCCGTTGTCGCGCAGTCTCCGCAGGTCTTCTATGGTCTTCCCGAGCACCCGCCCGTCGTCGTAGGCACTGTCGGGGACATCAGCCCATTCATAAAAGGGCCCCCGCATAGTTTTCGGGTTGATGTGGCGGCCCGACTCCGAGTTCAACCACAGTTCCCATTTGTTGTATTCGGCCCAGTAGACATCGTAACCGTCGGGATGACTGCGCCAAGGCTTCTCGCTCCACGATGCAGCATGGTCTTCGATGTGGTGCATGATTTTTCCATTCGACACCGTGTAATAGTCATGCCGCTTCAACCAAGCAGAAAGTGGGATAGCCTCCGGAGCATCCACCGAGGCCTTGCAGGTGTAGTTGGTGAAGCGTTTCGGATAGTTAGGGTACATGCCCGTGAGCAGACTCGCCCGTGATGCTCCGCTGACGGGAGCGTTGCAATAGGCATTTCTGAACACCATTGCCTCAGACGCAAATTTGTCGATATAAGGCGTGTGTATGTCTTTTACACCGTAGCAACCGAGTTCCGGTCGAAGGTCGTCGGCCATGACAAACAATATATTCAGCGGCTTACGGGGCCGCTCGGCTTGTGCCGTCGTGAGACCGAAAGGCTCGATGACGGCACCAAGCAAGGAAAGGCAAACAATTCGGTTCATCTTCGTGACTTATTTCCAACCGGGATTCTGCTTGAGATTCTTGTTCAAGGCCAACTGCTTCAGCGGCAGAGGATAGAGATAGTAGTGTTGTTGCCAACCTGTCGGCTGATTGAAATAGAAAGCGTAGCCCTCGTTGTCGCTGTGTCCTCCCGTAACTTTAACCTTGTTTGCCGCTGCGTCGGCAACGTAAACACCCAAAGGTTGTTTGTCCACATAGCTTCCTTTGGCCCAGCGGCGCAGGTCGTCAAGACGGCGGCCTTCGCCCATGAACTCTACGCGGCGCTCTCTTCGTATCTCCCATAAGACCGGATCCACGGAAGCGTCTCTGTGGCTGTCGAAAGCGGGAGTGATTTCCGTGAGTTTCATAGCAGCCACACCGGCCCGCTTACGCAAGATGTTGATAGTCTTGTCGGCAACTGATTGGTCGAACTTACCCAGCTCGAACATTGCTTCGGCATAGTCGAGCATGGTCTCTTCAATGCGGAAGAGGGGTGCGTCGGTCGTGCATACACCCGTTGCATTGATGGCGTTTGTATGGGTGTTATAATATTTCCACACCCAAAAGCCCATCTGCGTGGCGTTCCATGCCTGTCCTTTATTGTTGTTCTTAAAGTGAGGCTGCCTACTGCAGACAAAGCCTTTGAAGTTTGTCGTTGGCAAGCGATGGAAAGTCTCGCCCGAAATCTCGGCCATAAGGTCTATGAATTCTCGGTCTTCAGGCTTCCCCGTGTGGCTCCAGTTGGTTTTGTTCGAAACGTTGACCATGTAGGGTGGGCAAATGGTGAGGTAGAGCCTGTGGTCGCGGTTGCGGAATTGTTCGTGAACGTCCTTGTCGTTTCCCTTGAAAGGCCGGCCGTCGCTACACAAGTAGGCGTCTACAGCATCCTTTGTGGCCTCGATGTTCGACTCGGCTGTTCTGACCATTCGTGTAAGACCGTGGCAAAGGCGGTTAGCAGCGTAGGCCTTGAAGAGAATAATTCCGGGCTGGCCCGCGAGGTCTTCTGAGTTGAACACCTCGTCGTAGTGGGGCATGATGGTCGGGAAAGCTTTCATCAAGAGTGGTCCCACTCGCTCGCATTCCTTCAGATAAGTTTCGGCGTTGGCCAAGTTATGGTACTTCCGCCATGTTCCTTCAAAGAGACAGAATCTGGAAATCAAGGCCCTCACGACATTCGTGTTAATTGTGTTGTTGCCGTCGCCTGCAGGCTTGATGCTCTCTTCGGCCCACTTTAAGTCGGAAAGGAGGTTGCTTGCAACCAAATCGCGAGTTGTTCGGGAAGCATAAAGTTCGGGCGAGGCTTCCGTCATGACGTGTTCTACCCATGGCAGATCGCCGAACTTAGAGAGCATTTGGAAGTATTTGTAAGCACGGAAGAACAAGCCTACACTCCTCCAATGCTTCTTGTCGGCTTCGGACATTGACGATTGATCTATGTTGTCGAGCATGAGGTTCACGTTACGGATATAGACATAGTCCCAGTCGGGTGACTCTGCCTCTGCCTTAGCTTTGCCATAAGCCCACCTGCTTTCATTGCCATAGGGTCCTTTGATCATGTTGTCGGCCTCATAATCTCCGATGAAGATGGAGTCGGTTTGGCGGGTATCACTCGCATACCCGAAGAAAACATTGTACAATCCCCATGAATAGGTTTTGAAGTTATCATAGGATTTGAAAGCCGTCTTCTCCGTCTGTTGGTCTTTTGGATAAACGTCCATGAAGGCATCGTTCATACATGAACAGACAAGTATGGCAAGGCAAAAATATATCAGACTTCTTTTCATAGTGCTTGTGTTTATAAGTTATAGTGTTATGTTCACGCCAAAAGAGAATTGACGCATATAAGGATAGGTAAACCCTCTTGCTCCCATGTCTTCGGTAACGACTCTTTCGGCATCGATACCATTGGGTAGATGGTCGAAAGTAAAGAGATTCTCGCCGCTAAAGAAGATACTCGCCCGATAGAGTCCCACCTTTGCGACCCATTGTTTCGGAAAGGCATACGTAAGGGTGATGTTTCTGATAGAGAGATAAGCTCCGTTCTTTAGGAAACGGCTTTGAACGAGTGTGTTTGCTTTGGTGTTTCCCTCGGAGTTCTGGTAGATTCTTGGGAAGAAACTGCTTGTGCGGGTCGGTGTCCAATAGTCGAGTTGGTTGCTGTAAAGCGTTGACCAACGGTCGTAGATAGGATAGGTAAGTTCGTTCATGAGCCATAAGTCGCGCTTGCCGACCCCTTGGAGAATGAAAGACAGTGCCCAGTTCTTCCATTCCACGCCTCCATTGATGCCGAACTGGTATCGGCGAGTATTATTACCAATGATGGTTCTGTCTCCGGGATTGTCTGTTGTCAGCTTTCCGTGGTTGATAACATGGTTTCCGTCCAAGTCCTTGTAAAGGATATCGCCGGGATTGGGGTTATACCCCTCTACTCTTGCGATACCTTCTTTGAGTGTTCCGTCCGGTTTGAAGTCGTCGGTCGTGTACAAACGGTCGGTTAGGTAGCCCCATATTTCACCGAGATACATGCCTTTTCTATAGACCTTGTCGCCGATAAGCCCTATCTCGTTGTTGTATTTGGTAATTTTCGTTCGGGAATCATAAAGATTGAAGCCGATATGATAGGTCAGATTCCCAATCTTATCCATCCATGAAGCACTGAGTTCCCAGCCATTCGAACTCAGGTCGGCTGTGTTCTGCAGCGGAGCTTCTGCTCCCAGCACGGAGGGAAGTTCCATTCCGGGAGCCAACATGCCCTTGGTCTTTCGGTTGTAGAGGTCGAATGTCAGGTTGAAACGGTTTCGGAACAATCCTACGTCCACACCGAAGTCTATGGTCGAGACTTTTTCCCATGTGAACGAAGTGCTGATGAGTTTCGGAGCACGCAAGGTGGTGGCTGTTTCTTCGCCCACAATCCAGTTTGCTCGTTCAGATAGCATGCCGGGAATATAAGCGTAGGGTTGAATACTTTGGTTACCGATGTTTCCCCACGAGACTCTTAGTTTGAGATTGGAAAGAAATGCGTTGCTCCATGCCATAAAACGCTCTTCACCGAGCCTCCAACCAGCAGAGACTGACGGAAAGAAACCGAACCGATGCCTTGAGGGGAACTTGGAAGACCCGTCGTAGCGGCCGTTAGCCTCGATGAGATATTTGTCGCGATAACTGTAGTTCAGCCGGTAGAACAGTCCTCTGACGGTGTATCGACTGAAGCGGTCGGTTGCATAATAAGGACCTGTGGCCTGCGAAAGCGACGGGAGCTCTTCGTTAATCATGTTTGTTCGATAAGCCATGTTGTAAGTATCGTCGTTGCTCTCCTGATTGAAGCCCGCCGTGGCACTCAGATTGTGTGTCCCGAGTGCCTTTGCATACGTGGCATAAAGGTTCAATGCGGTGTAATCGATATTGTCTTGTACATGCTGATATTTGGAGTCGGACACGGATTGCTCCTTGCGGAACTGTGCACCGTGTGCATATTCGAACTTCTTGTCGAACAACTGCGTCTCAACCGATTTGTAGTTGTATGTGAATTCTCCGATGATGTGCAAGTCTTTGACTGGCGTTAGCGTGACTTTTCCAAAGATTCTTGCATCGTTCTTCTTCTTTTGAAGCGGTGCAGCCAATGAAATGAAGTTACGCGGCGTGTTGATGGGAAGGATCTCTCCGCCAAGGTCAAGTGTTCCTGTGGGGAAGTAAGAAGGGAAAGCGACCGCCGCTCCCCAAATACCGTAGGCTGCCGTCGTGTAGGGCATGCTTGAAATGGAGCGAGCATACTTGATATCCAGTTCGGTTTTAAGCCATGTGGTCATCTCTGCACTCAGATAAGAGGAGACATTATAGCGTTTGAAAGCGTCTTTGTTGCTATAAAGAATGCCGTCTTGATTGACATAACCGAGGCCGATACGATAGGCTATCTGTTTGCTTCCTCCGTTCATTGACAGGTTATGCGACTGTTTGAAGCCCGTTTCCATCATGTCTTTAAAGAGGTTGGTCGGGGCTAAACTGTAACGAAGTCCGCCCACTTCGGCATAACCGTCGGGATAAGAAGCCGGGTTTGCCTCGTATTCCCGAAGCAATTTCAGCCATGTATCGACGTCTTGTCCAGTCGTATAGGCCGTGAATCCTTGGTCTTTATAAGCCTGAACGGTTTGTAAGGGAGTTGCTTTCTTGGGAATATTGATTGCATTGCTGAAGGCAAAGTTGTCGGTATAGTTGATGTGGAAGGCCGACTTGTTGCTTTTCTTTGTCGTGACAAGGACAACTCCGAAGGCAGCTCGGGCACCGTAGATGGCCGACGAAGCTGCATCTTTCAGCACAGTCACCGATTCTATGTCATTGGGGTCGAGCATATTGATGTCCATCTCCACGTTGTCCACCAGCACTAACGGGCTTCCTTCGTTAATACTGTTCACACCACGGATGTTAAACGACATTCCTTCGCCCGGTGCTCCTGAGGTACTTGTCACTTGCAAGCCTGGGAGCGCGCCTTGCAAAGCCTCGCTGACGGTCGAAACCGGGCGGTTTCCGAGCACGTCTTCCAGCTTTACGCTGCTCACGGCCCCTGTAAGATTCACTTTCTTTTGCACACCATAGCCCACGACGACCACTTCTTTCAGCGACTTTGTGTCTTCCGTCATGGCGATCAGCCTGCCTTTTGAGGCCTCTACTTCCTTGTTCTTGAAGCCGATATAGGAAACAACAAGCGTTCCGGTGGGGCTTATGCGGAGCGTGTAGTTGCCATCTGCGTCGGTGATGGTGCCGTTCTGAGTGCCTTTCTCCAACACGTTTGCACCGATAATGGGCTCTCCTGCGTTGTCAACCACCCGACCTTTTATCACATTTTCCTTGATTTGCTTAGGTTGAGGAGCTGTGATTTCGGTTGGTTTGTCTTTCAAAACAACGCGCCGGTTGGCTATGGAATAGGTTACTCCGGCCTTTTCTGCCAGTTGTTGTAGCGCATCTTTCACGGGTAGCTTGGTGCAATCAAGACTGATGGCCATAGAGGGCTTCACCGAATTTGTGGCAAGGAGAAACGTAAGGTCCGATTGTTTCTCGATTTGGTTCATGGCTTGTTCAAGCGTGTTGCACTTCACGGTCACCCTTGCATTGAGGTTTTGTCCCATGGCATTCAGCGAACCCAGGGCCAACATCATTCCGGCAAGCAGCTTCAGGCCGAGGTTTCGGAACACATTTCCTTGGGGGTGAGATGCCATTTTGTTTGTTCTTCTTTTCATGTCTTAGGACTTAAGTAAATTAAAAATAGGTTTATTGAAGGTTGTTTTCTTTCATTTTAGTCAATGTAAAGGTCGATAATCCTGCGATTGTCGCCCGACATATCGGGGCTGTCCTGCCATTTTATCGGGATAATACTGCGCAAACTTTGCAGCATATCATGTAAATCTTCGTTCTCGAACGTGGCACGGACATGGTAATCTGCGCGTCGGCGGTCGTGAAGCCTGAACTTAACGTTGAAGCGATGTGACAATTGGCTCAGAACCACGTTGAGCGGAGTATCATGAAACACGAGCTTGCCGTCTTTCCATGAGGCATAGTCTGTCGAATTCACGGTCGAATTGGTGAACATTCCGCTTGCCCTGTCGTATTTACATTGCTCGTTCGGCATCAGAGCCGACTGTATCTTGGCCCCGTGATAAACGTCGATGGCCCCCGAAACCAATGTCATCAGGATGGTATTCTCATGCTTGTAGTTCGAGATATTGAACTGCGTTCCATGCGCCATGACCTTGATTTTGTCGGAAAGGTTCACATAAAAAGGATGTTTCATGTCTGATTTGACCTTAAAGAACGCCTCTCCTTCCAAGGCTACTTCGCGGCTGTCGCCTTCAAACCTGTTGGGATAGCTGATACGGCTACCGGAGTTCAGCCATACAATCGAACCGTCTGGCAATACAATCCGAGAGCGACAGCCGGCCGGAGTGACGGTCTCAATGACCGAAGCTGCAAAAGCGGGCTTGCTGTTGCGCAGAGAGAGGTAGGCCAGAGCAATGGTCGAGCATAGCAACGGCACAAGCAAAACGGCCGCGACCTTGCGGAACACGTGCATGAAAGCGGTCTTTTGCTCCCGCTTGCGAATGCGGTCGAGCGTTTCTTCCAAGGCCGATTTCGTGTCAATCTGCTTGATGCGGTCTATCATTCTCTGGTATTCAATGGCTTTAAGCAAATCAGCTTTGTGGTCGATGCTATCGTTTTTCATTCTCATGTGGCTTTTATTCATAAGACAATCTGAAAGAAGAAATCCGACAACTTTAACTGACTTTTTTTTCGATACCGTGCAATTATGCCGTCTTTTCCACGACGTTGAACAGCCCTTTTGTGGACTTTTAACTCAATAACGATAAGGTTCTCGAACAATAGCAGTCTTATTGCACGCTAATCTCAGTCCTATTGCGCGGTAAAATGGCTGAGGTTAGCGTGTAAAATGGCTGATATTGAAACGTAAGGTGTAAGCCTTTGATTATCAATATGAATGCATGTAGGGACGCACGGTCCGTGCGTCCGCTCAAACAGTTATATGTATTCGTTCAAGAACCATGCTTTTGTATTTTATTCCCCTTGAGCGGACGCACGAGCCGTGAGTTCCTACATGCCCCTTACCCACAAATCATCTTATAATATGGCTAATCATAAAGTTCAATGTTCAAAATTCAATGTTCAAAGTCAAAGTCCCTACATCTTCGGCTTGGCCGTATTGCATGGGAATAGGGTTGATATAACGGCACGATACGCCAACGGCTTCAAACAGATTGATGGGAAAGGGGATTGATGTGTAGTGAATAGCGGCCGTTCTTGTATGTTATCTGCATGGAACGCCGTGAATGTTGCTTTGCAGAAAGGCTCAAAGCAACATGTCCCATCGTGCGGCGCAGGTTCAGTTCTACGCAAGGATGTATCTTTCCTTCGCCGACTATCATCATATCGATGCCGAAAGGACCGGCATATATGCCTTGAAGCTGCGCCGGCATGAAGTGTTTGACCGCGTCGCACAGGGTTTTCAAAACGGAAGATGAGGCATATCGCGACACAAGCTCTTGTTTGTCGGCTTCGTTGGCAAGGAGATTGCCGGCATAGGCACCGTTGACGGTGTGGAAAACGGAGAGTCCCAGATAGTCTACCGAGCCATTTTTGTGAGCATGGAACTCCATTCCGAAGTCGAACACCTTATTATAATAAGGCTCGGCCATGATATATCCCTGCTTTGCAATCACGTTTGTAATCCAACCTTGCAGGTGGGGCGTGATGCCTTCACGTTGCATGTCGACGTATCGCAGCCCTCTGCCGCTGCTGCTCCACGGTGCTTTCAGCACATATTGACGGAATGGGCCGTTGTCTGTGGCTTTCAGATGAGCGAAAAGCGCGCTATCGGAGCTGAAAGCATGGGCAATGCCCACCGCATCGGCGAGGCTTGTAACCAAATGGGGTAAAAGATACGTGGCACACCAGCCCCGGCTGCAAAGCGTTCTGTAGGCTTCTAATTGCGTTTGCGAGGGAAGCAGCTGGGAAAGTCGGCCACGTGACCGTTCCAAGAGCCGGTTTTGCAATGCAAGATTCCAGCCCCAAGGCATGATTTCTGTGTTCTCGAGGTCAAGATACGGCAAGTCTTCGTCGTCAATAAGACTAACCTTGGCTGCATATTTCTTCAGATAGGAAGGGATATCCTGATGCGCTTTGCTTTCCACGAGCACGAAATCGTCGTCGTCGGCCCACAAAGCAGGCAGGAAAGAGAGGTCATGTTGCAGCTGGCGGGCGGCATGTGGTAGCGTCACATACTTGCGGTGCTCGGCCAAGGCAATCTCATGTCCGGGGTTGAATATGTGTAGTTTCATCTTCTCGGTTGCGACTTAGAAACCTTCGGGCAGCTTGATGACGACCTTGTCATCTGTCCATGTGCCGTTCTTCTTGGCCGATGCGATGGCCTCATACCTTTCCTTGTGGCGTGCGGCCTTGGTTTCGGCCATTGTGACAGCCTTGTTGTTCTCAAATGCTTCGGGAAGTATGCGCATGGTGTTTGCCTTTTTGATGAGGTCTTTCACCACTTCGCCGCCGATAATCAGCCCGGCTGCGGCCGGAACCCACGCATTGCTTGCCGGAATATCCCTGCGGTCGGTGCATTTCCGCATGTCTTTATCGGGGCAAATGCAGTGAAAACGACAGCTGATGTTCGGGTCATCGATTTGCTTGAGCGGTTCTTCTTCGCTGTAAACCACCTTGAGTCGGGGGATATTCAACTTGCGGAGCTTCTTTCGGATAACCTTTGCAAGGGGGTCCATCTTGGTGTTATTGATGTCGGTCACGCGGAAAGCGGTCGCATCAAGCTTGTTGGCTGCACCCATGGAAGAGATGATTGGGACCTGAAGATGATGGCAACGCCTGATGAGTTCCAGCTTTGCACTGACGGTATCGATGCAATCCACCACGTAATCGAACAGTGACAAATCGACCGCATCGGCGTTCTCGGGCAAATAAAACATTTGATATTTGTGGACAATGCACTGGCGGTTGATATCGTGAATGCGTGCTTCGGCCACGTCAACCTTGTGCTTTCCAACCGTTGAAAGCAGGGCATAGAGTTGTCGGTTGATATTGGTCAGGCAGACACGGTCGTCATCAAAGATGTCCAACTCGCCTACACCGCTCCGCGCCAATACCTCTGTTACATAGCTACCCACGCCACCCATGCCGAAGACGGCTACGCGTGAGCCGGTCAAAGTGTCCATGGCCGGCTTTCCCATCAGCAGTTGTGTGCGTGAAAATTGATTTTGCATAAAAACGATTTGTCTCTTTTTTCGCCTGCAAAGGTAATACTTGCCATTGTAATTTCAAAACAAAAGCAGGGCTTTATGGAAGCAATTGCGTGCTTCGCATTTGTTGGTTACGGCTGAAACAAGGCCAGATCAAGGGTGGTTATTGCTTCAGTAAATCGGCTAAGGAAAGGTCCTTATGTGCCTTCATGTATTGCTCTACTTGGGCAACATATGGAGTTGAAAAGGCTTTATAGCCCACGAATGTATTTGCTGCATACATGATGCGTGCCATGTGCATGTCTTTTTCTTGCTGACTCCGTTGGTCGGCATCGTGAAGTGGGTATAAACTCAACAAATAAAAATTGAGACAATCGGGGACAATGTATGCGCGCATCATCGTGGCACGCTGGTCTTTGGCGTAATATTTCGCATATAGCGGATAGTCTTCGCCCAAATACTTGTCGAGTGACACGCCGATGATGTTCTCTCCCACGATGATGCTTTGGTCAAGTGCCCCGATTTGGGTGTAGACTTTGGGAATAACAAACTCCGGGAGTGCTTCTTTTGCCCTTCCGAAAGCCTGTGTAAGCGCCTTGTTGACGTCATCCATGTCGGCATATTGCGTTTCCACATCGGCAATAATGGTCTGCAGGACGGTGTCTTGGTAGAAGTTTAAGAACTTACTGTTGATATCCGGTTCGTAAACGGCGCCTAATTTGAGAACGTTTTCTATCAGTGTCCGCGTCTCAATGGCATATTCCGTGTTCATTTCTTGAAGCGCAGAGAAGTCACCGGTTGTCAGATAACGACTCTCCAAGCGGTCATAGCGCAGAACTTCTATCTTGTTCTGCGCCTCATCGTTGGGCCTTAACTTGATTTCACAAGCCACACAAAGCACCATCACTGCGAGAAATATGTAGTATATCTTCTTCAATCGACGGGGTTATTCATCAAGAACTTCGGCAAAAGTACTAAAATATCTGTTAATAAACAAACATTTTACTAAAAAACTTAAAAATAATGCGACGCAATATCCCTTTTAACTCAAAAAAAACAAAATAGAATTCTATAATCAAAAAAAATATTTATTTTCGCGAATCCGTACTCTTACATTGACATGACCAATGAAAACAAAGACCATTTTATGCTTTTTTCTCTTCTTTGTGCTCTCTTTAAAGGCCTTCGGAGAGGCTGAAGCCGACACGATTATCGTGAACATTGACTATTCGTATGATAGGCCATGGTTGAACTATCCCGTAGTAGTGTCGTTGAAGGACTATCCTTTTACAACCAGCTCCAGGGTTTATTTTGAGGGAAAAGAGCTGCCTTCGCAGCTTGATGATTTGGAAGGCGACGGCATAAACGACGAGATGTGCTTTCTTGTTGACCTGAAACGCAGTGGAACTTATACATGCAAGGTCGTCTTGGGCAAGACAGAAACACAAAAGGATTACCCACTACGTACCTATGCTGAGCTGCTATTGACGAATCCGAAGGTCAAAGATAAGACCAAACAGAATTTATATATCCGTCAACTCGTTGTCACAAACGAACTCGAAGACAGTTATCACTTGGTCCATCATCACGGGATAGCCTTTGAAAACGAGTTGATTGCATTGCGCATCTACTTTGATAAGCGGCAAACGCTCGACTTATATGGAAAGAAACGAATGGGCTTGGAGCTACACGACACGCAGTTTTACACGACGCAAGAACAAAGATTGCAAGGGTATGGAGAAGATATTCTGTGGACAGGAAACAGCATGGGCTTGGGTGCACTCCGTGGTTGGAGCAACGGAAAAACGCAAATGCTCGACGATGTAGCCCATCGTGGACAGCGAATTGTCTGTCATGGCCCTGTACGCACGATTGTCGAGATGAGCGACGGCGGTTGGCTTTGGAAGCAAGGACAGCGTGTCAACCTCACGGAACGATATACTTTGTATGCCGGGCATAGGGATATCTGCGTGGAAGCATGGGCCATTCCCGTAGCCGAGGGCCTAAGGTTTGCAACGGGACTCATGCACATGGCCGGTGCAAGCAAGCTTTCCGACCATAAAGGATTGCGGGGGCTTTGGGGAACAAATTGGCCGGCGAAGGACACAACCACGTGCATACAAGAGACTTTGGGAATGGGAATCTATGTTCCGGCAGCCTATTTACAAAAGGAACTTGCCTGCGATGGTTTGGACGATGCCTATGTCTTGGCCCCCGTAAACGGGCATTTAAAATATTATCTTACGTATTCCGCCGACAAAGAGACCTACGGCTATCATCAAGCATGCGACTGGTTTACCTATTTAAAGCAGTGGAAAGCACTGTTACTTGCCCAACCTCGGATCAAGATTTCGCGCAGGCATTCAAAATAGCAGTGAATGTTTTCCTGCCGTGTCTGTAGAATTGCCAGAGCAAAGAGAAGTCCTTGCGTTCGTCCACCCGCTTGTTGGTGCGCCGAGACTGCAAGCGTTTCCGGTCGTCTTCAAAGTCGTGACGCCACGCTTTGAATGCCCGTCGGGCCTTATAGATGGCTTTGAAGTCGGCAAGGTTACGATTTATAAGCAGCGTTTCCCATGCCGCGAGGTAATCGAGCATGTATCTCACGCGCATGGTGTGCCTCAATTCGTCGTCGGGCAGGTTCTTATAAAGCATCGTCAGGTTGTTGCGGAAGTTCAAGAACGTCTTCATCGGATTGCTCTTGGGCAGCGTTCCGCCTCCCACATGATAGACCTTGCTGCTTGGGATACACACGATTCTTCGGTTCATCAGGCGAAGTCGCCAGCACAAATCGATTTCCTCGTTGTGCGCAAAGAGTCTTCCATCCAAGGCACCTGCGTCCCAATAGTCTTTCGAACGTATCATCAGGCAGGCCCCTGTTGCCCACATCACATCGACAATACTGTCGTATTGTCCGTGATCTTCTTCGACAACATCGAATATTCTACCTCGGCAGAAGGGGTAACCATACCGGTCTATGAACCCGCCTGCGGCACCGGCATACTCAAACTTATTGCGATTGGCAACGGACAATAGTTTGGGTTGGCATGCCGCCGTGTCGGGATAGTGTTCCATATAGGCCAACAACGGGGTCAACCAGCCTTCGGTCACTTCCACATCGGAGTTCAACAGCAGATAATATTCGCTGTCTACCTGTTTCAACGCCCGATTATACCCTTCGGCAAAGCCGTGGTTCTTGCTTAACGGTATGGTCTCGACTTCGGGGAAATCCTCTTTCAGCATTGAAAGCGAGTCGTCCGACGACGCATTGTCGGCAACGATGATCCGTGCCTGATGCGAAGAATGTCGTATAACCGTGGGAAGATAGCGCCGCATCATCTCGCTACCGTTCCAATTCAAGATAACAATTGAAAGTTTCATACGCTTTGATGTCAAGTCAATTCGGCTTTCAACGCCGTTCCGTCATGGTTGAAGCCGCCCAGTCTGATGCTCATGATCTCGTTGTCATAAGCATCACGAGCCAGTGAAGGCGGCAGTTCAACGCGGATATAATTATCGGTAAACCCGTGCATGGCCTTTCCCCGATGTGCTTTCTCAAACAAAACGGGGCGCTCGGTACCGATATATTGTTCATAGAATGCATGCGTCTTCTCTTCGCTCATGGCCAGCAAGCGTTTCGAACGCAGCTTCTTCTCTTTCTCATCGACCACATAGGGAATGGTCAAAGCACTCGTTCCGGGGCGTTCGCTGTAAGGGAAGACGTGTAACTGCGTGACGGGAAGCCCGTCAAGAAACCGATAACACGCCTCGAAGAACTCCGGTCGTTCGCCACGGCTGCCCACCATGACGTCTACACCGATGAAAGCATCGGGCATCAACCTTTTTATCAACGCTATCTTACGCGCAAACAACGCACTGTCATACCGGCGGTGCATCAGTTTCAAGACCATGTCGCTCCCGCTTTGTAGCGGAATATGGAAGTGGGGCATGAAGGCTCTGCTGCCGGCACAATATTCGATGAGCTCGTCGTCAATCAAATCGGGTTCCAGACTGCTGATGCGGAACCGCTTGATGCCCTCGACCCCGTCTAAAGCCTTGACCAGATCGATGAAGCGTTCGTGGGTGGTTGTGCCGAAGTCTCCGATGTTCACACCCGTCAGCACGATTTCCTTACCTCCTTCAGCGGCCGCTTCTTCTGCCTGAGCCACCAATGAAGCGATGGAAGGACTGCGGGAGAGGCCCCGTGCATAGGGAATCGTGCAATACGTGCAGAAGTAATTGCAGCCGTCTTGCACCTTCAAGAAATATCTTGTCCGGTTTCCTTTCGAGCATGAAGGCTGGAAACGCTTGATGTCCTTGGTCTTCACGGCATGGAACGCATGGAGCGTCGTTCCTTCGGCCCTATGGATAAAAGCGTCGTTCAGGTATTGTATGAGGTCGGCTTTCTCATTGGAGCCGAGCACAAGGTCCACCCCTGCAATCTTGCTCACCTTCTCCGTCTCCAATTGTGCATAACAGCCCGTCACGATGATAAAGGCCCCGGGGTGTTCGCGCGCCATCTTATGAATGGCTTGGCGGCATTTGTGGTCGGCAACTTCGGTCACACTGCACGTGTTAATCAGGCAGATGTCGGCCCGTTCTCCCTTTTCGGCCGTAACCACCCCCATGTCGGCCAGCATTTTGCCGAAGGTAGACGTCTCCGAGAAGTTTAGCTTGCAACCAAGCGTATAGTATATGGCTTTCTTACCCTGAAAGGCGGAACTGTCAATCATATTGTTCGGTCATTTATCCCAATCAAGTCGCAAAGTTAGAAAAAACTTTTGATAATGTTTGCATATCTCATTAGAAAAGATTATTTTTGCACCTGCTTCACCATAGGGGTTCCGTAGCTCAGTTGGATTAGAGCAACAGCCTTCTAAGCTGTGGGTCTTGGGTTCGAATCCCAACGGAATCACTTCTCCTGTCAGCAATCCACAACCAATCATGCTTCCCTTTTTCAAGTATGCGTCCTTAAGGACTTATACTTAAGGTCGTCGAGGACTTATACTTAGACTCCTTGAGGAGTTATACTTAAAGGTGTCGAGGACTTATACTTAGACTCCTTGAGGACTTATACTTAGTGTCCTTTAGGACAGATAGTATGTGTAGGATTGGACAGATACTATCTATACAAGAGGATAGATACTATCTGTAGGAGAGGACAGATACTATCTGTACGATTGGACTCCTATTGGAGGTCGGTTAGGACTCCTATTGGAGGTATGAAAGGACTTCCAATAGAGGTACGATAGGACTTCTATTGGAAGTGCAAGAGGATTACTATTGGTAGTCCTCGACCTTTCCTATAAGGAACTGTCGAGACTTCCTTATATGAAAGGTAGAGGGTTTATATAAGGAAAGGTCAAGGCTTCCTTATATGAAAGGTAGAGGCTTCCTTATATGAAAGGTAAGGCCTTTGTTATAGGGTTGTGATGTAAGAGCCTCCTATTTCATTCTGAATATCTTCTTGAAGAACTTCTTGATGCCGCTTTCCTGCTTGGCCGGTTGTGCCGTGAGGGGTTTGGACGGCCGGTTCTGTGCCCGCTTCTCGCCCTGCGGGTGGTTGCGTTTCTTGTAGTTGCCTTCCACGTTTCCGCGCCGCTTGTTGCGAGTAGGAGATGCCGTGCGTGGCTCGTTGTTCTTCTCGCCCGGTCGGTTGCTGTCGCGCTTCTCGTTGCGTGGCCTGTTGTTATTGTTGCGGCGGTTGCCGGTGCGTTGCTCCTTAGTCGCTTCTTCGCTGCGAGACGGAGCCTCGGCATTGTTGCGTTGGCGGCGGTTCTGCTGTTTCTTGTCCTTGTGGGCAGTGTGGTCACGGTCGTTGCGGCGGCGAGCCTTGGCCGAGGTGCCACGCTTGGGCTTTCCTGCCGACTTGTATTCGGGTGCTTCGCCCAGTCCTGCAGGCAGCGGGGTCTTCTCTACTTCCTTGCCGAGGAACTTCTCTATCTGCTGGAAGTAGTAGATGTCTTCTTCCGAGACGAAGGTGATGGCTGCGCCGGTGCGGGCTGCGCGGGCCGTACGTCCGATGCGGTGCACGTAGTCTTCGGCATCGTGGGGCACATCGTAGTTGATGACCATGGCAATGTCGTCGATGTCGATGCCGCGGGCCACGATGTCGGTGGCCACGAGTACGTCGAGTTGGCCGCTCTTGAACTTGAACATCACGTCGTCGCGCATGGCTTGGTCGAGGTCGGAGTGCATCTCTCCGCAGTTGATGTGCTTGCGTTGCAGGGCTCCGGCCACTTGTTTCACCTTCATCTTGCTGCCGCAGAAGATGATGACGCGCTTGAGGTCGCCGTTCTTGAAGATATCTTTGATAATGCCCATCTTCTGGGTCTCGTGGCAGACGTAGGCGCTTTGCCGTATCTTCTCGGCCGGTTTGCTCACGGCCAGCTTGATGACTTTCGGGTTCTTGAGCAGCGTCTTTGCCAGTTCTTCAATCTTGTCGGGCATCGTGGCCGAGAACATGATGGTCTGACAAGTCTTTGGCAGTTCCTTGGCTATCTTGAGAATGTCGTCCGAGAAGCCCATGTCGAGCATGCGGTCGGCCTCGTCTAAGATGAAGAACGAGACCTTGCTGAGGTCTACGTTGCCCAGACTGATGTGCGAGATGAGGCGCCCCGGCGTGGCAATCACCACGTCGGCACCGAGCTGCAGGCTTTTGAGTTCTTGGTCATAGCGGTTGCCGTCGTTGCCGCCATACACGGCAACGCTGCTCACTCCGTTGAGGTAATAGCCGAAGCCTTGCATGGCTTGGTCGATTTGTTGGGCCAGTTCGCGGGTCGGACTCATGATGAGGCAGTTGATGGCCTTGTCGGGGAAGCCTCCGTCGTCGAGCTTGCTCAATACGGGCAGCAGGTAGGCGGCGGTCTTTCCCGTTCCGGTCTGTGCCACGCCGAGCACGTCGTTGCCTTTCAGGATTTCGGGGATACAGTTCTCTTGTACAGGAGTGCACTTGTCGAAGTGCATGTCGTAGAGTGCGTCGAGCACGTTGTTGTTCAGTTCTAATTCGTCAAAATACATAATGATAGTTAGTTTGGTGCCTGTCGGTAGCAGAAGTATGCCACGACGGCAAAGATGAGGTTTGGAATCCATGCCGCGATGATGGGTGGAAGATTGGCATTGATGGCAAACGTTGATGAAACGGTCTGCAGCATGATATAGATGAAGCTCAGGGCCAGACCGATGCCCAGATACATGCCCATTCCGCCTTTTCGCTTCTTGGCAGAGAGGGAAAGCCCGATGATAGTCAGGATAAACGAGGCGAAGCTGGCCGATATCCGCTTGTGGTATTCCACCTGATACTGCACCACATTGCTTGAACCACGGTCAATCTGCTTTGAGATATAGTCACTAAGTTCGGGATTCGTGAACGTCTCTTGTTGGCCTCTGGAGTAGACAAGGTCGGTAGGTTCCATCATAATCAGTGTGTCCTTCTTCGCTCCGCTTTCGATTTGTTCACGATAACCGTTGAACTTTCTGATCTTATAACTCGTCGTTGTCCAATGATACTTCGAGTCGCTCACCGTGTCGTATTGTATCTCCATGGCCGTCATGTGGCTGACGAGCTTCTTCTCTTGGAACTTGTCCAACGAGAAGCCATAACCTTTCTTGGCATTATTGTCATAGTGTTGGATATAGGCGATGGTTCCTTTGCCCACTTGTAGCATGACATTGTCGGCTGCAGTGCTCTTCTTCTTGTTTTTATACAGCGATTCGAAGTTCTGACGTATGACATTACCGTGGGGAATGACATAGCCGCTGAGATAGAACGACGTTGCGGATATCAGAATACATGAGATCATATAGGGACGCATCAACCGTTTGAAAGAGACTCCGGCGGCCAACATGGAGATGATTTCACTGTTTCCGGCAAGCTTTGAAGTAAAGAAGATGACGGCGATGAAGACGAAGAGCGGACTGAAAAGATTGGCAAAATAGGGAATGAAGTTCAGGTAATAGTCAAACACGATGGCTTTCAATGGTGCGTGATATTCGCTGAATTTCGCCAAGTTCTCATTGACATCGATAACGATTGAAATGCTGATGATCAGTGCAATGGAATAGATATAGGTGCCGATGAACTTCTTGATGATATACCAATCCAGCCGTTTGATGTAGCGGAAAGGATTGACAATCCGAAGCCAACTCATTCGCTCTGCCGTCCATTTCACTGCCCGTTGCAACCACAGTGTGTGGCACATGAGCCAATGAAACAGCCGATGCAGCCACGCCGGATGAGTGCTCAACCAACGCAGCATGCGATACCATCTGGTATGTTTCCTTATCTTACTGAATGCTGTCATTGTTGTCATAATCGTTGACCGAGCCTTTCGATGACCGACTTCTTCCATGTCACGAAGTCACCCTGCTCGATATGTTGCCGGGCATCGGTCACCAAACGCAGGTAAAAGGCCAAGTTATGGATGCTGCCAATCTGCATGGCCAACAGTTCTTTGGCCTTGAAGAGATGATGAAGATAGGCCTTTGAATAGACTTTATCCACATCGCAGCCCTCGGAATCGATGGGCGTGAAGTCGTTCTCCCATTTCTTATTGCGCATATTCATCGTACCATTATAGGTGAAGAGCAATGCATTGCGCCCGTTTCGGGTCGGCATCACGCAGTCGAACATGTCCACTCCGCGCTCAATGGCTTCCAGAATGTTCTGTGGGGTGCCCACACCCATGAGGTAGCGGGGCTTGTCTTTTGGTAGAATCTCATTCACAACCTCAATCATTTCATACATCACCTCGGTCGGTTCTCCCACAGCCAAGCCACCGATAGCGTTCCCGTCAGCTTCCTTATCGGCAACGAACTTGGCAGCTTCTCGCCGTAAATCCTTGTAAGTGCAGCCTTGTACGATGGGGAAAAGGCTCTGATGATAGCCGTAAAGCGGTTCGGTTTCGTTGAAACGTTTGATGC
Source organism: Segatella maculosa OT 289 (assembly GCF_000243015.1). NCBI lineage: Bacteria > Pseudomonadati > Bacteroidota > Bacteroidia > Bacteroidales > Prevotellaceae > Segatella > Segatella maculosa. Next base: position 56,289 of record NZ_JH594507.1, read on the forward strand.
AACGGTCGAGCCAACGCTGCGTCAAGGCGAGGCTTTTCTGGGCATATTGGTAGTCGCTTTGCCCCGGAGGACACTCGTCAAGGGCCATCATGATGTCTGCACCGATGACTCTTTCCGTGTCCATCACGTTCTCCGGCGTGAAGATATGTCTGCTTCCGTCGATGTGGGATTGGAAAGTGCACCCCTCTTCTGTCAGCTTTCGGATGCCTGTAAGCGAGAAAACCTGAAACCCACCGCTGTCCGTCAGGATAGGACGTTCCCAACCATTGAAGCCATGAAGGCCACCGGCGCGTCGCAAGATGTCAAGTCCGGGACGCAGATATAGGTGATAGGTGTTGCCAAGAATGATTTGGGCATTCACTTGTTCGCGCAGTTCGCTGAAGTGAACTCCCTTTACCGTTCCCGCAGTTCCCACGGGCATGAAGATCGGAGTCTTGATTTTTCCGTGGTCAGTTGTGATGAGTCCGGTCCTTGCATCGCTGGCGTTGTCGGTGTGTTGAACCTCAAATGTCATTTCCCTTCTCCTTTTTCTTCGGGAATAGTGAACGTAATGGCGTTGTCCACACGCTCATCAGTGAGGGCAAAATCCCATACCTGACGGATATTTTCAACATAGTGGAACTCGACACCCGTGCGATATTTCTCGGGAATCTCCTCGATATCCTTCATGTTTTCCTTGCACATCACGATGTCGGTGATGCCGGCTCGCTTGGCAGCTAATATCTTTTCTTTGATGCCACCGACGGGAAGCACCTTGCCACGCAGTGTGATTTCGCCTGTCATGGCAGTGTTCTTGCGCACTTTTCGTTGCGTGATAGCCGAGGCAATCGACGTGGCTATCGTGATACCGGCCGATGGACCGTCTTTCGGTGTGGCCCCTTCTGGCACGTGGATATGAATGTTCCAGTTGTCGAAAATACGATAATCAACACCCAATTCGCTCACGTGGGCCTTGACATATTGCAGGGCTATCATGGCCGACTCTTTCATCACGTCGCCCAAATTACCCGTCAATGTGAGCTTGCCTCCCTTAGCTTGGTTGAGAGAAGTCTCGATGAAGAGAATCTCACCGCCCACACTGGTCCACGCCAGACCTGTAACAACGCCGGCATAACCGTTACCTTGATAGATATCACGATAGAAAGGAGGCTTCCCGAGCAGCCCTTCTATCTTGTCAGGTGTGATGTCCGGGCTTTCAATCTCACCCTTTACGGCCTTCTGATAGGCCAGCTTTCGCAGGGCTTTGTTGATTTGTTTCTCCAGCTGTCTGACGCCACTTTCACGGGTATATTGCTCAATGATCTTCTCTAAAGCAGCCTTATTGAACTTCACTTTTGGTTCAATCGTGTTCAATCCATTGTTTTCAAGTTCCTTCGGAATAAGATGTCGTTTGGCAATCTCAATCTTTTCTTCGGTGATATAGCCGCTCACTTCGATGATTTCCATACGGTCGAGCAGCGGACGCGGTATGGTATTGAGGTCATTGGCCGTAGCAATGAACAATACTTTCGATAAGTCGTAGTCCACATCAAGGTAATTATCGTGGAATGCTTTGTTCTGTTCGGGGTCCAACACCTCAAGCAATGCTGATGAAGGGTCACCGTTGATGGTGTTCTGTGTGATCTTATCTATCTCGTCAAGGATAAATACCGGATTACTTGAGCCTGCTTTCTGAATGTTCTTGATGATGCGGCCCGGCATGGCACCGATATAGGTCCTGCGATGCCCGCGAATTTCCGACTCATCATGCAGACCTCCCAATGAGACACGCACATATTTGCGGTGCATTGCCTCGGCGATACTTTTGCCCAACGAGGTTTTTCCCACGCCGGGAGGGCCATAAAGACAGATAATCGGCGACTTAAGGTCACCCCGCAGCTTCAATACTGAGATGTATTCCAAGATTCTTTCTTTCACTTTCTCCATGCCATAATGGTCGCGATCAAGCGTCTTTTCGGCCTTCTTCAGGTTAAGGTCGTCTTTTGTATAGATGCCCCAAGGCAGGTTGACCATGTTTTGAAGATAGTTAAGCTGCACACTATACTCCGGACTTTGCGGATTATAGAGTTCCAACTTATCGAGTTCTTTATAGAAAGTCGCTGCAACTTCCTCGTTCCATTTCTTTCCTTTGGCCTTTTCCTGCAGTTCGCGGTGTTCAGGAGAGCCGTCTCCGTGGCCCAACTCTTCTTTGATGTTCTTGATTTGCTGTTGCAAGAAATACTCCCGCTGCTGTTCGTCGAGGTCCATACGCGTCTTTTGGCGTATATCTTGCTTGAGTTTCAGGAGTTGGGTCTCGCGGTCAAGTGTTTTCAGCAGGCTGTAAGCCCGCTTTTTCGTGTCATCTATCTCCAACAGGTTGACTTTATCCTTGATACTGAAAGGCAGATTGCTGCACACATAGTTGATGGTGACCACCTTGTTCTGTACGCTTGCCAAGGCATATTGGGCCTCGTCGGGCATATCTTCATTGAGCGAGATATATTCTTTTGCGCTTTTCAGCACCGTTTCGCATACGGTTGTAAACTCCTTGTCCGTTTCTTTGGGGAGCGATTCGGCATTTGGCGAGACAATACCAGCGAAATAGGGCTTTGTTTTGGTCAGATTGTCCAGCGTACAACGGCCGAGTCCCTGCACAATGGCAGTGATATTATTACCCGGACCGGGCATTTCGATGACTTTCACCATTCTTGCATAAACTCCCGTGGCGTAAAGGTCTTTGAACGACGGGTTGTCTACGTTGGAATCTCGCTGACAGAAGATGCCAAACATGGCTTCGGGATGTTTCTCGAGATAGGAAATCAGCTTTATGCTGGGCTCCCTTCCTATCAGAATAGGGGAAACCACGCCCGGAAAAATCACCAGATTGCGGGTCGTAAGAATGGGAATCTCGCCCTTGATGTCGGTGTTGAGCAGACTCGAAATGTCACCGTCATAGTCGGCAATCATCTGTATTGATGTATTCTTGTTGTTCATTTGTATGCTATTTGAAACCTATTGGACTGCAAAGATACGCTTTTTAAATCAGAAATCCGGCATGCAGCGGCACATTTTCCAATAAATGATGTGTAAATCCGCAAAATGTATAAAATAAACCGCCATTCCCGACGTTAATGAAGAGGACAGAATGATGGGCAACAATGTTTTCATATTCAAGGAATTTGCTGTCAAACAGGACGCATGTGCCATGAAAGTGGGTACCGATGGCGTCTTGTTGGGGGCGTGGGCACGTGGTGGAAGCCGCGTACTTGACATCGGAACGGGCACGGGATTGATTGCGTTGATGATGGCGCAACGCTTTCCCAAGGCCGAAATCGAGGCCATAGACATAGCCGAAGCGGCCTGTCTGCAGGCAAAAGAGAATGTTGCGAACAGCGTTTTTGCCCGTCGAGTGCGCGTCGTTCAGGCTGCATTGCAGCAGTATGTCGGCCCCGAAGGCTTCGATTGTATCGTCAGTAATCCTCCTTTTTTCGTCGATTCGCTGCACAATCCTGATGCCCTGCGTAGCATGGCCCGCCATACTTCCACCTTGTCCTATCGCGAATTGTTTGCCGGAGTGGGGCGTTTGCTGGCGCCGGAAGGTCGCTTTTCGGCCATTATTCCGGCCGATTGCCGGTCGCGTTTCATGGCTGAAGCAACGCTCTTCGGCTTTTCTTTGTCGCGTATCTGCGGTATCAGAACGGTAGAACACAGGCCCGTGAAGCGTTATTTGCTGGAGTTCCGACCCGAATTTTGCCCAGAACCCGAAGCAGAAACCGTGGATTTGATGGCTAATGGTGAACGTTCGGCGTGGTATCAAGGCCTGACAGCTGATTTTTATTTATGAGGTTCGGTTGCCAAACGGCGTTGCGGTTGGTTTGCGGAGGCAATCTTCCTTTTTGATGGAGATTTTTTAACAGCTACATGCGTTCGTTTTGTAATTTATTTGACAAAACCTTTCATGAGATTTCCATATTCCCGACCGAATGTTTACAGCTTCCGAATACGCGAGTTTTGCGCATGTTTGTGAGCCATTGTTTTGAATTGAGTTTGGCATATCGTTCAAATTGAAACGGAAACATGCGCGAAATGGAGTGTAATTACGTGTAGAACGAGTTGAGCGGACGCATGAATGGAGGTGCAATCATGCATGGAACGTGCTGAGCGGACGCACGGACCGTGCGTCCCTACATGCTTTCAGCTCGTTATAGGCGCAATCCTATAAGGCATCGTGGGGGCAAACGGTCTGTTATAAGTGCAATTCGGCAAGGTGTTGTAGGGACGCACGGCTCGTGCGTCCGTTCAAATGGGGCACAATCACGGGCATGTTTCAGCATGATTTGGCGGAGTGGACGCGTGAACCGTGCGTCCGCGGCAGGTTACATCACCCATTTTGCCGTGCAATATGACTGATATGAGCGCGCAAAATAGGTGAAACCGCTGTGCAAAATAGCTGAAATCACCATGCAACATGGCTGCGATTGATGGGCTTCTGAAGCCAAGAAGAGGAAAACCGATAGGAAAAATGTCGAAAAGCCTCGCTCATATTTCTATTTTATCACATTCATCGAGCGGTTTTTTCAACTAAAAATCTTTACAATATATAGCTGAAAACCCATGCTTTCTGCAATGCGATGATGCCGTTCCGACCAGCAAATAACTTTCGGTCTGCATCGTTTCCGTGCGCACGGTCGGCCATTTTGACCGACTTTCTCGCTGCGGGAACGGCACAAGGGTAGGGGGACTACAGGTTTAATCTTCGCAGAATGGTTTTGTTGATGGCCTGAATATGCCGGCTTTGGCGGTGAATGTCGTGCCGCAGGTCGTTGAACTGGTTGAAAAGGTCGGCTGCAGCATTCTGCACGGCATTGGGTTTTCGCAGTCGTTTGTCGCCGTTCGGGTTGACAATGATGTTGATTCCCTTTGCTTTCAGCTCAATGTTGATGTCTTCACCGGTCATAACGGGGTCGCCATCGTAGTGGATATAGCCCGGTTTGTCACGGTGGATATGCAGTTGCTTGCACTTGAACGTCTTGATTTTTGAGTTCTTGTCGAGCGTTTTGTTGAACATTTCGATGCTGATTTGCGGTGCGTCGAGCACGCCGAAAGGCTGCATAACGATGATGTCCATCAGTCCGTCGCTCATGGAAGCCTGCGGGGCAATGTAGGCATTGTTACCATATTGCGAGGCATTGGCGCACGAAATGAGGAATGCTTTGAGGCGTGTCGTGCCGTTCTCTTCGCGTATCTCGTAGGTCTCGGGCTTGTAACTCAGTCCCCCTCTCAGCACGTTTTCCACATAGGTGATGGGCCCACGCTTACCGGCTTCAGCAAATTTGTGACTGATAAAAGCGTCGAATCCCATGCCACATGTGCAGAAAAACGGGTGACCATTGATGATGCCATAGTCGAGTTGATGGATTTTGCAGGCGTTGATGATTTGAATGGCCTTCGTGATGTTGAGGGGAAGCAACAGATGACGGGCCAAACCGTTGCCCGATCCGCAGGGAATGATGCCCAAGGCTGTCGGCGAATGGACGATGGCGCGGGCCACCTCGTTGACGGTTCCGTCGCCACCAACGGCAACGACAATGGGCACGTGGTGCTCTTTGGCTTCGGTGGCGAGTTCGGTTGCGTGTCCGGCATAAGCCGTCAGCTTGATTTCGTAATCGAAAGCATTGTGATCGAGATAGCGTTCGATGAGTTTTGGGATTCCGGCCTTACTGATTGTCCCCGAAATGGGGTTCATGATGAAAATGATTTTCTTTTTCTCCATCTGTTGTTTGGTCTGTTTTGCATAGATATCTGTGCGTGCAAGGCAAACAAGTTCTTGTGTTTTGCCGGGTGCAGCCGTTTATTTTTGCAAAGATAATCATTTGAGTTGTATGATGTTTTTTTCTTTATGATATTTTGACGAAATAGTATATTTCTTATGAAAATGTTCATCATCTGTGTAATTTTTTGTATCTTTGCAGCCTAAAAGTATTAAAAGTAGTTTTCTACACCTATTTGAAATGGGACAATTACAAGAAAGATACAAGAATTATCGCGAGCCTCAGAAGTTCATAGAGGCTGGTGTGTATCCTTATTTTCGCGCGATTACGAGCAAACAGGGTACAGAAGTTGAAATGGCAGGCCATAAAGTCTTGATGTTTGGCTCGAATGCCTACACAGGATTGACGGGTGACGAACGCGTGATAGCTGCAGCGAAGCGCGCTTTGGACAAATATGGCTCGGGTTGTGCAGGAAGTAGGTTCTTGAATGGCACACTCGACATACACGTTCAGCTGGAAAAGGAGCTTGCGGCCTTTATGCAGAAAGATGATACGCTGTGTTTCTCTACCGGTTTCTCTGTAAATCAGGGCGTTTTGGCCCAAGTGGTGGGCAAGGGCGACTATATCATTTGCGACGACCGCGACCATGCAAGCATTGTTGATGGCCGTCGCTTGTCTTTTGCACGTCAGTTGCATTACAAGCACAACGACATGGAAGACTTGGAACGCGTGTTGAAAGGCATTCCAAAGGAGGCTATCAAGCTGATTGTGGTCGATGGCGTGTTCTCCATGGAGGGCGATTTGGCCAAATTGCCCGAGATAGTCGAGCTGAAGCATAAGTATAACTGTTCCATCATGGTCGATGAGGCACATGGTTTGGGTGTTTTCGGCAGACAAGGTCGTGGTGTTTGCGACCATTTCGGGCTCACCGACGAGGTCGATCTGATTATGGGAACCTTCTCAAAGAGCTTGGCTTCCATCGGTGGTTTCATAGCTTCGGACAAGGATACGATTAATTTTCTGCGCCATACCTGCCGCACTTATATCTTCAGTGCGTCCAACACGCCGGCTGCAACGGCTGCAGCAATGGAGGCACTTCACATCATTCAGAACGAACCGGAGCGTATTGAGCATCTTTGGGAAGTGACGAATTATGCCTTGAGACGCTTCCGTGAGGAGGGATTTGAGATTGGTGAGACCGAGAGTCCCATCATACCTTTGTATGTACATGACGTAGACAAGACGTTCCTTGTGACCAAATTGGCCTTTGATGCTGGTGTCTTTATCAATCCGGTTATCCCACCTGCGTGTGCACCTCAGGACACTTTGGTGCGCTTCGCCCTGATGGCCAGCCACACGAAAGAAGAAGTTGAGCGTGGTGTTCAGGCTTTGAAAAAGATATTCGTGGAGCAGGGAATCATCAAATAAGCCGTTTCACGATATAAAATAAAAGAGGTTGCAAGTTGATTGCAGCCTCTTTGTTCATTACGGACGGTCTTTTCGTTAAAAAAGTAATGGTTTTATTTGGCGAACTTAAATAAAAGCACTACCTTTGCACACGCAAACAAATAGATGATTTGCAGCGGGGTGTAGCGCAGCCCGGTAGCGCTCCTGGTTTGGGACCAGGCGGCCGCAGGTTCGAATCCTGTCGCCCCGACGCAAAGACAATCTCTTTTCGAGATTGTCTTTTTTTGTTTACTCCTTGTTTCTGCCTTGTTTGCGTTTCATATACCATTTGAATAGGAAATACAGACAGGCGATGGCTACCGCTGCAACGAGGAAAAGCTTGATATATTCGCCATACTCCATGATTTTATCATTCAGTTGGTCTTCAGGAACGGCTGAATGTAGATACCAACCTAAGGCTGCAAGAATGAAATTCCATGCGCCGGCGCCGATGGTTGTGTAGAGAAGAAACTTCCAATATCCCATCTTTGACAGGCCGGCCGGTATGGAAATGAGATGTCGGATGCCCGGAAGTAGACGGCCAGTGATAGTGGCTACCATGCCATGATCATAGAAATACTTCTCGCTTTTCTCTACTTTCTGTTGATTAAGTAGGCACATCTTGCCCCATTTGCTGTTGGCAAAGCGATAGATAATGGGGCGTCCTAAATAGTAACCTGCAAGATAATTGATTGTAGCACCGCAATCGGCACCGAGCGTAGCGAACAAGATTATCAGCCAAATGTCTAAGTTTCCGCCTGCAGCATGATAGGCGGCAGGTGAGACAACCAGCTCGGAAGGCACGGGAATGACAGTGCTTTCGAGCAGCATTAAAAAGAAAACAGTACCGTAATTGAGATTTCCTAACAGGGTTGATAGCCAGTTCATGTGTTATTTTTGTGGTTGATGAGATATTTATAATAGTCTTCGGGTTCCATTTCTTCAGGAAAATAGGGCCCTAAGACAATCTTTGCATCTAAAGGAGTGTAGTGTATGGCCTTCTTAACTGCCTCTTCATACTCTCTCTGATAACCTAAATTCTTACAGCAGACAGCAAGATAAGGATACACGGGCACTTGAGGTTCCACCAAAACCTTGGCTATGTGATTGAGGATTCCATAGGCAGAATCGGGGAAACCGTTGTCAAGAAACGACACACCTATCTTGAGATAGATCTCCGGATCGTTCTTACTTTCGGCCAAAGTGTCATGGAATATCTTGGTAGCCTTGTCTATTTCTTTGTGTTCAAGATAGAGATGTCCGCGGGTTAATGCCAACTCCAATGGGTCGCTTTGCTTCATTTCTCCACATCGATCGATATAGGATAAGGCCTCGTCGAGCCTATCTTGTTTTGAAAGAACAGCGGCAATCTGTAGATAAACCTGTAGGCGAAATTGATTGTTGCCATGGCATAGCAACGCTGCCTTATAGAGATGGGCGAGAGATTCGTCATATTTCTGCATGTCAGCCAGCACCACTCCCTCGAGCATTTCACCGTTGGCTTCGTTTGGACTCAGCGTCGTGAACCGTCTGAAATACTTCAATGCTTCTTCATGATTGCCCAAAGCAAACAGGGCATTGCCTTTGTTGAGTACGGCTTCTGGGTCGTTTGGATTGATGGCAATGGAGTATTCACTACTCGAAATGCTCTCTGTAAGCTTGTTTCTCAGTAGCTGCGTGGCCGCTAAATGGTTCCAATTGTTTGACGAGAAAGGGTCTTTATCTATCAAGTCTGTAAAAATCTGCTCGCTTTCTTCCAAGTGGCCGAGTCCCATTTCTATTCTTCCCATGGTCTCCCAGTAGTCAGGATCCTCGGTATCTTCACAGCGGTCGATCCATTCCTTGGCCAATTCAAACGCTTCGTAATCGGCAAAGAGAATGGCTACTTCCATGCAGTAACTGTCGAGTTCATCGTCTTCAACATTGTTCATATGGCTTTTAAGATACCGATTAGCCGCTTCCTGATTGCCTTCGGCGATTTTAACTTCGGCCGAAGTGTAGCAATATTCCAGACTGTCTTTGTCTGTAATCAATGACAAAAAGTGCTTGGCTCCGTCGATACTGTCCTCGAGCATCAGGGCCATTCGGGCTCTGAAGGCAAGTGGAAGCACTGAGTCGGGAAACAAACGAATGGCATAATCAATCGTTTCGATGGCTTCGTCGGTTCTGTTGTTCCGGTCGTAATAGTCGGCAATGGACGTAAGTACATCGGAGTCAAGATATATTTCTTGTCCCATCCGGCGTGCTTTTTCGTATTGTTGCAAAGCTTCTCGGAATTCCTCGCTGTCGAAATGATTTTGATTATTCAATGTATTGAGATGCTATTCTGCGTGAATTACTGTCTGTTGCTTTGTTTTGCCCAGGTATCTTTCAGCCCTACAGTCTTATTAAATACGGGATGTTCGGGTGTAGAATCCAAGTCGGCCATGAAATATCCCGTGCGTTGAAACTGCAGATATTCGCCGGATTGCCGACTTGCTGCATAGTCTTCAACATAGCAATTGGTGTGAACTTTCAAACTTTCCGGGTTCAGTAGTTCGCGGAAATCGCGCTCGTCGGCCGACGGATTCTCTGTGTTGAAGAGCCGATCGTACTCACGTACCTCTGCTTTCCGACAGTGATCGACCGACAACCAATGGAGTGTTCCCTTCACTTTTCGGTTGGATCCTTCCATTCCGCTCTTGCTTTCGGGGTCGTATTCGGCCTGAATTTCTATGATATTTCCTGCTGAATCTTTCGTGCATCCCGTGCATTTTACGATGTAAGCACTCTTCAATCGAACCTCTTTTCCGGGTGTCATGCGAAAGAACTTCTTGGGAGCTTCTTCCATAAAATCGGCCCGTTCAATCCATAACGTCTTTGAGAAAGTAATCGTATGGCTGCCACTTTGGTCGTCTTCTGGATTGTTGATAGACTCCATTTCCTCTGTTTTTCCGTCGGGATAATTGGTGATAACGAGCTTCACAGGGTCGAGAACAGCACTTAAACGCGTGGCTTTCTTGTTCAAATCTTCGCGCACACTGGCTTCAAGGAGAGCCATATCATTGAGGGCATCAAACTTGGTATAGCCGATGGAATCAATGAAATTGCGAATGCTTTCGGGGCTGTAACCGCGCCGACGCATGCCACATAGCGTCGGCATACGGGGGTCGTCCCAGCCTTTAACGAGGTGTTCGTCGACCAAGGTATGGAGCTTTCGCTTGCTCATTACGGTGTAAGTGAGGTTCAATCGATTGAACTCAATCTGTCGGGGACGGTTGTCTTGCAACTTGTCTGCCGTGCCATCCATTTCTTTCAGATAGTCGATGAACTTGTCATATAGCGGACGATGAGGCACGAACTCCAAGGTACAGATGGAATGGGTGACTCCTTCAAAGTAGTCACTCTGCCCATGTGCGAAGTCATACATCGGATAGCAATGCCACTTGGTGCCTGTTCGGTGATGCGGAGTCTGTATGATTCGGTACATGATAGGGTCACGAAAGTGCATATTAGGATTGGCCATGTCGAGTTTGGCACGCAATACCATGCTGCCTTCCACAGCTTCTGGCGTGTTCATCTGGGCAAACAAGGCTAGGCTTTCCGCTATCGGTCGGTCGCGATAAGGGCTGGCTATGCCCGGTGTTGTAGGCGTTCCTTTTTGTGAGGCAATCTCTTCACTCGTCTGTTGGTCGATATATGCGTATCCGTTCTTAATCATCCAAACGGCAAATTCCCACAGCTTTTCGAAGTAATCCGAGGCATAATAGATGTTGCCCCACTTGAAACCGAGCCACTTGATGTCGTTGAGAATGTTCTCAACATACTCATTATTCTCTTTACTTGGGTTCGTATCGTCGAAGCGAAGATTGCATATTCCGTTGTATTTCTCTGCAACTCCGAAGTCCATGCAGATGGCTTTGGCATGCCCGATGTGAAGATAACCATTGGGTTCCGGCGGGAAACGCGTCTGAATTCGGCCTCCGTTCTTACCTTGGGCGAGGTCTTCTTCGACAAATTGCTCCACGAAACTAATGCTTTTCTTCTCTTCGCTGTTCTCTTCTTTTATTGCCATGATGTATGTTCTTTATTTATATTATGTTGCAAAGATACTGCAATCGGTCGGAAAAGCAAAGGAAAATCTTTATTTTTCTTGCCGATACATGGTCTGTAGTCGGCCATCCTGAGCTTGAAAGGCATTTGATTCAGGGACAGACAAGACCACTTTAAGCTGAAAAATATGTTTATAAACATAAAAAAAGATTTGCACATCAAATGAAAACGCCTTACCTTTGCAATCGTTATCCTGAATACAATCTTTTTACCTTAAAAAAGCTAGTACCTATTGAGAATGATGTCGCTCTCTGTGAAGAGAGCGGCATTTTTTTATTTCATTTTAATTGTGATTTTTGTTGAGTTATTTTATACCTCTTTCGTTCAGCGCTTTTGAATATTTTTCAGCATTTTGCATGTGTTCCTGATAGGTATGCGCGAAATTATGCGTGCCACTGAAATCCTCTTTGGCGCACATATAGAGATAATCATGGTGCACATGGTTCAAAACGGCATCGATACCGGCCACGGAAGGAATGCGAATTGGCCCCGGAGGAAGCCCCGGATTCTTGTACGTGTTGTAGGGACTCTTGATGTACAGCAGGTTGTTATAGATGCGTTTCAGGCCGAATTTCTTCCATGCGAACTTGATGGTAGGGTCTGCCTGCAGTGGCATTCCTTTCGGATATTCGGCATTTCGCAGCATCAAACGATTGTAATACATGCCGGCAATCATGGGTTTCTCTGCATTATTGGCGGTTTCTTCGTCTATAATGCTTGCCAACGTGACGACTTGATTGGGAGTCAGGTTCATTTGCCGCGCTTTTTGTGTGCGTTGGAAGTTCCAAAACTTCTTATTCTCCCTTTGCATGCGTTCCATAAACTTGTCAATGGAAACATTCCAATAGATGTCATACGTATTGGGAATGAACATACAGGCGATGGTGGCCGTGTCATATCCGTATTTTCTGCAAGTTGCCTCGTCGGTGAGGGCCTTATAGAGTTCAACACTGTCGATCAAGAGCTTCTTAGACACTTCGGCAGCCAACTTATCCAAGGTCCTTACACTCGGAATAGTCAGGTTTATCGGTGTCTGGAGCCCGTTCTTCATATGCCGAAACACCGTCAATGCGCCATCATTACTGTTGATGGCATAGCGTCCGGTCTTCACTTTATGCTTGTAATCAAAGTGCCGTGCCAATGTTTTGAAAGCGCACATGCCATGCTTTGATGCAAAGGGTTCCAGCTTGTTGTACACAGAATCGATGTTATCGTCCTTGTCGATATAGACGTATTCCGTCTCATTCATGGAAGAGAAGCCTGAGAAGAAGTAATAGTAGACAACGCCCATGATGACTGCAATGCAGGCAATGGCGGGGAGGATATACCTTTTCTTAAAGTCTTTTTTCATAATCTCAATATTGAAAATCGTGCACAAAGGTACACCATTTTTTTTATCTAAGTGAGAAGAATGGCTTTTTTTTATTACCTTTGTATGGCATTATCAAATACTTTCTTGCGATGATGAGTTATCAAACCTATATTTTCGATTTGGACGGTACGTTGCTTGACTCGCTGACCGACCTTGCTAACGGCTGCAACCATGCGCTTCGGTGCAATGGTATGGCCGAACGGAGCATCGAAGAGGTGAGAATGTTTGTCGGAAACGGGGTGAAGAAGTTGATGGAACGGGCTGTTCCCGGCGGTTCCGACAATCCTTTGTTTGCCAAAACCTATCAAGATTTCCGTGAATATTACCTTGTTCACAGTCTCGATCACACGTGTCCGTATGCGGGAATAGAGGGAATGCTGTGCGATTTGACCGCTGCCGGGAAGCAGATTGCCGTGGTCAGCAATAAGTTTTATGCTGCAACGCAAGCCCTTGTGGCCCATTTCTTCGGCGATAAGATAAGGGTTGCCATCGGTGAACGAGAGAATATCCGAAAGAAACCGGCCCCCGACACGGTGAATGAAGCCTTGAAACAGCTCGGAGCAGCACGCGAAACGGCAGTCTATATCGGTGACAGTGATGTCGATATACAGACGGCTTGCAACAGTGGAATGCCGTGCATCAGCGTGTTGTGGGGCTTCAGAAGCAAGCAGTTTCTCCTTGATCACGGAGCAACGACGTTCATAGAAAGCCCTTCAGCACTATTGGATATTTAGTGACACGCCTATTTCAACACGCCGTTTTGATAGAATTTGAGCAAATTGATGTTCAATATGGCGAGGTATTTACTTTGCAATTCGTTTTGCCGGGCCTTGAGAAGGTTGTCTTTTCCCGTCATTAATTCAACGATATTCTTCAGCCCCAATCTGAATTGTTCGCTCAGAAGTGTGTAACTTTCCTTTGCGCTCAGACTGCTTACTTGTGCACTTCGGAACATTCTTTGGTTGTTGTTGGCTTGCAGCCAATAGTTTTCTATGGTGGAGTAGAGGGTGGTCTGCTTGTCTTGCAAGTCGAGAAGATAACCGGAACGCTGGATTCGGGCCTTGTTGATGCTTGTTTTTGCCTGCCGATTATCGAAGAGTGGGACGCTTATAGTGACTCCTCCGCCCAGCACAAGATTGTTTCTCATCTGACTGTTCCATGCATTTTTGTTCATAGAAGTGGTGTTTGTGCTGAACCCGGCCGACAATCCTACCGTCGGCATACGCAGGGCTTGGGCCATTTTTATGCTCAATTCGCTGCTCTCAATGGCTAATTTTGCGTTCTTGATTTCAGGCCGGTTGGCCACCGCTTGCTCGTAAACGGCGTTGAGATTCGGTATGAGTTCCATCGCCATTTCATCGGTTGTCTCGGGCACAATCACGTCAAATGCCTCGTCAGTCAGCTGAAGCAATTGTTTCAACTGCCTTTTGTAGTCTTTCAAATGGCTTTCTGCTTGTACGATGGCATACTCATCCTGTGCACGTTGCGCCGTTAACTGGGCTAAATCTGCCTTGCTCATCTTGCCTATAGCGAGCATTTCCTTTCCCCGCTCCTCGTTTTTCGTGCTCGTGGAAAGGCTCTCTTGGTTCACTTTAATAGCCTCGTCGGAGTATAATATCTGCACGAAGAGTTGGGCAATCTGCTCGGTAAGCGTGTTAGCCGTGGTTGCCGAGTCCAGTTCGGCCTGCTTTGCTGCATACGAATTCAGCTTTACTTGATTGCGGTTTCGGTTGCCATTCCACACCGTCCAATTGGCATTCAGCGCATAACTTCCGTTATAATAGACCTTGTCTACACTGGTTTGCACCTTCGTTCCAGCCACAACTGCACTTCCCGTTTCGGGCCATGGCGTGTAAGAAACGTTCTGCGAAGTGCTCAAAGAGAGCGAGGGAAGCAGTGCGGCCTGACTTTCTTTGAGGTCTTCCCAAGCCGTTTTCTTTGTCAATAGGTTCTTTTTCAGGGCGATGTTGTGCTGTAATGCATAGTCGATACACGCTTTCAAGGTCCAGTTTTTGGCCCGAAGTTGCATCGGAAGTGCCGTCAATACAATCCCTAAAAGTAGGATTTTCCGGTTTGTTTTCATTTCAAGTTCGGTTTATTCCGGGTTTCGTTTCACAATTATCAATTAGATGTTGCTCATCGCTAAATCGTTTACATCGCCCGATTTTATTAACATTATTTGTAGAAATGTGTCATAGGGGGAGCCCACCCCCGGCCCCTCCCGAGGGAGGGGAGCCCGAGCTTGCGGGCAATAGTAATCAATAGGGAGGCCCACCCCCAGCCCCTCCCAAGGGAGGGGAGTATGAACTTGCATGCAATAGTGTTTGTTTTGATAATCAATAACTTACACCTCGCGTTTCAATTTCAGCTATATTACCGTGCAATCTCAGCCATTTTACGTAGTAATATGGCCCATATTAGCACGCAATATGGTTGAGATTGCAAAGAAGCCTTTCCTACCTTGCCCGCAAGTTCACATTCCCCTCCCTCGGGAGGGGTTAGGGGTGGGCTCTCCATCTCCTCTGTTTTGCCCACAAATTCACATTCCCCTCCCCTGGGAGGGGTTAGGGG
>NZ_JH594507.1:71619-124593 GCF_000243015.1 Segatella maculosa OT 289
GGGAGGGGTTAGGGGTGGGCTCCTCATCTCCTCTGTTTTGCCCGCAAGTTCGCATTCCCCTCCTTTGGGAGGGGTTAGGGGTGGGCTCTCCATTTCTGCCTTTTGAGGGACTTGAAGAGGCCTTATAGCTGCTGCAACCGCGCGATATACTTCCCGAGAATGTCGAATTCGAGGTTGACAATGCTGCCCGGTTGTATGTCGCGGAAGTTGGTATTGGCACGCGTGTAAGGGATAATTGCAACGGTAAACGTGTTGTCCGTCGGTTCACAAACGGTCAGTGAAACCCCGTTAACGGTCACCGATCCCTTGTCAACCGTGAAGTATCCCTTCTTGACCATGGCCTTATCGAAGGGGTATTCAAACGTGAAATAGGTACTTCCACCAGCATCTCGCATGGCAATACACGTGGCTGTGCGGTCCACATGCCCTTGAACAATGTGGCCGTCCAAGCGGCCGTTCATCAGCATCGAACGCTCGATGTTGACGCAATCTCCCGCTTTCAGCAGGCCAAGATTGGAGCGATCGAGCGTTTCTTTCATTGCCGTTACCGTGTAGGTGTCGCCATCAAGGCTCACAACCGTAAGGCAAACGCCGTTGTGGGCGATGCTTTGGTCGATTTGAAGTTCGTCGGTAAACGAGCATTTCAGCGTAAAGTCGATGTTTTCTTTCTCTTTCCGGATGGCTACAAGTGTAGCCATTTCTTCTACAATACCACTAAACATGAGGTTGTTTCTTGTTTTTTATTGATGAAAAAGAAGAAAGGGGTTGCCCGATGATGTGATGAAACTCCGAGCATTTCAATAGTTGAGCGCTCTCCGTCTTTGTAATCCACCGGCCCGAAAGCTTGGCTTCGTCGAAGTTTATGTGGCCCGCCATTGACAAGAGAAGCTTTCTCGGTTTTCGATATTATTTGATGAGTATCCCGATCGAACCGGAACAACCCCCGATAGCTTTCCTCTTTGTGTTTATAATGAGCTGTAGCTCTGTTATTGCAAAGATAGGTTGTTTTTGCAGATTAACCAAATCTTTCGGCTAAAATCTTTTTATCATAAGGTAGCCTAAGCAGTGGCTGATACCTGTTCGGTTGAGGCTGCGCAGCTGATAGAAGCCATTGGGAACGGATTTGATGTCGACGGAGTCTCCTTTCTGCTGCAGTTTTCGGAGAAGATTGCCCGTTATGCCAGCCAGCATGATGATGCCGTCGTTCCGGAGCGCCCATTCGGGCAGTCGGGCCTGCGTTCCATCGTTAGGAATGAGTTTGCTTTCGGCGGATTTCTCTTTGTTTTGGCTTTGTGTAGGACTGCTTTCATTGCCAAATCTGTCCATGGCTGTGACGGCATAATAGCGCGAATCATCGTCGGGAATCGCCAGATTGCCGATTTCCTGACGTGAAAGCATCAGGTTTTCCGACCGGGATATGTCGACAGGCCATGTCTTGCTGCTGTATATATTATAGGTGAGGCCTTGCCGGGTCAGCCATTCGAGCCTGCCGTTCTGTGCAGACAAAAGGGTAGGGGCCTGCGGTTTGTCGGTTTCGGCCCATGTCATGGCCGGCACCAAAGCTGGATTTTTGTCGATATCTTCAGCTGCGATGTCATAGATGCCCTTGAGATTATCGGTGAAAAACCGGCTGCGAAAGTAGGCATGTCCCATACCGTATTGGCGCGCAACATGCATTTCGCGTGTAATATCGCCCAAATCCCAGTTCTTTTCGCGTGGCGACATGAAGTAAATGCCCAGCCCCGGCACGACAATCTTGCCCTCGGACTGCTCTTTCCAATCGATAGCAAACGGATAGAAATTGTTATCTTTGAAATACATCATGGGGAAAAGGGCGTCCATCAGGCCGTCTTTGAGCCATTGTTGGGCGTCTTGCAGTACCGTTTTACGCGCATTCCAGCCGTGACTCCAATAACGTGTGAGGTCGTCGGCCTTTCCAATGGGCGAGCAACTCATCTTTATCCAAGGCTTGACGGGCTTGACCGCGTCGTGGATTTTGGCGACAATGCTCGTGATGTTGGCCCGTCCTTGGTCGGAACTGACCTTGATTTTCCACGTTTCGGGATAGCGAATGTAGTCCAAATGAATGCCGTCAATGTCGTAACGTTCGGTAATTTCCCGGCAGATTTCAGCCAGATAATCGGCCGTTTGTGGCTTTTCGGGGTTCATATATCCGTCTTCTCCGATCTTTACAATCAGGTGGGGAAAGCGTTGTCTGAGCCGTTTGCAGCCCAAACCATTCCATTTTCCGACAGGAATAGTGACCACCCATGCATGCAGTTCCATGCCTCTTTTGTGGCATTCTTCGATGGCAAAGCCGAGCGCATCATAGCCCGGAGCGGTTCCGGGAAGCCCACTTAGGCAACCATCCCAAGGCTCTTTGTCCGATGGATAGATGACGGTTCCGCGTATACGTGCCTGAAGTAGCACCGTATTTACGCCTGCTTTTTGCAGCTTGTCGAGTATGGTTCGGAGCTCTTGTTGCTGCTTTTCGATGGCCAAACCCTGCCGGGCATAGTTGTGAGGCCAGTCAAGTCCGCCGATAGTTGTAAGCCAAACGGCCCTCACTTCGCGTTTGGGTTGGGCTGAAAGTGATAGGAATGAAGTTACAAGTAAGAGTAGGGAGAGAATGAATTTCTTTGTCATTATCTTGTTTTATGAACGGGAATGTAGGCCGTTTCCTATCGTTTTTGAATATAGGAAAGGGCTGCTCCGATGGCTGTACAGAACTCGCTGTACTTCGGAATGCGGAAATGTACGCCGTAAAGTTTCTCCATAGCGGGATAAACCTCCTTGCATTGGGGCAACAGGGTGAGGTTCCCAATGAGGACAAAGTCTTTGATTCCGCTTTCCAAACTGCTGAGGATAGTTGCAGACCCCACAGCCTGAAGCACCATATAAATGAGTCCGATGGCGATATCCTCGCGCGTGGCATTGGTTTTGGCGTTACTGAACAGGCTGGCAGTTGCCGTCATGGGCAAACCCGGAAGAGGTTTGGCGCTGATGTCACCGATAAGCAGATTAATCTTCGAGATATCGCCATCCATGGCCAAGGTTGCTACTTGCCTGATGTCGTCGGTTTTTAGCATGATACGGCTGAGGCCTTGAAGTGTTCCACCACCAATACCGATGCCGCCGATGTGTCTGATGTCGCTTCCGTCGCATTTCACGAGGCTTGTTCCTGTGCCCATACTGACGACAATCATTCGATCGAGGTTACTTTCATAGCGTGCTCCCAAGCCGTCGGCAATGAATTCCTGCGCTTTTCCGGTGGGTCTACCATAGATGTTTTCGTCGATATAGGCTGCTCCTACACCCGTCAACATGATTTGTTCGACCTCTTCGAGTTTGATTTTGTTGTCATGAAGATACTTTCCAAAGGCTCCGTAGAGAGAAGTAATGGGGTCGGTTGCCTTTATTCTGAACGGACTCATGACGATACCCTGCTCATCAATGCCTACAATTTTAGTCGTACTGATGCCTACGTCTATTCCAATGACAATGCTCATGTGGGTGGATATTTAGTGATGTTCGGGAACAATGGCCAAGTATTCAACGTCTTCGGCAGTGAGATTCTCGAAATAATGACGGTGTGTCGTGGGGCAATAGTGTACTTGTCCGGCCCGTGCCACTTCCGTTTTTCCGTCGTAATGATAGGTGAGTTCGCCTTTGAGGATATACATTATTTCGCAATTTCCCTCATGCGTGTGTGGTCCGCTGCTTGCTCCTGGCCTCAAAATGCTTTTCATTATCCTCACTTTTTCGTCGGCATAGTTGCGGGTCAGGAGTTCTCCTTGCCCGCCTTTGAAGCCCTTGATCCTTGTTTCTTCAATGTCATTGAAATCTATGATCATAATCGTATGGTGTTCGTTTGGTGGGCAAAGTTAATAAAAAAAAGGTAATCTTCGCAGAGATTACCTTTTTTTATATGTGAATCAACGTGTTATTCGGGCTTTAGAACGTCGCACGTAAACCTATCTGCATGTGCCAACGGCTGAAGATGTCACTCTTTCTTGGGCCATAGCCGAGATAAGTATAGGTCGGAACGTAGTTTGTTCCGCTTGCAGTCATTTTCGTAACTTTGAGAATAGTCTCGTTATATGCGAGTTCATAACTGGTTCCCCAGTTGTGGTTCAGCAGATTTGCAAAGTTTTCGATATCGAAAGTCAATTCAATCTTGCTGCCACGTTCTTTCAAATAGAAGAAACTTTGGGCAAAATGAACGTCAAAGCGGTTTTCCCAAGGTGCCGTTGCAGCGTTCCGCTTTGAATATTTCCCTCTATTGTTTTTTGCAAAGTCATGTCTGTTGATCCATTCTCCAAAGGCTTTTCGGTCGGCTTCTGTAGCAAATTTCATCTTAGCAAGCTCAGCTTCGGTCGGAATATAAAGCAGAGTGTTGCCAAATTGCGAGTCTCCATTGAAGTCGGCCTTCTCATCCATGGTCAAACTATAGTGCTGTCCCGAGTTACCATTGTAGGTAATGGAGACGTTTGTGGCGAAACGACCATTGCAATATTTCGGAGATGTGTAGGAAGCTACGGCCAAAACGCGGTGAGGAACGTCAAACATTGACTTTGCCAATTCGTTTCTGTCGGTAGGATCTACACAGTAATTGTATTTCCAATTGGAGTATGCAACAGACGAAGTTCCATCATTTACAGAATAAGAATGCCCGAATGTATAGCTTGCCATCAGGTCAAGACCCCATGCAAAACTCTTTTCGAGCTTGGCACTTGCACTATAACTGTAGCCCTTATTGGTGTTTCTTAGGTTGATGATAGCGTAATAATCTCCTGCATTTGTCTTGAAATGGCGGGTTGCCGAGGCCGGAGTGGTTGCATCAACAGCATAAGAAGTGCCGTCAGCTTTCAGTGCAAGGTTGTCAAACCAAACATTATTGAGCGTCTTTGAATAGAGTCCTTCAAGTGTCATCTTGATATCGCCGGGCAGAATGGTCTCCATAGCCAAGTTTGCACGAAGCACTTGCGGATATTTGAACTTCTTACTGATGGTATTGATGGTTGGTTTTGATGCGCTACCCGGTGGTGCTGACATCGCTGCACCATAGGCGTTTGTGCCATAGTGTTGCAAGGAGGGAATGTGACCTGCCGTCCGTAGCGTGGTACCTTTCATCTCCATACCGGTATTGTTCCATGCATTTGACAGCCAAACGAAAGGAACTCTACCCGTGAAAAGGCCGACACCGCCACGAAGCAACATGTTATGGCTGTCATTTGTGTACCAACGGAAGCCAACGCGGGGAGACCACATGAACTTCGTTGATGGAATTTCGCCTACCCGAACGTCGTTTTCAATGGCATAAGCACTTCTGTTGAATTCAGGATTAGAGGTCGGAGAATTCAATCCGGTCGGGATATCAAGACGTAAACCATAGGTGAGATTCAGATTATTATTGAGATCCCATTTATCTTGAACATAGAATGCGAATTGAGCAGCCTCTACTGTGCCGGCCCAGTCAGTCTTTCCTGTCAAAGCTACATCGGAATAGTTATATGTATACTTCCAAGCTCTGTCGTTAACGAAGTCGGCAAGCGTCTTATAATAGTAGGCACCGGTGTTAGCTTGAATGAACAAATTCTGCATATTGTAGAATTCATTGTGCGTTCCAAAGGTGATATTGTGGTTACCCAGCGACCAGTTCAGGTTATCCTCTATGGTATAAATGTCTTGATAGAGGTGGTTTGCACCCGAAGAAAAGTCAGTTCCGATATAAGCCTTCATGCCGCCTTTGTGTCCAAGACCCTCGATTGTGACATTGGGTCCAGCATATTTGACCCCACGATGGTCGCGAATGAAAGATGCACCTATGCGAGCTTCGTTGAAAAGAACATCGTTGAGCCTTGAATTCAACTCTGCTACAAAAGAGTTCGTGCGGTTGTTCATTCGGTAACCGCTGTTATTGAACGTATAAGTCTTGGAGTTTACACCATAAACGTCCTTGTATGAACTGTTCAATTGATAGCGGAAAGTGAACTTGTTATTGTTGTCAATGTTCCAATCCAAGCGCGACAAGGCCGATATTGAGCGTGAATCGATGTCTCTCGCTCCATAGCTGTCTCTTATTTTCGTATATCTATAATAGGTATCTGCAATCAATTTGGCGTCAGCGTCTGTGATGTACTCGGGAATATAGCCCGGATAGATAGAGGTTGGATAGGTGTTCTTCTTCAATTCTATGTTCGTAAAGAAGAATACCTTGTCTTTCACAAATGCACCTGACAAAGAAGCACCATAGGTCTTGGTGGATTGCTTGCCAAGTTTAGCTTCTTTGTCCAGCACCTGACTCCATTTCGAATAAAGATTCTCGTCGGTGTAGTAGGTATAAGCTGAAGCATGGAACGTATTGGTACCTGATTTCGTAATGGCATTGATGCCTCCGCCTGTAAAACCGCCCTGCCTTACATCAAAAGGTGATGCAACAACTTGGATTTGTTCTATGGCATCCATTGCAATAGGATTGGTTCCGGTTTGTCCTCCATTGGTTCCTGAGCTGGCAAGTCCGAACACATCGTTGCTAACCATACCATCTATCTGGAAAGAATTGTAGCGGTTGTTAGAGCCCGCTATGGAAATGCCTCCCAACTTAGATGTGTTCACGAGCGGTGACAGCTTAGCTACGTCGTATACATTGCGGTTGATGGTCGGTGTATTGTCAATCTGCTTCTGCGAGAAGTTTGATGCAGCACCCATACCGCCTTTACCTGCGATGCCTGTCACGGTGACTTCGCCCAGCATTTTGGCATCTTCTTTCAAATCGGTATTGATGACTGTTGGCTCACCCAATGTAAGATAGAGGTTAGAACGCGTCTCATCCTTGAAGCCGATGTAGGAGATGGTCACCTTGTAAGGGCCGCCTACGCGCATACCTTGAATGGTATAGCGACCGTCGGTATTGGTAACGGCGGTGTAAGTCGTCCCTGATGGCGTGTGAACGGCAGTGACTGTGGCTCCGATGACGTGCTCACCTGCAGCGACAACTTTGCCATTAATGCTCGATGTTGTAACTTGTGCCATCAGTGATGTCGTGAAGAACAACAGCAAAACTAGTAAAAAATGCAATCTTTTTTGCATGGCTTTTAACTGAAGATTAATGAATAATTTGAGGGGATAAACCCAGTTAATACTTTGATGATGCAAATTTAGTTAAATTTTACCAATGTTGTTTGAATTCAGTGTTAAAATTTTAATAAATGTTGAAATAAATTCCTTTTTATTCTTCTCTCGTTCAAAATGCGAATGGAAAATACTGTTTTTGCACCTTATGTTCTTTTGTTTTAGACGATTTCTGCCTTTTATTTGTTTTTGTTTTCCAGGAGTCTTATGATTTCTGTATATCCTAATTTTCGTGCCAATGAAAGTGGTGTGAAACCTTCCGAATCTTTCACATTCTTTTTAGCACCATGTTTCAGCAGCAGTTGCACGATGGCTTTGTTTCGTTTTTCCACGGCAATGATGAGCGGATAGGTGATGTAATTTCCACCAAGATCACCAACTCCGTCAGCTTTAGCCCCGTGGTTCAGTAGCAGGTTGGCTATGGGATAATTATTCTGCATGCAGCTTAAGGCCAGTGGGCACAGTCCCTCTTCGTCGTAGGGCTGGTTTACTTTTGCACCCAAAGAGATGAAATATTTTGCCAAGGCATAATCCCCTTTGTCGATAGCCATGTTGAGTGCATCGTAGATATAAATCTCATCAGAATAGGCATCGTTGATACTGGCCTTTCGTGCAATGAGCTTTTGTATGGCCGCTTTGTTATTGTAAAGACATGCATAGCCAAGCAAGGTGTACGATATATCCTCACCCCTCTCTATCAGAGAGTCGAGATTGCTGATGTGTTTGAGCTGTGCGTCAAGTTCCGAAAGCTTGTTTGTTTTTATCGCTGCTATCGCCAAACTATAATGATCCTGCCTCTTCACTGCTGTTTGGCTGTGTCCTAATGCTAATATTAAGAACAGAAAGGCAAGTAAGAGTGATGTCTTTTTATTCATGATAAGCTTTTTTGAGTTTCTCACTGATATCAACTTCTTCATAAACTTTATTGCAGAGTTCTTGAAATCCTTGCAGATTGAAATAGTTTTCATCAGCTATATAGTCTCTGAATGCTGTGTCATTATAGAGAGCTTGTCCAAGAAGTTCTGTCTCTTCTACGCCAAACTTTTTGCAAAATCTATATTGATAATAACACAAGTATGCTGCAACTTTATAGCGTTCTTCCTTATTAAATTCTGTTGCCCAATCTGGTATATCTTCTCCGTCCTCATTCATCATGTATTTGATATAGGTATTCATGAGTGAACTTATTTTGATGTTTTCTGTTTTTGCAGGTAGCTTCAGAATACTTTTCAGCAGTCCTTCTCTGATTTCTACATGTGGCCATTTTGTCTTTTTCTTGATAGCGAAGGTCTCATTAAGGATGTGTGATTTCGCCACAGTGGCATATTCCATTATCATCCAGTTAAGCAGCAACCTATTAATCTCCTCATTTTTGTCATAGCCATATTTTTGTAATAGGTTGGTAAGAAATCCCCATTCATGGTTTTTCAGCCATGCAAATGCTTTCTTGTTATCATGAAAAATAAATTCATTTTCATAATATGATTCTTTGCGACTTAGGTCATAATAGAGCTTTCCCGTCTTAAACAATCTCACATCATAGTCTTCTTCGAAGATATCGGGTAGTCCTTTAATATCTACAACTTCATTAATAGTAGGGTGGGGAAAAATGTAATTATAATTTGGAACATAAATGATTTTATTCCAGAAATAGCTTGGTTTCTCATAGAAAGCAGAATTCATTGCAATGTTTTGCCTTTTTCGTTCGGTAGGGTTTCCATTCTTAAAGATATAAGTAAGAAAACCTTGTTCTGCTAAGGTTGTGTTGTTTTGAGAAATGTCTACACCGTAGTATTTCAGGATTGCTTTTCGGGCAGTCTCGTTGTCAACCGTTCTGAAGCCCGTTCTCTTCAGCGCTTCATAGATGAGTTCAATGGCGATGTCTGTATATTCAACTTGACTTTTACATGGCATGACCTCAATACCATCCATACCCACGTCTGAAAGTTCTTCATAATAGGCTCTGATTTGCTTATCATATAATTGCAGCAAATCTTTCTTTTCTGTTACGATTGTATCGGCCTTGTTGCCCGAGACTGAAGGCTTCTCCCGCTGTTTACAGCAGCTTACCGACACGCTCAGTAACAGCATCATCAGCAAAACACTCGTTAGTTTCGCTTTTCCTGTCACGCTTATTCGCCAGTTTTCGTGTCTCATGTCTGTTCCGTAAGGATTTGTTTGATGATGTTTCTTTTGCAAATATAGTCATCGTTTTGCTATTCCGCAAGTTTTCTGCCCGTTATTTCAGTTCATTTTAGTGCCCAAGAGCAAGGAGCCTGTACCGCCATTTCAATCCTATCAACTATCAATTTGGCGGAAGTAGTCAATCCATTGCTTTTGAATGGCTTTGAAAGGTGAATACAGGTATATGGCTGTTCGAGCGGACGCACGAACTATGCGTCCCTACATTCCTCGCGTACTCCGCCTGCGTTTGTCAGGAAAACGCTATAAGTTTGTGGGACCGCACGGTCTGTGCGTCCGCTCAAAGCATAATATACACATACAAGAACCAAGGCACTTGCACGCCCACCAGACCGGTTTGAGAACCAAGCGCATGCACATTGAAAATCAACTACTTACATCTTGCGTTCCAAGCTCACCCATATCACTGCGCAATCTCACCCATTTTGCACGGTAATATGACTGAGATTAGCGTGCAAAATGGGTGAGATTGCAAAGTGTGATAGCCACTTGGCTTCGGAGGCTTATTCTTTTCGTTTCCAAATCCTCACAATCTTGTTTCGGATGATGGCAAGATTAGAGAGGCTGACAAGGAAAAACAAGGCGACACCTACGGCCAAGGCAGGGAGCATCGAGCCGTCTTCGATGTCGGGAAAGAGGGCTTCTATGATGTCCATGTAGACTTGGCGGACAAAGAAAAGGATTGTAAGTGCCATGAGAAAAACGGCAAAGTTGAGGCCGATGGTCAGCAGTTGATAGGGCCGGGCCACCTCTGTGGGCTTATAACCGATGAGTAGCAGATTTTCAAGTTTGCCCGAATTTTTCTGCACGAGCAGGTAGATGCTCAGCATAAGCATGTAGAAACTCAACGCAGAAATGACCAAACCGACAAGCATCACCATTGTTATCATCATGCGAAGAAAGTAGGTTGTCTTCTCAGCATTCAGCTTGTCGTTCTCTATTTCATATCCTTTTCGGTCGAGATATGTGGTGAATCGCCTGTCGCCGGGGTTATTTATTTGCATGATAAGGCGTGTGGGTTCGTGCGTTTCTCCTTGAGAA
Source organism: Segatella maculosa OT 289 (assembly GCF_000243015.1). Taxonomy (NCBI): domain Bacteria; kingdom Pseudomonadati; phylum Bacteroidota; class Bacteroidia; order Bacteroidales; family Prevotellaceae; genus Segatella; species Segatella maculosa. The sequence continues at coordinate 81,997 of NZ_JH594507.1, forward strand.
TAGGTCGCATTGCTCCAATCCATGAAGGCCTGGGGAACGAGAATTGAACTCAAACGGTTGGAAAATCCGATGACTTTCCCGTTGAAACGGCCTTCCTTGTTGTGCCCATGAACGAATATACGAAAGTCGATCATGCCCACAAGTCCCTCGCTTATCTTCGGCAACGAATGGCTTTGTGCGAACCCGAAGTTGTACATTGTCAAGTAGATACGCGGCAAAATGATTGGTACTGTAGTGTCGCCGGGCCGGTATTTCCAGTTACTTTTCTTCGCATCGACAAAGACATCGGGAATGCTTTCGAAGTTGATTTCACCATTGTTCAGCACGCTTGTCCCGTTCACGCTCATGTTGGCGTCGGCCTTATAGGCTGTTGCTGTGAACCAACCGATACGACCTACGAACGGTTGACAGCCGAAATCGTCGATCTCGGCATTGGAAAACGTGTTGCTGCGGCCGCTGATAGTGCTCGCAGTTCCTATCTTTTTGTTGACGATAAGGAAGTCGTTCTTCATGAAACTGTCTTCGGCGGTGAACATGGGAACGACATCTTGGTAGAACTGAAAGCCCAAAAGGACAATCAACATGCCGAAGAGATTGGCAAAAAAGAAGCCTGCAAACTGCGGAATACTGATGTGTTGGCGTAGTAATTTCCAAACCAAAGTCATAGTTTCAAAGTCTTTTCGTATTCAAGTTTCATGTGTTTTCCGATGCTGGTCACGATGACTCCGGCCCCTTGGGCCTTGGCTTCGGCCAGCATAATGTCAGCCATGGCAGCCGAGTTGGTGTCGTCAAGGTGGCTGATGGGCTCGTCGGCAAGGATAAAATCGAAGGGTTGCACGAGCGCACGCAGCATGGCTACGCGCTGTTGTTGGCCGAAAGACATGCGACCGACCTTGGATTGAAGCTTATCGGCAATGCCCAACCTGTCGAACCATTCGATGATTTGCTTGCGACTTTTGAAGCCTGTGAGCTTGTTTTTGATTTCTACGTTTTCCAAAGCCGTGAGTTCGGGAAAGAGCCGAAGCTCCTGAAAGAGGTAACTGACGTGCTGTCGGCGCACGTCTATCCAATCTTTGACTTTATAGTGCATCGTATCGTTTGCGTCGAACAGCACGGTTCCACTGTAATCACGGCGATAACCAACGACATAGCTGCAAAAGGTGCTTTTACCTTTACCTGAATCGGCCTCAATAAGATAGAGCTGGCCTTTCCGGAAAGTGACTTCCGTGTTCCAAATCTCCGATTTGAGTTGCTGAACTGTGGAAGAAAAGACCTGCGGAACGACCGAATTGAATGTTATGGTTTCCAATTTCGTTATTTTAATGTATAGACAATCGTGTCGATGTTGCCGAATATCGGACGCAACATTTGCATCACGGCCCCCGCTTTTTCGCCTTGCATGGCTCGGAGGTTGACCACTAATGCCAGTTTTTTCCCTTTGATTAAGTCGGCAACTTCGGTGGACAAAGGGTCTTTCACGGGCATAAGCATCGTGCTTTCCTCGTCTTGTTTGCTGCTACAGAAGAACTGAAGGTTAGCCGTTACACCGAAATAGAAATTTGTTTTGTCGCTTGTATAATGCCAAATGTCCGGCCCCCAATCCTCTATTCTACCGCCTTTGGGACAACTTTCCTTCCAATAGGCAACGTCTTTCGTCCATCTTTTATGGATTAGTTCGGCAGTCATGCCCATGGAAAGCCTGTCGGTGGCATCGGAAAGCGTGGCAATCACCAGCTCACCATGCACACTTCGCAGGATATTGTCCATGTCGATGGCCGTGTTGATGCCTGTGAGCAGGGCTTGCAAACTCTTGTTGGCTTGCATGATGGGCAGGAATTGACGGCCGTCAACGTTCATGAATATGCCAAGCACGGCGTCTTTGGGGTAGCACGCGATGTATTTTCCGCTTATCGGACGGAACACTTGGCGAGCATCTTGCAGTGCCTTGTTTATGCGTTTGTTGAAAGAGAAGGTTGTTCCATTGACCTGCATCAGTTGTTTCTTTGTGGTTATCTCTGCAGCAACCATCACTTGCGAGGCATCTGCATCTTTCGGGGCTCCCAAAGTGAAAGGCACGACAAACTGTTCGGGCAAGGCTGCGGCTTGTGCCACCATGGCCATGGGCGCATCTATGGAGTCGAGCTTGGCATAAAGCCTGCTATTTGTAACCCCGTCTGCCTCGTCTTGTTTCAGATATTGGGAGATTTGCTGTTGAAGGGCAGCTTGGGCATCGGGCGTGACAGGCCCCATCACGAGAATGGCTTGCTCGTTCCAACCGGCTACCCACACGTCTTTCAATACAGCAAAACGGAAACCACGTCGCTTGATGGGTGCAGTGGACAGGCCTTTGCCTGAAAGTTGCTTGAAAGTCTCGTTGAGGTCGTCGGCATCTTTCACCTTGGCACATAGTCCTAAGTTACCATCGGGCGCGGTAAAAAGGAATATCTTGTGGCTGGCATCAATGCCGCTCTTGTCCATATTGGTGACATGGAGCAGCGTTTTGAGCACCGCCACGTTGTTGATACCGCTCATCTTGACCGGATCTATCGAAATGAGTGCCGTACTTTCAGCGGGAATGGCGTTTAGATAGGTGTTGTCGGAACATGAAGCCATATAGAATAGCATGAAACCGACAAATATATAACTTAGTTTTTTCATCATCTTAGGGATATTTGTGCCATGGTGACAGCTATCAAACCAGCTGTTTCTGTGCGCAGACGACTTCGTCCGAGTGAGACACTCTCATAACCTTGCGCCATGGCAAACTTGACTTCATCAATGGAAAAGTCGCCTTCGGGCCCAACGAGCACTGTTATCCTCTCATTAGGGCCGTTCATAAGGTCATCGAAAAAGTCTTTCTTTTCGATTTCTTCATAGCAATGGGCGATGAACTTGCGTCCTTCGCGTGGTTGTTGAATGAAGGTTTTGAAGCTTTCGAGTTCATTGACCACGGGAATCCAAGGTTTTCGGCTTTGCTTGGCAGCCGATATGACAATCTTTTCTATGCGGTCTGTACGCAGCGCCTTACGTTCGGAAAATGCACAATGCAGGAAAGTTATCTCGTCAAAGCCCACTTCTGTGGCTTTCTCGGCCAGCCATTCCATACGGTCTATGTGCTTGGTAGGCGCGATGGCAAGGTGAATATGGCCCCGCCAAGTCTTCTCTTGTGGCAGCGTTTCCTTGATATGATAGAGGCATTTCTTATGGGTTGCCAAGCTGACTTCGGCGTGATAGAAGTTCCCCCGACCGTCCATCAGGAACATATCGTCGCCGTTTTGCAATCGAAGCACACGCAATGCGTGGGTCGTTTCTTCCGGCGGGAGTTCGTTGTTTCGGTCGGCATTGGGCACATAGAAATATCTCTCCTCTTTCATTCCGTTTTGTTTTTACGCCGTTTTAGTTCTTCATTCAGATACTCAGCCATTTTGTAATCCTCGATATTGATGCTTTTTTCGAGGGCCATCTTTAGCATCTTGTTGCTCAAAGCATTGATGGGAAGCGATAGTCTGTTGGGTTGTTCGGCATCGAAAGGCGTGCTTTGGTTGCTCATTAACTCCTCTTCGATATAGATAGGGAAGTCGTTTGTCTGCGCAAAGAGCACGGCATCGCTGACGCGGATATCAACGGTTTCAAGTGTATCTGTATCTATCAGTAGGGTTTTATAGATACCGTCTACAATGCTATGAATGTGGATTTCAAAGTGATGTCCCTCTTGTCTCAGCAGTCTTCCCAATGCTTCAGGAAGCAATCTTTCTACTCCCGGCGCGTGATTCATGCGAAGACTGAACGCTTTGACCATATTCTTGTCGCAAGTGATAGAGAGTTGGCGTGTCATGGCTTCATCGGTCAGCACGAGAAGCCCGATGTCCATGCCACCGACAATCTCTGAAACGTTATAGAATTTCAGTCTTGTTTTAATCATAATTCTTCTGTTGTTTAGTGCCGGGTCGGAACATCAGCGCGAAACTTACGCCCACAAGGAGCGCATAGCCAGCAAAGGTGAACCAGCAAGCAGCCCAGTTTGTCGTCTGCCCTACGGTATGACTGGTGACAACAGCCTGTGCGGCAAACGCTCCTACCGTTGCTCCGATACCGTTTGTCATCAGCATGAACAGGCCCTGTGCACTTGATCGGATTGCAGGGTCTGTAGATTGGTCGACGAAGAGTGAACCAGAGATATTGAAAAAGTCGAAGGCTACGCCATAAATAACCATCGAAGCGATAAACATCCACACACCGCTACCGGGATTACCCGTTCCAAGCAGTACGAAACGCATCACCCAAGCAAACATCGCAATGAGCATGACGTTCTTGATGCCGTAACGCTTCATGAAGAATGGTATCATCAAGATGCAAAGTGTCTCGCTGATTTGCGAAATAGAGTAGAGAATGACAGGATATTTCACGCCGAGCGTGTCTGCATATTCGGGTATGTCTTTGAAACTTTCGATGAACGGGGTGGCAAAGCCGTTGGTGATTTGCAGACTGACGCCGAGCAACATCGAGAAGATGAAGAAGATGGCCATCTTCTTTTGCTTGAACAGTGCAAAGGCTTTTAAACCAAAGGCATCGGCAAGATTGGTTTTCTTTCCCTTGCCATTGGTTTTGCAGTTGGGCAGGCTGAAAGTATAAAGAAATAGCAGCAGACTCAAGACACTGCTCACAACGAATTGCATATGATTGCTCTTATACCCCATGATATCGACGAACCACATGGTGCAGATGAACCCTATCGTTCCGAAGACACGGATAGGCGGAAAGTCTTTCACGGTGTCCATGCCTGCCTGACTGAGTGCCGAATAAGCTACGGAGTTACTCAAAGCCAGTGTTGGCATATAGAAAGCAACGCTCAATGAATAGAGCAGGAACAGAATGCCGAACTCAGCCCCTGCGCCTGTTCGCTGGCCATACCAAGCTGCACCAAACATGAATAGACCCGCGAATAAATGGCAGAAACCCAACAGACGTTGTGCCGGAATCCACCGGTCGGCAATGATACCCATGATGGCGGGCATGAAAATAGAGACGATACCTTGCATGGCGAAGAACGCTCCGATGTGTTGGCCCATGCCCATGTTTCCCAAGTAAATACCCATACAGGTGAGGTAAGCTCCCCAGACAGCAAACTCAAGGAAGTTCATCACGGATAGTCTGATTTTAAGATTCATCTTTTTCGGTTTTGTATTTCATTGCAAAGATACGGTAAACGCTCGGAACGGCAAAGCAAAACGATGTTTTTCTTTCCTCTGCGTGATAGCATGACACATCGGGAGGCTCCGTAGCGGCTCCTTTGATGTTCGGAAGCTACTGCCTTAATGCCCTGAATGTCCGGTGTACGGGAAGGTAAAGAGGACTTATACTTAAAGGTGTTGAGGAGTTATACTTAGACTCCTTGAGGACCTATACTTAAAGTTGTCGAGGACTTATACTTAGTGTCCTTTAGGATAGATAGTATGTATAGGGTTGGATAGATAGTATCTATACAAGAGGATAGATACTATGTATACAAGAGGATAGATAGTATCTATAGGAGAGGACAGATACTATCTATACGACAGGACTCCTATTGGAGGTCCAAAAGGACTTCCAATGGAGGTACGATAGGACTTCTATTGGAAGTACAAAAGGATTACTATCAGTAGTGCGATTGGACTACTATCGGAAGTACAAGAGGATTACTATTGGTAGTCCTCCACCTTTCATATAAGGAAAGGTAAGGTCTTCCTTATATGAAAGGTCGAGTGTTCCTTATATGAAAGGTAGGGTCTTCCTTATAGGGTCTCCGTTCTTAAGCTGCGAGGCATGTAGGGACGCACGGCTCGTGCGTCCGCTCCAATAGTTTGTTAACTGCCAACTCGTTCACTTGCTCATGGCATTGGGCGAGCGTACGAGCCGTGCGTCTCTACATCAGTGCTTGCGTTTCTCACTCCATACTGTACGTATGCACGCTCACACCTTGTGCCGAAGGCAGATAGTTGATGCCCCACCAGCACATTTGCAACAGGCAGAAACACGCGATGAGCATGGCGAGAGCGGGCTTAGGATGGGTGGGTTTATAGCGGCGATAGTGAATATAGGCCAGATAAGAAAGCCATGTGATGGCGGCCCAAGTCTCTTTCGGGTCCCAAGCCCAGTAGTGTCCCCAAGCCTCCTTGGCCCACAGTGCACCCATGAGCATGCCGAGCGTGACGAAAGCCATACCGACGTAAACGAGATTGTCGGTGATATCAAGTTCCTCTTCGGTGGCATCGCTCTTCTTGATGAACAGCAGATAAATGGCCATTACCATGGCTGCCCCGAGCAGGGCATAGGACATCATGTAGACAATGACGTGGGGCGCGAACCAAGGACTCTGCAGTGCGGGCATTAAGGTCTTGGAATGGATTTCGGGTTTGAAGAGGTTGATGCACACAAAGACGGTGGCCAACAGTGTGCTGAACGAGAGTATCCATTTATAATGCCAGCGACTGTAGACAATGAGACCTGCCAATGGTAGGAAAAAGCTATACCACAGCCGTGTTTCGCCCATTGTGCGGAGTGGCGGACGCTCCAGACTTATCCACATGAATAATATGTATGCAAAGAAAACGGTTAGTCCGATGCCCGTCAGTGCATAGGCCATGGCCTTCTTTTCTTTCCAAGCAGCGGTGGCTCCGACAGCCCAACAGATAACCGATATAATCGCAAAGATGATAAAATAACTCCAAGTCATGGTTTAGTTTTCCTTTCTCTTGCCGGCAGTGAAGAACATTCCTACTGCGCCGATTAATAATAGATAGATGCCTACATAGACGACGTTGAGCCATGGGTCGCTCACCAACTCAAACACGCTGACGTTGCTCCATTTGCCCATCTGCTCGTTGTAGCTGAGCTGATAAATCTTCCAACCGTTAACAGCGTAGGGCTTGTTGACCTCAATCTCGGTCAATATGTTCTTTCCGTCTTGGGTATAGATATTCACATTCGAGGCATAACGCTTCGGTTCGCGGCTTGCCATGACAAGCGATTTGCCATTGTCGAGCTTCAAGGTCTCTAACGGGAATAGATAACTTCCACAGGTTATCCAACCCTTTTTTACGGCTCCCGCTTTTCTTGCTGTGACGGAAAGGGCGCAGGCTGCACCTGTTTGATGGCTCTTGATATAGCCTCCTTTCTTGATGGCCATGCCAAGTGAGTCCATGCGAACCATGCCTCGCATCTGCATGGGCATGTTCTTTATCATATTGGCAAGGTCAGTCGGGACGGCATCTTCTATCTTTTTATCAATCTGTATGGTCCACCCTGCTATTATTCCTTGCTTAAACGAGTCGTCGATGAGCAGCACTTCGGGTTTGTTATAGGGCATCGGTTTCCCTGTTTTGTCAATCACCATGAGCTTGGGTGGGTATTCATCAATCGTGAAGCGGTTGAGTTGAATGGCAACAGGTAGTTCATGTACGTTGTTGTAGGCATCAAGTCCTCGCCATTCGGGCTGCCCTTTCTCACAATACATCTTGAGTCTCTGCATGTCGGCATTGCCTAATGTTGCACACGTAAGGGCGATGAAAAGTCCTAAATGACTTGTGCTGACGGGTAGTCTGCGCCATGCAAAGTGGGCTATCTGCTTGATGGTGACTTCTCCTATAATCATTGTCATCCAGAAATAAACAAGGATGAACGGCCAGAAATTCAGCATCTTGCTCAGTCCTATGAGGTCTCCTGCAGGCTTGTCTGAAGCAACTTGCCGGGTCAGCCCCATAATGAGTGTCAGCAATGCCGCAGCGATGATAGACGGAATGGCTGCCTGCATCGTTGCCATGAAACTGAAGAAGTAGACACGTTTGCGAAGAAGATAAAAGAGAAGAAGGGCAATGATAAGGACGATGAGCGTTATTCCATTAGCCGGCCAAAGGAATAAAGCCCAGTCTAACGGCCCTATCGTGAGTTGAAGAAGCAGACCAACCAAAGTCAATCCGATGACAATGGCCGTCCCTTCTTTCATGGTCCAAGGTTTTTTCTACATAATTTTTCATCATAAAAGAGGCATCGAAGCAAATATCTTCAATGCCCCTTTGGAGTTATTTCTGTTGTTGTCCTTACATGGGTTGTGTGATAAAACGTTTGTTCTTGCGTGCCGTTTCAATCCATTTCGGAACGACAGTGTTAAGGAAATCCTGCTTCTGCGCATGCAGAGTCTTCATGTCAAGCCCTACATATTTAGCTGCTTTCTCGCGAGTTGAGATGTCGGGGAGAGGTATCTGGCCTGTGAAGCCATGCTTTGCAGCGACACGTGTAGCCTGCAATTGGGCATCTTTGGCATACATCATTGAATTGGCCAGGAGCCGCATCACCTCTTGTGGCGCATGGAAAGCTGCTCCATGGCTTGCCAACGCATAGTCCCAACGCCACTGACTCTTGCGAATGTCACTCAAGCATTGCTTCATTTCAGCCTCTGTAGCACCCTTGTCCCATGCAAACTTGGCATAGATGTGCGCGTTAGCCAATTCTTTGTTGACCTTAACGGCAAAGTCATAGACTTTCTGCTGACGCTCATATACGTTCTGGCGAAGGGTCTCTGCGTCTTGTCGATGGCAAGTTTGACAAGTGCGGTTGATATGAGCTAACGGACTCATGATATGATGATCGGTATATTTAACGCCACCTTCAGAAATATAAGGCATGTGGCAATCAGCACAAGAAAGGCCGCGTTGGCCATGGATTCCCTGTTTGAACATTTCGTAACCCGGGTGTTGGGCCTTCAAAATCTTAGCATGAGAGAGCGGGTGGATATAGTCGTAGAAACCGATACTGTCATAGTATTCTTCGGCCGCCTCACATGTGAGTCCTTTCTCTTGTGGAAAATGCAGATAGTTACCATTCTCTTTTTCAAAGTAGTATTCGGTGTGGCATTGTGCACAGACCAAGCTTCTCATTTCTTGATGTCCGGCCTTCTTGACATCCTTGCCTACGCGTGCCCATGCCTCATACAAAGCTGGTCGGGCTGGCCGAAGATCCATCGTTCGGGCATCATGGCAGTCGGAACAGCCCACGGAGTTCATCACTTCACCGCCCCAATCACTCCATTTTGCTGCATAGAAAGCATTAGTTCCTTTCTCGCGCATCAGTCGAGGAACGTCAGGCCCCTTACAGGTCCAGCACGTTCCGGGCTGAAGATCCTTCTGACCATCAACGCCCGGAGAGCCTGTACGCAGTATCTTGCGCAGGTCTTCAATGCAATGACGGTGCCCGCGTGGGGTGTTGTAGTCCCTTGAGAAAGCATAACCGTCCCATATAACAACGATTTCGGGAAATCTCTCCAGAATGCTTTTCTCCTGTGAGCCATTGTATTTGCTCTCGAAAGTGGTATCTTCCGTCATGGCCCATGATTGGTATTCACGTGGAAAATCCGCTGCGAATTTCTCGTTTTGGGCTACGATAGAGTCTGTCATTGGCGTGCGGCGATTGTTGAATATACTGGCAACTTCGGCTCTTCTTTCCAAGAGTGAAGAGCAGATGAGGCCCAGAATGAACACAACAACCATGGCTCCTCCGAAGAGTAGCCAGCCTTGCCATTTCTTTAGTTGTTTTGCCATAGCTATTAAGTTTGATTATTTATTTCGTTAGATGAGGTGAGATGATACGATTAGACCGTTATATTCCCTATTTTGAACCTTCATAAGGCGTGTGTCCCAAGGCCTTTTGCAGCCATGCCGGAACGGGGTCAGGTGGCATCGGCTCTACAAATTCGGCTCCCGGAGTGGAAGAAAGCGAGTTCATTCCCATGTGAGGCACGTCGCGGTGACAGTCCCAACAGACTTTCCCTTCGCCGCGCTTGGCCATCATGTAGTCAATGCGTCCGGTTTTGACGAACTCTTGATTGAGTTGCTTGTGGCAACGAATGCAATTGTCCATGATTACTTCTGCCGATGCATCTTCAGCCTCAATAGCCTGCCGCTCGCTGTGGGTAACAAAGTAAGCAACATGCTTCATTCCGTCCTTGCCTTTGAAGAAGTAATGCGAAACTATATTATTATTGGGCACATGACAATCATTACAAGTAACATCACGACCGTGAGATGAGTGCGACCATGTGGCATAATAGGGTGACATAATGTGGCAGTTGATGCAGGCAGCCGGGTCATCTCCCACGATATATGTATGCATACGGAGCAGATACATGAATAGAATCACCAATCCGAAAGCAACCCCGCAAAGCGTTGTTATCGTTACCTTTTGTCGAAAAGAAAGCCTATCGACAAATGATTTCCATGCGTTTTTCAGCTTTGTATAGGTTGGTCGCTTCATAGATTGTTCATTTGTTTATGCTGCAAATATAGTAAATAATACTTAAATAGTTGTCAAATTAGGAGAAAATTTTCCTCATTAATGAGGAAAAATATAGCCGACAGTGAAAACTGACGGCTATTTACATGAAGATTTCTTATTTCCGGGGCTATTATACGCGCTGTTGAACCTGTTTCAGCTTTAGCATATCAACGGGAACGGCCTTTTGAATCTCTTCGATAAGCAGTCGGCGAACGGTCGCACGCACGAAATCTTTGTTATTGATGACCACGATATCACGCGTCGGGATAGGTATGGCAAACGGCCTGACAAGCTCTTTCTGGCTGTCGGCCAACTGGAAAATGGCCAGTTCAGGAATGAAGGTCATGCCCTTTCCGCTTTCAACCATACGCATGAAGGTCTCGATACTGCCCAATGAATAAGCCTTCTGACTCTGCTTGGCCCCTTGAAGTTGACAGAATTTCACCAATTGGTCTCTGAAACAATGGCCTTCATCGAGCATCCAAAGATATTCTCCTTTCAGGTCGCTTGTGTGTATCACCTTATTTATATATAGGGGGTCACCTTTCGCTACATAGCCGAAGAACTGCTCGAAAAACAAATGTGAGGTCTCAAAGTCGTCCATTCCGTCGAGCTTAGCCAGTATACCTACGTCGATATCTCCATGCAGAAGCGCTTGCTTTATTTCGTGGGTTTGCATCTCACGGATACGGATATCCAACTCAGGATGGCGTTGCATGAGTTGCGGGAAGAAGCGCGGTATGAGATAAGGTGCTATCGTTGGCAGAATACCTACATGGAAAGTGCCGCGCAAGGAATGCTTTTCTTCTTCCACAGACTCCTTGAGTTGCTTGGCATGTTGCAGGATTTCCCATCCTTGGTCGATGACGTTTTGCCCGATAGGTGTGGGTAGAACAGGTTGGCGTTTACGGTCGAAGATCTTTACGCCCAGCTCTTCCTCGAGCTTTTGTATCATCGAACTGAGCGTAGGTTGGGTCACATTGCAGGCCTCGGCCGCCTTGGCAAAGTGCTTGTGGCGGTAAACGGCCATGATATATTCCAATTGTTGCAGGGTCATAATTCCTCCTGTGGTATAAGATTTTATTGCAAAGATACGCTTTTTTTGATGTTTTCGGGCAGAAGAAGCCATGGAATATCAAATAATCCTCATTTTTTTGTTTCTCAAAAAGCCTCGGACGCCGATGGATAAAGGTTCAGAATGGATATTATAGATTTCTTCTATCGGAATATAGGTTCCATCTTTTGCAAATCTGAAAAGAAAGAACTAACTTTGCATCAACAAAAACAAAAACATTAATACAAGAACATTATGAAAAAGAAATTCATCTGTACCGTTTGTGGGTACATTCATGAGGGAACGGAAGCACCCGAATCGTGCCCCGTATGTCATGCCAAAGCTGAAAAGTTTAAGGCATTCGACCCCAAAGCATTGAAGGGAACGAAGACTGAACAGAACTTAATGACGGCCTTTGCAGGCGAGAGTCAGGCGCATACCAAGTATCTTTATTATGCCTCAAAGGCCAAGAAAGACGGCTATGAGCAGATTGCAGAGCTCTTCACAGAGACTGCTCTTAACGAGAAAGAGCATGCAAAACTGTGGTTCAAGTTCTTGCACGAGGGAGACATTCCCACGACAACTACAAACCTTGCCGACGCAGCTGCGGGCGAAAACTACGAGTGGACCGACATGTATGACGCCATGGCTAAGCAGGCAATCGAGGACGGTTTCCCTGAACTTGCTGTTAAATTCCGTGGCGTTGGGGCCATTGAGAAGCGTCACGAAGAGCGTTATCGCAAACTGTTGCAGAACATTGAAGAGGGCATTGTGTTCTCCAAAGACGGCGACCGCATTTGGCAATGCCGCAATTGTGGCCACATTCATATCGGAAAATCAGCCCCTGAGGTTTGTCCGGTCTGCAACCATCCGAAGAGTTTCTTCCAAGTTGCAGCTGAGAACTTCTAAATGAAGGTTCATCATTTTGGATATAAACAGGCCGGGCAGTGATGTCCGGCTTTTCTTTTCAGCCATCTTGTCTTCTGACTTCACCTATTTTACCGCGCAATCTCAGCCATTTTAGCGTGCAATATGGCTGAGATTGTGTGGTAAAATGGGTAGAATTAAAATGCAAGGTGTAAGTCGTTGAATATCAGTTCAAATAATGTAGGGACACACAGCTTGTGCGTCCGCTCAAATAACCCTGTGTTTATGTTTCCATTCCGATGAGGCGGACGCACGGGCCGTGCGTCCCTACATCGCCATTATGGCCGTATTGATGTGTTTTATAAAGCGTGATGTGGTGGAAAAATGGCTGTTAGGCTTCTGTAAGTCTGCTATTTCAGCAGGTCGGGACGCAGTCGTTTGGTACGTTCTATGGCTTGTTCGAACTCCCATTGGCGCACTTTTGCCTCGTTTCCGCTTAGCAGAATGTCGGGAACTTTCCAGCCCTTGTAGTCGGCAGGGCGCGTATAGATGGGTGCAGCCAGCATATCGTCTTGGAAACAGTCGCTTAGTGCACTCTGTTCGTCGCTGATTGTGCCGGGAATAAGGCGAACGATGGCATCTGTCATCACTGCAGCTGCCAGTTCTCCGCCCGTGAGTACGTAGTCCCCGATACTGATTTCGCGTGTAATCAAGTGGTCGCGCACGCGTTGGTCGATGCCTTTATAGTGGCCACAAAGGATAATCAGATTGCCTTTCAGCGAGAGATCGTTGGCTATGTGCTGGTTGAATGGCTCGCCATCGGGGCTGGTATAGATTACTTCATCATAGTCGTGCTCGGCTTTCAGGGCCGAGATACAGCGGTCAATCGGCTCGCACTGCATCACCATGCCCGCGCTTCCGCCGTAAGGATAGTCATCAACGCGACGCCATTTGTCGCGTGAGTAGTCGCGAAGATTGTGAAGTTTGATTTCTACCAAGCCTTTTTTCTGTGCCCGTGCCAATATGGATTCGCCTACAAATCCCTCAATCATCTCCGGGAGGACGCTTATAATGTCTATTCTCATGCCTGCAAAAGTAATGCTTTTTCTGCGATTGGGCAAGCCAGATGGGGCATACTTGCTATTCGCTTCCAAAGCGTTCGATGAATTCCGACTCGGAGATAACGGGAATACCCAACTGCCGTGCCTTTTGGTTTTTGGTGCTTACGGAGGCCACATCGTTGTTGATAAGGTAGTTGGTCGACTTGCTTACGCTGCCCGTCACCTTGCCCCCTTGGCCCTCGATATAGGCTTTCAGCTCGTTGCGGTTCTTATATCGCGTCACGTCGCCGGTCACAACGAAAGTCAATCCTTTGCACTTCTCGCCGCTTGGCTCATTACTTTCTTGGCTCACGCGCACCTGCCCGAGCAGCTTTTCAACCATCATCAGGTTCTCTTCGTCATGAAACCATTCCACAATGCGGTTACTCTTTTCCAGTCCGATGCCCGCAATGAGTGCGAAAGGAGTATCACCTCCGGGCACTATTTTGTCACTTTTACCGCTGGCAATGTCGATGATTTCGCGCAGAGGATAGGCACCCAACAAGCGTTTGCACACGTCTTGACCGCACAATGGAATGCTCAAAGCATAGAGAAAACGCCGTGCTTCCACATCGCGGGCCTTCTCAATAGAACGCAATAGATTGCGCGCACTCTTCTCGCCGAAGCCTTCCATCGCTGCAATCTCCATGGCATGGTCTTTCAATCTGTACAAGTCGGCATATTCTTTCACCCAACCTAAGTTGATGAACTTGGCCACTGTCTGTTCTGAAATGCCGTCGATATTGACGCCTTCCTTGCTCACGAAGCGGGCGAACTTACGCAGTTGCTTGGCCGGACACTTGGCGTTGGTGCAATGAAGCGTCTTGGTTGCGCTGGCAGGACTGATGGAAATGCGTGTCAGTGCACCGCAAACAGGACAGCAATCCGGTATCTCCAATTCGCCGATTTTCTCGTCGACGCGGATTACTTTCGGTATGATTTTGTTGGCTTTGATGACACGCAGTCGTGTTCCTCGGCTGCCGATGCCGAGCCGTTCGCACTCGCTGATGTTGCAGAGTGAGGCGCGTTTCACAGTCGTCCCCTCCAGTTCGACAGGCGAAAAGACTGCCACGGGCGAGATGGTGCTGGCCGCACAGCTCCATTCGATGTGATCTAACGTCGTGTCGGCATGCTCGTCCTGCCACTTAAAAGCGTAACCTGCACGCGTGGCATGATGACCTGTGACGCTTCCCGTCTGTGCAAAGGCCGTGTCGTCATAGGTGATAACGAGCCCATCTACAGGATATGGATTTTCTTTATCAGTCACTTTCTCCGTCCATCGGGCTATCACCCGCTCAATGTTCTGTAGCGTTGGCTGTGCGATTTGCTCACGCTCCACAGCCTTCATGCCGTTCATTTCGAGCCAATCCATGCGTGCTCCCCATGAGTCGACGGCCTCTTCGGTATAGACTAACGTAAAGGGAATCCACCGAAGATGGCGCTGTCGCACTTCGTCCACGTCTTTCAAGGTGAGCGAACCCGATGCCAAATTGCGCGGATTTGCGTATTCTTCGTCGCTTTCCATGTTGAATTGTTCAAAGTCTTCATAGCTGATGACGCACTCACCACGCACAACTACGTGGCCCACCGCCTTGATTTCGCGCGGTATTCCCGCTATGGCTGGGGCCAGATGTGTAATGTTTGTGCCCACGTGTCCATTGCCCCTTGTCACCACTTTCGTCAGTTTCCCGTTATCAAATGTGACGACAAGGGTCAGTCCGTCCAGCTTCCAACTGAGCCAAATTGGGCGACCTTCCGCCCATTTCACCAGCTCTTCGGGTTGCTTGGTCTTGGCCAATGAGAGCGCAGGGAACTCATGTTCCTCCTTTTGTCCCGTGATATTGTCTTCCGACACACGGTTGGTTGGCGAGTCAGGCAGCTGCTGTCCGGTCTCGATTTCCAGTTGTTTCAGTTGGTCGAACATGGCATCCCACTCATAATCCGACATGCGTTCGCCTTGTCCGTTATAGTATGCATCAGCCGCTTCGTTGAGTGTATCAACCAGTTCGCGCATCTTTCTCAGTTTATCTTCTGTCATAATGAATAGTTCTTTAGCGACAAAAATACGATTTTTCTATTGAATAAGCCCGAAATTCGGCTAAAGTTTTTTCACGGTACAGTTTGTCTGAATTGATTGGGCGTAAGGTTTGTGAGCCTTTTGAAGTATTTACAGAAGAAGCTAACGGTAGGAAAATTGAGCTCATCTGCTATTTGTATGACGGTGCGGTCACTGTGTTTGAGCATCACTTTGGCCGAGGTAATCAGCGCACGGTCTATCCATTCCTTGCCCGTCTGCCCGCTTACGGCTTTCACAACCGTACCGAGATAGCGGTCGGTAAGGCACATTTTCTCGGCATAGAAAGCCATTTGATGCTCTTGTTTGCAGTGATTGTTCACCAAATAAATGAAGCGTTCGAAGATATTTCGATTGTTGGAATGTTCCGTAGTAGTCTCTTTGACAACCGAAAAATGAAAATCATATTGATAGATAATCGTGCGAATGATGCTTTTAATGACTTGTTGGCTATGTTCCGGTTGCGAAACCGTTTCATGGAGAAGTCCGAAAAGACGCTGAATAAAGCTGCTTTCGGTGGACGAAAGTAGCTTCTGTGCGTCGGTCATCGGCCTATTGAATGTCGCAGGAAAGTCGTTGTTTAAAGCTAAATGCAGGAAATCCGGCGAGCAAGCTATGCCCGTTAAGTTGAAGTCTTTTGATGCTTTGAGGGGTTGAACTATCGTACCCGGTGTGAGAAAAACAAGGGTTCCGGCAGTCAATTCCTTATCAAGAAGATTGAAACGAACCGTAGCTTTGCCCGAACGTATCAGGCCGCAGCGATAGTCTTGCAGCTGAAATATCGAGCCAACTTGTAGTACTGCTTGGAGAACATACCTCAAATCGGTGACCACAGAGAAGTCTTTTGTGATGACAATATTGCTGGGTGTGTTGCTTTTGTAGGCTTCGACGAGTGCCTTGAAGCGGTCGAAAGTGAGTGAAACGGGCTTGTCTTGCATCTCTTTTTGGGTTGAAATATGATGCAAAGATAATGATTTTTGCTTTTTAGAGCACTTTTTTGCCTCGAATCTTACGAAAAGAACATTATTCACTATAAAAGGATAACACATCATGATGTGTTTTGTCCTATCTTTGCAGCAACTAAATGACAGAACAATGAAAAAGAAATTATTGATATGCTGTTGCGTTCTGCCCTTGCAGTTGTGGGCACAATCGCTCACGTTGGAGGCTTGTAAACAGCGGGCTGAAGCCAATTATCCCGTCGTGAGTCAGTATCGTTTAATCGAACTCACACGTGATTTTACGCTTGAGAATGCTGCGAAGTCGTGGCTTCCTCAAGTTGCTGTGTCGGTCAGCGGCATTGCATTTACAGATTTGTTGGACGTAAGCGGGCCGATGAAACAGCTGGGAATAGACACCAAGAATACGATGGCTTCGGGCATGGTGATGCTCAATCAGAACCTCTATGACGGTGGTCAGACCCGTACACAGCGCCAGATGGTGCGGGCACAGGCCGAAGTTCAACATCGACAGTTAGCCGTTTCGCTCTATGATTTGAACCGCCGGGTGGAACAACTCTACTTCGGTATCTTGCTATTGGATGCGCAAATCAAGCACACACGCTTGTTGCAAGAGGACTTAACTCTAAGCCGTAAGACCGTAGAAGCTATGCTGAAAGCGGGTGTTGCCAACCAAAGTGATGTCGATGTCGTGGCAGTTGAGCAGGAGAATTCCTTACAGTTGCTCGACACGCAGCTGGCTTCAAGACTTTCATATCTGAAGATGTTGGGGCTGTTCGTTGGTCAATCGTTAGGTAATGACACCCGGTTGGAGATGCCCACTGCCTTGGAAACGTCGTCAAGGGAGGTGCTTCGGCCAGAGCTTTCCTATTATCAAGCGCGTGAAGGGCTATTGAATGCGCAACGCAAACAACTCGATTCACGTCTCATGCCCACGCTGAAAGCTTTTGGAATGGGCGCATATCACACAAAAGTAACCGATTTGATGAAGAACGGAATGCTGGCCGGTGGTATCACATTCAGTTGGAATATCGGCGCACTCTACACGCGGAAGAACGACCTTCGCAGGCTTGATGTAGATCGACAGCAGGTGGAATCCGAGCGTGCCACCTTTCTTTTCAATAACAGTTTAGAGGTGGAAAGTACCGAAGGCAACATCGCCATGCTGAAGAAACAGCTTGTCCACGATAACGAAATCGTCAGACTTCGTGAGCAAATCCGCGACAAAAGCGAGAAGAAAGTACGTCTGGGAACGGAGAGCGTCAATGAGATGCTGCGCGATATCAATGCGGTTTCAAAGGCACGCCAGCAGCGTTCAACGCATGAAATCCGGTTAATAGAGGCATTTTATGCCCTCCGAACGAACATCAATCAATAATCATAAAATACAATCTGTTATGAAAAAGAACATTTTGTTTGTAGCCTTGCTCTTGGTGGCATGTGGCGATAAAGATAACACATTCGACGCAACGGGCACATTTGAGGCTACCGAGGTGACCGTTTCGGCCGAACAGACAGGTAAATTGTTGCGCTTTGACGTGCAGGAAGGCGGAAAAGTCATGGCAGGAGTAGAGGTTGGGTGCATCGATACCGTTCCGCTCTACTTGAAAGCCCGACAAATCGGTGCCGTCAGAATGGTCTATCAGGCACAGAAACCGAATACTGCTACACAGATTGCAGCCTTACGTCAGCAGGTTGCCAAGGCACAACAAGAGGTCGACCGCTATACCCAACTCGTGAAAGATGGGGCAGCTAATCGCAAGATATTAGACGATTCGCGTAGCCAACTGCTTGTGTTGCAGCGCCAATTAGCGGCACAAAGTGCGACATTGGGAACCTCTACGCGTAGCTTGACAGCCCAAATGGGGACGGCAGATGTAGAGAAATTGCAAGTCGTAGACCAGCTGCGTAAGTGCCATATTGCCTCACCTATCAGTGGCTTTGTATTGGAGAAGTATGCTGAACCCGGTGAGTTCGCTGTTATAGGAAAACCGCTTTTCAAGGTGGCCGACACAGAACGGCTCTTCTTGCGTGCCTATATCACGAGCCGACAATTGCAACAAGTGCGTTTAGGACAGCGAGTAACGGTCTTTGCAGACTATGGCAATGAGAAGCGAAGCTATCCGGGTATAATCGCATGGATAGCCTCCAAGAGTGAGTTTACGCCCAAGACAATTCTCACGGATGATGAGCGTGCCGACTTGGTTTATGCCATGAAGGTAGCCGTAAAGAATGACGGGAAGATTAAAATCGGTATGTATGGAGAAGTCAATTTCCGTTAGTCACCTGTCCAAACGCTATGAAGTGCAGGCTTTACAAGACGTTTCATTCGATGTAAATCGTGGAGAAATCTTCGGACTCATCGGACCTGACGGGGCAGGGAAGACTACACTGTTCCGCATTCTGACCACTTTGCTGTTGGCGGATGAAGGAAGTGCCACTGTTGATGGCTTTGATGTGGTGACGGGAATGAAGGCTATTCGCCGGCGAGTTGGCTATATGCCCGGTCGGTTCTCACTTTATCAGGATCTCACAGTAGAAGAAAATCTGCAGTTTTTTGCCACACTTTTCTCTACAACCGTGGCAGAAGGATATGCCTTGATAGCCCCTATCTACTCGCAGATCGAACGGTTTAAGACACGAAAGGCAGGCGCTTTGTCGGGCGGAATGAAGCAAAAGCTGGCGCTATGTTGCGCTTTAGTGCATCGTCCTTCCGTCCTTTTTCTTGACGAACCTACCACAGGTGTAGATCCTGTAAGCCGTAAAGAGTTTTGGGATATGCTTGAAACTTTGCGTCAAAGTATCACTATCCTTGCTGCAACACCCTATATAGAAGAGGTGAAGCGCTGTAATCGTGTTGCATTCCTCCATGAAGGAAGGTTGAAAGGAGTGGGGAGTCCCGATGAGATATTAGAGAAGTTCAAAGATGTTTTCAATCCTCCCGCACTTCAACATCATGAAGAAAGTACATCGGAAAAGGTCGAAGAAAATGTTATTCAAGTGCAGCATTTAGTGAAAGCCTTTGGGGATTTCCATGCCGTTGATGATATTTCGTTCAGTGTTCACCGTGGAGAAATCTTCGGATTCTTGGGAGCCAATGGAGCAGGAAAGACCACGGCGATGCACATTCTGACAGGACTTAGTCAGCCCACAGATGGACATGCGACTGTAGCAGGCTTTGATGTGTCGACGGAATACGAGCAAATCAAGCGACATATCGGCTATATGAGCCAAAAGTTCTCGCTCTATGAAGACCTCACGGTGGCAGAGAATATCCGTCTGTTCGGCCATATTTACGGAATGGCATCGGCAGAGATAGAGTCTAAACTCAACCGAATGCTACAACGTTTGCAGTTCACCGACCACGCCAATGACATTGTTTCATCGCTCCCTTTAGGCTGGAAACAGAAGCTTGCTTTCTCGGTAAGCATCTTCCACGAGCCCGATATTGTCTTCTTGGATGAGCCAACTGGTGGTGTAGATCCAGCCACTCGGCGACAGTTTTGGGAGCTGATTTACGAGGCAGCTCAACGAGGTATAACGGTTTTTGTAACCACGCATTATATGGATGAAGCCGAGTATTGCGACCGTATCTCCATCATGGTAGATGGTAAAATCAGTGCAATCGGCACACCCAATGAATTGAAAACACGCTTCAATCAGCCCGATATGAACAGTGTGTTCACGCTTTTAGCACGCCAATCTACCCGACAAAGTGATTAGACATGAAAGAGTTTTGGTCATTTATCATCAAGGAAACTAAGCATATCACACGTGATGTGCGTACGATGTTGATACTCTTTGGCATGCCTGTCGTGCAGATGTTGCTCTTCGGTTTCGCCATTTCTACCGATGTGCGCAATGTGCGTACGGTGGTTGTTGCCTCACAACTCGATCATCAGACGCAACGTATTGTCGAGGCACTCGACCAATCTGAATACTTCAATGTGACGGTTTGGGTTCACACACCCGCTGAAGCAGAACGTCTCATTCGCAATCAAAAGGCCGATATGGCCGTGGTTTTCAGTCCCGATTTTGCCACTAAACATGGCGGAGTGCAGCTTATTATAGATGGTGCCGACCCCAATATGGCACAGCAATACAGCAATTATGCCTCGCAAATCATGGGTACTCAGCTGATGAATGTCATGCGGATTGAAGTACCAAATAGTGTCTCCTCAAAAATGCTTTACAATCCCCAAATGAAGAGTTCCTACAACTTTGTGCCCGGAATCATGGGCATGTTGCTCATGTTAATCTGTGCAATGATGACGAGTATCAGCATTGTTCGTGAGAAAGAACGAGGTACAATGGAAGTCTTGTTGGTGTCTCCTGTGCGCCCATTACTTATCATTTTGTCGAAAGCAGTGCCCTATCTTGTATTAGCATTTGCTGTGCTGTTGAGTATCCTTCTCATGTCGCGTTATGTGTTGAATGTGCCGATTGCCGGCAGTCTTTGGCTCATTTTATTGGTCTCAGCCATTTATATTCTCTTGGGATTATCGTTGGGTTTGCTCATCAGTACGGTAGCAAAGACGCAGATGGTTGCCCTTTTAGCATCAGCAATCATGCTGCTTATGCCGACCAGTTTGCTAAGTGGTATGATGTTCCCCATCGAGAGCATGCCTTCTGTTTTACAGTGGGTTTCGGCTTTGATGCCCCCTCGTTATTTCATTTCCGCCATGCGCAAGCTACTCATTATGGGTGTAGGTTTCCGTCATATTGCGCAAGAAGTTATCATACTTTCAGCCATGACGGTAGTCTTCTTGACGACGGCTCTGTTGAAGTTTAACAAAAGATTGGAATAAAATGCGCTTACGTTATCTTATATATAAGGAGTTGTTGCAGATGAAGCGCAATCCTTTTCTCAAGGTGTTGGTGCTGATTTACCCCGTTTTCATCATGTGTGTGATGCCTTGGGTGATGAATATGGAGGTGAAGAATATCGCGATTGTGGTTGTCGATAACGACCGTTCTACACTTTCACAGCAATTGGTTCATCGCATTGAAGCAAGTCATTACTTCGTTTTCAAGGGTGAGAAAGCATCGTATAGTGACGCTTTGAACGACATCGAACAGTCTGAAGCAGATGTCATTGTCGAGCTTCCTGATCATTTTGAACGCGACAGAATGCAAGGCAAACAGCCTCAAATTCTCGTGGCCGTGAATGCAGTCAACGGGACGAAAGGGGCTATGGGGGCCGCTTATATGAACCGTATCGTGACCGAGCATGTATCGGCTGACGCCCTGTTTTCTACGTTGACCGACCGCGTTTCCACCTTGTATCTCTACAACAAGCACCTTGACAGTAAACTGTTCATGGTGCCTGCGCTTATGGGAATCTTGTTGATGATGGTTTGTGGTGCCCTACCTGCACTGAATATCGTGGCCGAAAAGGAGACCGGAACCATTGAGGCCATCAACGTAACACCTGTGGGTAAGTTCTCGTTTATCATGGCTAAACTCATTCCTTATTGGTTTCTTGGATTGATAGTGATGACGATTTGCTTCGTGCTTGCATGGCTTGTGTATGGCATTACATGTGTGGGAAGCCTTGGATGGGTCTATCTTTTGGCACTGCTTTTGGCCTTTTGCTTCAGTGGTTTCGGCTTAGTTATCTCCAATTACAACCAAACCATGCAGCAAGCCATGTTCGTCTTGTGGTTTTTCTTGGTGGTGTTGATGCTCATGAGTGGCCTGTTCACGCCCGTACGCTCTATGCCCCGGTGGGCCTATCTGACCACTTTCGTCAACCCCGTTTCCTATTTCATCGAAGGCATTCGCACGGTCTTCGTACGTGGGGGCGATTTCCAAAGCATTCTTCCCCAACTACTTGGTCTTTCAGTCTTTGCCCTGTTCTTCGACACTTGGGCTATTTTGAGTTATAGGAAGAATGAGTAGGACGCTCAACCCGCCCCTCCCAAAGGGAGTGAGTGACTACTTGTATGGGCTTATTTGGACGCTGTGGGAAGCTTATTGAGTTGTTCGACAAAGGCATCAATACCTATTATGTCTACTTGTGGAAAGTCTATTTCTTTCAAAACCTCAAAATGTTTGTCTTCTGTTACGATGAAATGGGCGTTCGCAGCAATGGCACAGTCCACGAACTTATTGTCGTCAGGGTCGGTTGTAATGAGGCCGAACTTGAAATAAGGCGTAAAGAAATGTGTATTGCTACTTCCGATAATAACTTTCATTACATAATCAGCAATGTCCTTACCCCAAAACCTGCCGACGATTTCGGCATACTCCTCCATAATCTCATTGGATACACATAACTTATATGTTCCTTTCAGGAAAGATAGCCACACCTTATGATAAGCACTCTTCTCTGGAAGACAGAGTACAAGGCAATTAGTGTCAAGAACAATATGTTCCATCAATTGCTGGTATGAGTCCTAAGATGCATGTGTTTGATTTCTTCCAACTTCTCGGGAGTTATTACTCCGTCATTCCAAAGGTCATTAAGTTTCTTGTTTAATTTCTTTTGGTAGTATTCCACCAGCACTTTTTTCAGTTCATTCAGGCTTTTTTCTGATCCATTTTGGGCAAACAGCTTCAGCAGATACAACTGTGTGGGGTTTAATCCGATTTGTTTCTCCATCATCGTTTTTATTTGTTTCCAAGGCAAAGATAGTGCATTTTTGCCGACAAAGCAAATATTTAGCAATAGTTTTTGTCAGCTTATTCTTCCCCATTAAATTTTTATTGACTCACGGTTCGGGCTCTCCGATTTTCTTTTACAAATGCCTTTGCGTGCTTGCGTTATTCAAAATTCAAAATCTTTTGGGCGGAAATACGTGTGTTTTGAGCGTAGTTTGTAAATCGTTGTTTGCCAAATAGTTATGAAAAATAGATAAAAATGGGCGCCTTTTTGCGGCATTCTGTGTTGAAAGATGATAGGTTTTTGAGTGGAAAGTGGGTGGCTTATGGTCATCAAATGGCTTATTTTGATGCGCGATAAGGCTCATTTTGCATGCAAATATGGGGCATGTTGCGTCGGAAAGCGATGGGAAACGACCCTCAATAGCATAAAACCATTGCAGGAGAGTCCGTTTTAGGGCTTCCTTATTTCTATTTCATCACCTCTCGAAGTATTAAAAATAGGGAATAAAAATTGACAAAAGAGAGGTCCTGTTTCAGGCTCTAAAAACCGAAAGAGCATTAAGTTTGCACTTTTATACGCCATAGGAAGTCTGCAAGTTTAGGCTTCCCCTTTCTTTTTAAAATCAGAGATGAGTTTCAAATTTAGGGCATCATTTGAGTCAATCTGCACAAAAAAGCTTTATCTTTGCAAAGGAGAACATGATTAAGATAACTACAGTTTTTACATTTTTCAAATAAAAATCTTATCGACGCATGATGAAAACAAAGTGGTATATAGGGGCTTTGGCCGTGCTTTTTGTGGCATGTAAGGCACCGACATTGCAAGAAGAGGCAGCCGGGAAGTATGGTTTGTTCAAGGCAAACGGCACGGAACGCGCCGAAATTGACAGTATGGTGAATGGTGTGGCCTTTCAATTGCTCCACGAAATGCACCGTGATCAAGAGAACTTCTTGGTTTCTCCGCTCGGTCTTTGCTATGCTTTGAATATGCTGAATGCAGGTGCCGAGGGCATGACACAACAGCAAATCAGTCGTGTTTTGGGCCGAGAAGGACTGGCAGACAGCCTATGTCGTAAGATGTTGTTGGCCGATGCAGCTACGGTGAAAAGCCAGTCTGAAAGCCCTGATGACGAGGTTTCCACGCTGACAAGCGCCAACAAGCTCGTGGTCGGGGCCGATGTTGCGTTGCTGTCTGCCTTTGAAGAGCGCATGATACAAAGTTATTTTGCAACGATTGAAGCGGGAAAAGAGGCTCAAAAGCTCATTCTTAGCAACACATTGACATTTGATGGGGCTTGGAAAGAGGAGTTCGAACCAACGGAAACACAGCCTCATACGTTCACGACCGAACAGGGAAAGACTGCCAAAGTGCCGCTGATGAAGGGCCAATTCGACCTCAATTATATGGAAACAGAAGATTATCAGTTAGTCAAGATTCCGTATAAAGGCGACTTCAATCTCTATGTATTGCTGCCTAAGATGGGGAAGAAGTTGGGGCAGATTGTGCCGAATTTGAATGCTACGGCATGGCGACAGGCTGTGAAGCAGATGGAGTTGGCCGACGTGAGCCTATGGTTTCCGAAGTTCAGTGCAGCCAAAGAAAATGACATGAAAGGCGTTCTGAGGCAGTTAGGCGTGCAAGATGCTTTCGATATGAAGCTTGCCAACCTCTCCAATATGGTGGCAGAACGGGCCTATGTTGATGAGGTCAAACAGGAAGTTCGGATTGATTTCAATGAGCAGCACACCCATGCTGAGGCCCAAACTACGGTGGAAGTCGCTGTGCTTAGTGCCACTGAACAGCCTAAGAAGAAGGAATTGAAGAAACGTTTTGTGCTTTGCAACCATCCGTTTCTCTATGTAGTGACCAATCGTTTTGGTGCCATTTGTTTCATGGGTGCGTATCAACGGCCTTAAATTTTAAGTTTATGAGGCGACGTTTGCTTTTGGTTTTATGGCTTACGGCATTAACCTTGCGGGGCTTTGCGACAGCACAAGAGGCGGATGTTGTTTATGTTGACGGCATCGCCTATGCGTTGTTAGCACGGCCGATAGTGCAGAATGAAACGTTGTTTCAATCGTTACAGGGCCTTGTTGACAAGGAAAAAGGGGCCAGAACCTCTAATTGGGACGGTTTTAAAGGTTATTGGACGATAGCAAACGGGCAATTGTTGTTAGACAGTGTGGGCTATGTTTCGAAGAAAGATGATGGCTATGCGATGCTTGACAAGCGTAGTTTCAATTGCATTTTCAAGGCCTATCTCAAGCATGGGCACGTGGTTGCCAAGTGGGTTTCGGGCACCTTGCGCTACGGAAGAGGCGACTTTGTGCGCTATGTGCACGATGGTTTCGACCGCAATTACGTGCAAGAAACGATGGCAGATGTGCTGAATGGGAATGTTACAAAGCAGAGAACGTTTCGCAATGAGAAGCTTGCGGGACTGTCACCCATGCAGCTTTTCCACCCCGATTCCATCGAAAATCATATTCCTTTGGCCGATATTCCCGAGTTGGAAGGCCATTCGATAGTGCTGCAAGCACGGTTGTTCCCTTCGGGTTGGGGCCAAATGGCCGACTCATGCAGAGTAGAAATCATGCGCATGTGGCCCGATTCACTATCCCTATCTGCCCAAAAACGATTGAAAGAAATCGTTGTTTCGTCGTTGGTTTCGGTCTATCCTTGGGAGCAATATCACATAGATGGCGAGTGCAGAATGGCTGTCCCTTCCTTCTTTTTCAAGCTGAATGGCTGGCGAGAAACACGTGGACAGATTTACGAAGTCTGCGATACAATGCCCGAATTTCCAGGAGGTCAGCAGGCAATGTTCAAGTTCTTAATCGATCATTTGCGGTGGCCGGCCGTAGCTCAGGAGTCATGTGGGCAATGGAAAGTGGTCATTCAGTTTGTCGTTGAGGCCGATGGCACGCTCTCATGTCCCCAATTGGTTCGTAGAACCGATGTGCCTTTTGAAATCGAAGCCTTGAAAGTGTGGCGACAGTTTCCGCGTTTCAAGCCTGCTATCAAGGACGGACAGCCCGTTCGTTGCAGGTTTGCTGTGCCCATAAAGTTTAGGACATAATAAGGCACTTGGCTTGTTTTGTGAAATGAAAGCCTATGTTTCTTGATTTTTTTGCCTACATTTGTAGTCGTTATGGAAATCATAGTAAGCAAAGAAATAGCGAAGGTTTGCCCCGAATTTGTTGGGGCTTGTGTGGAAGCAAAGGTTGTCAACTCGGCCTATAACGGTGGTTTGTGGGACGAAATCCACGCTTTTGGCGAGCGAATTCGGACGGAACTCACCACCGAAACGTTGAAGAATATCAGCGGAATTGCGGCAACCCGTCGTGTATATCGGGCTTCAGGGAAAGACCCTTCACGCTATCGTCCGGCCTCAGAAGCCTTGATTCGAAGGCTGTTACAGGGCAAAGCGCTCTATCAAATCGACACTTTGGTGGACTTGATCAACTTTGCTTCGATGGCCTACGGCTATAGTATCGGTGGCTTTGATGCCGATAAAATCGTGGGCGAAAGGCTGACCTTGGGCATCGGAAAAGCCGGTGAACCCTACGAAGGAATAGGGCGTGGACTGCTCAATATTGAAGGATTGCCCGTCTATCGCGATGAAATCGGTGGCATAGGAACGCCTACCAGTGACCATGAACGCACGAAGATAACGGATAAAACGACGCATCTTTTGGTGCTCATCAATGGCTATGACGGCGATGAAAAGCGGGTAAAGGCCAACGCGGGATATATTCTTGATTTGTTGAAAAAGTATGCCGGCAGCGATGGAGGAACTTTCTTTGTGTATAAATAAAGCCATTCAAAATTTTGTCGGCTGTGATAAAATCACTAAATTTGCAGCATTACTTCTGTTGGAAGAATTCATATAATTAGCGTTTTATAAGAGAAAAAGAACGATGAAAAAGAAAATTATCTTGTTTGTGGCAGCCTTGTTGATGGCCATCACCGCCCATGCGCAGTTTGAAGAAGGCAAGTTTTATGCTGGAGCTTCACTGACCGGCTTGAACATGAGCTATAGTGGAGCCGACAATTTGAACCTCGGTGTGCAGGGAAAGTTGGGCTACTTCTTCACCGATGACCTGATGTTGCTGGGGTTGATAGACTTTCAAATGAACTCGAATGCCTTGACACCAAATCGTTTTATGACTGGTGTCGGCGCACGATATTATATTGAACAGAATGGTATTTTCCTTGGTGCAAATACTAAGTTCGTGCACATTAAGAACTATAACGACTTCATGCCGGGAGTTGAAGTGGGCTATGCTTTCTTCGTCAGCGGCACGGTTACCATCGAACCGGCTATTTATTACGACCAAAGTTTCAAGGACCACAGCCAATATTCCACGATAGGTTTGAAGGTAGGAATAGGCGTTTATCTCTGAATCTATGACGGACAAGTACCCCTCGGCATTGTTGGAGAAGGCCGTAAGCGAGTTTTCCAAGTTGCCGGGTATAGGGCGTAAGTCGGCTTTGCGGTTGGTGTTGTATATGCTCCGACGTGAAGATGAAGAGGTGGATGCGTTCGGTCGGGCCATCACGACACTGAAACATGAGGTGAAATACTGCCGAGTGTGTCACAATATCAGTGATACGGAGGTGTGTCCCATCTGTTCTGACGTTCGAAGAGACGACACGACGATTTGTGTGGTGGAGAACATTCAGGACGTGATGGCTGTGGAAAAAACCCAACAATACAATGGATTGTACCATGTTTTGGGTGGAATTATCTCGCCGATGGACGGCATTGGCCCCAATGACATCGCGGTAGAGTCGCTTGTGGAGCGCGTGAAAAGCGGGAAAATCAAGGAAGTTATCCTTGCATTGAGCTCTACGATGGAGGGCGATACGACCAATTTCTATATCTCACGCAAGCTCGCTGGTTTTGATGTTGCAGTCAGTGTGATAGCCCGGGGCATCTCCGTAGGCGACGAATTGGAGTATACCGACGAGGTGACACTCGGTCGTTCAATCATTAACCGAACTCCTTTTAAGCAATGAAACGCATTTTTTAAGCAATGAAACGCATACAGAAGATTCTTCTCGTTGGCTATCTTGTGCCGTTGATGATGGCGTTATCGTGGGTTGTCATCAATGAGAACGATGTGTTTGAAATCTTAGGAACAGGACATGCCGATGCCAATCAGGAATTCATCTTTGCTTCGTTGATGGAGATTCTGACCATCTGTGTCATTCCGGTTGCCCTGCGTTTGTTCAAGTTCCGGTGCATTCGGAATGCCGTCAAGAACGATAACGACACTCATCTTCGCATGTTTCTCATTTGTTCGCTCGTGCGTTTGGAGATGATTTTGCTGCCGATGCTGGCCAATGTCGTTTTTTATTATTTGTTTATGAATGTGGCTTTTGGCTACATGGGTATCATTCTCTTTCTGTCTGCATGCTTTATTCTTCCCACGAAAGCGCGTTGTGAAGATGAGTACGCTGCGATTGCGAACGGTTGAAACGCTTTCTCTTGGAACGGACTATGCAACTCTCGGTCATTATTGTCAACTACAACGTGAAATTTTATCTGGAGCAGTGTCTGTGCTCCTTATGTCGTGCTGTTGAAGGCATTGAGGCCGAGGTCATTGTTGTAGACAATCATTCGAAAGATGGTAGTGTAGCTTATTTAAAGCCCCTGTTTCCCAGTGTCAGGTTTGTTCAAAGCAGTCATAATCTGGGTTTTGCCCGTGCCAACAACATGGCCGTCAGGCAGAGCAGGGGCGACTATGTGTTGCTGTTGAACCCTGATACCATTGTTGGCGAGCAAGTGTTAAGGGAGGCTTTGGCTTTCATGGGAAACCATTCCAAGGCTGGGGCCGTAGGTGTTAGCATGCTTAAGGCTGACGGAAAGCGAGCAATGGAAAGCAGACGCGGTATTCCGACACCCATGACGGCCTTTTATAAGATGGTGGGACTATGCAAGCGTTTTCCGGAAAGCAGCCGTTTCGCACATTATTACATGGGTGGTCTGCCGTGGGACAGTCCGCAGCAGATAGAAGTAGTCAGCGGTGCTTTCTGTTTGCTGCGCCGTGAGGCCTTGTTTCAGGCGGGGTTATTGGACGAGGATTATTTCATGTATGGGGAAGACATTGAGTTGAGTTATCAACTGCTTCAAAAGGGATGGCAGAATTGGTATTTACCGCTTGATATCCTGCATTATAAGGGCGAGAGTACCGAGAAGTCGTCGTTTCGTTATGTGCATGTGTTCTATAAGGCCATGCTCGTTTTCATGTGTAAGCACTACACCGCTGCCTCTTTGATTAGCATTCCCGTGAAGGCGGCCATCTTTTTTAAAGCTTTTACGGCCTTGGTCGGGCAGATGATAAGTGGTGTTTTGCATGCTTTTGGATTGTCTTCACATAAGAAAAACGAGGCCAGCTATGTTTTTATCGGTAGGAAGAAAATGTTGGATGAGTGTCGTCAGCTGTCGGAAAGCAATGATTTGAGAGCCCGGTTCGTGGTAGGAAGTCCTTCGGATATGCCAGATTTCTTGCCCGATGCAGGTGGCGGAGTCGCCTATATTGTCTATGACACGGAGACTTTCGACTATGCTTTCATTCTAAAAGACATGGTTTTGCGTTTCGACGGCCGCTGTTCGTTGGGCACTTATCGCCATGGAACGCTGATTACGGCAAAAGAAGTGATATGTTATGAAGGGTAGAATACGACTAAGGGCCATGGAGCCAGAGGACCTCGATGTGCTTTATCAGATTGAGAACGACCCGGGAACGTGGTGTGTGGGCGTTGTCAATGTGCCATATTCCCGCTATCTTCTGCATGATTATATCGCCAATGCTACGGGTGATATTTATGCGGATAAACAGGTGAGACTGATGATAGAGAATGTCGAAGGAGCTTGCGTCGGAATGGTGGATTTGGTGAATTTCGACCCACGGCACAGTAGGGCGGAAGTGGGTGTAGTTATTCAAGAGCGTTACCGTCGCCGGGGGTATGCCACCGAAGCCTTGCGGCTTG
Source organism: Segatella maculosa OT 289 (assembly GCF_000243015.1). NCBI lineage: Bacteria > Pseudomonadati > Bacteroidota > Bacteroidia > Bacteroidales > Prevotellaceae > Segatella > Segatella maculosa. Next base: position 111,962 of record NZ_JH594507.1, read on the forward strand.
CGTTGGATTATGCCCGCGAAGTGGTCCATCTGCATCAAGTCTATGGCGTTGTTTCCGTGGAGAACGAAGTCTCCTTAAAACTTTTCAGATCCTTGGGGTTCGAAGATGGTGCCGTATTGAAAGATTGGCTACATGCCAATGATACGTATCGGGAAGCCTATTTGCTGCAATATTTTTTCCAAAAAAGGGCATAAAAAGTTTTGCGGAATAAAATATTATCATTACTTTTGCACTCGCAATTTAGCGCAAGGCCATTTGGTGCGTTAGTTCAGTTGGTTAGAATGCCTGCCTGTCACGCAGGAGGTCACGAGTTCGAATCTCGTACGCACCGCCTTTATTTTGCCGCAATCAGCACCTTGGTGCGTTAGTTCAGTTGGTTAGAATGCCTGCCTGTCACGCAGGAGGTCACGAGTTCGAATCTCGTACGCACCGCTTTAAGTACTCTGAAATAATAGTAGAGATTTCTAAAGAAAACAATAAATATCATAACTTCAAGGAGTTATGACATTTTTGTTTTGTACCATTTCCTTCTTTTGGAGTAGTGTAGATACACAAAATCCATACTATGGTTACAATTAAAAACAAATATTTATAAAGTAAACTTTTAAGTCAACCTTCTATCTTAGAAGTAATTATGTGAACAAAGAAGGGAAGAATCCTGTGATGTTGAGAATCTATCTCAATAATGAGCGTCTCTCGATCGGATCAACGGGAATCTCTGTTTTGAAGTCTCTTTAGGATATTGACAAAGAACGTCTCAAAGGTCGAACAACTGAAGTCCTGAGGACGAATTTGCAACTCGATAATATCAGTAATGAGTTGCTTAATATCTTCCGTCGTTTGGAGTTTTCAGATGATTTGTGTTTGGAACGAATCAAAGAAGAGTTTTTAGGAAAGAGTGGAATCAAATAACAACCGACTTACAGTGCACCATTCCACCAAGGAGTGAGTGGCGCATACCACCACGGACAGTCTTTCCCTTCTTCGATATCTAAAAGTTCTATTTCGGTCTTTGCACCTACTTTCAGTATGTAAGAAACAAAGCTGATGAAAAGCAGTGCACCTGTCATCATGAAATTTTCAAACGTCAAGTCCATACGGGTAAGCAAGACGGCCGCAATAAAGCAGAACCAAGAAATGAACCGTAAGGTCTTGACAGCTTTCTTCAGAGTCCTGCGACTTAATTTAGGTGCCTTTTTCTTCATAAACCAGCTATTTGTATATGTTGCAAATATAGTCATTATTTCGTAAAATCATAATTAAGAAGCTGACATTTATGTACATCAATGTGAAATTTAACATAAGGCTGAACACTGATGTAAAGGACGGTTTGTTGTAACGACAATCGGAGCCATCAGATTGAAAAGACTATACGGTAACTTGAGTCGCAACATGCACTCATACTTGAATTCATCACTGCCAGTGTAGGCTATATCGCCTTGTAAAGTGGCTGAGATTGATGCGTGGAATGGTTGAGATTGTACGGCAAAGTGTCTGAGATTGTAAGCCGGCACCTATCGGAAAATCTCTCCCAATACCTCCAAAGGAGGGGAGAAACCCATCTCGGCTCTTCAATATCAACCCTGTCCCTCCCCCAAAACCTATCCCGACCCTCCCAAAGGGAGGGAGACCGACCTTGTGGGCATGGCGGACGTAATACAGCGTCTGCTCTCGCCGTGAATACAGTGAGAGGTATCGAGCAAGCAAGCCGCTTTTGTGCCCGTATTTTAGGGCTCGTTTGTAGCAATATCTGGGGAGGAATATTAGGTTTGTAAGTGGTTTGTGCTCCCCTCCTTCGGAGGGGTTGGGGGGAGGTATCTGAGGGGTTGGAAGAGGTATTCCTTTTCTTCGAGAACAACGTCGTCGTCGACGTCGACTTTTTCTACTCTTTTCGTCGTCTTTTTTTGTTCTTGTTCTTGTTCATAGTTCTTAGGAACGTTAACAAGTTGATTATCAATGGTCTCATTTGTTAATTTATTTAAACTTCTATTTGAGTTTTCTTTTTTCGTGGAATTTTTAATATATTTTTGCTGAATGTAAAGATACAAAATTCTGCACTCGATTTGCAAGTTTTTAACTATGTTTTTTTCTCTCAAATAACATTGCTCGTTCTACATGAAATACAAGCATGAGTAAACTTTTCTTACTTTTGCGCTAATGTGCAAGCTTTGAATGATTTTCAGTCCGCTCTGCCCCATCTTTTACAATCTGTTTCATCTCTGTCTTGATACAGTTGTTGTTCTCCTATATTTCTTCCTACATAAGGTCGTTGTTGTTGGTATCGGTGAAGTCAGTACTTATTCGGAATAAGCTTATGCATTGTGCTTTTTAGAATATAAAAATCATTAATTGGGGACATATAGCGCCATGATGATTTGATGTTTGGCGGAAATGTTGTTATATTTGTAGGTAGATGAAAGTAATACCAAAAGTATCTTACGTCCAATAACTTTGATGTACTGATGAAAAGAATTCTAATTGCTATGATATTTTGCTTGTTCTCGTTGCCAATGCAATGTGAAGAGCATAATTTACAATCATTGTTGTATAAACTTGATGAGGCCATAGCATTATCAAGTGACATAGACCGTAAACAGAGGAAATCAATAGAAAAGTCGCTTAGGATGTTTGATGAAGCAGTGAACGACAAGAATCGGTATGAGATTTGCGTGGACCTTTTCAGCCAATACAAGAAGTATAATCTTGATTCGATGTTTATCTATGCAAAAGAAGGTTGGTTGTTAGCAAAGAAGATGGGTGATTATGAGAAGATACAGAGTTCCATGCTGGATATTGCCGATGCATATAAGAAGCTTGCAAGATATGATGAGGCGCTGAATGTTCTGCGGAATATGGATAGAAGCTATATCCGTACACATGGCAAACAATATTACAATATGCTTCATGGAATCTATTTTTCTTTGCTGAAAGAGGGGAGGAGTAGCGAAGAACAAAGGTTTTATCGCCTTATGCAACGTCGGTATAGGGATTCAATGGCTGTCTATGAGATTCCAAACACGATGATGTCTGTATGCAATCAGAGTATGATCCTGCGCTTAGATGGGCGGTATAATCAAGCGATAAACTTATTTCGCAGTTATGAAAAGAAATATCCTGATAGTGTTTGGAATGATGCTTCAGCGTGTGCAGTGGCTTCAGAGTTATATGCTGCTGCGGGATATAAAAATAATAGTATGTGTTTTCTTGCCAAGGCTGCAATTTTGGATAAATTGGTGGGGAACAAGAGTTATACTGCTCTCCAGGACCTTTCCCGAATGCTTTATGAGAGAGGGGATATAGACCGTGCTTACCGGTATATGACGGTTTGCATGAATGATATTATGCAAAGTAAGGCTAAGAGTAGGTTAACCAATGTGGCAGGCCTTCTTCCAATTATTACAGCTGCTCATGATAAGGTGGTGGAAGAGAAACGTACGACATTCATCATTTATATTGTAACGCTTGGCTTTTTGCTTTTGGTGTTAGTAATCATGGTTATCCTTGTTTTAAGACGAAACCGAAGCTTGTCTATTTTGCGAAATGAACTTGAAGTAAAGAATATTAAATTGCAAGAGAATGATGTCTTTATTGAGGCTAAGAACAAAGAACTTGCTTCGTTAAACGAACAACTTCAAGAAGATAATAACCTCAAAGAAGAATATATTGCTCAGCTTTTTAATATTTGTTCTATATATATTAATGAGTTGGAGGCTTATCGTCTTAGTTTGCTTACAAAAATGAAAACGCGTAAAACTCATGAACTGCTGGTAACTCTTGAATCACCTGTAGCATTGAAGTATAAGAAGGAACTTTATCGTCTTTTCGATACAATCTTCCTAAAGTTGTTTCCCGATTTTATTACTGATTTCAATAGACTCATCACTGATGGAACGACGTTCCTGCCCAAGGAAGGTGAAATCCTTTCGCCTGAGTTGAGGATTTATGCATTGGTTCGTTTGGGGATTACCGATAGTATTCGGATAGCTTCATTTCTTGGTTACTCGAAGCAAACGGTATATAACTATCGACAGAAAGTGCGTTCACATATTGGTGCTTCTCGTGAAAAATTGATTGAAAAGGTAAGACTTTTATGAAAAGTAAGACTTACTTTAAAGTTACTATTTTGTTTATAGCCTGAATATATAAGTTATTGATATTTAGTAAAGGAACATTCTTTATATACTTACTTTTTATCAAATACCACTTGACAACGATTCATATTTGATGTATTTTTGTTTCGGCTAATTTATTTGAAAAAAGCTGAAACCTAAATACAATTGAATATACTATTAATATTTTATATCTTAAATTTATGACGATGAAAAAATCGGATTCTATTTGGCAAAATGTGCATGTCTTCCATTTGCTATGTATGGCAGGATTGCTTATTATTCCTGTAGGTACTTTTGCCTCAAGCCATACACATGGCGGTATAACCTCAATGGCTGCAGCTGTGCAAGATGGAAAGAAGATTAGTGGAAATGTCACCGACGCCAGCGGTGAACCTCTCATTGGTGCTACGGTAATGGTTAAAGGCAATACTATTGCTACCGTTACAGACATGGATGGTAATTTCCAATTGGAAGTTCCTAATGGCGCAACGCTCGTAATCTCTTATGTAGGTTATAACCAACAGGAGTTCAAGGTAGGTAATCAGCGTAGTTATAACTTTAAACTAAATGAAGACAGTAATACGCTGAACGAACTCGTAGTGATTGGTTATGGTCAGGTGAAAAAGAAGGACCTTACGGGTTCTGTAACGGCAATCAATCGCGATGATCTTAATAAAGGTGTGCAGAACACTGCTCAGGAAGCTCTTGTGGGGAAGATTGCTGGTGTGAATGTTATCACAAATTCGGGTGCTCCCGGAGCAGGTTCTACTATCAGAATACGTAGTGGTGCTTCGCTTTCTGCAAGCAACGACCCATTGATTGTTATTGATGGCGTTCCTGTTGATAATTCAACGATAGAGGGTGGAGGCAATGTTTTGGGTGGTATCAACCCTAATGATATAGAGACATTCACTGTATTGAAAGATGCTTCAGCTACGGCTATCTATGGTTCACGAGCTTCGAATGGTGTAATTGTGATTACCACCAAGAAGGGAAGTGAAGGCGGTATAAAGGTGAATTATAATGGAAATGTTTCAGTGGGCGTTATTGCCAAGCGTCTTACTCCACTGACAGCTGACGAGTTTCGTCGCTTTGTGCCAACAGTAACTGGTGTCCCTTCCGGTGTTTCGTTTGGTACTGCAAATACTGATTGGCAAGATGAAATCTTCCGTACGGCTATTGGTACAGAGCACAATGTTTCGCTTTCAGGCAATGTGATGAAAAAGGCTCCGTATCGTGTTTCTGTAGGTTATACAAACCAGAGTGGTATCATCAGAACCAATCACTATAGCCGTTATACGTTTGATGGTGGTATTAATCCTACATTCTTTGATAATCATCTCACCGTTGGTTTGAAGTTGAAGGCTTCGTATGAAGATAATGCAATGGTAAGTGGCGATGTTGTAAATAATGCGTTACGGTATGACCCAACGCGTCCGGTTATGACTGGAGCAAGAGGCAGCAACACTCCTGGATTGGGATATTTTATTTGGATGAATGGCGGTTCCCCAATGGCTATTCAGACTGATAATCCTGTGGCACAACTTGAACTTCAGAAGTTCAACAATAAGCTATCCCGTGCGATTGGTAATGCCACCGTAAACTATAAAATGCATGGTTTTGAAGACTTGCAGTTGAATGCAAACCTTGGTTTTGATATTCTCAAAAGCATTTATACAAAGGATGTCTCAGATAAGGCAGGACCGATGTACACTTCAAACATGAAGGATGGGACAGGATTGGATTATGATGGTACGCAGAATAAGCGCAACACGCTTTTAGACATCTATGCCAACTATCGGCATGTGTTTGATAAGAAGCATGATTTCAGTGCCATGGCGGGTTATGGATGGCAGCATTTTTGGAAGAAATACGATGATACCACACTTTCACCTACAGGTAAGGAACTGTTCTCTCCATCGCATTATGAGTCTGAATATTACTTGCTTTCTTTATATGGCCGTGTCAACTACACCTATGATGAAAAGTATATGCTGACAGCCACCTTGCGTTCTGATGCATCATCACGTTTCGCTAAGGACAATCGTTGGGGTTACTTTCCTTCTGTTGCATTGGCATGGCGTGTAAGCAGCGAGGATTTCCTCAAGGACAACCGTGTCTTGAGCAATTTGAAACTGCGTCTGAGTTATGGTGAAACCGGTCAACAGGATATCCTCAACGACTATCCTTACATGACTACTTTTACAATTTCTTATCCTGAGGCAAGCTATCGTTTTGGAGATAAATGGTATCGTACTTATCGTCCGAATGCTTACGATACGGATATCAAGTGGGAAACAACAGCAACTTGGAATGTAGGTTTTGACTATGGTTTCTTGGATAACCGAATCTATGGAACTGTTGATTTGTATAAGCGCCATACAACAGACCTCTTGAATACCATCAACGTTATTTCAGGAACTAATTTCTCTTCTATTCTCACTACGAATATCGGCGAGATGAACAATAAAGGTATAGAGTTTTCTATCAATACACAACCTATCCGTACGAAAGATCTTACTTGGGATTTAGGGCTGAACTACACATGGAATACTTCTAAGATTACGAAACTGAATACCATTGACTCTGAGTCTAACTTCGTTCAAACGGGTGCAATCTCAGGTACAGGAAAATATGTTCAAGTGTTCATGGTAAACAAGCGTCCATATACCTTCTATCTTGCCAAGCAGGCATACGATAATAACGGTAAGCCTTTAGAGGGGAAATATGTGCAGCCTGATGGTTCAATATCCTCTACAGAAACTCGCTATGCTACTGACAAGAGTGCACTTCCCAAGGCATATTTAGGCTTTAATACTCATGTGAACTATAAGAACTGGTATTTGGGTTTGAATGCTCATGGTGCTTTCGGAGCTTATGTTTATAACTATATTCGTGCTGACCAATATTTGCAGCAGGTGTATAGTGATCAAGGAAGCTTCTCTAACATTCTTCCTTCTACTCGGGATTTGGGCTTTGATGTACAGCAGCTCTATTCAGATTACTTCCTTGAAAAAGGTGATTTCTTCCGTTTAGACAACATTACATTGGGATATACCTTTAAGAAATTATGGAACGATAAGTCTGATCTCCGTTTGGCTTTTGCCATACAGAATGTCTGTACGCTTACAGGCTATAAGGGTATCGATCCCGAGTTGGCAAATGGTATCGACCGTGATGTCTACCCGCGTCCACGCACATTCTCTTTATCAGTGAATCTGAATTTCTAATTACCCAAGAATATATAACTATGAATAAGAATAAAATTATCGCAGTCATATCAATCCTATTTTGTTTAGGATTTACATCATGTTTCAATGATCTTAACACCATGCCACTTGATGATAACCAGATTGTTAGCGAAGAAGTCTACAGCACAACAGACGGATATGCCGGTATGCTTGCAAAGTGTTACGGCTCAATGATTCTAACTGGTCAGAAAGGTGGTGATGGGGGAGATGGCGATTTGCAAGGTGCAAACGAAGGCTATTCAGGGTATGTGCGTCTGTTGTTCTATCTCCAGGAACTGAACACCGACAATTTTCTCATGCCTTCTTCTTCCAATGGTCTTCGCAAAATGCTCAATCTGTCATGGGATGCTTCCAATGCTCCTGTAGTCACCTGGACCTATCAGCGCCTCTACATGAGTATTGCCTATTGCAATGAAGTGTTGCGTGAATGCACGGAGGACAAGCTGAAAAAGCGTGGGCTCTGGGATAAAATGTCAGGTGAATATGCAAGTTACCGCGCTGAGGCTCGTTTCATTCGGGCTTACTGCTATGCAACCTTGTGCGACCTTTTTGGTAATGTTCCTTATATCGACGAGAACACGGGTGTAAAGGAAATCCCTGTGCAGTGGCAGAGAAAACAAATCTTTGAATTTGCTGAAAGTGAACTAAAAGCCATTGATGCTGATTTGAAGGCACCACACAGGAATGAATATGGCAGAATAGACCAGGTAGCAGCATGGTTCCTGCTATCGAGAATGTATCTCAATGCACAGACATGGATAGGCGAAAACCGTTATACTGATGCTCTTGCTTATGCCAAGAAAGTCATCAATGAAGGTGGTTATCCACTGGCTCCAGACTATCGTCACATCTTCCTTGCTGATAATGACCAGTGTTCTGAAATCATTTGGCCTCTTTGTCAGGACGGACAGAAAGCGCAGAGCTCTGCAGGAACCAACTTCTATGTTAAGGCTTTTGTAAATGGTCCGATGAACGAACTCTATAAGACTGGTGTCGGTTCACGTGGCTGGGGCAATGTGCGTGCCAAGGCAACCCTTGTAGATGCGTTTGATTCTGATGATGTTTTGTTTGACAAGACCGATGTGTGGGGCAATCAGAAGAAGGACAAGCGTGCACAGTTCATGACCGCACTCCCTAATCAAAAGAAGGAAACCTATGATAACAAGGGCGCAATGACAAGCACATTCACCTGTGGTTATGGCTATATCAAATGGCGCAATGTTACCAAGGAGAATCAGCTTCCGACACAAGGTGAAGCTTATACCTCTATCAACTTCCCTATGTTCCGTACCGGTGAGGCTTACCTTATTGCTGCAGAAGCAATCCTGCGCGGTGCACAAGGTGGGTCAATGGCAGATGCTCTCAACTATGTAAACGAAATTCGTGAGCGTGCTTATATGAGTGGCAGATATGCCAAGTCAGGTGTTCGTTCTGATGTGAGTGGTGACATTACGGCCTCACAGCTTACGCTTGATTTCATTCTTGCAGAGCGTCAGCGCGAATTGGCGTCAGAACTTGTGCGTCGTACGGATCTCATTCGATTCGGAAAGTTTACAAAAGGAAAGAACTGGGATTGGAAGGCTGCCCAACAGCAAGGTGCAGATGTTGATGATAAATACATCTTATTCCCAATACCAGAAACCGAACTCACCAATAACCCAACTTTGAAACAGAATGAAAACTATTAAAATATACCTGCTTATCATGCTTCTCCTGCCCCTTGGTAGGGCTTGGGCTCAGACTTCTTTCGAGGAGATTGATGCCAACCCTGCCAAGGCAGGAGGAGTCTACCTGGCTTATCCTGTAGAAGAACATTTGCAGACACCTGCTCCGAAAGGCTATCAGCCATTCTATATCAGCCACTATGGCCGACATGGTTCTCGTTTTCTCTTGGGCGATAGAGACTACAAATGGATTATAGACCTGCTCAAGGATGCACAGGCGCAGCAGGCACTGACCGACTTGGGGCGTGACTTGCTTGCCAAACTCGAAGAACTGTGGCCTGTGGTAGAGGGCAGAGGTGGTGACCTCACGTCAGTAGGTGAGCGTCAGCATCGTGGAATTGCACATCGCATGTATGCCCATTACCCTGAAGTTTTTCGAAAGGCAAAGAAGGTTTCTGCAAGATCTACCATGTCCTTGCGGTGTGCAATGAGCATGGCAGCCTTCTGCGATGAGCTCAAAGGATTGTCACCAGGACTTGACATGCACCTTGAAGCCAGTGAAAAATATGTGAGATATTTGAACTGGCAGTCGAAAGCTTCCAATGCATTTGCCGATGGCAAGCATGGCCCCTGGGTGGAAGAATATCGCAAGTTCTCACTCGCCCAAACGCGCCCCGAACGCATGTGTCAGTCACTTTTTAGCGATAGCAACTACGTGTTGAAGAAAGTAAATCCAAGCGAACTCATGTGGGGACTCTATTGGATAGTTGTTGACATGCAGGACATTGATACCGCTATTCAGTTGCCTCAAGTGCTGACCAATCGTGAGTTGTTCGACCTGTGGCAGGTCATCAACTATAAGTTTTATGTTGATGGTGCCAACCATGCAGAAGGAAAAGGTGCTTGTCCGGGTAAAGCTGCGCCGTTGGTAAAGAATATCATAGAAAGTGCCGATGAGGCAATTGCCAATAAAAATATTGCAGCCACCTTGAGATTCGGTCATGATGGCAATATCATTCCATTGCTGGCATTCATCAAACTTGAGCACTTTGATGTCAGTGTTAGTAATCCTTATGAAGTCTATAAGGTGTGGAGTGATTTCAAGGCTGTACCCATGGCAGGCAACGTTCAGTTTGTTTTCTATAAGAATAAAAAGAATGATATCTTGGTGAAGGTCCTCCATAACGAAAAAGAGGCACATCTTGCATTACGCACAGATGTTTTCCCTTATTATCATTGGAAAGATCTTCGTAATTATCTTCAATCACTATTATAATCATTCTCAGTTACTTATTGTCAAACGATTTAGTTGTTTAAACTTTATCCTAAATTGGTTATTAGAATATTTGAATACGAGCATTTATAATGACCAATTAGGAATGTTTCCTTTGCGTGGGTATTATATCTGTCAAAGTCATCTTCTTGCCTCGAAAGAGTTGTTATGTGTGTGGAGGTCTAATATATATAAGTATAATTTTGAAAATATGTGAATTGTAATATAAAAAGAAAAATACTATTATTATTTAAACTTTTCTTTAAAAAGATTTGGTTGTAATTAATAATAGTATTACTTTTGCATTCGCTTTCCGAGCCTGATGTTGTTCGGTAGCGAGATGAAATAGCGTTCTTTGATAGGATTAAGATAAACAGAGAAGTAGTACAAGAAGCGAGGTGCGTGCCTTTTTTGGGTGCGTACCTTGGGTAGAAGAAACGAGCCGTTCAATTATTTTGGAAAGGTTTTGCTTTAGACTTCGATACTAATGAAGGAATTCGTTCTGGACAGATTAACTTGAGGTAGATTGGTAGAGTAGGAGTATTCGTGCTTTTTATTCTTTGGCTATTTACCTTATGATTTCTATTTTACAATGGAGAGTTTGATCCTGGCTCAGGATGAACGCTAGCTACAGGCTTAACACATGCAAGTCGAGGGGAAACGATGAGAGAGCTTGCTCTCTTAGGTGTCGACCGGCGCACGGGTGAGTAACGCGTATCCAACCTGCCTCTGACCAAGGGATAACCCGTCGAAAGTCGGACTAATACCTTATGCAGTCGTCGGAAGTCATCTGATGACGACGAAAGATTTCATCGGTGAGGGATGGGGATGCGTCTGATTAGCTTGTTGGCGGGGTAACGGCCCACCAAGGCAACGATCAGTAGGGGTTCTGAGAGGAAGGTCCCCCACATTGGAACTGAGACACGGTCCAAACTCCTACGGGAGGCAGCAGTGAGGAATATTGGTCAATGGGCGCGAGCCTGAACCAGCCAAGTAGCGTGCAGGATGACGGCCCTATGGGTTGTAAACTGCTTTTATGCGGGGATAAAGTGAGGGACGTGTCCTTCATTGCAGGTACCGCATGAATAAGGACCGGCTAATTCCGTGCCAGCAGCCGCGGTAATACGGAAGGTCCGGGCGTTATCCGGATTTATTGGGTTTAAAGGGAGCGTAGGCCGTGGATTAAGCGTGTTGTGAAATGTAGACGCTCAACGTCTGACTTGCAGCGCGAACTGGTCCACTTGAGTGTGCACAACGCAGGCGGAATTCGTCGTGTAGCGGTGAAATGCTTAGATATGACGAAGAACCCCGATTGCGAAGGCAGCTTGCGGGAGCACGACTGACGCTGAAGCTCGAAAGTGCGGGTATCGAACAGGATTAGATACCCTGGTAGTCCGCACGGTAAACGATGGATGCCCGTTGTCAGGCTGTATCAGTCTGGTGACCAAGCGAAAGCATTAAGCATCCCACCTGGGGAGTACGCCGGCAACGGTGAAACTCAAAGGAATTGACGGGGGCCCGCACAAGCGGAGGAACATGTGGTTTAATTCGATGATACGCGAGGAACCTTACCCGGGCTTGAATTGCAGACGAACGATTCAGAGATGAAGAGGCCCTTCGGGGCGTCTGTGAAGGTGCTGCATGGTTGTCGTCAGCTCGTGCCGTGAGGTGTCGGCTTAAGTGCCATAACGAGCGCAACCCCTATTCTCGGTTGCCATCGGGTAATGCCGGGCACTCCGTGGAGACTGCCACCGTAAGGTGTGAGGAAGGTGGGGACGACGTCAAATCAGCACGGCCCTTACGTCCGGGGCTACACACGTGTTACAATGGCCGGTACAGCGAGTCGGCCGCATGCAAATGCGGTCCAATCCTGAAAGCCGGTCCCAGTTCGGACCGGGGTCTGCAACCCGACCCCGCGAAGCCGGATTCGCTAGTAATCGCGCATCAGCCATGGCGCGGTGAATACGTTCCCGGGCCTTGTACACACCGCCCGTCAAGCCATGAAAGCCGGGGGTGCCTGAAGTCCGTTACCGCGAGGGTCGGCCTAAGGCAAAACCGGTGATTGGGGCTAAGTCGTAACAAGGTAGCCGTACCGGAAGGTGCGGCTGGAACACCTCCTTTCTGGAGACGATATTCCATTCTGCCGTATGTTCGGCATTTGTAAAGGTCAGAGCATTCCTTAAGCGTTCGTCCTTCCACCGTCTTCTTGTACTCACGGACCTGTTTTGTATTATAGAGAAAAAGGAAGCCGGGCTCCCCAAGCCCAGGTCTTGGACAGCAACCAACCGGGATTCGTGAGCATGATGATTATTGATTGTTAATTATTAATTAT